>NZ_JBMDXN010000001.1:0-24344 GCF_048595155.1 Sphingomonas sp.
CAGCCGAGGTTCACCAGGCGGCCCTTGGCGAGCACGATCAGGCGCTTGCCGTCGGGGAAGGTAACCTCGTCGACCTGCGGCTTGATCTCAGCCCACTTCATGTTGGCGAGGCCGCCAATCTGGATTTCGCTGTCGAAATGGCCGATGTTGCAGACGATGCTCATCGGCTTCATCGCCGCCATATGCTCGGCGGTGATGACGTCGGCATTGCCGGTCGCGGTCACGAAGATGTCCGAGCGGGTGACCGCCTCTTCCATCGTCACAACCTCGAAGCCTTCCATCGCGGCCTGGAGCGCGCAGATCGGATCAACTTCGGTGACGAGGACGCGGGCGCCGCCGTTCCGCAGCGACTGGGCCGAGCCCTTGCCGACATCGCCGAAGCCGGCGACGGTGGCCACCTTGCCGGCGAGCATGACGTCGGTGGCGCGACGGATGGCGTCGACCAGCGATTCCTTGCAGCCGTAGAGGTTGTCGAACTTCGACTTGGTGACGCTGTCGTTGACGTTGATCGCGGGGAAAGGCAGCTCGCCCTTCTTCGCGATCTCGTAGAGGCGGTGAACGCCGGTGGTGGTCTCTTCCGAGACGCCCTTGATCGCCTTAACGGTCTGCGTGAGGTAGCCGGGCTTGGCGGCGACGAACGCCTTCAGCGCACGGTGGAATTCGACTTCCTCGTCATTCTCCGGATCGGCGAGCGTGCCGCCGGCTTCCAGCTTGGCGCCGAGCAGCGCGAACATGGTCGCGTCGCCGCCGTCGTCGAGGATCATGTTGCAGGGCTCATCACCCCAATCGAAGATCTTGCCGACATAATCCCAATATTCGGCCAGCGTCTCACCCTTCACGGCGAAGACCGGGATGCCCGCTGCAGCGATGGCGGCGGCGGCATGATCCTGGGTCGAATAGATGTTGCACGAGGCCCAGCGGACTTCGGCGCCGAGATCGACGAGCGTCTCGATCAGCACGGCGGTCTGGATCGTCATGTGGAGCGAGCCGGTGATCCGCGCGCCCTTCAAGGGCTTGGATGCGCCATATTCGTCGCGCAGCGCCATCAGGCCGGGCATCTCGGTCTCGGCGATCTGGATCTCCTTACGGCCCCAGCCGGCAAGCGAGATGTCATGGACCAGATAGTCGTTGAAGCTTTCGACAGCGGCGGTGGCCACGGGGAATCTCCTAGGCAAAAGAAAAATGCCGCTCGTAAGCGGCCGTCCGTGCGCTCTAGCCAGTGACGTCGCAGGACGCAATATAAAGAAATCTTTATATGCTTGCCCCGGGGGCTCCGGCGATCAGGCGAAGAGGTCGACCACCTCCGCCTCGGGCGCCGCCCAACGCAGCAGCAAGGTGCGATGGCAGCCGCCCGGTTCGCGTTCGAAGCACAGCAAGGCGGACGGCTTTTCCTCCGCCAGCGCCAGCATCTGCGCGGCCTGGGCCATCGCTTCAGGCAGTTCGAGCTGCCCGGCATAGACGCGCTCCAGCACGTCGTGCTTGCCCTTGCGCGCCGCCTCCCGCCCCTCCGGCGAGGTGCCGAGCGCGCGCAGATGGACATAGTCGATATCCGCCTCGGCCAGACCGCGCGCGAGGATGTTCTTGGAAAAGCCGGGGCGGCGCGACAGTGGAACCGCGCGCACGTCAATCAGCCGCTCGACGCCGGCCGCCTGCAGCGCGGCGATCAGTTCGGGCTGGGTCGCCTTCTCATAGCCGATCGTGAAGATCTTCATGCAGGAGCGAACGTGACGGCCTCGATATTGTTGCCATCGGGATCGCGCACGAAGGCGGCATAATAATCCGGCCTGTAATGTGGGCGCAGTCCTGGCGCGCCATTGTCCTTGGCCCCGGCGGCGATGGCGGCGGCATGAAAGGCGTCAACCTCGGCCCGGTTGCGGGCGGTGAGCGCGACATGCGTCCCCTCCCCCACCTTCTCGTTATCGCCGACCCAGAAGAAGGGTTTGCCGTCGCTGCCGAAACCGTGGGCGGTGCCGCCGCTTTCGGTCTGGTCCGGCGTGGCGCTCATCACCAGTGTGATGCCGAGCGGCGCGAGCGCGGCCGCATAGAAAGCGCGCGACACTTCCGCATCCTGAACCGCGAAACCGACATGATCGATCATGGTCACCCCTCCTGAACAGCGTCGATAATCGAGCGACCGCATGCCCCTTGGCGATCGGACCCGCGCCATCAGGTTTAATCTTGCTTTTCTTCCCGGCAAGATCGCGGCTCGGCGCAGGGCTATCGCCGAAGGCAAAACGCAGAAAACACCAGAAACGAACTTGATGATTTTTGCGGGGAACCGCATCGCCTGATAGCCCGCTATTCGACCCTATCGCGGGTAAGATGTGCCTGCTGCCACCTATACTCGAATTGAGAAAGAGCCCGGAGACGCCATAATATCGAACAAAATATGACTCTGTATGCATCGTGCGTACATTTGTCAAGGGATTGGCTCAGGATATTGCCTGGTTATCGAACATGAATGGGCGATAGTGTGGAAAGCGGAAGGGTAGTCTACAATAGATCAAGGCTGCGCCTTGAGCGCACCTCGCGGCCACTCTGCAGCGCTACGATTTTGTGGGAACCTCTGGCGCGCGCCCTTCATGCGATCCAGCTATGGCTGGTAGAGCCGCCAGTCGTTGAACGTATGGGGATCCATACTCCCATACGCACCATAAACAGGGCGATTCAGCGCCTGCGCCAACGTCTGTGCGTTCGAAATATTACCGTAACAAGAGCTTAGTTTGAGAGGCTCGCGACTACCATCGAATCCTTCACTCATCAGGTACCTTGCAAACAATTTACCTCTCATAGGACGGAAGAACCCGATATTGCCGTTCCTGTCCTGTACAGTGGGATAGACTGTACGGCCAGCTCCATGAATATTAATCGTATCATGTTCTACATTCCCGCCGATGCCGGCAACCCGCAAGATATCACTGCGGCTTTGATAACCATTCTGCTCCCGCTCTGCAGCTGCCGGTAATTCGAACCACCGCAGCCTCTTGTTCAGCAAGGCCTCGTTAGGGTGCGTAAACGCCTTGATCTGAGCGAACTCGCCCTCCCGCATCGCGACGGGGACGACCTCGCAATCCACGGCGCCTATATATGCCCCGGACGCAAGAAACCCTCCAAACATGCCGCCTACGGCACCAAGGGACAGGCTCAGAATATTGGCCGAGCTGAAAAACGGCTGATGATAAGCAAGCGAGGTCACGCCGCCTGCGGCAGCGGCGCCGACCACGCCGCCGATCGAACCGGACACCGCCATTCCTGTCCAAGTGATAATCGACTGGGCTCTCGCATCGAGGCCTTGCAGAAGGCCATCCAGGACCTTGCCCATCACGTAGTCGCCGGCCGCTCCTCCGGCGAGCGCCCCGACTCCTCCAGCTGCTCCGCTCGCGATGTCGATGAAGGCGCGGCTCGCCGTGAACTTCGCGCCTGTTAATGCTGCAGTCGTCCCGTCGCCAGCGACTGCTCCGGCCGCCCCTGCGAACGATGTCGCAAGAGTGCCCGCCGCGACACTCTCGGCGCCCACTGCCGTGCCCACATAAGCGCTCACCAAAACAGTACCAAGCGCGCCGGCAGTAAGTGCCGTTACAAGGCCAACTCCCACGCCCGCTACAGCCGCGACAATATCCGTGGCGGATTGGCCGGTCGGATCGCGATGATCGATCGGATTGGCTGCGCCAAAAGCGTAGCGGTTGCGAGTCAGCAACGGGTCGAGAGACAGAAAACAGCGGCTATCGGGCGAATACCAGCGCGATCGCATATAGATCAGGCCGGTGACAGGATCGGTGAACTCCTGCTTGAACAGGAAGCTTTCATCCTGCGCGACACCCAGCGGCGCATTGCCATAGGGTTCATATACTTCGGCACGATGGGTATTTTCCCGAGTAAGGAGTACGGTTGAACCTCTGGCTGTATGGAGGTGCGCGGTTTCATCTCCGCCCGGATAGACCGAACGCCTCCCACCGTGACTTGAGAAGTAGGAAGTCCAGCTCGTAGCGCCACTTTCGGTATTTTGCGCGATCGCGTTCGCCGCTCCACCCCGATAGTAAAAGCGGGCATCCCCGCGCGCATCCCAGCGAGCTGCAAGCAGACCATCGGGATGATATTCGTATCGCGTGAGCATCGTGCCGTCTTCAGCATCGATACCAAGCAATCTATCACGCTCATCATACCGATATTGACGACCCGTCGCATCCCGTACGAGCCGTCCGTTACCGTCGAAAGCCACGCCTCCGCTCGGCTGATGGATCGCGTTGAACTCGAACGCACGGGTCACGCCGTCTATGGTTTCGGCAATGACGTTCTGACTGCCGTCATACCGGTAAAGGTGCGAGGTTGGCACCCCGTCAGCGGCCGCGGCGGTGACGCTCGCCAGTTGGCCCAGACCGTCATAGCTATAGTGAACCGCTCGATTGAGTATAGGATCGTCGAAGAGGTCCGAATGCGTGGAGACTTCCAGTGTCTGTCCAAGCGGATCGACACGATAATTCACGCCGAGGATAGCCTGCCTTTCGGCATTGCACGTTAGCTCGGCGGCGAGATTGCCAAATCCGTCGAAACTGAAGCTCTGGACAACTTCCTTGTCCCCTTCGGATTGCCGAACGCCGACGAATTCGCCATCGACGCTGTTGACCCTGCCATACAGATATTCGACCCTCTCGCGTGCCGTGGCACGGCGCGCGATCCGGCCGAACTGATCAAATTCCGTCGAGGTCAGGCTTCCTCCCGGCGCCTCCTCGCTTGTTATCCGGTCGAAGCGGTCGAGCGTAAATTTCTGTAGGCAGTCATGGCCATAATCGACAGAGGTGACACTGCCGCCGAGACTATAGCCATAGACGATCTTTCTCTCGCCATCCTCGATGGAGGCTATACGGCCATTGCTGAGATAGGCGTAGCGCACTGTCTCGCTGTTTGTTTCGACAGTTTCAAGAAGACCGCTGGGACGATAAGAAAAATGGAGTTGCGCACCATCATAACGTTTACGAGCTTCCAGCCGGCCGTCGGCATTATACGTGAAGCGCTCACCTTGTCCGGCCTGATTTACAACCTCCACCAAATCACCGGTCGCGTCGTAATATTTCGCCTCACTGTGATTGTTATATTCCAATCCGCCTACGTAGCGTGTCGTCCAGAGGGTCTGGAATGAATTCCCTAACAGATCATAGAGATTGACCGCTTGAGAGGTTGCCTCCCCGCCTCCGAAGCCCGCGATCTGGGTCATGGCGACCCGGCCCTCTACATCGTAGCTGGTGTCTTTACGCTGCAGCAATTCCTCCCGCCCGTCCGAATATTGAGCGTAGCGGCGGACGGACAGCGGCCGTCCAAAACCATCATAGCTGCTTTCCGAACCCAAATTATAATCGCCGTCCGGATCCGACGGGTCCGGATACTCGACAACAGACAGGGCCCTTCCCAACGAGTCATTGCGCTGGAAACGGCGCAGCGTATCATTCATGCGATAGGTCTGCGAAAAATCGGCGTCGTCATAACCAATTGCCGCGCGATTTCCCAACGGGTCCACTTTCGACGTGAGGCGGTTCAGGGCATCATATTCGTAGCGGGTCACAAGGCGGGTCTCGTCGATTGTTTCAACAACGCGGCCGAGCGCATCATATAAGGTTTCGCGCAACACGCGATCCACGTCTCCCCCGCTGCCATTCGGGGTGCCATTATCCGAAATTCGGATCAGCCGTCCGAGCGGATCGTGACATAACGCCACCTTATAACCATTCGCCGTGGTATTCGTGGCGATGTTAACGCCGTGGGCCAAATGAAAGTCGATCAGCGTAACATTGCCATCGGCGTCGACCTTTCGTGTTGTGCGGCCAAGTATGTCGTGTTGAAATACCACCTCATGCCCCGAGGCGTTGCGAACGGACACAATTGGGCTGCCCAAGATGTCGAGCGCGAATGTGGTGGTTGCGCCGCGACCGAGCGCGTCGATCGTCTCGATCGCAAGACGCCGGGCTTCCCGATCATGCCGGTAACGCTGCTCGCCTGAACTCTGCCCGATAGTTCCGGCCGGCCAAGTCGCTCCATCACTCCACCGGAGCCTCCAAGCCGTCGTTCGACCCTTCGCGTCATAATCGTAGTTCTTGGTTTTCCAGGGCTGCCATTCATCAGCCGCTCTTTCCCGGAAACTGATCGCAATTTCGGCGATATTGCGATCGTCAGCCGTTAGCACGAACAGATTCCGCTGGGCTTTGCCAGTAACCTCATCGACGGACATGCTCGCCTTCGGCATCGGGCCGCCCCACGTCGCCGTGCTATAGGAAAACTCCCGGCTGGTTTGCGGCACAAACTGCCCGCGCTTGGGATCGAAGGCGGCGGTCGCACTCGTCGTGATCATGCCCATCAGATCATAGTCGGCTGTCTCCTCGACGACATCACGGAACGATTGACTTGGCGCATCGAAAACTTGGCGGAGCGTTCGGATCGGCTTGTTGTAATTCGGTGTCTTCGCATGCGCGTCCGCAGGAGGCGGATAGTCGTAGAGGCTTTGATAGAGCGCGCGCGCAACGCCATTTTCAATGACATATTGGACTTCGCGCACCGGGTTGTGGAGGAAATTGAAATAGGTCTGAAGCGCGGACTGGCTGCTCCCTTCGCTATCAAGATCTTCGACGAGAACGTCATAGAAATAGGCGAGATCGCCGCTTGCGATCAGGCAATCATCCAGCCAGTCCATGATATAGCCCGCGCCATAGCCGGTATAGGTATAGCCGGCCGTATCAGCGGTCCCGTAGCTGTAGCGCTGCCAATCAAGCACCTTTCCTTCCGGATCCAGATGCGAGATGTCTCGCACGGCTCCGAAGATACCGGTGCTGCCATCCGATCGTCGGTAGCTAATCCCCGTATAGCCAAGCCGTGTCTCCAGCCCGGTGGGATAGGTGATCGCCGTCACAGCCACGCCACCCGGCGCAGCGGCGTATGATAATTCTATGATATACCCGAGATCATCGAGGACCGACACTACGCCCTGTGGAGAATAAGTGATGGTTCGATGCGATCCGTCAGGAAGCGTCACTTCAATGAAGAAGGGTCCGTATCCAAAGGAAACGATCTGACCATAACTGTCGGTGATCTGCTCAAGGAAATTTCCGTCGATTCCGCGATCGGCGTAGACGTAGCTGTAAGCGATATAATTTCCAAACCTGTCGGCATGTTGGACGATCTTGCCGACAGGATCAAAATAATCGACTGCTCCATCATTATACCGGAATGTCCAGAGATATTCACCCGGCTGACCATTGGGCAACGGCAGGGCTGCGCCGACATGAACAAAGAGGACCGAATGGTCGTTTACATAGCGCAAGCCCGAGCGGTAACCCTCTATATCGGACCAATAGGGATCGATGATGTTGGTGCGTCCTTGGCAGCTGAATGTCTTGCCGTTCGCGATGAAAGGCAGCCCGAACCCCCAGCCGTCCGGAAGGCCGAGCATCGCCTTAAGCCCGGGCGCGTAGTTCAGGTCCAAAGAAAGTCCAATTGCGCTGGATACCCCCTCCAGCTTGGCAAGCGAAAATCGTAAAGTCAGTGATCCAGTGTTTCGATTGACATATTCGAATGACCCGAGGGCATTATTAAAAGCCTGTGAGCCGGGATAGTCATCCTCGCTCGCCATCTTAACGGCTCCGGCTTATTTCTTTTTCGCGGTAGGTTGATAGCCGGGTTGAAAAATAAGGTAGAGTGGCCCTTGCTTGCCGTGGGGCCATTTTTGCGATGTGGAGCTGCATAAAGCGTTCGAACTGCAAAGCTGCGTGCCAGCCGAGTAGCTCGACATCGAGGCATTGTTGGTGTTGCTCCCTCGGCTCATCGAGATATCGCTGGAGCCACTATAACCGTTTTGGACAGGTGGGCTGCCGGTAGTGCTCGAATAGCCGAGCACCCAATGCGACTTCTGGGTGGCGCAGGTGCCACCGTTCGTGCTGCTGCCCTTTTCCTCGACATAGCCGGCAGAGGTACAGCTCATTCCAGCCGAACTTGTCGTCAAGACAGCGTTATTCCCCTTGTCATTCATGCATTTGGTCCGTCCAACTGAGAAGTTGAACGTGAGCGTCTTAGCTTGCGCTGTCGGCAGAAAGACGCAAGCCTGGATGTTTGCGCCGGCGCCCGCCCGTGCCATCGAAGGTAGTGCCGTGACGGCGACCATCAAACCCATCATCGAAAGAATCCGCATGATTATCTCCAAATATATTATCTAAAATGGAGGAAATTTCTATTTTTCAAAATTCAACGCGAAAGACTCGATGATACGAATATTGTACTTCAATTTCTTCGGTGGCAATAGCGAAGCATTAGCCAAAGAAAAGAGGTCGGTAGCCGCTGATCTTGTTGGCGATTTCTGATCCCGTTGGAGCGGGCTGTTCCTGAACGGCAGCCATTTCCGCGAAGCAGATGAAGCACAACAGTTGGACGAAGGCTGCCGCCTATCCCGTGATGTCCACGGCCCTTATGGCGTCGTCGAACAGCGTGAAGCGATAGGTGAAGCGCAGCGGGCTGCCTTTGAAGTCGCCATGCGCCGGCCCCTCGACCACCACCTGATCCCCCTCCTCCCGCACGGCGTCCGGCGTGAAGATCGCCCTCACGGGGATTACGGCCTCTTCGAGCAGGCTGCGGAGCTCGGCCTGCCCCTCGAAGCGCCTCCCGTTATCGGTAAGGACGGCGTCATCCGTGAAGGGCTTCAACATGCCATCCACGTCGAGCCGGGCATTGGCGGCGACATAATCGGCAATGGGTTTTGGCAGGGTGATCGACATGGCTGGGCTCCTTGACGGGACAAGGTTGACCTAGCGATAGCAGTCGCTTGCGATAATTGGGGCGAAGCAGCACGCGGCGTTGCGGAAAGCGGGACGATGTCAAAGCATGGGCTGATCGAATTCGATGCCGTCCTCGCCATTGCGAGACGCGGGTCGTTCCGCGCGGCAGCGCTGGAACTCGGACTGTCGACGACCGCGCTCAGCAATCTGATCGGCAAGCTGGAGCGCCAGCTGGGCGTGCGTCTGTTCAATCGCACGACCCGCAGCGTTTCGCTGACCGATGCCGGATTGACGTTTGTCGATCAGGTGGGCCCCGCCCTCACCACCCTCCACGATGCGATGACGGCGGCCCGATCCCAGCAGGAGACCCCGTCCGGAACGATCCGGATCAACGCGTTTCCGACGGGGGCGCGCGAAATCCTCGGTCCGCTCCTGCTCAAATTCTTGCGGCTTTATCCAGGTGTGCATATCGATCTGGTCACCGAAGGTCGGATCGTGGACATCGTTGCCGAGGGCTTCGATCTTGGCCTGAGACGTGCCGACCTCGTGCCGAGCGACATGATCGCCATTCGCGTAGGCCCGCCCCGCAGCTTTGCCGTGGTGGCATCACCCGCTTATTTCGAGTCGCACGGTACACCGCGCGTGCCACCGGATCTGCTGCAGCACGCCTGCCTGCGGATAAGACTGCCCAACGGGGCGCTGCACCGATGGCGGTTCGAGAAAGACGGCGAGCCCGTCCAGATCGACGTTCAGGGTCCCATCACGCTGGACGAAGCGAGCCTTTCGCGCATCGCCGTCCTGGAGCATGTCGGCATCGGCTATTTCATGGAATCCGACGTCCGCGAGGATATAGAGGCCGGACGTCTTGTCCGGGTGCTGGAAGACTGGACGCCGCCGCTAGACGCCTTGTGCCTGTATTATCCGAGCAGGCGCAATTCCTCCGCAGCCTTCAAAGCGCTGATCGAGATGGCGCGGCATCACGTGGATGATGGATCATGGCTTCATGCGGCGGATGGGTGAACAGCTCAGCGATCCCGTTGAGACTTTGTGAAGGAGGGTATCACGCCTCGAAAAGCTCGATAATCTCTCCATTCGGGCCCATTACGTGCGCGGCGCGAACCTCGAACGACCGCGTGAAGGGCGGCCGCGCCTTGAGCTTGATCGTCGTCGGCCCGTCCCAGACGCCACCGCACCCGTCATGCAAAGGGTGAGGCTTCGCGCCGTTGGCCAGCGCGCGAGCATAGGCTTCGTCGAGGTTGGAGACGCGCAGGCCCATGTGGTTGAAGCTCGACGCGAGGTCATCGGGACGTTGCGCATTCTTCGGCGCCGGGATCAGCTCCAGGATCTGCCCGTCGCCCATATCGAGCTGCGCACCCTGCAGCGGGTTACGGAAGAAGGTTTGGTCTCCCTCCATGGCCTCGACGCCGTCCCATCGGAAGAGGAGGCGGAAGCCGAACGCACGTTCGTAGAATTGGATCGTTCGATCGAGGTCGAAGGCGCGCACGTTGATATGGTGCAGACCCGAGCCATGCAGCAGGTGGATCGGCTTCTCGGACAGAGCGACGGTCTTTGGAGACAAAGGCGCACTGCCGCGCGAGGTCGGCTGCTGCGATAGAGCGGGGCTATTGGCGGCGAGGGTGAGGCTGAAGCCGGTGACCGCCCCCGCCAGCAAGCGTCCACACAGGCTCATGTCTTTCCTCCAACTATCGCCATGGCAGCCATCATCGAAGCCTCTGCTTCTGCAGTATCGCGCGCGCCGCCGGTTATGATGCCTTCTCCGACCCCTCCTTCGCGCAACGCGCGGGAATGGTTACGCGGCATCGAAAAATACGTGCGGGTGCCTCGACGGCGTTGTGCTGCCCCTCATCACCGAGCCGAATGCCGGGCAATCGCGTCTTCGCAGGGACACGGCGGCATGGTTGCGGCCTCCGAAAAGGCCCGCGCAAAAGACGCCAGAAACGGCTCAGATGTCTCTTGTCGCCATCCCGGAACTCCCATGTCCGGGGATCACCGCCTACAAGAACGGGCTGCCGAGGGCCTCGCGGAGCGCATCCGTTAGCAGGCGCAGCCGCGCTGAGGGTTGGGCAAGCGCGCGCAGCAACCAGATGCCGACGGGTCGGCTGCGCCAGGGCTCGTCGCCGAAGCCGAGTTGGACCAATTCGCCCGAGCTTACATCGGCGCCTACCACCCAATCGGCCAACAAGGCGATGCCGATGCCGGCGCGGGCGGCAAGACGCATCGCTTCGAAATCATCGCAACGGAACACCGTGCCTTCCTTGCCGAGCGCCTGCGCGACCGGCGCGCCCAGCAGATCGGCCCAATTCAGGAGGTCGGCGCCGTGCAGCTTGTCGATCAGGCGATGGCACGCAAGATCGGCCTTCGCCTCGGGGCGGCCGGCCCGCGCCAGATAGGCCGGGCTTGCGACGAGCAGTCGGCGCTGATCGGAGAGCTTGGTCGCGATCAGCGTGGTGTCCGCAAGGTCACCGATCCGGATCACCGCGTCCAGCCGTTCGAGCACCGGATCGGCGAGGCGCTCGGTCAGATCGAGTTCGACCCGGAGGTGGGGATGCTCGGCCATGATCCGCTCGAGCACCGGGATGACGTGGCGTTTCCCGAATGTGGGGAAGCAGGCGATCCGGATTACACCCGCCACCGCGCCATCGAAGGCCGCGACTTCGGCATGGGTATCGGCGAGTTGGTCCAGCAAAGGCTGGGCCCGCTCGTAAAGGCGCTCGCCGGCGTCGGTCATTGCCAGCGCGCGGGTGGAACGGACCAGCAGCGGCACGCCCAGCGAATGTTCGAGCGCGTCGATCTGGCGCACGATCGCGGACGGAGTCTGCCCCCGCCGCCGCCCCGCGCCCGAAAAGCTGCCGTGGCGGACCACGTCGACGAAGACGGCCAGATGCTCCGCGAAACGAGGATCTTTCATCGGTTTGGCCCCCATCTTTGCGAAACCGGCAAAGCCGTTTGCACATCTCCATGCGTTATCATCGCTGCCTGGTCGAGGCATTCCAGGGGCGTGGCGGATCGTCCGGATCCGCATCGCCCATGGAGACATCATCGTGAAAGTGCTCGACCAGATCCTGTCGCAATCGGCCTATTCGCACGAGATCGACGTGCCGCTTGCGTCGATCGACATCGCCGATTGGCTCTTCACCCTGCCCGAAGCCGAATATCAGCGCTGCTGCGTGCCCGATCATATTGCGGCCGGCAACACCATGACGGACGATGGCCGGCGCATGTCGATCAATGTGGAAATGATCGGCACCGGCCTGGTCGTTCAGCATTATGTCGCCGAAGAATCGCGCCCCGATTATGTGCGCATGAACTCGATCAGCGACGTGTTCACCGCCAATGGCCGGACCCAGGTCAATGTGCTGTGGGAGCTGATCGCCAAGGACGCCGGCAACGGCCGGACGCGCTACACCAATCGCGTCACCGCCCGCCCGACCGACATGTTCCTCGATTTCCTCAAAGAACATGGCATCGCGTTCGAAGACGCGGCGGCGGCGCGGCAGGCTGCGGGCAGCGATCACAACCGCCGCGAAACACCCATGTTCGCCGAAAGCATCGCCCGTCGCGCCCTCGCCCGCCCGGCTGCCGGGACGGCGAAATGAGGGCGATCGTCCAGGATCGCTTCGGCCCTGCCGAGGTCCTGCGCCTGGCCGAGCAGCCGTTGCCCGAAATCCGCCCGACCGACCTGCTGGTGCGGGTTCGGGCGGTGGGCGTAAACCGCGCCGACATTCTGCAGCGTGAGGGGGCGTATGCCGGCCAGCATTTCGGCGAGAGTGCGCTGCTGGGGCTGGAACTGGCTGGAGAGGTGGTCGCGATAGGGGCGGCCGTGACCGACATCATGTTGGGCGATCGCGTCATGGCCATCGTCGGCGGTGGCGCCTATGCCGAATATGCGCGGGTCGACCGGGCGATGGCGATCAAACTGCCGGACGGGCTTTCCTTGGTCGCGGCGGCGGGCGTGATGGAGTCCTTCGTCACCGCGCTCGAGGCGGTCCATCATCTGGCGGATGTACGCGCCGGCCAGAGCGTGCTGGTCCATGCGGCGGCGGGCGGGATCGGATCGGCCTGCGTTCAGGTGGCGGCGGCGCTGGGCGCCCAGGTGCTGGCGACCGCCGGCGCCGCGCGGCTCGGCGATGTCCAAGCGATCGGCGCGCACCAGCTGTTCGACTATCGCGCCGACGACTGGGAAGCAGGCGTGAAGACCGCCACCGCTGGTGCGGGCGTCGATGCCGTGATCGATTTCGTCGGGGGTGCCTATCTGGCGCCCAATCTACGCAGCCTCAAGCCGGGCGGGACATTGGTGCAGGTCGGCATCCTGAGCGGCGCCGCAGAGGCCACGATCCCGCTGAACTTGCTGCTGCACAATCACCTGCGCCTGCAGGGCACCGTGATGAAATCGCGCGACCCTGCGGAAAAACGGGCCATGATCGAACGCTTCGCGGCTTTGGCCCTGCCCCTGTTTGCGGCAGGCCAGCTGAAGCCGCTTATCCATGCCACGCATCCGCTGGAAGAGGCCGCAGAAGCGCATCGTCTGATGGAAGCGGGTGGCGGCTTCGGCAAGATCGTCCTGACGGTCGACTGAAACCGCCGCGCCAATGCCCAGGGCGAGACCGCCGGCGAACATTCGGTATCCTGCAGCTGCGCCATCACGAACGTCGCGAGGCGCCGTTAGCGGCCGTGCGCCTCCTCCATAGTCAGCCAGTCCTGCCGTTCCCGAGCCGACGCGCATCGGCCAGAATATACGCGTCTTCCAGGCCCCGCACCCGGCAGCCTTCAAGCGTTCGTTCAGGCATGATCGAATCCTTGGTCAGAGGTGGCCGAAATAGGAATTGAGATGGTGCAGTGGACGCCATCCGGGCCGAGTTCATAGCTGGTCTTCGCGCTCAACTGGTACGGCAAGGCCTTTTCGATCAACTCGCGGCCCTGACCGGCGCCGCGCGACTGCGCCTTGGAGGAGGCCATATCCACACCGTTCTCCCGCCAGTCGATGCTGAGGCGGGGTTGGCGGGCGCCTTCCTCGGGTATCAGACGCCATGTCACCGCCAGCTGCCCGTTTGCTTGCCCCAGCGCGCCGTATTTGACCGCGTTCGTCGCCAGTTCGTGCAGCGCCATCGCCAAGGTTTGCACGGTGGAAGAGCGCAGCCGCACCCCCTTTGGCCCGTGCAGCCGAACGCGATCGGCCGGGCTGCCCATGGCCGCAAGCTCCGTTTCGATGAGCTCGTCGAAGGTGACGCGATCATGATCATTCAGCCGAGACAACAGGCCCTGAGCGCGTGACAGCGCTTCCAGCCGGTTGCGGAAACGATCGCGAAAGTCAGGCAAGTCGGCACTCGCGCGAGCGGTCTTGTCGGCCATCGAGCGCACCACACCCATGAGGTTGCGCGTGCGATGCTGAAGCTCGGCCACGAGCACCCGCTGTCGTTCCTGCAGCTCACGAAGATCATGAACGTCGGTAGAGGTGCCGAGCCCCTCCACGATCGCACCCTTGTCGTTGCGCAAGGGCATCGCGCGCGTCTGGAACCAGCGATACGATCCCGCGCCATGCGCGCAGATGCGATAATCGATTTCAAGAGCTTCAGCATCGGTCGCGTGCGCCCACGCTTCACGCGCGGCCGCGCGGTCGTCTGGATGCAGCTGCTCCAGCCAGCCCCATCCCCGGCTATCCTCCTCGCGCTGGCCGGTGAGCTCGGTCCATTGGGGGCTTGCCCAGGTCCATTGGCCCGGCTCGCTGGCCCGCCACACCAGCTGCGGCACGCCTTCGATCAAGGCGCGTTGCCGCTCCTCGCTCCCGCGCAGGGCACTTTGGCTCCGCCACTGCTCGATCAGATCCGCCGCCTGGCGTGCGAGCAAGCCGAGGAAGCGCAGCTCCCGCTCGTTCGGGCGGTGCCGTGCTTGGCGCCAGTGGGCATTGAGCATTCCGAGCGGCGTGCCGGTGCGCGACATCAGCGGATAGGCCACGGCCGATTGGATGCCCTCCCCCGCGAGCAGTTGACAGCCGAGGTCCGCAACCTCCTCCGAAAAGTCGGCGAAGGCGCACTCACCGGTCTTCAGAGCGACCCCGCAGGCGGTCCGGCTGCTCGCATCGACACGGTGGAAGTAGTCGGTGATCGTGCGAGAGAAGTGCCGGCTGGCAATCAGCTTCAGCGACTTGGTGGCCGGATCGTAGATCTGGACGGTTCCGGCGTCCGCGCGCGCGATCGCGAGCGTGGCAGACAGGATCTCGTCGTAAATCGACTGCAGGCTTTCCTCCGGCACCAGCCGTTCCGACAGGCTGCGAAGCCGTTCTGCGCTGGCGAGATCCGAGGCGAGCGCCTGCTCGCTCTCGCGTAGCGCGCGTTCGCCGTCCTTGCGTTCGGTGATGTCCTCGAAAATGCACGCAACGTATCGGCTTTGCGGCGCGCCTACCTTGGAGAGCTGGAAATCGAACCAGCGGCCATGCGGTTTGGCATAATGCTCGGCGCGTAACGGCTCGCCGGTCAGCGCTACGCGCGCATAGACGTCGTACCAATATTGCTCATAATCCGGATCGATCTCGCGCATCCGCTGGCCGGTAAAATCACGCCCGGCTATCCGTATCGCGGCCGAATTCGCCTGGAGGAAGCGAATGTCGCTTGTCGTGCCATCGTCGTCGAACAGGACCTCGCCGAGCAGATACCCCTCATCCATGGACTCGAACAACGTGCGATAGCGATCTTCGCTCTCGCGCAGCGCAGCCTCCGCCTGCCTGCGCGCCTCGATGTCGATGTTCATCCCGGCCCATTTTTCGATGCGCCCCTCCGCATCGAGCACCGGCGCCGCGCGAAAGTTGGTCCAGCGCCACCCGCCGTCCGGGGCCCTGAGACGAAACTCGGCATTGACGAGGCTGCTGTGCGCGACCGCCGCGCGCCACTGTCGTTCCGCATAGGCACGGTCGTCGGGATGGATGGCATTCAGCCACCCATAGCCAAGCCACTCGTCCAGCGTCTGGCCGGTATAGGCTCTCCAGCTGGGGCTGTCGGCCACGACCAGGCCGTCAGCATCGGTTTCCCAGACCGCCTGCGCCCAGCTTTCGACCAGCAGACGGTGCCGCTCCTCGCTGGATCTCAGGCGCTCCCGCACCTCTGTGCGCTCCTTGAGCAAGTGGAGGCGATCAATGACAGGGCCGAGGATGTTGGCGTAGGTGCGCAGGAACTGGATATGGTCGTCACCGAAGCGGCGCGGTTCGGTGGCGTCGACCTGGAGAACGCCATAGGGGCGCTTTCCCGGAACGAAGATCGGCACGTTGACCAGCGCCACCACGCCCGCCTTCTTCATGAAATCAGGAATATCGAACCGTTCCTCTGCGGCGATATCCTGCGAGATGACCGGCTCTGCCGCCTTGTTGGCGTAGGTTTCGGACGATCGTTCGCTCATCGGGAGGCGCACGGTGCCCACCACATCCGGCGCCCAGCCGACCCCCGCCCGGACGAACAATTCCTGCCGCCCTTCCTGGATCTCCAGAACCTTGGCGCGACCGGTGCCCAATGCCTCGCCCACCAGGCGGCACGCTTCCGTGAGCACTTCGTCCAGGTCTTCCGAGCGGATCGCCAAATCGCCGAAATCGGCCAGGACCTGCTGTCGCCGCATCAATTCGGCATGATCAAGCATGGCCGACCTCCTGCTCTCCGGCGGTGATGCGCTGCATCTCCTTGCCGGCAGAATAGCATTACGCGCCGGGACAGGTTTAGGTGCGTTCGATAGATGAACGTTCCATGGCGGCGCAGCGCCTGAAACCTGGAACGTCTGCCCTTAAAGCGGATCGGTCAAGAGTTGGATCTGAGCAGGCGGCAGAGATGCCGTGCAGGTGCGACAGGCGGCTGATGCAGAGTTCGCGATCGGCCTGATAGCGATGCATCGACGGGTGCGGGAGAGACGCTACGCATCAGCGGCGAGCTCACGATCGCCAACCACCCCGACGGGGGTCTGGTGGCGTCATTAAGGCTGGCAGATTAGCTTCGGCCCTTCCGGCCGTCTCAAACCTTCTTCTGTGCGTGCGCCTCTGCTGCGATGGCGAGGCGAGTTCGGCACGTCCGGCGACGCCTTCGGACCAGCCGTGACGGACAGAGGTCGTCATTCCGCCGTCTATCACGAGGTTGTGGCCGTTCATGAAACGCGCGGCGTCGCTGGCGAGGAAAAGCGCCGCATCGGCGACATCGGATGGCATCCCGGCGTGCGGCAGAGGCTGAAGGGTTGCGAGCTTCCGCTTAACCAATTCCGTGATGCGATCGGCGGAGGACGCATCAATGCCGGCGCTCTTCGCGAGGATGCCGGTAACGATCCCGCCCGGCGAGATGCAGTTCACCCGCACGTTTCCCCCAATTCGGCCGCAGCGGAGCGGGTGAGCTGGATGATCGCGCCTTTCGAGGCATTGGTAGCTGTGTGCGGTAAACCCGCCCATCATCCCGCCAACGCTGGCCATGTTGATGATGCTGCCCCCACCCTGCCGGATCATGATCGGGGCGACATGTTTGATGCCGAGGAAGACGCCGCAGGTTGACGGCCATAACATCATCGAAATCGGCCGTGTCCATGCCGGAAATGGGCGTGATGGCGGCCGACCGCCCGGCATTGTTCACGAGGCAGTCGATCCTGCCGTATTTTCCCAAGACAGCAGCCATCAGGGCGCGAATATCGTCTTCGACGGCGACGTCCGTCCGCACGAAATCGACATCGAGCCGCTTGGCCAGACTTTCCCCCTCGTCACGACGGCGCGCCGCGATGACCACCCTGGCCTGCTGTTCGGCGAAACGCTCGACAATGCCTTTCCCGACGCCGCTCGTCCCGCCGGTGACAATGATTACCTTGCCGGCAATTTTCGTCACGATACGCTACCTTAGGATGAGAAGCGGGCAGGCTAGCGTCGAACGGGGCGGGTAGAAACGACCGTTGGATGTCACCTGTTATCGATGACGCGCTCCACCCCAGCCCACCGGAGCAAGGCTGACCCAGACGTCCGGCGCGACTGCGCTGTTGACATCAAATCTGCATTCTGCAATTTCTGTTTTTACAGAAATTACGGATTTCAAATGTCCCTGATCGACCATCCCGATGCGAAAGCCTTCATCCTCCATTGGGGGGAGATGGGGTCCCAATGGGGGGTTAATCGATCGGTCGGGCAGATCCACGCCTTGCTGTATCTGTCGGACCGCGCCTTGCACGCCGAAGACATCGTCGACCAGCTCGGATTGGCCCGATCCAACGTGTCGACCGCGCTGAAGGAATTGCAATCCTATGGCCTGGTGCGGCGGGTGCATGTGGAGGGCGACCGGCGCGATCATTTCACGGCGGAAACGGACCCCTGGGAAATGCTGATGCGGATCAGCGCCGAGCGCAAACGGCGCGAGATCGATCCGACGATTGCCCTGCTGGCCGAGCTTTCGGCGCGGCTGGCGGCGGACAAGAGCGCGCCTCCCCACGTGCGCGAGCGCATCACGCGCATGCACGAATTCATCTCCACCCTGGCCAATTGGTATGAGCAGGTGCGCGTCCTGCCCAAGGGCACGCTGGTGTCGCTGATGAAGCTGGGCGGCAAGGTCGCCCGCTTCGTGCTCCCCCGGCGCAAGCAGGACTGACCAACAGGCCCGGCTAGCCAACTGCCCGCTCCATCTCTGTGCAGCTTAATCTTTCTGTAATGACTGAAATGTCCGATCAAGGAGAAGCATCATGGTTGAAGTCGCCTATCTGCTGTATCTGGCGATCAGCATCGGTGTGATGATCTGGGTCGCCCGCACCCTCTCGCACAACGGAATTGTCTTTCTGACGCAATGTTTCGGGCAGGATGACGCGCTTGCGCGATCGACCAATCACCTGCTGGTGATCGGCTTCTATCTGATCAATATCGGCTTCATCACGCTGACGCTGAGCCTGGGCGCCGAACCACACACGTGGGCCGACGCGATCCGCTTCCTGAGCGGCAAGGTGGGGCTCGTCATCGTCGTGCTGGGTGCGATGCACTTCTTCAACATGGGCTCGATCGCGCATTTCGGGCGCAAGGTGAATGGCTGGCTGCAGGACCGGCGCGCGCTGGAGGCCTGACCATGACCTGGCGGTCGCCCCGCGCGGCCGCCGTTTCCCGGAGGATGCGGTGCGACCGTTACGCTTTCCGATCGGCGGGATCGTTGCCGCCGCGATGCTGGCCGGACCGATCTTCCTGCTGTGGATAGCCGCGATGCTCTATTACGGCCAGCTGCCCAACGCCGTGCCCGTCTCGTTCGATTGGAACGACGTCAGCGGGTTGGCTTTGCTAGGGCTGCTCGCGGCCCTGGTCGGCTTTGTGCTGGCCATAGTCCCTGTCTTGTTGGGCAGCGCGGTGATGGTCTGGGCCGGCACGCGCCTCCCCGCCCTGCGCGCCGGCCCAGCATGGACCACCGCCGGCGCGGCCGCGCCCTTGGCGCTTGGGCTGGCCCTGGCATGGCCGGACGCGCTGACCTTGGCGCTGACGGCAACAGGCGCCACCTGCGCCGCCATCTGCCGGCGCGGCGCCCGCGCCCGACGCTAGGACTGAGCGAGCTTCTTCGCGGCCTGGAGGAGTTCGACCGGCATCATCGTGATGATGGTGGAATTATGCTCGCCGCCGATATCGGCCAGGGTTTGCAGGCGGCGCAGTTCCAGCGCGCCTTCGGTGCCGCCGATGACGGCGGCGGCTTCGGCCAGCTTCTGCGCGGCTTCCTGTTCGCCTTCGGCCTTGATGATGCGGGCGCGTTTCTCCCGCACCGCCTCTGCCTCACGGCCGATCGCGCGCTGCATCTGTTCGGGGATGTCGAGATCCTTCATCTCGATCGAATCGACCACGACACCCCAATGATCGCAGGCGCGGGCGAGCATATCCTGCAGGCGCTGGTTGATGAGCAGACGTTCCTTCAGCATCTGATCGAGATCGCTCTGGCCGATCGCGTCGCGCATCGCGGTTTCGGCGGCCTGGACCACGGCGGCCTGCCAATGCTGCACGGTTGTGACGACCTGGGTCGCATCCTTGGCGCGGAACCAGAGAACGGCATTGACCTTCACCGGCACGCCGTCGCGCGTCACCGTCTCCTGCGTTTCCAGGACGCTGGTGATGGTGCGCAGATCGACGCGAACGACCCGGTCGATCCAGGGGATGAGCCAGTACCAGCCCGGTCCCTTGGGCTCGCCCAGCCGGCCGAGGCGGAACAGGACGGCACGTTCATATTCCTGGTTCACGCCGAAGGATTTGAAGATGGTGGGGAGCAGGATCACCAGCAGCGGGATCAACACGGCTAATCCAGTGGTCATCATCATCAGATGTCTCCAGCCGGTTCACGGACCGGCCGAAACATTCTAGGCGCATGGCCGATGACACACCAGATTCACATAGTTGGCGGCGGGCTCGCCGGATCGGAGGCCGCGTGGCAGCTGGCCGAGGCAGGTTTCACGGTTCGCCTGTCCGAAATGCGGGGGATTGAAGCGACGCCGGCCCATCATACGGACGCGCTGGCGGAGCTCGTCTGTTCCAACAGTTTCCGATCGGACGATGCCAATCATAACGCCGTCGGCCTGCTCCATGCCGAGATGCGCGCGCTGGGATCGCTGATCCTGGCCGAAGCGGACGCGCATCGCGTGCCGGCGGGATCGGCGCTCGCGGTGGATCGGGACGGCTTTGCGCAAGGGGTCACGGCGGCGATCGCGGCGCATCCCAACATCACGCTGGTGCGCGAGCGGGTCGACACGCTGCCGCAGGGCCCTGCGATCATCGCGACGGGACCCCTGACCGGCGCGGCGCTGGCGGAGGCGGTGCGCAGCGAGACGGGCGAGGATGCGCTGGCCTTCTTCGATGCGATCGCACCGATCGTGCACCGCGATTCGATCGATATGGACATTGCCTGGTTCCAGTCACGTTGGAACAAGGGCGATGGGCACGATTACATCAACTGCCCGATGAACAAGGACGAATATCTGGCCTTCCACACGGCATTGATGGAGGGCGAGAAAGGCGAGTTCCGCGAATGGGAGCGCGACACGCCCTATTTCGAAGGCTGCATGCCGATCGAGGTGATGGCGGCGCGCGGGGTCGATACGCTGCGCTATGGACCGATGAAGCCGGTGGGCCTGGACGATCCGCGCACGGGACGCTGGCCCTATGCGGTCGTCCAGCTGCGGCAGGACAATGCGCTCGGCACGCTATGGAATATCGTCGGCTTCCAGACGAAGCTGAAACATGCCGAACAGGTGCGCGTCTTCCGCACCATTCCCGGTTTGCAGAATGCGGAGTTTGCGCGGCTGGGCGGGCTCCACCGCAACACGTTCATCCAGAGCCCCAAGCTGCTCGATGGCAGCCTGCGCCTGAAATCGCGCCCCAATGTGCGCTTCGCCGGGCAGATCACCGGCTGTGAAGGCTATGTCGAAAGTGCGGCGATCGGGCTGCTGGCCGGGCGGTTCGCCGCCGCCGAACTGGGCGGCACGGCCCTGCCCAGCCCGCCGCGGGAAACCGCGTTGGGGGCGCTGCTGGGGCATATTACCGGCGGGGCGGAGGTGGAGACCTATCAGCCGATGAACGTGAACTTCGGGCTGTTCCCGCCGCTCGAGGTCAAATCGAAGAAGGCGGATCGCAAGGGGTTGATGGCGGCGCGCGCCCGCGAAGCCCTCCAGCAGTGGCAGGCGGTGGCCCATGGCTGATCCGGCATCCGCGCGCCGCCGCGTACTGCATGTCGGCTGCGGTTCGGCGACGATCGCCAAGATGCCGGAGGGATTTCAGGACGGCAGCTGGGAAGAGGTGCGCTTCGATATCAACCCGGGCGTGCGCCCGGACATCGTCGGTACGATCACGGACATGAGCGCCGTGGCGGACGACAGTGTCGATGCGGTCTATTCCTCGCACAATATCGAGCACGTCTTCCCGCACGAGGTGGATGGCGTGCTGGCGGAGTTCCGGCGGGTGATCAAGGCCGACGGATTCGTGGTGGTGACCTGCCCCGACCTGGAAGTGGTGGCGCGCCACATCGCCGAGGGGCGGCTGGAAGATCCGCTCTATGTGTCGCCGGCGGGACCAATCTCCCCACTGGATATCCTGTATGGCCATATCGCAGCGATCCGCCGGGGCGAGGTCTATATGGCGCATCGCACCGGCTTTACCGCGAAGACCTTGGCGCAGCATGGCCGACAGGCCGGCTTTCCCGCACTGGGCGTGCGCCGCCGGCCAAACCAGTTCGATCTGTGGATGATCGCGACGAAGGTCGACGCATCGACCGATTATCTCACCGAGTTGTTGGCGACCTTCGCCAAGACCTGATCAGGGCAGCAGGAAGACGTCGCCAGCGCGGATCGAGAGGATCTGCCCATCGGCCTGACGCAGCAGCAGCGCGCCGTCCCGATCCAGCCCTTCGAACAGCCCTTCGGCATCGTGCGTCTTGAGCGCGCTGCCGATCGGGTGCGCGTGCTGCAGCCAGCGGGCGCGGACCGGGGCCAGCCCCTCCCCCCGCCAGCGGCCGAGCCAGCGAGCAAAGGCGTCCGCCAGATCCCGCACGAAGGTGGCCGGATCGGGCGCCGCCCCGGCCAGCGCGGCGATGCAGGTGGTCGGCCGGGCCAAATCAACCGGATGATGGGCAAGATTGACCCCGAAGCCGATGACAACCGCGTCCTCGGTCCGCTCCAGCAGGATGCCGGCGAGCTTCGCCGGGCCCGCCATCAGATCGTTGGGCCATTTCAGCTGGAGGCGGCCCGGCGCGTAAGCGGAGGCCACCTCTTCCAGCGCGACCGCGGCGACGAGCGCCAGCGTCGGCGGCTCCGGATCGCCCGGATGCAGCCGCACGATCGTGCTGGTGTAGAGATTACCGGAGGGCGACGACCAGTCCCGCCCGACCCGGCCACGACCGCGCGTCTGCCGTTCGGCCCGCAGCCAGAGGCCCTCGAGAGCCCCGTCGCGGGCCGCCATCAACAGATCGGCGTTGGTCGATCCGGTCTCCTCGACCGTACGGATCGTCGGGATCAGAACAGCGCCCTGGCCGCCGCCATCGTCGTCGCCGTCAGGAACGGCAGCGCGAGGTAGCCCAAGGGCGAAATCGCGACCGCGCTGATCGCGATCAGGCCGCCTTCGACGCCGCGGTCGCGCGCGGCGAAGGCCGGGGCCGGCTCATCGAAATACATCGTCTTGACGATCTTGAGGTAGTAATAAGCCCCGATCACCGATGCGGCGATGCCGAACGCAGCGAGCGGCCACCAGCCGATATTCACCAGCGCCTGGAACACGACCACCTTCGGCCAGAAGCCGAGCAACGGTGGGATACCGGCCAGGCTGAACATGAAGATCGCCATCGCCGCCGCCAGCCAAGGCCGCGTGCGCGACAGACCCGACAAGGAGGCGATGCTCTCGACCGGATTTCCGTCCGCATCGCGCATCTGCAGCACGCACAGGAAGCTGCCGAGCGTCATGACGATGTAGACCGCCATATAGAACAGGACCGAGGCTGCACCGGCCTGATCCCCCGGCACGAGGCCGAGGACCGCAAAGCCGACATTGTTGATCGACGCATAGGCCAGCAGCCGCTTGATATTGGTCTGCATGATCGCGCCGAGCGCGCCCCATACGATCGAGGCGATACCGACGACCGAGACGATCTGGCGCCACGCGTCGGTGGCCGGACCCAGAGCTTCGATCGCAACCCGCACGAGCAACGCCACTGCCGCCACCTTCGGCGCCGAGGCGAAGAAGGCGGTGACCGGCGTGGGCGCGCCTTCGTACACGTCCGGCGTCCACATGTGGAACGGGACGATCGACGCCTTGAAGAACAGGCCCGAGAGGATGAAGATCATGCCCATCAGCCGGCCGACCTGCACGTCCTGCGGCGCACCGGCGGTGAGGATCTGCGCGATCCCGTCAAATTCGGTGGTGCCGGTGAAGCCGTACAGCAAGGCGATGCCATAGAGCAGGATGCCGCTGGCGAGCGCGCCCAGGATGAAATATTTCAACCCAGCCTCGGCCGACCTTTGGTCCTGCCGCATGAAGCTTGCCAGCACATAAGCGGCAAGGCTCTGCAGCTCAAGACCGACATAAAGGGTGAGAAGATCGGTGGCCGAGACCATCATCCCCATGCCGGCCGACGAAAGCAGGATCAGCACGGGATATTCCGCGCGCAGCGGGCCACCGCGTTCGAACCAGTTGGGCGCGATCAGGATGGCGATCGCGGCGCCGATATAGATCAGCACCTTGGAGAATGCCCCAAAGGCATCCGCCCGGTAGAGGCCGCCAAAGGTAACGCCGGCATGGCCCGCCGGGCCGACCAGCGAGAGACCGGCGAGTATGAGCAGGATGACCGACGCCCAGCTGATGGCGCGCGTTGCGCCGTCGCCGCGCCAGGCCGAGGCGAGCAGCAGAAGCATCGCGCCAACCGAGAGGATCAGTTCCGGCAGGGTCGCCAGCAGATAGGAAGCGGACATCAATGCGCCTCCGCCGGAGCAGCCGCCGGAACCGGGCGCGTGCCCTTGGTCAGCTTGGAATCACCCCCGTGCCAAACGGGATCGACCCGCGCCAGCACCACGCCCACGTCCTTGCGCATCGGCGCCATGAAACTCTCCGGATAGACGCCCATCCACAACACGACGAGCGCG
>NZ_JBMDXN010000002.1:0-26305 GCF_048595155.1 Sphingomonas sp.
CAAGGGGGCCCCGGCCGCGCGGCGCCCCAGCGGGCCGCGCCGCGGATCGGTTGATTGCGGAGAGTTGAGTATGGCGAAGCTGTCGCTTCACCCGGACCGTCTGTTCCCGGCCGACGAACGCACCCGCGCCATCGCGCGGGCGCTTTATGCCCCGATCAAGGATCTGCCGATCGTCAGCCCGCACGGGCATACCGACCCGTCCTGGTTCGCCTACGATCAGCCATTCGCCAATCCGGCGGAGCTGCTGATCGTCCCTGACCATTATGTCTTCCGCATGCTCTATTCGCAGGGCGTCGGGCTGGAGCGGCTGGGCGTGCCGACCGTCGATGGCAGCGCCACCGCCAGCGATCCGCGCGCCATCTGGAAGATCTTCGCCGACCATTATTATCTTTTCCGCGGCACGCCGTCGCGCGCCTGGCTCGACTGGGTCTTTGCGGAAGTGTTCGGTCTCGAGACGCGGCTGGAGCCGGCCACCGCCGATCTCTATTACGATACGATCGACGCCGCGCTGCAGACCCCGGCTTTCCGCCCGCGCGCCTTGTTTGAACGCTTCAATATCGAACTGATCGCCACCACCGAAAGCCCGCTCGATCCGCTCGAACATCATAAGGCCATCCGGGACAGTGGCTGGCAGGGTCGGGTGGTGACGGCCTACCGGCCGGATCCCGTCATCGACCCCGATACGGTTGGCTTTGTCGACAATCTGGCCCGCTTCGGTGAACTGGCGGGCGAGGATGTCTCAACCTATGCGGGATATCTGCGCGCCCACGAGAACCGCCGCGCCTTCTTCCGTGCGGCCGGTGCCACCTCCACCGATCACGGCCACCCCACCGCCTTCACCGCCGATCTGCCGCGCGAGGAGGCCGAGGCGCTCTATGATCGCGTCCGCGCGGGCCAGGCGAGCGCTGCCGATGCCGAGCTGTTTCGCGGGCAGATGCTGACCGAAATGGCGCGCATGTCGATTGAGGACGGGATGATGATGCAGCTGCATCCCGGCGCCTATCGCAGTCACAATCCGGGCCTGGCCGCGCGCTTCGGGCGCGACAAGGGTGCCGACATCCCGGTCCAGGCCGAATTCGTGCGCAATCTGAAGCCCTTGCTCGACCGGTTCGGCAACGATCCCAAGCTGACGTTGATCCTGTTCACGCTGGACGAGGATACTTACAGCCGCGAGCTCGCGCCGCTCGCCGGCCATTATCCGGTGCTGCGGCTTGGGCCGCCCTGGTGGTTCCATGACTCGCCCGAAGGCATGCGCCGCTTCCGCGAGCGCGCTACCGAAACCGGCGGCTTCTACAATACGGTCGGCTTCAACGACGATACGCGCGCCTTCCTGTCGATCCCGGCGCGCCATGACGTCGCTCGCCGGATGGACTGCGCCTTTCTCGCCCGCCTCGTCGCCGAACATCGGCTGGAGGAAGATGAGGCGCATGAGGTCGCGCATGCGCTTGCCTACGATCTGGTCAAAGCGGCGTATAAATTGTGACCCGTCTCAGCCAAGCCAGTGTCGGGGATTTGCCGGCATCGGTTGCCCGCCCGAATTATGATCGCGGCGCGATCCGTACCGGCGTCGTCCATCTGGGCCTGGGCGCGTTCCACAAGGCGCATCAGGCGGTCACCTATGAGGCCGCGCTGAACCGCGGCGATTTGCGCTGGGGCGTGCTCGGCGCTTCGCTGCGGTCGGCGGGCGTGCGCGACCAGCTCGCCCCGCAGGACAATCTCTACACGGTCACCGCGCGCGATGGCGATGCGGTGCACACGCAGCTGATTGGGGCGCTGCAGGGCGTGCTGGTCGCGCCGGAGGATCCGGCTGCGCTGGTTGCGGCCATGGCGGCCGCCGACACGCATCTGGTGACGCTGACCGTGACCGAGAAAGGCTATAAGCTCGATCCGGCCACAGGCGCGCTGCTGCGCGACGACGCCGATCTCGCCGCCGATCTGCGCGCGCTGGACCAGCCCCGGACAGCGCCCGGGCTGATCGTGGCGGCGCTCGCCCGCCGCCGCGCTGCCGGCCTCGATCCGTTCACCACCATCTCCTGCGACAATCTGCCCCACAATGGGCGGCGGCTGCGCGACGCCGTGCTCGCGCTGGCCGGGCATCATGATCAGGATCTGCGGGACTGGATCGACGCACGCGGCGCCTTTCCGGAAACGATGGTCGATCGCATCGTGCCTGCCACCGAGGATGCCGATCTGGCCGCGCTTCAGGCGCGGATCGGCCTGATCGACCGCGCCATGGTGAAGACGGAGCCGTTCAGCCAGTGGGTGATCGAGGACCGCTTCGTCGGCCAGCGCCCCGATTTCGCTGCTCTGGGCGTACAGCTGACCGCATCGGTTGCCCCGTGGGAGGATGCGAAACTGCGCCTGCTCAACGGCGCGCATTCGGGCATCGCCTATCTTGGCGGACTGGCCGGCATCGAATTCGTGCATCAGTTCGTCGCCGTCCCCGCCGGACGCGGCTTTGTCGAGGCGCTGTGGCGTGAATCGGCCGAGACGCTGTCGCCGCCGCCGGGGCTGGACGTGCCCGCCTATCAGTCGGCGCTCATGGGGCGCTTCTCCAATTCCGCGCTCAACCACCGCACCCGCCAGATCGCGATGGACGGCTCGCAAAAACTGCCCCAGCGCTTGCTCGCGCCGGCGCTCATGCGGCTCGAGCGGGGCCAGTCGATCGACACGCTGGCACTGGCCATCGCCGCCTGGATGCGCTGGCAGGAAGGTCGCGACGATACGGGGGCAGCCCATGTCGTCGATGATCCGCTGGCGGCCCGCACGGCCGGCTCGGTGGACCTGACGGCCGATGAGGCGGTGGCCAAACTGCTCGCGATCGACGCCATCTTTCCGCCGCGGCTGGCCGAGCATCCCGCTCTTCGCACGGCCCTTGTCGATGCGCTCAGCCATCTTCGCAGCAAGGGCGCCCGCGCTTTGATCGAGGCTCGGTTCGCATGAAGATCACCCGGCGCGAGGGGCTGATCGGCGCCGCCGCGCTGGGTCTCGCATCGCGTGGCCTCGCCGCACCGTCCGCGTCGCTGGATGCCGCAGCCCGGCGCCGGGGCCTTCGCTTTGGCACGGCGCTTGGCATGGGGCAGTTTCCGGACGCGCAATATCGGGCGCTGATCGAAGCGGAATGCGGCGTGATCGTTCCCGAAAACGAGCTCAAGATGCGTGCCATCCATCCGGTTGGCCCGGATGATTTCGACTTCACCAAGGCCGATATCCTGGTCGATTATGCGACCAGCAAGGGTCTCAAGCTGCGCGGCCATAATCTGATCTGGCACCATCCCGAATGGATGCCGAAGTGGAGCGAGACCTACGATTATGGTCCCGATCCCGCCGCCCGTGTCGCCCAGATCCTGACCCGCCATGTCGAGACGGTCTGCCGCCGCTACGCATCGCGCATCTATACGTGGGACGTGGTCAACGAAGCGGTCGACAACAAGACCGGTGTCATGCGCGAGACGGCCTTCTCCCGCGCGATGGGCAGTCCGGAGGCGGTGCTGGACCTCGCGTTCCGGACCGCGCGCGCGACCGTGCCCAACTGCGAGCTGGTCTATAACGACTATATGGACTGGGCCAGCACGGCGCATAGCGCAGGCGTGCTGCGCCTGTTGCGGGGGTTTCGTGATCGCAACGTTCCGGTCGATACGCTCGGCATCCAGGCCCATATCAGCGCCAAGCCCGGCATTGCGCGTGGCGGCTTCGGGCCGGATCAGGAAGAGCTCTGGCGCCGCTTTCTCGATGCGGTGACCGGCATGGGCTACAAGCTGCAGGTCACCGAACTCGACGTCAGCGATGCGGCCATCCCGGGCGATTTCGCAACCCGCGACGCCGCCGTGGCGGACATGACCCGCGCCTTCCTCGACTGCACCTTGTCCTACCGGCAGGTGAACACGGTGATGGTGTGGGGCATGAGCGACCGCTATTCCTGGTTGCAGAAGAACAAGAAGCGGGCCGACGGCTTGCCCCTGCGCTGTTGCCCCTATGACGCCGATTTCAAGCCGCATCCGATGCGCGGCGCGATCGCGCAGTCGCTAGCCTTGGCACCCGTCCGATAGGTCTGCTCGCGCCCAGCCACGCTATAAGAAGGATCAGGAGAGAATGATGAAGGCGTGGATCATCTTCGGCGCACTGGCGCTCGCGCAGGCCGCTGCCGCCGCGCCGGCGGAGCATTGGGTGGCAAGCTGGGGCGCGGCCCAGCAGACGCCGGAAGCCAACAATCTCCTGCCCCCGGCGGATATGCAGGACGCCACGATCCGCCAGGTCGTTCGGCTCTCGTCAGGCGGCACGCGTCTGCGCGTCCGCTTCTCCAACGCCTTCGGAACGCAGGCGCTGCTGATCGATGCCGCGCATGTCGCGCGCTCGGCCGATAAGGCGACAGCCCGGATCCTGCCCGGCACGGATCGGGCGCTTACCTTCGATGGCCGCGCGGCTATCTCCATCCCGCCGGGCGCCGAGTATCTGTCCGATCCGATTAGCCTCGATGCGCCCGCGCTCTCCAGCCTTACCGTCTCCTTCCACCTGCCGCAGGCGCCCGCCGGCCAGACCGGCCACCCCGGATCGCGCGCCACATCCTACTACGTCCACGGCGATCATACCGCGGACGCCGATCTCCCCACCGCCGGCAAGATCGATCATTGGTATCAGCTGACCGGGGTCGAGGTGGCTGCCACGGCAGGGGCGGGTACGATCGTGGCGTTCGGCGACTCGATCACGGACGGCCGGGGTGCCACCACCAATGGCGACGATCGCTGGCCCGACATCTTGGCCGCGCGCCTGCAGGCCTCCTCGGCCACGCGGAAGCTCGGCGTCGTCAATGTCGGTATCGGCGGCAATCATCTGCTCACCGACGGTCTCGGCCCCAACGCGCTCGCGCGGCTGGATCGCGATGTCCTCGCCCGGCCGGGTGCGAAGGTGCTGCTGGTGCTGGAGGCGATCAACGATCTCGGCAAGCTCAGCCGCGAGGATGTGCGGACGCCGCAACAGCATGCGCAGCTGGTCGCCGATCTGATCGGCGCCTATCGTCAGATGATCGTCCGCGCGCGAGGGCAGGGCATGAAAGTGATCGGCTGTACCGTGACCCCCTATGTCGGGTCCGATTATTACCATCCCGACGCGGCCAGCGAGGCGGATCGCATTGCGCTCAATCAGTGGATCCGCACCAGCGGCGCGTTTGATGCGGTGGTCGATTTCGACGCGGTGGTTCGCGATCCAGCCAACCCCTCGCGCCTGTTGCCGGCCTATGATTCCGGCGATCATCTCCATCCCTCCGCCGCCGGCTATAAGGCGATGGCCAACGCGATCCCGCTGGGGCTGCTGCGGTGATCCGGAGCGCGCTCCTCGCCGCTGCGCTGTTAGCCGGTCCCGCTGCCGCACGAGACATCGCCTTCACCTTCGACGATCTGCCGTCGCATTCGGCGCTTCCGCCCGGCACGACCCGCGTACAGATCGCCAAGGATATCATCGCCGCCCTCAAGGCCGGGGGCGTTCCGTCGGTCTATGGCTTCGTCAACGGCTATCAGCTCGCCGCCGAGCCGGGATCGGAGGCGGTGCTATCGATCTGGCGCAATGCCGGCTTCCCGCTGGGCAACCACGGCTGGGCGCATCAGGGCCTTAGCAAGGTCGATGAAGCCACGTTCGAGGGCGACATCGTCAAGACCGAAGGCCTGCTGAAGCCGCTGATGGGGGACAAGGACTGGCGTTGGTATCGCTTCCCCTTTCTGGACGAAGCGGCGGGCGATCCGGCCAAGCGCGCCACGTCGCGCGCCTATCTCGCGGCCCACGGCTATCGCATCGCGGCGGTGACGGCGAGCTTCGCCGATTATGCCTTCAACGAACCTTATGCCCGCTGCGTCGCCAAGGGAGACAAGGCCGCCATCGCGGATCTTGAGAAAAGCTATCTGGCCGCGGCCGAGAATAGCATCCGCCTCTCGGAAACGGTGGAAAAGGCGCGGTTCGGCCATACCCCGCCGGATATCCTGTTGATGCATCTCGGCGCGTTCGACGCGCATATGATGCCGCGCCTGCTTGCGCTTTACCGCCGGCATGGCTTCCGCTTCGTGACACTGGCCGCGGCGGCAAGGGATCCGGCCAATATCGGTCTGGTGGATCCCAGCCTGCCGCCGCTTCCGGGCAGGACCCTCAGCAATGCGGAGTCGGATGGGATCGTGCAGCGGATCGGGACGCTCTGCCGCTGATCTTGTCTTGCGGCCCGGTTTGGACTAGGGACGCGGCCAATCGTTCCAATCGAACGTGGAGAGAGGCGAACACCGGGATGGTGGGCGCTGAGCTGGCCGACGAGGTTTCGTCCGCCGGCTCGCTTTGCGTTGGGGTGGTGCAAGTAGAGGTTTTGACCGTATGTTCGACAGTCTGAGCGACCGGCTTGGTGCCGCCTTCGACCGCCTGCGCGGTCGTGGGGCGCTGACCGAAGCCGATGTGCGCGGCGCGATGCGCGAAGTGCGAATCGCCCTGCTGGAGGCCGACGTCGCGCTGCCGGTCGTGCGTCAGTTCGTCGATGCCGCCACCGAAAAGGCGGTCGGTGCGGACGTGCTGCGCTCGGTTACCCCGGGGCAGCAGGTCGTCAAGATCGTCCATGACGAGCTGGTCGCCATGCTCGGTGCCGATTCGTCGGAGCTGGAGCTCGGCGTAACCCCGCCGGCGGTAGTGATGATGGTCGGCCTGCAGGGCTCGGGCAAGACGACCACCAGCGCCAAGATCTCCAAGCGCCTGAAGGAACGCGGCGGCAAGAAGGTCATGATGGCGTCGCTCGACGTCAATCGTCCGGCTGCGCAGGAACAGCTGGCGGTGCTCGGCACCCAGGCCGATGTCGCGACGCTGCCGATCGTCCCCGGTCAGACGCCGGTGCAGATTGCCCAGCGCGCGCTGCAATCGGCCAAGCTGCAGGGTTTCGACGTCGTCGTGCTGGATACGGCGGGCCGTCTCCACGTCGATCAGGCGCTGATGGACGAGATGAAGGCGGTGGCGGATATCGCCAAGCCGAACGAAATCCTGCTCGTCGTCGACGCGCTGACCGGCCAGGATGCCGTCAACGTCGCCACCAACTTCTCCGAACAGGTGCCGCTGACCGGCGTCGTGCTGACCCGCATGGACGGCGACGCGCGCGGCGGCGCCGCGCTGTCGATGCGCGCCGTTACCGGCCGGCCGATCAAGTTCGCCGGCACGGGCGAGAAGCTGGACGGGCTCGAGGCTTTCCATCCGGAGCGTGTCGCCGGACGTATCCTCGGCATGGGCGACGTCGTCAGCCTGGTCGAGCGTGCCGCCGAGACGATCAAGGCCGAAGATGCCGAGAAGATGGCCCAGCGCATGGCGCAGGGTAAGTTCGATCTCAACGATCTGCGGTCTCAGCTGGAGCAGATGAAGAAGATGGGCGGCCTGTCCGGCCTCGCGGCGATGCTGCCGGGCGTGAAGCAGGTCAAGCAGGCGATGGCCAACGGCGCCGCCGACGACAAGGTGCTGGTGCGGATGGAGGCGATCCTCTCCTCGATGACGCCGAAGGAGCGCGCCCGCCCCGAACTGCTCGCCGCCAAGCGCAAGATCCGCGTCGCCAAGGGCTCCGGCACCACCGTGCAAGAGGTCAACAAGATCCTGAAGATGCATCAGGAACTGGCCGGCATGATGAAGAAGATGGGCGGTCTGGCCAAGATCGGCGCCATGTTCGGCAAAGGTGGCCTTGGCGGCGGTGGCGGCGATCTCGACGCGCTGATGGGCGGCGGCGGCCTGCCCCCCGGCATGCCCGGCCTGCCCGGTCCGGGCGGCGCCCCGCAGGGCCTGCCGCCGGGTTTCCAGAATTTTTTGAAGAAGAGGTAACGTCGCCCGGCCTCTGCCGGACTGACGGATCATATTAGTAGAGAAGGAAGAAGACATGTCCGTTTCCATCCGCCTGTCGCGCGGTGGCGCCAAGAAGCGCCCTTATTACCGGATCGTCGTTGCGAACTCGCGTTCGCCCCGTGACGGTGCGTTCATCGAGAAGATCGGCACCTACAATCCGCTGCTCGCCAAGGACGATGCCAAGCGCGTCGTGCTCGACACCGAGCGTGCGAAGCATTGGCTGACGGTCGGCGCCCAGCCGACCGATCGCGTGGCTCGTTTCTTCGACGCCGCCGGCATCAAGGAGCGTGCCGCGCGCAACAACCCGAACAAGGGTGTTCCGGGCGAGAAGGCCAAGGAGCGCGCCGAGGAGCGTGCGTCGAAGGCTGCCGAAGCCGCTGAGGCCGAAGCCGCGAGCCAGGAAGAGACGGTCGACGTGATCGCGGAGAAGCTGGAAGAAGCAACCCCGGCTGATCAGGCGACCGACGAGGGCGTTTCCGCCAGCGATCCGGCTGAAGGCGCGGACGACGCGACCCCGGCCGAGGGTGCGGAGCACGCCAAGGCGTGACACCCGACAAGCCCGTCACGCTGGCCGTCGTCACCGGCGCGCATGGCGTGACGGGCGAGGTTCGCGTCAAGCTGTTTACGGACGATCTCGCGCGTTATCGGTCGTTCAACGGCGGCAGCCTCACCTTGAAGAGTCTGCGGTCCGGCATCGCCCGCTTTGCGGAGGTGCCGGATCGTAATGCCGCGGAGCGGTTGCGCGGCACCGAATTGACCGTCCCGCGGTCCGCCCTGCCGCCGCTGGACGACGGCGAATATTATCATGCCGATCTGCTCGGCCTCGCCTGCGTCTCCACGACCGGCGAAGCGCTCGGCACCGTGGTCGCAATCGACGATTTCGGCGCGGGCGACGTGATCGAGATCGAGCGCCCCGACGCCAAGCGCTTCATGATTCCCATGAACAAGCACGCCGTGCCCGAATGGGACGACGCCCGCCTGGTCGTGGATCCCGCCTTCATCACCTGATCAGGCGACGCTCGACCGCCAGAGCCATCCCGTATATACTGACTGTATATACGGAGCCGTGTGATGAGCGAGGAATATCGCGCCAAGATCTTCAAGTCCGGCAATTCGGTCGCCCTGCGCCTGCCCAAGGCGCTTGGCCTGAAGGAGGGCGATGAGGTCCGGATCGTGCGGGAAAATCGCGCCGGCTTCATCGTCGAACCGGTCGATCCGCCCAAGGCCAAGATCGATCTGACAGGAATTGCAGGCGCGCTTCCCCAACTCAAGCTGCTGACGCCGGAAGATCGGATCATGGAACCACGCGAGGTTGATTGGGGCGGAAAGCTTCTGCCGCGTGGCTGAGGCGACCTTCCTCCTGGATTCCAACATCTGCATTTATATCCTGCGCGATGCCGCCTCTGCTCCCGCCATTCGCGTGCAGCAGTGCGCGCCCGGCGAGGTTGTGACGTCCTCCGTGGTTTATGCAGAGGTTGTCCGCGGACTGGATCCCGCCGACGCTGACTCCCGCGCGATCGTCGATGGACTGTTTAGATGGGTTGCGGTCCAGCCGTTCGATCGAAGCGCCGCTGAAGCCTACACCCACATTCCGTTCCGCCGCGGCCGCTTCGATCGCCTGATCGCCGCGCACGCGCTGGCGTTGGACCTCACGATCGTGACAGCGAACGAGGCTGACTTCGCCGACATTCCCCGCCTGCGCGTTGAAAATTGGACTCGTCTATGACGCGCATCGCCATCCTGTCCGATATCCACGGCAACCTGCCTGCGCTGGAAGCCGTCGTCGCCGACGCGCAGGCCCAGGGCTGTACTGGCTTCGTCAACCTCGGCGACACGCTGTCCGGCCCGCTGTGGCCGGCCGAGACCGCCGATTTCCTGATCGCGCGCGATTGGCCGACCATCGCCGGCAACCACGAACGGCAATTGCTGACCCTGCCGCGCGATCGGATGGGTGCCAGCGACCTGTTCGCGCGTGCCCAGCTCAATGAGCGGCACCTCGCCTGGCTTACCGCCCAGCCTGCAAGCCGCAGCTTCGCGCCCGACATCTTTCTGTGCCACGGCACGCCGGCGAGCGATCTCGACCATTATCTGTTCACCGTCCAACCGGGCGGCATCCGCGATGCGGCGGAGGACGAGCTGCTGGAACGCAGCGGCGCCAGGCCGGAGCGGCTGATCCTGTGCGGCCATTCCCATATTTCCGGCGAACGGCTGCTGGCCGATGGTCGCCGTATCGCCAATCCGGGCAGCGTCGGCTTACAGGCATATGCCGACGATCACCCTTATTCTTACGTCGTCGAAAATGGCGATCCGCGTGCGCGCTATGCGATTGTGGAGGAATACCAGGTCGCCCTTCGCCAAGTGGACTATGATTATGCGCCCGCCGCCGCCAAAGCCGATCGCGAAGGCCGTCCAGACTGGGCGATAGCCCTGCGGACCGGCCGGATGGAGCCTATGGCATGACGCTCGAAACTTTGTTTGTGACCCTCGTGCCCACCTATCTGGTGCTGATCGCTTATGGCGTGGTGCGTGGGCGCCGGCGCGGGTTGCCGTCCCAGGCGCGGCTGGGCTCGGCCATATTGATGGTGCTCATACCGCCGGTTGGCATCCTCGTGGCGCTCTATGCCACCGCCGATGCGGCCTTGATCGCGCGCTGGACGCCGCTCGCCTTGGGGATGTTCGTGATGGGGGCGGCTGCGGCGTGGATCACCGATTTCACCGCGCGTCGCATTTCCTGAGGCGCCAGGGGGCACGCTTGCTTATGCTGGGCCTCTGCAAGGGGGAGAGTGCGATGCGAATGCGGAACGGTCTGGCGATCCTGACGGCCCTGTTTGCCGCGGTGACGGCATCCGCGGCTGATCTCGATCGGGCGGTGCTGGCCGATGCCGATCGGATCTTCGCCGATTGGCAGCGCAATGCACACGTGCCGGGCCTGGTCTATGGTATCGTCGTCGATGGCAAGCTGGTCCATGTGCGCGGCAGCGGCGTCCAGGACGTCGAAAGCAACCGGCCGGTCACCGCCGATAGCCTGTTCCGTATCGCCTCCATGTCCAAGGCGTTCACCGCGCTGGCCATCCTGAAGCTGCGGGACGAGGGCAAGCTGTCGCTCGACGCCCCGGCGGAAACCTATGTCCCCGAAATGCGCGGCTGGAAAATGCCGACGACGGACAGCCCGCGCATCACCGTGCGTAACCTGCTGACCCACTCGGCCGGCTTCGTCGAAGACAATCCCTGGGGCGATCGCCAGCAGCTGCTGCCGGAGGCGGATTTCACCGCGATGCTCCGCGCCGGCGTGCCCTTCGCCAACGCGCCGGGGCTCGGGATGGAATATTCGAACTTCGGCTATGCCACGCTCGGCCGGATCGTCAGCAACGTCTCCCACCTCCGCTACCAGGATTACATCCGCCAGAACCTGATTGTCCCGCTCGGCATGCGCTCCACCGGCTATGATATCTTCACGTCGCCACCGGCGCGCCGCGCGATCGGCTATCGCTGGCAGGACAATCAGTGGCTGCGTGAGCCCGACATGAAGGATGGCGCCTTCGGGGCGATGGGCGGGGTGGAGACCAGCGCCAATGATTATGCCCATTGGGTGTCGTTCCTGCTCTCCGCCTGGCCGGCGCGTGACGATCCGCAGGCAGGCCCGATCGCTCGTGCGACGGTGCGGGAGATCGTGACCGGCGACAATTTCGTTACCGCTAGCATGCGCAATCCCGCCACCGGCGCCGCGCCATGCCGCCAGGCGGTGACCTATGGCATGGCCTGGCGTGTGATCGACGATTGCGATCTCGGCCGCGTCGTCACCCACACCGGCGGCTATCCCGGCTATGGCTCCGTCGTCCTGCTGCTGCCCGACAAGGGCGTCGGCCTGTTCGCCTTCGCCAGCCGCACTTATGCCTCGCCCGGGCCGCCGACCTATCGCGTATTGCTTGCCCTGCAGAAAGCCGGGTTGATCCCCGATCGGCCGCGCGACGCCTCGGCGGGTCTCGCCAGCGCCTATCAGGCGGCACGCGCCGTGTGGCGCAGCGGCGATATCGGCGCAGCTCCGCTCGCCATGAACATGCCGCTCGATCAGAATGCCGCGCAGTGGAAAGCGACACTCGCCGATCTGCGCGCGAAGGTGGGGAACTGCACCACCGATGCGCCGATCCAGCCCGTCTCCGACATGGAAGGCCGCTTCAGCTGGATATGCGACCATGGCACCATCGCCGGCCGCGTCCAGCGCGCGCCGACCCAGGAGCTGAAGTTGCAGGCGTTGAACTTCACGGTCCAGGCGGAATGATGGGCGACGGCATCCTCATCCTCTTCGTAGGGTTCGTCAGCGCGGTCGCGGCATTCCTGCTGTTCGTTCTGATTGCGGTGCTGGACGGGCGCAACCGGTGGCCATGGCGCGATCCTGCCATCGTCTTCGCGCTGTCCTGCACCGCCTATTTAGTCACCTTTCCCTGGGGCGAGGAGTTCGAGACGGCGAACAGCGTTCGGGGCGTCGCCATGATTCTTGCAACGGCGGCGGTCGGCGGGCTGATCGGCGGCGGCATCGCCTTCATGCTCAAACGTCTGGTCCGTAGCCTATGACCTTCGCCGCCACGGTCCTGACCCTCTATCCGGAAATGTTTCCAGGGCCGCTCGGCGTGAGCCTGGCGGGGCGGGCGATGGCCGACGGCAAATGGTCGCTCGATGCCGTGCAGATCCGCGATTTCGCCACCGACAAGCATCGTACCGTCGACGATACGCCCGCCGGCGGCGGCGCGGGCATGGTGCTGCGCGCCGATGTGCTGGCGGCGGCGATCGACGCCTCGGTCGCGCCCGGTATCCCTCTGCTGGCGATGACGCCGCGGGGGAAACCGCTGACCCAGGCGCGCGTCCGCAGCTTGGCCGCAGGCCCGGGCGTCGCCATCCTGTGCGGCCGGTTCGAAGGTTTCGACGAACGCCTGTTCGAGGCGCGTGAGATCGAACCGGTCTCGATCGGCGATTATGTGCTGTCGGGTGGGGAGGTCGGCGCGCTGGTGCTGCTGGATGCTTGCGTTCGGCTGCTTCCCGGAGTAATGGGCGCGGCTTCCAGCGGGGATGAGGAAAGCTTCGAAAGCGGCCTCCTCGAATATCCGCATTATACCCGACCGCAAATGTGGGAAGGGCGCTCGATCCCCGAAGTGCTGCGATCGGGGGATCATGCGAAGATCGCGGCGTGGCGTAAGTCACAGGCTGAGATCATTACACGGTCACGGAGACCGGACCTTTGGGAGCGCCATATCGGCGCGCGGGTCCAGCCTCCCTCTGGCGCGCGGCACGAAGAGGAAGAATGAGATGAACCTCATCCAGCAGCTCGAAGCCGAGCAGATTGCCGAGCTTTCGGCCAAGCGTGCTATCCCGGAATTCCGTCCGGGCGATACTTTGAAGGTCGGTGTCCGCGTCGTCGAAGGCGAGCGCACCCGCGTCCAGGCCTATGAAGGCGTGTGCATCGCACGCTCCAACAAGGGCATGGGCAGCAGCTTCACCGTCCGCAAGATTTCGTTCGGCGAGGGCGTCGAGCGCGTCTTCCCGCTTTACTCGCCCAACATCGATGCGATCGAAGTCGTCCGTAAGGGCGTCGTGCGTCGCGCGAAGCTTTATTATCTGCGTGGCCGCACCGGCAAGTCGGCGCGTATCGCCGAGCGCCGCGACACGCGCACCACGGAAGCCGCCGAGGCCTGAGCCTTTCGCGCAAGTCGCAAGACAAAAGGGCCGCTCGGGAAACCGGGCGGCCTTTTTTCTTTGCCTTCTAATCGGCCATCAGTCCCGCCCGCTCGTGCTGAGTAGAGACCGAGTAGGCGCGCAAGCGCCGTACCGAGGGCTCGTATCGAAGCACGCGCCACACAGGGTCCTTCGATACAGGCTCTCGCTACGCCGCTACGCGGCTACTCGATCCTTACTCAGGATGAGCGGGTAATCGGGGCAGGGCCCTTCCCATTCGCGCACATCCTGCCCTAACTGCGGCATGCTCAAGCCGTCCTTCGCCGCCCTCGCGCTCGCCGCCCTGGTCTCCCCCGCCGCCGCCGAACAGCTCACCCTCGATCGCATCTTCGCGAGCCCCTCATTGGATGGCCCGATCCCGCGCAAGGTCCGGCTCTCCCCGGACGGAAGCCTCGCAACCCTGCTGCGCAACCGCCCGGATGATCGCGATCGTTACGATCTGTGGGGGATCGACACGCGCACCGGCCGGGCGCGCATGCTCGTCGATTCCGCCAGGATCGGCTCCGGTGGCGAGATTTCCGAAGCGGAGAAGATGCGCCGCGAACGGGCCCGGGTCGGCGGCACGAAGGGCATCGTCGATTATGAATGGGCGCCCGACGGCAAATCCATCCTCAACCCGATCGACGGCGATCTCTATCTGGCGAGCCTCGACGGCAAGGTCCGTCGCCTGACCAATAGCCCACAGACGGAGATCGACGCCCATGTCTCGCGTGGCGGCCACTTCGTCAGCTTCGTGCGCGATCAGAATTTGTTCGCGATCGATCTCGCCAGCGGCACCGAACGGCAGCTGACCAGGGAAGGCGGCGGCACGGTCACCTGCGGCACCGCGGAATTCGTGGCCCAGGAAGAGATGGATCGCTTTACTGGCCATTGGTGGGCACCCGACGACCGCCGGCTCGCGGTCGAATGCTATGACGAGGCCAAGGTCCATGTCGTCACCCGCGCGGCGATCGGAACCGATGGCACGCGCACATTCGAACAGCGTTATCCCGCCGCCGGCACGCCCAACGTCGCGGTCAGCCTGTCGGTCATGTCGCCGGACGGCACCGGGCGGGTGACGGTCGATCTGGGCGGCGATCCCGATATCTATCTGACGCGCGTGACCTGGGCGCCGGACGGGCGGACGCTCTACGTACAGCGGATGACGCGCGATCAGAAGCGGCTGGATCTGCTCGCCGCGGATCCCGCCACCGGCGCAACCCGGGTCGTGCTCAGCGAAACGTCGAAGACCTGGGTCAATCTCAATGACGATTTCCGCCCCTTGCGCGACGGCAGTCTGATCTGGGCCTCCGAACGTTCCGGCTTCAAGCATCTGTATCGCATCGTCGGCGATAGCTGGACGCAGCTCACCCAGGGCAATTGGACGTTGCAGACCAATAGCCAGTCGCATGCCGCGGGGTTGATCGGCGTCGATCAGGCGCGGCACCGCTTGTATTTCAGCGCCAACAAGGACGATCAGCTCGAAAGTCAGATCTATGCGATCGACTATCTGCGTCCCGGTGCACCCGAACGCCTCACCGAGCGCGGCTTCTGGAACGAGGGGGAGATGGATGGCGCCGCGACGCGCCTGCTGGTCAGCCGCTCGTCGCCGACGCAGCCGCCCCAGGTCTATCTCGCCGATACGAATGGCAAGCGTATCGCCTGGATCGAAGAGAATAAGCTGGATGCCAAGCATCCCTATGCGCCGTTTCTGGCAAACCACCGCCCGGTGACATTCGGTACCGTTCAGACCGCGGATGGCGCCACCCTCCATTACGAAATGATCACGCCGCCGCTTGAACCGGGCAAGCGCTACCCCGTCTTCTTTGATCATTATGGCGGTCCCCACGCGCAGCAGGTCAAGCGCGCATGGATGGGCAATGCGCTGCCGCAATATTGGGTCAGCAAGGGCTGGATCTACTTCCAGATCGACAATCGCGGCTCGGCCAATCGCGGCACTGCGTTCGAGAATGCGATCTATCACGCGATGGGCAGTGTCGAGGTCGCCGATCAGGCGGTCGGTGCGAACTGGCTCAAGACCCAGCCTTTCGTCGATCCGGGCAAGATCGCGACCTATGGTTGGTCCTACGGCGGCTACATGACGCTCAAGATGCTGGAAACCAATCCCGGCCTCTATGCCGCGGGCATTTCCGGCGCGCCGGTGACGAAGTGGGAGTTGTACGACACATTCTACACCGAACGCTATCTCGGCATGCCGCCGTACGACGCTTTTAACACCATCGCGGATGCCGCCAGGATCCGCGATCCGCTGCTGCTGATGCACGGTATGGCGGACGACAATGTCGTGTTCGAAAACAGCACCATCATGTACGCCGCGCTCCAGCAGGCTGGGCAGCCGTTCGAGATGATGGCCTATCCGGGCCAGACCCACGGTTTCACCACGGCCGCCTCGCTCCACCGGTGGAAAGTGATCGAGGATTTCCTCAACCGCCGGGTCAAGGACGCGGACAAGAAGCCATGATCCGCTCCTGCTGAACGCGTCGAAGCACCACCCTTGAATCCGGCGCGATGCGGCCGCTGGTCATACCACAGCTGATCCCCTCTCCCCTTGTGGGAGAGGGTTAGGGAGAGGGCTTGGCCGAGGCGGCTCGATGCCGCCAAGGCCAAATCGCAAACGCCCGTCGCGCGCCTCCGCACGCAACGCCATCCCTGACACCCCCGATTGCCGCCAGCCCCTGCCATAGCGCCAATTGCCCGCGACAACCGCCATGGACCCCAGCCTTCGCTGGGGTGACGACGGGGGGCGGAGCGACTGATCCCTCCCCGTCATGCCAGCGCAGGCTGGCATCCACGAACCCCGCCCCACGCGCGCCCGCCGGGGGCACGCGTCCTGGATCGCTGCGCCCAATCAATGCCGTCGCCGCCCGCGACAAGCGCCATGGACCCCACCCTCAGCTGGGGTGACGACGGAGAGGGCGGCGCGACTGATCCCTCCCCGTCATGCCAGCCCTTTGACTGCCTGCAAGGCAGGCGCTCAGGATAAACTTCAGCCTACGCTGAAGGCTGGCATCCACCGACCCCGCCCCGCGCCCGCCCGCCGGCGGCACGCGTCCCGGATTCACCGCGCCATAGCTGCTAGGCACCTGATGAAACCGCGCTCAGCGCGGCGGCACCAATATCCCGTACGGATCGTCCCCCGCAGCCCGCTTGACCGCATCGCACAGCCAGTCGCGAAAACCCCGCACCTTCGGCAGGTTGCGCTTATGCTCCGGATAGACCAGCCAGAAGCCGTTCCGATAGCGTGCAACATGGGGAAAGGGCTGCACCAGCGCGCCCGTCTCGATCTGACTTTGGAACATGGGCGGGCTCAGGATCGCCACGCCATGGCCGGCGATCGCGGCATGCCCGTCCAGTACCTGCGACTCAAAGCGAATGCCGGCCTGGCGCGGATTGCCGGGCTCGCACAAGGTTTCGAACCACAGGTCCCACCAGTCGTCATCCGGTGACAGACGCGGCACGACCAGCAGGTCCGCCGGCGTGCGCAGCGGATGCTTGGCCAGGAAGGCGGGCGAGGCGAGCGGCGTGACCGGCATCCACATCAGGAAGTGAGACACCAGCCCGGGTGTCTCCCGCTGCTGCTGGCCGCGGATTGCCACGTCGAACTCGCCCGCGGCCAGATCGACCATCGTGTCGGTAACGTCGATGCGTACCGCAAGATCGGGCCGGGTAATCTGAAACTCGCCCAGTCTGCCGGCCAGCCAGTTAGTCGCGAAGGTGCGCGGCGCGGTGATGTTCAGCACCGTGTCCGTTTCCGCCCGGGCGGTGGCGAAGGCCTTGCCAAGGGTCGCGAAGGCCTCGTGGATCTGCGGCGCGATCCGCTGTCCCAGATCCGTCAGCACCATGCTCCGACCCCGGCGGACGAATAACGGCGCCCCTAGCCGCTCCTCCAGCAGCTTCATCTGGTAGCTTACCGCCGCCTGGGTCATCGCAAGCTCCTCCGCCGCGCGGCTGAAATTGCTGTGCCGCGACGCCGCCTCAAACACCCGAACGGCCGCCAGGGGAGGGATCTTCGCCATAAGCCCACCATAAGGACGGCTTGTAGATTACGTCTATTCCTTTGTTGGATTTGATCCGCGTCGGGTTCCACAGCGTCTCGGTCGATCATGAACCGAAAGGACCCGCATCATGCGCACGTCGATCCCCTTATTCCTGGTGGCCGCCTCCGTGCCGGGCGCCGTCCCCGCGCAGAACATGCCCACCCCCGTCACGGTTCGCTATGGCGATCTCGATCTCCGCACCACGGCCGGTGTTCGGACGTTCGATCGCCGATTGCTCAGTGCGGTTCGCGACGTCTGCGGCGACGATCTGACTATGGAAACCGGGTCCAGGATGGCGGCGCGCCGCTGCCGCGCGGCGAAGCTGGTGGAGATCCGGGCCTTGCGCGATGCGGTGGTCGCGCGCAAAACCGGGATGCCGCCGGAGGTCGCCGCCGCGCGCTGAAGCGAGTGGGGGTGGCGCTTCCGATGCGGCCCGCTAGGCTCTGGATCGGCCGTCTATAAGCACAAGCGCAGCTGATACTGCGCCGGATTGCCGATATGACGAAATCTGAAGGATCGAGGATGCCGACACCTGCACAGAAGCGCGCCGACTTTCGCCGCCTGCACGATCGCGGCTTCTTCGTCATTCCCAATGCATGGGATGCAGGCAGCGCGCGACGGCTCGCCGCGCTCGGCTTCAAGGCGATTGCTTCGACGAGCGCCGGTGCCGCCTGGACGGCCGGTAAGGACGATGGCGAGCTGGGCCGCGATGCGGTGCTCGATCATCTCCAGATGCTGGTGGCCGCGACCGATATGCCGATCAATGCCGATTTCGAGAACGGCTTCGCGGATCGGCCGGAACAGGTCGCAGCGAATGTCGGCCTGGCCGCTGCCACCGGGATTGCTGCCCTTTCGATCGAGGATTGGTCGGGGAGCCTCATGTATGAAACCGCGCTGGCGGCCGATCGGATTGCCGCGGCCCGTACGGCCCTTGACGCTGTCGATCCGGCGATCATGCTGATCGGCCGTACGGAATATTTCCGTGTGCCGGACATGGCGCCCGCCGCCAGCATCGCCCGCGCGGTCGCGTATGCGGAGGCAGGGGCGGATTGCCTGTTTGTCCCCTTCCTGCTCGATCACGGCGCGGTCGCGGAACTGGTTGCGGCGGTTGCGCCCAAGCCGGTCAATGTGCTGGTGCAGGACTATCACAGCATCGCCGATTATGCTGCGCTGGGCGTCCGCCGCTGCAGTGTCGGCGCCGCACTGGCCAGTGCCGCCTGGGCCGCTTTCGACGCCGCTGCGCGCAGCCTCAAGGCTGCCGATCCAAATCTTCCTAACGCAGGTTTAGGACACGGTTGATCGGATAAAAGTTCCGGAACAATGGTTTACGCGCCCGGTTGAATTGCTCTCAACCGAGAGGAACGCGTCATGCTCGCGATGAATTTTCGGGGCCCGTACCGGGTCCGCGCCGATGCCAAGCCGATGCCGCAGATCCTCCATCCGGAAGATGCCGTCGTGCGCGTGACCCGCTCCTGCATCTGCGGTTCGGATCTGCACCTCTATCACGGCATGGTGCCCGACACCCGCGTCGGCATGACTTTCGGCCATGAATTCGTCGGCGTGGTCGAGGAAGTCGGTCCGGGGGTGCGCAACCTCAAGCCCGGCGATCAGGTGCTGGTCCCGTTCAACATCGCCTGCGGCAAATGCCACTTCTGCAAGCAGGGGCTGTTCGGCAATTGCCACGAATCCAACCCGCAGGCGACCGCGGTCGGCGGCATCTTCGGCTATTCGCACACCGCTGGCGGCTATGATGGCGGCCAGGCGCAATATGTGCGCGTGCCCTATGCCGATGTCGGCCCGGTCGTGATCCCCGATTGGATGGATCCCGACGACGCGGTCCTGCTGACCGATGTCGTGCCGACCGGCTATCAGGCAGCGGAGATGGGCGGGATCAAGCCCGGCGACACCGTCGTCGTGTTCGGCGCCGGCCCCGTCGGGCTGCTGGCTGCCCGCTGTGCCTGGCTGTTCGGCGCGGCGCGCGTGATAGTGATCGACTGCCAGCAATATCGGCTCGAATTCGCGCGCAAGTTCGCCCACGCCGAAGTCTATAATTTCCGGGAGATCGACGATGTCGTCGTGTTCCTGAAGAAGGCGACCGACTCTTTGGGGGCGGACGTCTGCATCGATGCGGTCGGCGGCGATGCGGCGGGCAATGCGCTGCAATGGCTGTTGGGTACCAAGCTCAAGCTGGAGGCGGGCAACGCGATCGCGCTCCACTGGGCGATCAACTCGGTCAAGAAAGGCGGGATCGTCTCGATCGTCGGCGTCTACGGTCCGACCGGCAATATGATCCCGATCGGCAATGTCGTGAACAAGGGCATTACCATCCGCGCCAACCAGGCGTCGGTGAAGCGCCTGCTGCCGCGCCTGATCGAGCATGTCCGCCTCGGTCATCTCAATCCCAAGGAGATCATCACCCACCGCGTGCCGCTGGAGGACGTTGCCGACGCCTACCACATCTTCTCGTCCAAGCTCGACGGCTGCATCAAGCCCGTGCTGATTCCCAACGCCGCCTGAGGGAGCCCGCCGATGAACGCGATCACGCAAACCGGCAGCTTCCTGCCCGTCGACACCTCGCTGATCCCGGGGTGGGGCGTCGATGCCGATCCCGCCAACAACCCGACCTTCCCGATGCGCGACATCAGCAAGGACGATCGCAGCCCCGCCGGCCTCAACTGGCCGCGTCCGGCCGAGCAGCCGCAGGATGTGGAGGTGCTGATGTCGATCGAGCATAACCGCCGCCCGGCCGTGTTCGGCACCTCCTCGCCCCCAAGCGGGCTGAGCGGCGTCATCCGCCGCATGGCCTTTCGCCGCAGCGAGTCCGATTGGTGGCATTGGCTGATGCTGATGGGGGCCGATCGGCTCAACGTCGTCGAAGGCGTGGTGAGCGATCTCGCCCATCTGCGCCTCCCCAATATTCCGGCCGAGATGGGGATCAAATCCGACTGGAAATATAACAAGCCCGGCGTTGCCAAGAAGGCCGCGGTGGCGGCGATCCTGTTCGGCGGCCTGGCGCTGCTGGCCGCGCGCCGCAAGGGCCGCACGCAGGAACCGGACGCTGAAGCACCTGGTAATCCCGTCGGCGCGGAGGATTAACCCACACTGGTCCGTCTCAACCCCCGGCACAAGGAAGCTGGTCATGGCAAAGTTGAACGCCGAAGAGCGCAACGATCTCGACAAGGGCCAGTTCGCGTTTCCCGACACGCGCAAGGAGCCGCTCGAGAACGCCGCTCACGTCCGCAACGCGATCGCGCGCTTCAATCAGGTCAAGGGCGTCAGCGACACCGAACGCGATGCCGCCTGGAAGCGGATCAAGGCGGCGGCCAAGCGCTTCGATGTCGCGGTGCAGGAGGACAGCTGGCGCGACATCGGCAAGGATTGAGATCCGGCACCTGCGAAGCCCTGCCAGCCCTTTCGATCCCGAGAACGCTGCCGCTTCGCGCGGCGGCTATAGGAGCAGAATACCATGAGTAACGATACAGTGCCGATGCCCGCCAATGGCCAAGGTGGCCGGCAGGTCCGCTCCGATGGCGTGAGCGATGTCGATCCCCAGAATCGCGGCGGCAGCGGTGAATCCGGCGGTGGCCGCTACGATAATCCCCACACGGGCAAGGAAGAGGCCGGCGAGAGCGAAGGCTTCGACGGCGGCCAGAGCGGCCGCGACTATTTCGGACCCGGCCAGCTCGACGGCGAGAAAGTCGATCCGGACGACGCGGGCGCCGTCGGCCAGGGCGGCAAGACGGACTGATCCGTCCCCCAGAAGGCTGGGGGCCATGGCCGAAACCGCGCGCCTTTCCGATGAAGGCAAAGCACCTCCCGACGGGAGCAGCCGCGCTATTGAATCAGCGCCGCCTTCGTAGCCGCCACAGCGTCAGCAAGCTTGCCGGCAATCCGATCAGCAGCGTCGTGGCGACGAGCAGCAGGCCGCCCAGCACAAAGAGGACGGCCAACACCCCACCCGCCGTCACCTCACCCGGTGCCCCGGTTTTCACCTGATCTGCCAGGAAGGAGACGATCAACATCGTCGCGACCGGAATTGGGAGGACCGCGAGGCTGACGATCGACCATGTCCTCCAGGCAGGACGCCAACGGTAGAGTAGCGCCGTCATCGCCGCCACCGCTGCCGCATAGACTATTATGAACAGCAAGGTCATGGCGCCGCGATGCGCCAAACCGCCTCGCCGGTCAAAGGGGATCGTGGCATTGGCCGCGCCCCCCCGACGTCGCTTCACTCACGGCGCCGGCAGGGGCCTGATAGCGCCACGCGCGCCGGTGCGTGCCGGCGGCCGCAACATCGGCTAACGACCTCCAGCAGCCCGCGCGATCCGTGCGGGTTCGGCTGGGGAGGTCCTATGCGCACGCCTGTTCCGCTGCTCGCTCTGGCTCTGGCGCTGGCGATCGCCGGCTGCCGGAAAGCGCCCCAGCCCGAGCCGGAGACGCGGCCGGACTGGCGGGGTGCTGCGATCGAGGGCATCGCCCCGCTGATGCGCCCGGCCGAAGTCCAGGCGGCGCTGGATCGGCGCGGCTATCGGCAGATAAAATGCACGACCGACAAGCCGCTGCTCGCCAACCCGCTCCACCATGGCGATAGCAGTCCCTGCTATCAGGTGCCGGGCGGGCGCACGCGCATCTCGCTCTACTTCCTCGATCTGCACGAAGGCCGCCGGCTGGCTGTTGCGACGTTCCGGCAGCTGCGGTTCGATCTTTCGGATGAGGCACGAATCGCGGCGTCGCGCGCCTATGCGGAGCAACTCCAGAAGCGTTTCGGCAGGCCGTCCACCATCATTCGCCAGCGCGATTTCACCATTATCTATTGGTCCCGGCCCGGCGGCCGGCGGACGCTGCCGGATCAGGTCGTCGCAACGATCGACCGATGGTCAGCTCTCGATGTCGAGCTGCGCAGCATGTGGGCTTATGGCCAGCAGCGACCGCGCAAAGAGTAAGCGCCAAGGGTGGCTATGAGCGCGGTTTGCGGAACCAACGGAGCGTCACCAGGCTGGCGGCCAACCCGATCAGCAGCGCTGCCCCGGCGGTCATCAGTCCGCTTATCATATAGACGGCGATGGCCATCCCGCTTGCGTCCGTCTCGCCCGGCGCCGCGCGTCCTACTCCACCGATGAAATAGAGCGTGACCAATATCGTCGCCACCGGAACGGGATAGGCGACGAGGCTGACGATCGACCATCGTCCCCATGCGGGCCGCAGCGCGTGCAGCAGCGCCGTCACCGCCGCCACGGCGGCCGCATAACCGATGAGGATCAGGAAAGGCATCATGCGCTGATGGGCTCCGCGGTCGCTAGGGTCAAAAGGCATGTCGTCTGCCATCGAGTCATTTGACCGGGAGGGATCCTGACCGGCGAAGGTGCGCCGTCCATCCGCTTTGCGCCAGGATCGCCTTCGGATCCTTCATCTCCAGCAAATCGCGCAGCGCCGCGCGCTTGTCCTTCGCCTTCCCGTAATAGGCCTTGGCGATGCGATAGCCGACCCAATAGCCCAGATCGCCGGGATGCTCCGGCGAGCCCGGACCATTGTACAGCCAGTCCGACAGATCAGTCTTGTCGGCGTCCACCATGAACCGCCAATCGATCTCCTGCTCGTGGCCCCGCGTCCATCGCTGCAGCTGGACATTGGAGACCTGCCCGGATCCAAGTTCGGCGATCAGCTCCGCCACCCCCTCCAGCAGCGATTGTTTCAAGACGCTGTTGCCCGGACCATCCAGCGCTTCGGGCTGCTGCACATGGCCATATTCGTGCGCAATCAAATGGTAGAGCCGCTCGGTCAGATCGGGCTGTAGCCAGGTCGATCGGCAGACGACTTCCAGCCCGATCAGCACGCCGGACTTGCCGGTCGTGCCGCCGCTCGTATTGCGCCCGATCAGGATCGTGACCGGCGGAAAGGTCGCCTGCGGATCCAGCGCCGCCAGCCGCTGGAAATAGCCCGCCAGCCGCGCCTTCACCGCCGGCAGCACCGACAGGCAGGCCCGCGCCTGCTCATAAACCGGGCGGTCGCGCGCGATCCGCTGCGCCAGCGCCGCGCCCGATAGGATCCGGTTCGGCACGAACTGGCGCACGCCCTCCGACCCCTTGTCGATATAGCCCCGCTGCAGCACCTCTCCCGAGGGCGCCCCGTGCGCCGCGTCATAGATGCGGTAGAAGGTGGCAACGTCGGCCGTCTCCACCTCCACCTTGGGGGCAGGGCCGGCGGCCGCCAGCATCGCCCCGGCCACGATCATCCCCATCCGTCGCATGGCCCATCCCCCGATTTGCGCGGCGCCACGTTAGCCGCTTTGCCGGCAGATCGGTAGCGGCCGTGCCGGCAGGCGCCTGCCTCCGCTCACCGTGGCCGCCCTGCATGTGATCGCACGCGCCTTGCCAAGGCACGCGCGCTGCGCCTTAGCCACCCACCTCGCGGCGCAGGCCGGGAAGTCTGTGCAGACTATGGATAAATTGCAGCGCCATTTCATCCGTAACGGCCAATGATTTGCAACCGCCTTGGCATCGCGGCTCTATAACAATGAAATCATTGTTAGGATTGGTGTATGCCTCGCTTACTTGTAAACTCCCACGGCGGCAGGGACGCCAGCATAAATCCCGATACCTTTGTCGTTCCTGCCGGCGTTACTGTGCATTTTTACTGTAACGATGGCGATATATTGTCGAATGACGATTCCTGGCGGATTCTGAATCATCGCCGCCAGCAGACGATGGGCGATCCCGTTGGCACACAATCCTTCGGCCCCACCAGCGTCATCCCCAATTATTATGCGCTGCCCTACGACACGCTCGGCGTGAACAGCGGCCTCGATCGGGAGGAGGGCGGCCGCCGCGGCAAGACCGTGTTCACCACCATCCTCAGCTCGATCAGCTCGCAGGATTGGGGCACGCCCACCTACGGCACCGTCATTCCGCAGCGTTACCTGCTGCCGTCGATCAACGGCGGGCCGGCCTATATGCGCAGCGCGATCATGCTGCGCGACATCGCCAATTGCCCCGGCGTCACCGACGTGGATTGGATCGCCTGCCGCGAACATTGGTAGCCGGCGCGGGGCCCTACGCCCCGATGCGGTTCAGCGCGGCCATATCCGCATCCTCCAGCGCCACATCCGCCGCCGCCAGATTCTCCCGCAAATGGCTAAGGGAGGACGTCCCCGGGATCAGCAGGATGTTGGGCGCCCGCCGCAGCAGCCACGCCAGCGCCACCTGCATCGGCGTCGCCGCCAGCCGCGCCGCCACCGCATTCAGCGCCTCCGACTGCACGGGCGCAAAGCCCCCCAGCGGGAAGAAGGGCACATAGGCGACGCCCTGCGCGGCCAGGCTGTCGATCAGCGCATCGTCGCCGCGATGCGCGACATTGTACAAATTCTGCACGCACGCGATCGGCGCGATGCCTTGCCCCTCCCGCACCTGCGTCGGCGTCGCGTTGCTCAGCCCGATATGGCGCACCAGCCCCTGCTGCTGCAGCTCGGCCAGCACGCTCAGCGGCGCCGCGATCGATCCTTCGCTCGGCCCATGGTCCGCCCCGCCCATGAGGCGCAGATTGACCACGTCCAGCGCGTCCAGCCCCAGGTTGCGCAGATTGTCGTGCACCGCCTGGCGCAGCTGCTCCGGCGCCATCGCCGGGTTCCACGACGCATCCTCGCCCCGCACCGCGCCGATCTTGGTCACGATCGTCAGGTCTTGGGGGTAGGGGTGGAGCGCCTCGCGGAGGATCTGGTTGGTCACGTGCGGGCCATAGAAATCGCTCGTGTCGATATGGTTGACGCCCGCCGCAACCGCCGCGCGCAGCACCGCCACCGCCGCGGCGCGGTCCTTCGGCGGCCCGTACACGCCCGGCCCGGCCAGCTGCATCGCGCCATAGCCGATGCGCTGCACCGCGCGATCGCCAAGCGGGAAGGTGCCTGCTTTGCTGATGTCCGTCATGATCAATCTCCTTGCTCAGGAGGCCTATCTAGGCGGGTGCGATTGGGACTATAATCTGGCGCAATCGATACAGGTTGTGCGGAAATGCGAACAATGCCGCCAGACATGAACGATCTCGCCGCCTTCGCCGCCGTCGCCCGCACCGGCGGCTTCCGCGACGCCGCGCGCGGGGCGGGCAGCAGCGCCTCGCGCCTCAGCGAGGCGGTGCGCCGCCTGGAAACCAGCCTCGGCGTGCGCCTGCTCAACCGCACCACCCGCAGCGTCGCCCCGACGGAGGCGGGCGCGCGCCTGCTCGAACGGCTCGGCCCCGCGCTGGGGGAGGTTGCCGCCGCGCTGGATGTGGTCAACACCTTCCGCGATTCCCCCGCCGGCACGCTGCGCCTCAACGTGCCGGTCGGCGTCGCGCGCCTCGTCCTGCCCCGGCTCCTGCCGGACTTCCACGCCGCTTTTCCCGATATCATCCTCGATATCGTCGCGGAGGATGGCTTCGTCGATATCCTTGCCGCCGGCTGCGATGCCGGCATCCGCTATGACGAACGGCTGGAACAAGACATGATCGCCATTCCCATCGGCCCGCGCACGCAGCGTTACGCCACCGCCGCCGCGGCGGCCTATCTCGATCGCCGCGGCCGTCCGGCCCACCCGCGCGACCTGCTCGATCATGCCTGTCTGCGCGGCCGCTTCAGCAGCGGCGCCATGACGGCGTGGGAGTATGACCGCGGCGACGAAATCGTGCGCGTCGCGCCCACCGGGCCGCTCATCGTCCGCGTCGGCCCGGCCACC
>NZ_JBMDXN010000003.1:0-55103 GCF_048595155.1 Sphingomonas sp.
AGGAAACCCGTTTCATCGTAATCCGGAAGGGGCAGGTTGTGTGGGATTCGATCAGAAGGTGCACCAACCCTGGACAGATCCAGAGAGTAAACGAAATTTGGATTATCGCGGACCCGGGATTCAAATTCAAAGACGTTAGGAAACATACGCGAAGGATAGCTAAGAAGCTTTTGAACAAATGTATCGACAGTAGAATAATCAGTGAACTGAAGCGGGCGACCATGCATGACCCGATTACGGATGGGCGTCAGCCGATCGAGTTCAGTGGAATTTTTCTCAAGAAACCGGGCGGTCGATGTATCCAGTTCACCCTTGTGACGTCGCAAGGTCTGGATCGCATCGGGGAAGTCTAGGTAGTCGTAGACATCGCTGCCTTCCATTCGGCCGTCACGCTTTGCCCGCGCGAGGGTCTTTTCTAGAAGTTCAGGGTCGAAAATTTCATTAATAGCACGACTGTCGTTTAACTGCTCCCTAACAAGGGTGCGCAGATCGATATCTATTGCTACGATGAGTCCATAGAGGGTTAAACGAACAAGACTCGAGCTCACCTCTCACCTCTCTCCGGCTGCAGCTGCTAGGCCATAAGGGGTTTGCATCGCTACGCAAGACGATCAGCGGGTTCCCGTTATCATCAGCATGACGATGCCGGCGCGTGGCGATCGCAGCTGATCAGTTCCTCAATATATACTGGCCAGCGACGACCAGCATTTACCGACAGGCTGTTGGCGGCGTCGTTGAGGGAGCGACGATGCCTCTGCGATTTAGTACGATACTGTTGCGTTTAAGAATTCGTGAGGATCTGCGCGACCAAGCTTGTTTCTTTGACGACTACCGGAGTCCCTGACCGCTCGGTACTCGTGGGCTGGCGTGCGCTTACCCCCGCAAGTTCGTCTTAGCGGGACCTACATTCCATCCAGAAGGCTGGGTGGCGGTCCGAACGGCTTGCAGATATTTAGCGTGCCGCCGCTCGGCATCTCCAATTTGCCATCAAGCCCGAGCAACTTCCTGTCGAATGTATGTAGTCCTGCCACATCGGCGACCATCGCGGTGGCAAGGTGCACCGCATCAGGCGGCTTCAGCCCAGGATGCCCGCTCTGCATGAGCTTGCGGGCAAGGGTGCCGACATTACGGTCCGTTGCAACTACGAGAATGTATTCATTTCTGAAAAAATCGGACAGGTCGTCGCCATCGACGGCCTTAACCTCATCATGCTTGCACACTTCCGCTAAGGCCAACCCGGAAGTTGCGATCTCCAGCTGCTTTTTAGCTGCCAGGCCGATTACATGGTTGCACAACGTGGCTCGGTCTTCGACCCCACCGTCCTTGAGTGGGACCTGCTCCTGAATAATCATCGCGATCCAAGCACAAGAATCCCAAGCGTACCTAGGCGTCGCCATTGTGCAACCTTTCCAGGTATTCCTCAGAGCTTAGCCCCCCGGTGAACTGGCGATCAATTACATCCGCCGGCCCGGGAAGCTTTCTGGCCGGATCAGCGAACTCTAAGTGGGTCACATCTGCCTGAGAAATTTTGCCGAGAGAACGATAGCGCAGGATGCCGAGTGCGGTCACCCGGCGCTGCTTCCAAACCACGTTGGCAACCGGTTCCTCTTCTAGGGCGCTCAGCGCCTCGCCAGCCAGGAAACACTTAACATCGGCATTGGTGAGACGATTCCGTACGACAATGAATGGATGGCCCCACGCGTCTGCTCCGACGGTTTGGATCAAGCCTTCGAGGCTACCCAATTCCTTGTAGGGATGCACCGGATCGTCCGCCCGGACGACTGCAATATGATCAATAGTTGCCACGGCATCTGCGGGGCGAAAGACGACTTCGATGGAATTTTGCGCAACAACACTGGTTTCGGCGAGTCCCCGCGTGACGCGGCGGGCGAACCTATCGGCAGCTTCGAGGACGTTGTCGGTAAAGTGAAGAGGACGGACGCTCTCGCGCTGCAGCCGGACTAAGCCGTAGGAGGTCTGCTCTCGCGCCCGCGCAGCGAGGTTCGCTCCATCGGGGAAACCGCTTCGTGCCACCGCCTCCACAGTAATCGTCGCAGGACTGTTCTTGCTTAAGCCTACTACGCGCCAGTCGTATTGCTCCGCGTTTCCTTCTGCCATGGAGGCGGCGACTCCATTGATCATTTCGAAGTAGTCGCGGACCTGGTCCAGCAGGTCATCCAACAGCGGGGAGTCGTTCTCTCCACGGCCCGCAATGCTTAGCTGGACGGTTGTTGTCATTGATTACGCCCCCATGTCTTCCGGGCCCAAAACCGCATAGAGCGCGAAAAAATGGCTGAGTAAAGGCGCGGGCATTTTAGTGCTCGAGCGAGCTCTTCGCGGGCGCCCTATGCCAGAGCAAATGCAGGCAACTTGGCGCGCCGCGAGCTTGTGAGCCGGCAACCAGAATCGGCGGAACCGCCGCGCGATTCGCAGCGCGCGGGATCTTGTGACGCCACATTAGAGCTGAGCGTCACCCCCAGCCTGCGCGGCGACGTCCTTTCGGACCAAGGTAAAAAATGGCAGGGCGTAGTGAACCACCCAGCCGATCGTCAGCGCGTACAGCACGGTGCCCACGCCGACGGTGCCGCCCATCAGCCAGCCGGTCGCCAGCACGCTGAGCTCGATCGCAGTGCGGACGAGCTTGATCGGCCAGCCGGTGCGGCGGGCAAGGCCGGTCATCAGGCCGTCGCGTGGGCCTGCGCCGAGGCCGGCGCCAATATAGGCGCCGCCGGCGATGCCGTTCAGGACGATGCCGGCGATCAGGAAGGCGAAGCGCAACGGGTATCCGTGCGGCGCGGGCAGGAACGGCAGGGACAGATCGACGACGGTACCGATGACGATGATGTTCAGCACAGTGCCGATCCCCGGGCGCTGGCGCAGCGGGATCCAGAGCAGCAGCACGACCAGCCCGACGAGATTGACGGTCATGCCGAAGCTGAGGCCGAGGCGCGGCGCCAGACCCTGATGCAGCACATCCCATGGATCGAGACCGAGATTGGCCCGCAGCATGAGCGCCATGGAGACGCCGTAGAGGATCAGGCCCCAGGACAATTGGATAAGGCGTCGCGTGATCATGGGGCGCATGCTTGCCCCGGCCGGTCGAGCGGCGCCACAAATGTCGCGCTACAATGACAATCGTAAGAAGGAAGGCGCCGTGCCCGGCTTCTCGCCACTCCGCAGACTTTCTCCATGGCGCAGGGTGGCAGCAGCCTTGAGGGACGCCTGGGCGAACGACAGGCGCTGTCCGCTGCGGCGGACCGCCCCGGTGGTGCGCATCGCGTGTTCGACAGGCGACGTGCTGATCCCCGATCCGACCGCCAAGCCGGGCACTGCATCCTGGCGGACACGCGCGGCCGGGCGCGTGCGGGTTCGCTCCCCGGTGTGGCGGCCGCCCGCCCTGCGCGCGGCTTGACTTAGGCGCGCTGCCATTGTGCTTACGCAGCACGCGGTACGGGAATGCCGCGGCAACGGGGGGACGATCCATGATGAAGGCAGCCGGCTTTGCGATGCTTCTTGCGCTGACTGCTCCTGCGGGCGCGGCGGGAATTACCTATGACTGCGATACGGCGGCGGAGCATTGGTCAGAATTGAACCTGCCGGCGGATCGGCGCGGATTTTCGGTCACCGGGAACGTGCAGCTCTCTATGCTGGCCGCGAGCAAGACATTCGTCCCGACCGTGCGTATCCAGGTGGCAGAGAGTTCGCCGCCGGGAAAACCGTCGGCCCATTATGCGGGCTTCTCGCTGGGCGCCCTGCCGGTGGGCGAAAGGAAGACACCGGCCGGGCAGACGGCAACGCAGATGCTGAGCTATAATGTCAGCGGCAAGGACGACGAGGTGTTGCCGATGTCCATGCTCGTCAATCCGGGCGCGGTGCAGCCTTTCTCCATGGTCTATGACGGCAGCAGCCTTGCCGTCACCATCGTGGAGAGCAAGAGCTTCCCGCTCAAGCTGACCGACCCGGTGGTGCGCATCGTCTGTTCGACCGGCGAATTCCTGATCACGGATCTGACCATCACCCCGCGGTGACATCCCGCCGCGGGCGGCAAGGATGACGGCGGAGCCGCGGCGCGGGCATGGGTTTAGGGCGTGCCCTTCCCCGCCGCCGCCTTGCGCGCCGCGACGGCGGCATCCCAGGTCGCCCAATCGATCGAGCGGCCGGGATAAGCGACCGTGCGGAAGGGCCAATCCTTCGCCACCCAGCCCCTTACCCACTGGTATAAAGCGGCGTCGAAGCCGGCGTCATAATCGGCCTTGGTGACCCACAGCCGCACGATCGCGTCATGGCCGGGGACCGGGCTGGGCGAGACGTAGACGGAGCCGCGTTCGCGGCGGCCATCGGGCGTGAGCACGGCATAAGCGAAGGATTTGCGGGCGCGGAAGCGAGCCTGTTCGCCTTCCATATCCTTCATCGCTTCCGCATCGGTGATGCCCTGGCGCGGCCAATTGGTGCTGCGGCTGAACGTCTTTTGAAGATGATCGATCGACGCCATGTAGGCGTCGTAATCCAGCTTCACGACCTCCGGGCCGAGCGGCACGAGCACAAAGCCGGGGCCTTCGATGCGGGTCGGCGGGGTGAAGCCGGCCGGGATGAAGGGCGTTGCGGGCCGGGCCGTGGCGGCGGCCGGGCTGGCGGGAGGCGTCTGGGCGGCGAGCGGCGATGCCAGCGCGGCGGCGGCGAGCAGGAATGTGCGGAATGATGTCGGCATGGATGTGATCTCCCCGCGCGATGCATCGGGCGTGCGGGGGCGGTGTGCCTATGGGGTGTTTGGCGCAGACGGGTGTTGCGAGTGGCGCGGTGCCGGGCGTGTTTCGGCGGTAGTCCGCCAAGAGCCCGTTCAGTCCGCGTGGTGGGATGGATGCTGAAACACGTTCAGCATGACGGTTCTTTTGAGGTCAGGCGCGGGTCTCGACGCGGTCGCGGCCGCCACGTTTGGCGTCGTAGAGGGCCTCGTCGGCGCGGGCCATGGCGGCGGTGAAGGATTGATAGTCCTGCAGCGCGGTCACCCCGCAGGAGAAGGTGAGCGGCGGGCGATCGGCGGCGGCAGCGGTGTCGAGGCGGAGGAGCAGGCGCAGGCGCTCGACGATCTCGGTCGCGTCGTCCAGCTCGGTGGCAGGCATCAGGATGGCGAATTCCTCCCCGCCCCAGCGTGCGGCGCGATCGCCCCGGCGGAGGCCTTCTTCCAGCCGGCGGCCAAAGGCGGTGAGCACGCGATCGCCCTCCTCATGGCCGAAGCGATCGTTGATCGACTTGAAATGATCCAGATCCAGCAGCGCGATCGCCGAATTGGTGCCGGCGCGCAGGGTGCGGGCCGCCATATCGGTAAAGCCGCGGCGGTTGAGCAGGCCGGTCAGCATATCCTTGCCCGCCGCATCGGTGAGATTGCTGATGCGCGCGGCATTCTCGTTCGAGGCGCGCGCCACGCCCGCCAGCAGTTCGCCGACCAGATCCTCACCGCCGGTGGGGATGTTGGGCACACGCTCGCCGCGCTGGAGCGTGCGCAGCAGATCGGTGGCGTAGCCGATCGGCGCGAGCAAGGCGGCCAGCCCCGCCACCGCCGCGCAGGTGCCGACCAGGGTCGCCGCCAGCAATGTGAGGAAGATCCCCCAATCCCAGCGGCCGCGCACGCCCTCTGCCACGCAGAAGACGATGATCGGCAGATGCACCGCCAGGAAGCACAGGGTGAACAGGCGAAGCTGATAACTGCGCGGGAAGATCCAGCGCGTCGCCTGGTAAAAACGCATGTCGTCTCCGGATAATGGGAATTACGACATGCGCGAACGCGCGATCCAAAGCGTGGTGCCGGAATGGCGACGCACGGTGCGATCGGCCGGGTGAATCGAGCGCGAAGCGCGGGCACCTAGCGCGCCTTTTCTTCAGGCGTGGCATCGGGGACGGGCGCCGGGCGGAGGAAGCCGGTGGCGAGGCCGTGGTAGAGGCGCTCGCGGCAGATGAGCGAGGCCGCGCCTTCGGCGATCAGCGCGGTGGCGAGGAGCGGGAGCATCAGGCCGCGGCTGGCGGTCGTTTCCGACATGATGATGACGGAGGTGAGCGGCGCGCGCACGACGCCGGTGAAGTAAGCGACCATGCCCAGCAGCACGACCGCGCCGGTCGGCTGATCGGGGAAGAGGGCGTGGACGACATTGCCGACGCCCGCGCCGGTTGCCAGGCTGGGCGCGAAGATGCCGCCGGGCAGGCCGGCCGCGGCGGTGGCGAGCGTCGCCAGGAACTTGGCCGGGCCGAACCACAAGGGCGCGTCGCTGCCCTCGATAATGGCGCGCGCGGCGCTGTAGCCGGTGCCCCAGGTCAGGTGGGTGACGACGCCGAGCGCGGCGACGATCAGGCCGCAGCCGCCCGCCAGCAATAAGGGCCTGCCGCCGGAGATCAGGCGGGACCCGCCGCGAGCGAGCCACAGCATCAGGCGGGAGAAGAGGCCGCCGCTCAGGCCGCCCAATATGCCCGCGACCGGCGCGATCAGCAGCACCGCGCGGAGCGGCAAGGTCTGCCCGACAAGGCCGAAATAGATATAATCGCCGGCCACGCCCTGCGCGATCATGCCGGCGATCAGCACCGCGCTCATCACCAGCAGGGTCATGCGCTGCTCATAAGCGGCGGCGAGCTCCTCGATCGCGAAGGCGACGCCGGCGAGCGGCGTGTTGAAGGCGGCGGCGACACCGGCGGCCGCGCCCGCGACGAGCACGGATGCGGTGACCGGCACGCGCATCCACTTATGCGCATAGGCCATGATGGTGGCGCCGACCTGCACCGTCGGCCCCTCCCGCCCGACCGAGGCGCCGCAGAGCAAGGCGCCGGCGGTGAGGACGGCCTTGAGGAGGGCGGTGCGGGCCGAGACGAGGCCGGCCATCGCCGCCTCCGGCGCCTGCTTGGCGGCGATGATCTGGGGAATGCCCGATCCGCGCGCGGCGGGGGCGAGCCGGCCGGTCAGCCAGGCGATCGCGACGAAGCCGATCGGCGTCAGCAGCAGCGGCAGCCACCAATGATGCTGGGTCATGCCGGCGAACAGCTCGCTCGCGCGGTCCGCCGTCCAGGCGAAGGCGACCGCGATCAGCCCGACCGTCGCTGCCCCGCCGAAGATGGCGGTGCGCCGCCGCCAGACCGGCGCGGTCGGGCCGTGGCGGCGCAGCGCCACCCGCACGCGCCGGCGCACGTCCGCGCCGTCGCGTGGTTCCGGATCAGGCATGACGCGCGGCGCCGTCAGTCATCCTGATCGGCGAGGTAGCGCTGGGCCAGGATCGGCGAACGGGCGGCGGCGGTCTCGTCCAGCCGGCGGCGGGGCGAGAAATGGGGGGCGGACTTGAGCGTCTCATCCCCGGCCCGGCCCCGTTCGGCGACCGAGCGCAGCGCGCCGATGAACTGATCGAGCCCGGCCTTGCTCTCCGTCTCGGTCGGTTCGACCAGCATCGCGCCGTGCACCACCAGCGGGAAATAGACCGTCATCGGGTGGAAGCCCTCGTCGATCAGGCCCTTGGCGATATCGAGCGTGGTGAAGCCCTGGGCCATGCCGTGATCGGAGAACAACGCCTCGTGCATGCAGGGGCCGGCGCCGGCGAAGGGCGCGTCGAGCACGTCCTCCAGGCTGCGCAGGACATAATTGGCGTTGAGCACGGCGTCGCCCGAGACCTGGCGCAGGCCGTCGGCGCCGTGGCTGAGCATGTAGGAGGCGGCGCGGGTGAACATGCCCATCTGGCCATGAAAGGCGACCATGCGGCCGAACGCCTGCGCGTGATGATCCTCGGCGGTCTCCTCCTCGACGAGGCGGAAGCTGCCCTCGCTCGTCTGTTCGACGAAGGGCAAGGGCGCGAACGGGGCGAGCGCGGCGGAGAAGACGACCGGGCCGGCACCGGGCCCGCCGCCGCCATGCGGGGTCGAGAAGGTCTTGTGCAAGTTGATGTGCATCGCGTCGATGCCGAGGTCGCCCGGGCGAACGCGGCCGACGATCGCGTTGAAATTGGCGCCGTCGCAATAGACCAGCCCGCCGGCGGCGTGGACGGCTTCGGAGATCGCGATCATGTCGCGTTCGAACAGGCCGCAGGTGTTGGGGTTGGTGATCATCACGCCGGCGACATCCGGGCCGAGGCGGGCCTTCAGCGCATCCAGGTTGACGCGGCCTTCCGCGGTGGCGGGGATATTCTCCACCGCATAGCCGCAGAAGGCGGCGGTGGCCGGATTGGTTCCGTGCGCGCTTTCGGGGACGAGGATGACCTGACGCGCGTCGCCGCGCGCCTCCAGCGCGGCACGTATTGCGAGCAGGCCGCACAATTCGCCGTGGGCGCCGGCCTTGGGGCTCATCGCAACGGCGGGCATGCCAGTGAGCTTGCACAGCCATTCGCCGACGAGGTGGATCAGCGCCAACGCGCCCTGCACGGTGGAGACCGGCTGAAGCGGGTGGATGTCGGCGAAGCCGGGCAGCCGCGCCATCCGCTCGTTCAAGCGCGGATTATGCTTCATCGTGCACGACCCGAGCGGGAACACGCCGAGGTCGATCGCATAATTCTGGCGGCTGAGACGGGTATAATGGCGGACGGTTTCGGGCTCCGACAGTCCGGGCAGGCCGATCTTGCCGCGCTCCAGGCCGCAGAGGCGGTTGGTCGCATGGGGCGCCGCGTCGAAGTCGACGCCGGTGCGGTCGGTCGCGCCGATCTCGAACAGCAACGGCTCTTCCAGCATCAGCGCGCGGTTGCCGGTGAAGGTGGGCTGTTCGCCCGCGCCGTTGGCGAGCGGCGCTTCGGGGCGCCAGCCGGACTGATTGATGGTCATGCCTGGAGCTCCCACGAAACAACCCTTGATCCTAATGAAGCACCGTTCGCCCTGAGCTTGTCGAAGGGCTGCTTTTCTTGTTGGGTGAAAGAAGAACGGTGCTTCGACAAGCTCAGCACGAACGGGGTGGGAGCGGCCCCGTACTCCCTCGAAGTTGGGATCATGCCAATGCCTCCTCAAGCGCGGAGGCAAGCGTGGCGACATGCTCCTGGGTGGTGGTTTCGGTCACCGCGACGATGATGCCGGTCTCAAGGCCCGCGGCGTCGCCGTAGAGGCGGCTCAGCGGCACGCCGGCGAGGATGTTCTTTTCCGCCAGGCCACGCACGATCGGCCGCGCCGGCTTGCTCAGCCGCAGCGTGAATTCGTTGAAGAAGGCGGTGTTGACCAACTCGACGCCGGGGACCGCCGCCAGCACATCCGCCGCGGCGGACGCCTTGGCATGGTTGATCGTGGCGAGCTCCCGCAGGCCCTGCTCGCCCAGCAGCGTCATGTGGACGCTGAACGCGAGCGCGCAGAGGCCTGAATTGGTGCAGATGTTGGAGGTCGCCTTCTCGCGGCGGATATGCTGTTCGCGCGTGGACAAGGTCAGCACGAAGCCGCGCTTGCCGTCGGCATCGACGGTCTGGCCGCACAGGCGGCCCGGCATCTGACGTACATATTTGTCGCGCGTCGCGAACAGCCCAAGGTAAGGTCCGCCGAACTGCAGGCCGACACCGATCGACTGGCCCTCGCCGACGACGATGTCCGCGCCCATCTCGCCGGGCGACTTGATCGCCCCCAGCGCCACCGGCTCGGTCACGACGACCACCAGCAGCGCGCCCTTGGCATGGCAGGCTTCGGCGAGTTCGGAGAGATCGGCGATGTGGCCGAGGATGTTGGGATTCTGGACGACGACGCAGCTGGTTTCGCCATCGATCGCGGCGAGCAAGCGGGCCATGTCATCCCCTGCCCCGTCCAGCGTCGGCAAGGCCGTATCGAGCGCGTCGCCGGTGAACTTCGCCATCGTCTGCGCAACCGAGACGTAATGGGGATGGAGCCCAGCGGAAAGGATCGCCTTGGTGCGGCGCGTGATGCGGCGCGCCATGCCGATCGCCTCCCAGCAGGCGGTCGAGCCGTCATACATGGAGGCATTGGCGACATCGCAGCCGAACAGGCGCGCGACCTGCGTCTGGAATTCGAACAGGACCTGCAGCGTGCCCTGCGCGATTTCGGGCTGATAGGGCGTATAGGCGGTGAGGAATTCGCCGCGCTGGATCAGGTGATCGACGCTGGCCGGAACATGGTGGCGATAGGCCCCGGCGCCGAGGAAGAAAGGCGCCTCGCCCGCGACCAGATTTTGCCGGGCGAGACCGCTCAGCTGCCGCTCGACCGCCATTTCGGTCATGTGCATCGGCAGGCCTTCGACCGGCGCGGACAGGCGCGCGGCGGCGGGCACGTCGACGAACAGATCGTCGATCGACGCGGCGCCGATCGCGGACAGCATCGCGCCACGATCGGCATCGGTAAGGGGCAGGTAACGCATCAAGCGGGCTTCCTCATGGAAAAGCGAAGGCGGACATAATCGGCAATCCAGCTGCCGTCGGGCTGCCGGAGCTTGGGGGCGAGCGCGGTTTCGACGGCGGCGGCAATTTCGGGCTGCGCGCTGTCGGGCACCTGGGAGGCATCCATGAAGCCGGCGCGGAAGACGCGCAGCCAGCCGGCGACGCCGTCCGGCAAAGGCGTCGGCCGCGGAATCAACTGCGCTTCGATGTCGGTGAAGCCGGCAGCCTCATAGATTGCGGTGAATTCCTGCGGCGACGGATACCATTGCGGATCCTCGGCCGGGACGGGATAGCCGCGCTGGGTGAGCTCGGCACGGATGCCGGCGCGTAAGGTGGCGACATTGCCCTGCCCGCCCATCTCGCCGACAAACCGCCCGCCTGGCTTGAGCGCGCGGAAGACGCCCTGGGCAACCGCGTTGCCGTCCAGCATCCAGTGCAGCGCGGCGTTGGAAAAGACCGCATCGAATTCCGGGTCGAAGGTCAGCGCCTCGCCATTGGCAATCCGCGCATCCAGACCGCGCGCCTGGGCCGCGGCGATCATATCGTCCGACGCATCGACACCCACGACGGTTGCCCCGGCCTCGACGATCTTGATCGTCAGGATGCCGTCGCCACAGCCGAGGTCGAGGATATGCTCGCCCGGCCGCGGATCGAGCAACGCTAGCACCGGCGCGCCCAGTGCGGGCACGAACGCGGCGTTCTTGACATAATCGGCCGCATCCCAGCGGCTGGCGGGATTAGGCGAGGTCATCTGCCACCTCCGTTCGCGTCGACAGGCGTCGAGTCATCGAGCTCGGGCGAGACGCCTCGGCTGCGCTCGGCAAGAGCCCTCGACTTCGCTCGGGCCGAACGGAAATGGAGTGCACTCACAGCGCCGCCACGACCGCCTTGTCGCACGTCTCGTCCATCCGGCTTTCCAGTTTGTCCGCATCGGACAGCGACGTTTTGACATGGACGGCTGCATCCCAGCGGCTGGTGACATTGGACGCGGCCATCCCCGCCCCCCGTTCGCCCCGAGCGAAGTCGAGGGGCTTTGCCGAGCGCAGCCGAGGCCACGCGTGCGGCGTCGCGACTTCGCTCGACGCGAACAGGGCGGGTTGATCGCTCACAGCGCGGCGACGAAGGCCTTGTAGGCGGTCTCGTCCATCAGGCCTTCCAGCTCGCCCGGGTTGGACAGGGTCAGCTTGAAGAACCAGCCGTCGCTTTCCGGCGCCGTGTTGACCAAGGCCGGATCAGCCTCCAGCGCGGCATTGGCTTCGCTTACCGTGCCGGACACGGGGGCGTAGACGTCCGACGCAGCCTTGACCGATTCCACCACGGCGGCTTCCTTGCCCTTGGCCACAGCGGTGCCGGCGGGCGGCACTTCGACGAACACGACGTCGCCCAACTGGGCCTGCGCATAATCGGTGATACCGACGGTGGCGCTATCGCCCTCGACCGAAATCCATTCATGATCCTGGGTGAAATAGGTCGTCATTGGGAAACTCCCTTGCGGACATAGCGGTGGGGGACGAACGGCATCGGGGTCACGGTCGCGGCGAGCCGTTTGCCGCGGACTTCGATTTCAAGCGCGGTGCCGGGCGCGGCATGAGCCGCCTCGACATAGCCCATCGCGATCGGGGCGCCGACCGTGGGCGCAAAGCCGCCGGAGGTGATGGTGCCGACCTGCGCGTCGCCCGCGAAAATACCGGCGCCCTCGCGGGCGGGCAGGCGCCCTTCGACGGCGAAGCCGACGCGCTTGGTCTTCGCGCCATCGCGCAGATCAGCGAGGATCGTCTCCGCCCCCGGGAAGCCGCCCTCCGTCCGGCGACGCTTGGAAATGGCAAAGCCCAGATCCGCCGCGGCGGGATTGATGTTGGTATCCAGGTCGTGGCCGTACAGCGGCAGCCCCGCCTCCAGACGCAGCGAATCCCGTGCGCCCAGGCCGATCGGCTTCACCTCGGGCTGGTTGCAGAGCAAGGTCGCGAACATGTCGACGCTGTGCGCCGGAAGCGAAATCTCGAATCCGTCCTCGCCGGTATAGCCCGAGCGGCTGATCCAGAATTTATGCTCGCCATGGCCAAACAGACCGGCGGTCATGAAGGTGAGCTGTTCGACACCCGGCACCAGCCGCGCGAGCGCGGTCACCGCCTCCGGCCCCTGCAGCGCCAGCAAGCCATAGCTGTCCATCGTCACCAGGGGGACGCTGCCCGGCAGGCGCGCGCGCATATGGGCGACATCGCCCTGTTTGGTGGCGCCGTTGACGACCATGTAGAAATCGTCCGCGCGGCGCGTGACCATCAGGTCATCGATCACGCCGCCATTGTCGTCCAGCAGCAGCGAATAGCGCATGCGGTTGACGCCGAGGCCCTTGATGTCCCCCGGCAGCAGCGCCTCCAGCGCGGTATCGACATCCTCGCCTGAAAGCGTGAGCTGCCCCATATGGCTGACATCGAACAGCCCGGCATGGTCGCGCGTCCACTGATGCTCGGCGATAATGCCGTCATACTGAATCGGCATGGCGTAACCCGCGAACGGGACCATGCGAGCGCCGCGGGCACGATGCCACGCATCCAACGGCAGCGGTTCGGCGGTATGATCGTCGGCGCTCATCAATATGTCCCGTTCAAGAGCACGACAGACGGCAGGACCTTTCGATCCGCTCCATCCATCGCCCCCTCTGTCACGGAACCTGAGAGCATTCGCGCGCCACGCACCAAGGCCGGTCGCGCTTTCACCTTCGGTGGAGCGGAGCTTGCACCCCGCTCGCTTTCCAGAGCGTCTTAAGGTCTGCGCGGTCCGTTGACCTGAGAGATTCCGGGGCGGTTGCTCCTTCGGTGGCCCGCTAAAAGCGAACGCTCTCCCGCGCAGTCCTCCGGCAGTTGCCTACCGACGACGCGACACCCCTGCACGGGGCGCAGATTCGAGTCAATCGAGGTTCGGCAGGCGAAAGGCCCTAAGTTAAGGGGCAACCAACGTAGTTGTACCGGGCATGCTATTTGCGCGTTTGGCGAAACTGTCGAGGCGCCTGCAGTTCCAGCGCGTCCTAGCGAGATGAGCTTATTCCCATCGCCACGCAATATGGGGAGAAGACTTCCCCTAATGGGCCTCGAAGAACGCATGCCCGTTCCTAATATGGCAGGGACCGCAGCTACGTGGGCTCGTTCGTACGCCACGCTCTTTCAGGATTCTCGTATGGGATACGCCATCGCTCTAATGAAAGCGCTTCTTACCGCCATTTACTGGATTGGCGTGTTCTTCGTATATTACGGCGCCGTTGCAGGCGACCGATATCCTGAGTTACGATCTCCAACCTTCTTAGACACTTACGGCAAGGGCATCCTAGTGCTGGGAGGGGCCACTCTCCTCTTTAGCGTGATAATCTACCACGTAGACAGCCGAAAGTTGTAAGAATGGGACCGCACTTAATCCCGGACGAACCATGACAGTCGGAGAGATGCGCTACTCAAGTCAAGTATTTGGTAATGACATTGATTATTACATGTCGTTCATTTTTCGTGGATACATAGCTTGCTGAACGCTGCTCTTCCTGTGTGAGCGGAAGAAGACGCTCCTAACAGCCCAGGCCTCCCAATATCCGTGTGTCAGCGCACCCAGGCGTCATGCTAGCGGATGCCGGATTCTATCGCGATCCGCAGGAGGTCGGCGGTGCGGGAGACGCCGAGCTTGCTTTTGATCATGCTGCAATTGTTGGCGATCGTCTTGTAGCCGAGGCCCAGGATATCGGCGATCTCGCTCAGGCTTCGGCCCGCCGCCAGCTGGCGCAGGATTTCCAGATCGCGCGGCGCAAGGGGGGCCAGCGTCGCGACCGGGATCGGATCGCCCAGGACAAGCGCCTGGGCGATCTCCTGCTCCACATAGCGGCCACCCGCGGCAATCCGCTGAATGGCGACGAGCAGTTCGTCGGGCGAGGCATTCTTGCTGACATAACCCTGTGCGCCGACCGCGAGCGCCCGGCTGACGTGCAGGGGGTCCGCATGCATGCTGAGCACGAGGATCGGCACCGATCCGATCTGCCGCAGCCGGGCCACGAGTTCGATGCCGCCAAGTTCGGGAAGATTGAGATCGACGATGATGAGATCGAGCGCGTGGGCACGCGCCACGGCGATCCCCTCGCGGCCCGTCGCGGCTTCGTAAATTTCGGTATCGGCCGTCATCGTCAGCATGCGCCGGAGGCCGGAGCGGACTATCGCATGATCGTCGATCAGCAGAATTTTCATGACGCGGCGTCCCTGCGCTGCGCTTGGGCTGCGGGGGCGGCAGCGCCGGGTAGTCGTGCCTCGACGGTCCAACGGGAGCCCGCGGCATTCGGGCCGTACGTCAGCGTGCCACCATGCGCCTCGACCCGCTCGCGCATGCCGATCAGGCCGTAGCCGCGCCGCCCGTCCGAGGCGGCGTCGGCCGGCCTGACGCCGTCATTCTCGATCGTGACGACCAGCGCCGTGTAGGGATCGACGCGCGCTTCGATCCCGATCCGTCGCGCCTCGGCATGGCGCACGGCGTTGCTGACGGCCTCCTGGACGATCCGATAGGCGACCTCGGCGGTCTGATCGCCGATGTCGGCCTCCGCCACCTCCACATCGAACGTGATATCGGCACGGCGCGCCGCCCAGAAGCGCACCAGATCCTGGATCGCGACGGCGAGGCCGAACTCGGTCAGGCGCGCCGGGCGCAACCAACCGAGCAGATCGCGCACCTGCCCCTGCACATAGAGGACCGCATGCTGGATCTCCCGCGCGCGATCCGCGGCAGCGGATGGCTGGCCGGCCTCGCACAATTGGGCGATCATCGCGGCGTCGAGACTGATCGCGAACAGGCGGGGACCCACCTCGTCATGCAGGTCGCGCGCAATCTCCGCCCGTTCCTCATCCTGGAGTTGCGCCAGCTGCTCGCCGAGCAGCCGGTTGCGGTGCATGGTCGAGCCGAGCCGTTCGGTCATGTCGTTGAAGCCACGCTGCAACAGGCGCAGTTCCGGCGGCCCCGCCTCCACGACGCGCGCATCATAATCGCCGGCGCCCAGCCGCGCGAATTGTTCGCTGACATGCGCCAACGGCCGCAATCCCGTGCCGATCGCCAGCCATACCAGGACCAGCCCGACCACCGATACGCCGCCGAGCACCTTGGCCAGGGCAAGCGCCTGATCCCAGGCGGCGCCCGTATCGGGCCCGGGGGTGGAGGCGAGCAGCAGCGCAAGCGGCCGATCGGGATGCACCGGGACGGGCAGGATCGCCGCCGGAAGCCGTTCCGCCACGAGACGGCTGAACCATGCGGGCGCTACAGCGCTGTCGCCCGGCTGCGAGGAAACGAGGGTTTGCCCGTTCGCCGCCACCAGCGAGAGCCTGACATGGCGATTGCCGTCGAAGGTCTGCACCAGCTGATGAAGATCGCGGAGCGGGTGATCGGAGCGCGGCAGATCCTCAAACGTCGCGGCGGCGGACCGCTTGGCCCCTGCCATCGCGGCCTCCAGTTCGGTCGCCAGTTCCTTGCGCACATGATAGCCGACGACCATGGCGCCCAGAATCAGGCTGGCGACCAGCGCGAGCGCGAAGAGCGCGATAACCCGGATGCGGAGCGACACAAGCGCGTCCTAGCACCAATTCGGGGCGAAAAAGCGGATTCGTCAATTCGGGAATTCTTCCCGGGAAAGTCGGGAAGACTCGCCATCGCCGCCCACGGCCGCACCCGTTAGGTCGCGCCCCACAAGTGGGAGTTCGATAAATATGACGATGGTTCGGGCGTTCCGCCCCTGGTTGCTGGCGTCCAGCGCCCTGTTTGCAATGGTGCAGGGCACGGGCGCGCAGGCGCAGGATCAGGCGTCGCAAACGCAATCGACATCGGCGCAGGCAGCGCCGACGACGTCCCCGGACATCGTCGTGACCGCCCGCCGGCTGGACGATGCGCGCGAGAGCATCAAGCCCAGCCTGGGCGCGGACACGTACACGCTGGACCAGGCCGCCATCCAGAATTCGCCCGGCAGCGACAACCAGCCGATCCAGAACATCATCCTGCAGATGCCGGGCGTCAGCCAGGACCAGTTCGGGCAGTTCCATGTCCGCGACGAACATAATGGCGTCCAGTATAGGCTCAACGGGATCATCATCCCCGAAAGCATTGCGGTCTTCGGCCAGGCCTTGTCACCGCGCCTGGTCGACAAGATGAGCCTGATCACCGGCACGCTGCCGGCGCAATATGGCCTGCGGACCGCCGGCATCATCGACATCACCACCAAGTCCGGTCTGAAGGACAGCACCACCGCCAGCCTGTATGGCGGCAGCCAGGGGACGTTCCAGCCGAGCCTGCAGGTTGCCGGAAGTTCGGGCGCCACGAGCTGGTTCGCCTCCGGCGACTATAAGCGTTCGGACCTGGGCATCGAGAATGTCGACGGCAGCAGGAACGCGCTGCACGACCGGACCCACCAGTTCAACGGCTTCGGCTATGTCGACCATATCCTGGGGCCCAACGACCGGATCGCACTGACCGGCGGCTATACCAACCAGCATTATCAGATCCCCAATCCGATCGGGCTGACCGGCAGCCAGACCGACGTCAACGGCAATCCGGTCGTGGTGAACGGCGTCAGCAGCTTTGCCAGCGAGGCGCTGAACGAGCGCCAGTTGCAGACGTTCGGCTTCGGCGCGCTGTCCTGGCTGCACAGCGCGGGCGCCTTCTCCTTCCAGGCTTCGGCATTCGCGCGGATCGCGACGCTCGATTATCGGCCGGACTATACGGGCGAGCTGCTGTTCAACGGCGAGGCCCAATATGCCAGCAAGCGCGACGTCACCGCCGGCGTCCAGTTCGACAGCGCCTACAAGCTGAGCGACAGCCACACGCTGCGCGGCGGGTTCCAGTTCGAGAATGACCGGTCGCGCAGTTCGACCGACACCAACGTCTTTCCGACCACGGGCGACACGTTCGATCCCACCCAGCCGGATCTGGGCTTTCAGCAAGGCGCGATCGTCGCCAATGCTCAGCCCGTTTCATTGCCGTTCAACGTCCGCGTGACGCAGCGGACCTATAGCGCCTATCTGCAGGATGAGTGGCACCTCACGCCAAGGCTGGTGTTCAACTATGGCGCGCGCTTCGACGAGAATGACGGCCCGCGCGACGAACGGCAGCTCTCGCCCCGCGCCAACCTCGTCTGGACGCCGAATGACAGCCTGACGCTCCATGCCGGCTATGCGCGCTATTTCGCACCGGCCCCGTTCGAGCTGATCGCCGACAGCAACCTCGCACAGGTCTTCAACACCACCGCGTCGCCCAACGTACGCACCAATGACGCAACCTATGCCCAGCGCGAAAATTACTGGGATGCGGGCTTCCAGCAGCGCGCGGGCGCCCTCACCTTCGGTGTCGACGGCTATATTCGGCGTTCGACGCATCTGGTGGACGAAGGCCAGTTCGGCGCACCGATCATCCTGGCGCCGTTCAACTATGCCCGCGGCCGGATCGTCGGCACCGAATTCACCGCCAGTTACGTGCATGGCGGGTTCAGCGCTTATGGCAATATCGCCTATCAGAAGGCGCAGGGGACCGACATCGTCTCCAACCAGTATAATTTCGCAGCCGCCGATCTCGCCTACATCTCCAACCACTATATCTATCTCGACCATGACCAGACCTGGTCCGGCTCGGCGGGCGCCGCCTATCACTGGCTGGATGGGCCACTGGCCGGCTCGCGCGTAAGCGCCAGCATGGTGTTCGGTTCGGGGCTGCGCAGCGACCTCACACTCGCCGACGGCAGCAGCATTCCCAACGGCGCGGCGCTGCCCGATTATGCCACGGTCAACATGTCGATCGGGCACAAGTTCGCGGCGAGCGGTATCGACGTCCATCTCGACGTCATCAACCTGTTCGATCACGTCTATGAAATCCGCGACGGCACCGGTGTCGGCGTGGGTGCCCCGTCGTTCGGCGCACGGCGCGGCATCTTCATCGGGTTGAGCAAGACGTTCTGATCGATCCGATCGACGCCGGCGACCGGGCGGCTGCGATCTGTCGGCGCGATGCAAGCCGGCAGGATCGGGCCGCCGCGGGCAGGCCGGATGCGCCGCCCGTCCGCGTGCGGGGCGCTCCGTCCTGGCGTCTACCGCATCACCTTTGCCGAGAATATCGCGACGGAGGTCGACAAAATGACCTCGCTGGTTGCCGGTTTACATGTCGGCACGAGGTGAAACGCCCAGGCCTTCAGCGCCCCGGCCATCTCCGCTCTTCGGTATGCAGGCTGCGCGTCACATTGCCGGCGGCCTCGCCATCCTGTGCCAGGACGACGCGGTTTCGGCCCGAGGCCTTGGCTTCGTACAGGGCACTGTCCGCACGGATGAACAATTCCTGGAAGCTCTGCTCGCCATTACGCGTCGCCACGCCGGCGGAAATGGTGACCGAAACCGGGATCGTGTCGGTCAAGATCGGCGTCTGGGCGATCGTGTCGCGGAATGCCTCCAAACGATCGAGCAAGGTGGCGTGATCGTCATGATAGGCGAGCAACGCGAATTCCTCGCCGCCGAGCCGCCCGACCCGGCCGAATTCGCCCAGCAGCTTGACCATCATCGACGCGGTCGTGCGCAATACCTGATCGCCGATCCAGTGACCGTGGCGATCGTTGACGTTCTTGAAATCGTCCACGTCGACGATGATCAGGGCCAGGAAGGTGGTATCGTCGACGCCGTCGAGGAAGGCGCGCCGATTGAGCAGCCCGGTCAGCTCGTCCCGCATGCCCGCACGATACAGCGCCAGCTGCGCGCGGCCGAGCTTCCTGGTCACGGGGATGGCGATGCACAGCACGACGGCGACGGTAATCACCCACGATCGGATGGCGTTCGCCCAATTCGTGAAGAAGAACAGCTGGTTGGCGACGTCGACAGCGAGCGCGATCGACACGCACAGCAGCGTCGTGAAGAGGACATAGAGCGCGAGATCGCGATCATTCCTGAGTTCGGTGCGTGAAAAAGGTCCCATTTTGTCGCTCTCAACGCCGACCTCGCCGATCGGCTCCAACGACGCGCTAACCCAGCATCAATCCAGGTTCGGGCGCAGCCACCGCTCCGCCGTCTGGAGATCGACGCCGCGGCGAACCGCATAATCCTCCAACTGGTCGCGACCGATGCGGGCGACGCCGAAATATTGGCTGTCGGGATGGCCGAAATAGAATCCGGAGACGGCCGCGGTCGGCAGCATCGCGAAGCTTTCGGTAAGCGTCAGGCCGGTCGCGCCCGCATCGATCAGGTCGAACAGGATCGGCTTCAGGCTATGTTCCGGGCAGGCGGGATAGCCGGGCGCCGGGCGGATGCCGCGATATTGTTCCTTGATTAGTGCTTCATTGGTTAGCTGCTCGCCAACCGCGTAACCCCAGAGGTTCGTTCGCACATGCAGATGCAGGCGTTCGGCGAAGGCTTCGGCCAGACGATCGGCGAGCGCCTTCAGCAGGATGTCCCGATAATCGTCATGGTCCGCCTTGAACCGCGCGATGTGCGGATCGATGCCGTGGATACCGACGGCAAAGCCGCCGAACCAATCGTCTTCGCGATCGATGAAATCGGCCAGGCACATATTGGGCCGGCCCTCGCGCTTCTTGATCTGCTGGCGCAGCATGGGGAAGCGGGTTTCCGCCCCAGCGCCGGCCTGGACGACAATGTCGTCCCCGTCCCTGTGCGCCGGCCATAGCGCCGCCACACCACGCGCGGTCAGCCATTTCTCGGCGATGATCGTGTCGAGCATCGCCTCGGCATCGGCGAACAGGCTGCGCGCGCTTTCGCCGACAACCTCGTCCTCCAGGATGGCCGGATAATTGCCGGCCAGCTCCCACGCGCGGAAGAACGGTGTCCAGTCGATATAGGACCGCAGATCATCCAGCGGCCAATCCTCGAACACATGCCTGCCCGGCTGCAACGGCGCCGGCGGCTTCTGCCCGGCGTCATAGGGGAAGGCGTTAGCGCGCGCATCGTCCAGCGACGCCAGATCGTTCTGGCCCTTGTCGGCGCGCGCCACCCGTACCGCCTCATATTCGCCGGCGGTCTTCTCGACGAAGGAGTCGCGCTGCGTATCGGACATGAGGGTCGAGGCGACACCCACGGCGCGGCTGGCGTCCAGGACGTGGACGACGGGCCCCTGATAAGCCGGATCGATCCGCAGCGCGGTGTGGACCTTGGACGTGGTGGCGCCCCCGATCAGCAGCGGGATCGTCATGTTGGCGCGCGCCATCTCCGCGGCGACCGTCACCATCTCGTCCAATGAGGGCGTGATCAGGCCGGAGAGGCCGATCATGTCGGCGTCATTGTCGTTGGCGGACTTCAAAATCTCGGTCCAAGGGACCATCACGCCGAGATCGATGATCTCATAGCCGTTACAGGCGAGCACGACGCCGACGATATTCTTGCCGATATCGTGCACGTCGCCCTTGACCGTCGCCATGACGATCCGGCCCTTGGCCTTGGCACCGGCTTCCTTCTCCGCCTCGATATAGGGGAGCAGGTGCGCGACCGCCTTCTTCATCACGCGGGCCGATTTCACCACCTGCGGCAGGAACATCTTGCCCGATCCGAACAGGTCGCCGACCACGTTCATGCCATCCATCAGGGGACCTTCGATCACCTCGATCGGGCGGGCATGCTGCTGGCGCGCTTCCTCGGTATCGTCGACGACATACATGTCGATGCCCTTGACGAGCGCATGTTCGAGGCGCTTGCGCACGTCCCAGCCGCGCCATTCCTCGGCCTGCTTTTCGGCGATCGCGTCGGTGCCGCGATATTTTTCGGCGAGCGCGATCAGGCGGTCGGTCGCGTCGTCGCGCCGGTCCCAGATCACGTCCTCGCAGGCCTCGCGCAGCTCGGGATCGATCGCGTCATACACGTCGAGCTGGCCGGCATTGACGATGCCCATGTCCATCCCCGCCTGGATGGCGTGGTAGAGGAACACGCTGTGCATGGCGCGGCGCACGGGCTCGTTGCCGCGAAACGAGAAGCTGAGGTTCGAGACGCCGCCCGAGATGTGGCAATGCGGGCAGCGTTGCTTGATCTCGCGCGTCGCCTCGATGAAGTCGATCGCGTAGCGGCGATGTTCGTCGATGCCGGTGGCGACCGCAAAGATATTGGGATCGAAGATGATGTCTTCGGGCGGGAAGCCGATGCCGGTCAGCAGCTTGTAGGCGCGCTCGCAAATCTCGACCTTGCGTTCCTTGGTGTCGGCCTGGCCGACTTCATCGAACGCCATGACCACCACCGCGGCGCCATAGGCCATGACCTTGCGCGCATGGTGCAGGAAGGCCTCCTCCCCTTCCTTCATGCTGATCGAGTTCACGATCGGCTTGCCGGACACGCACTTCAGCCCCGCCTCGATCACGCTCCATTTCGAGCTGTCGACCATCACCGGCACGCGCGCGATGTCCGGCTCGGCCGCGATCAGCTTCAGGAAGGTGGTCATGGCATATTCGGCGTCGAGCAGGCCTTCGTCCATGTTGACGTCGACGACCTGCGCGCCGTTTTCGACCTGCTGGCGCGCGACCTCGAACGCAATGGTATAGTCGCCGAACATGATGAGCTTATTGAACGCCGCAGATACTGTGACGATGGTGAGCTCGCCGACATTGACGAATTGGGCGGTGGAGGGGCTGCTGGCCATATACTGCTCGCTCCCCTCCCGCTTGCGGGAGGGGCTGGGGGTGGGCCCGCATGAGCGGGATCAAGGTCGTTGTCGAAGGCGGGTCGCCCCACCCCCGCCCCCTCCCGCAAGCGGGAGGGGAGTTTGGTTCAGGCAGCCATCACGAACGGGTCGAGACCGGCGAGACGCGTGACTGAGGCATGATCGTGGAGCGCGCGCGGCGCGAAATCCTTTACCGCCGCCGCCATCGCGGCGATGTGCGGCGGTGTCGTGCCGCAGCAGCCGCCGACGACATTGACCAGCCCGTCCTTCGCCCAATCGCCGACCAGACCGCCGGTGGTATGCGGTTGTTCGTCATAGGCGCCGAGATCGTTGGGCAGGCCGGCATTGGGATAGGCCATGATCAGGCTGTCCGCGACCTGCGCCATTTCCTTCAGGTAGGGCCGCATCAAATCCGCCCCGAAGGCGCAGTTGAGGCCGATCGTGAGCGGGCAGGCGTGGCGCACCATGTAGGTGAACGCTTCGACCGAATGGCCGGACAGGTTACGGCCCGACATGTCGGTGATCGTCATCGACAGCATGACCGGGATTTCGTGCTGGCGGGCTTCGGCAATCTCCAGCACCGCGACGATCGCCGCTTTGGCGTTGAGCGTGTCGAACACGGTTTCGATCAGGATGAAGTCGCAGCCGCCGTCGAGCAGCGCCTCCGCCTGCTCGCGATAGACGTCCTTGAGCTCGTCGAAGCCGATCGCGCGATAGCCCGGATCGTTGACGTCGGGCGAAAGCGACAGGGTCTTGTTGGTCGGGCCGATCGCGCCGGCGACGAAGCGCGGACGGCCGTCCTGCGCCTCGAACTTGTCGGCGGCGTCGCGCGCGATCCTGGCGGCGGCGATGTTGAGCTCACGCACCAGATGCTCGGCGCCGTAATCGGCCTCCGACACGCGGTTGGCGTTGAAGGTGTTGGTCGACACCATGTCCGATCCCGCCGCCAGATAGGCTTCGGTGATCTCGCGGATGATGTCGGGCCGGGTCAGCACGAGCAGATCGTTATTGCCCTTCTGATCGTGGGTCAGATCGGTGAACGAACCGCGATAATCCTCCTCGCTCAGGCCATAGGTCTGGATCATCGTGCCGAACGCGCCGTCGGTCAGCAGGATGCGTTCGGCGGCGGCAGCGCGAAAGCGGCGCGCGGCGGCGGACGGGACGCGCGTCATGCCGCCTTCTCCGCCAGCCGGGGCGCCGATCGCAGGCCGAGCAGATGGCAGATCGCAAAGGCCAGTTCGGCGCGATTGAGCGTGTAAAAATGGAAGTGGCGCACGCCGCCCGCATACAGGCGCCGGCACATTTCGGCCGCGATCGTCGCCGCGATCAGCTGACGTGCGGACGGATGATCGTCGAGCCCTTCGAACAGGCGGTCCATCCAGGCCGGAATGGCCGCCCCGCACAGACCGGCAAATTTGCGCGTGGTGGCCACGTTCGACACCGGCAGGATGCCCGGCACCATATCCGCGTCAATGCCCGCGGCGGCGGCGCGATCGCGGAAACGGAAATAGGTTTCGGGCGAGAAGAAGAATTGGGTGATCGCGCGGTCCGCGCCCGCATCCATCTTCGCCTTCAGATTATCGAGATCAGCCTGGACGCTTGGGCTGGACGGGTGACATTCCGGATAGGCCGCCACTGAAATCTCGAACGGCGCGATTTTCTTGAGGCCTGCGACCAGGTCCGCCGCGCTGACATAGCCGTCGGGGTGAGGCACGAATGGCTGTCCGGCCTGGGGCGGATCGCCCCGCAGCGCCACGATATGGCGCACGCCGGCATCCCAATAGGCCCGTGCAATCTCTTCAATCTCTCCCTTGCTGGCTTCCACGCAGGTCAAATGCGCCGCAGCGGGGATGTGGGTGTCGCGCGCGATCCGCGACACGGTGGCATGAGTGCGCTCACGCGTGGATCCGCCTGCCCCGTACGTGACGGACACGAACTGGGGCTCCAGCGGCACCAGCGTCTCGATCGCGTGCCACAATTGCTCCTCCATCTTGTCCGTCTTGGGCGGAAAGAATTCGAAGCTGACCCGGGCATCGCCCGCCAGATCCGCAAACAACGGAGCGTCGAGGGCGCGACGCGCCTCTTCGAGCTGGGGGAGAGAGATAGACGCCATCCCCGCCATATAAAGAATTCTTTATATGTGGGTCAAGGCGCTACAGCATCCGCAATCGCACCGCGTATGTCGTCCATGACATAGGGTTTCTTGATGACGACGCCGTTCCGGTAGGGCGCCTCGATCCCCGGCGCACCATAGCCGGTGGCAAAAACATAGGGCACACCCCGATCCTTCAGCAGATCCGCCACCGGATAGGACATGTGCCCGTCGAGATTCACATCCAGGATCGCCAGGTCGAGCGGACGGGACTGGGCAAGCTCCATCGCCTGGGGCAGCCGCATCGCCAGCCCTGCCACCTCATGCCCCAGATCCTCGACCATCTCTTCCAGCAACAGTGCAATCGTCATCTCATCTTCCACGATCAGCACCCGCAAAGGCATCATGACGGTGCCCCATAGACGGTGAGCGGCGCATCGATCTGGCAGACGAGACCATCCGGCTCGAACAGCATGTGGACCTGTCCGCCCATCTCGGTGGACAGGCCGCGTTCGATCAGGCGTGATCCGAAGCCGCGGCGCTTGGGCGCGTCAACCGGCGGACCGCCGCTCTCGCGCCACTCGATCGCCAGACGCTCGCTGCCCTTCGCGGGCATGTAGGTCCGCCAGTGGATGTCCACGATTCCATGATCGTCGGACCAGGCGCCATATTTGAGCGCATTGGTGGCCAATTCGTGCATGGCGAGCGACAGCGACAGCGCGGTCTTCGGCGACAGGGACACACTGGGGCCCGTCATCCGCAGACGATCTTCCCGGGCGCAATGCGGGCGCACCGACTGTTCGATCGCGCCTTCCAGCGAGACACCGATGCCCCGTTCGCCGGTCAGCAGATCATTGGCCTGGGCCAGCGCCATGATCCGTTCCGAAAAGCGCGCCTGCGCCTGGCTGAGATCCTCGGCCCGGCGGAACGTCTGCGCCGCGATCGCCTGCGTCATGGCGAGGCTGTTCTTCACGCGGTGATTGAGTTCGTTCACCACCAGCCGAAGATGGTCCTCGGTACGATGGCGTTCGGTGACATCGGTCGCGGCGCCGAACCATTCCAGGATCTCGCCATCATCGTCCAGGATCGGAACCGCGCGGGAAATCGTCCAGCCAATGCCGCCTTCCGGTCTGCGCACCCGATGTTCCATCTCAAACACGCTTTTGCGACGGATCGCATCGTCGATCGCTGCACGGACCGCGGCATGATCTTCAGGAAACAGATTGTCTTCCAGCCAATTGGGGTTGGGACGATCATTATTGGCGATCAGCCCGCGTCCGTCGATCGGCTGCATGACGCCCCAATCCGGGGTCATCCGGTAGATAACGTCGGACGTGGCGTTGACCAGCGCGCGCAACCGGCCCTCGCTGGCGACCATCGCCCGTTCCGCCAGGATCGCCTCGGTAATCTCCACCACGATCGCGATCACGCCGGCCGGCTGGCCGCTTTCATCGATGACGGGGGAATAATCGAGGTTCATCCAGGCCGGGGCGGGTTGGCCATGCCGCTCCAGCGTCAATTCCTGCGCGCGATAGGCGAGCGTGCCGCCGGCCAGTCCCACCTTCATCACATTGTCGTTGAAGTCGGCAACCTCCGGCCACCCTTCCCGCACCTTCGAACCAAGCAATTGCGGATGCCGCCGGCCGGCGAAGCGCGAATATGCGTCATTGTAGATCATGACGCCGTCCTCGTTCCACAGCAGGACGATCGGCACCGGCGACAACAGCAGCAAATTGGTCGTGGTTTTCAGGCTTTGCGGCCAGCCTTCGATCGGGCCAAGGCTGGTTTGGGACCAATCGAACGCCGCAATCAGCTCGCTCAGCTCGCCACCGGCTGCCGGAAATGGGGTCGCACTCACGTCTGTCTCATTCGCCCCTGCGTTCAACAGCGCCTCCCCCATTCGCAGAGGCGCTGTTAAATCGAACATGGTCCCGGGAAAAGGGCGCTAGAGCGCGCGTCGGCCCGTAAACAGCTGGATCAGGCCCACGATGATGGCCAGGACGAGCAATAGGTGGATCAATGCCCCACCGACATGAACGGCAAAAAAGCCGAGGAGCCACAATACCAACAGGATAATGGCGATGGTCCAAAGCATGATGTAGCTCCTGAAGCTTGACAGCGGAATTTTCGGTGAACGCCGGTTTTGGGGCTGCGTTCCCGACGGCCCGACCAAGTTCCGCTTTCGCTTCGGCGCATCCGCTGCTCAAACGCGCTGATGTCGATCCGCGCCCTGCTGCTCCTGAGCCTCGCTCCCCTGCCCGCTTTCGCCGCCGGCGCATCCCCCGCGTACGATGCCGTCAATCCGTTCATCGGCACGGACGGTGAAGGCCACACCTTTCCCGGGGCAGTCGCGCCGTTCGGGATGGTGCAGTTGAGCCCGGACACGAATACCGGCTGCGTCATCCGCGAATGCTATAAATGGGCGGCCGGCTACCGCCATTCCGATCCCACCATTCAGGGTTTCAGCCACACCCATTTCTCGGGCGCGGGCCATTCGGATCTCGGCGATTTTCTGATCATGCCGGTGGCGGGCGACATCGTCCCATTGGAACCGGGCGACGCCGCCAGGCCGGGATCCGGCTATCGATCGCGGTTCGATCGTGCGAGCGAGCAAGCGCAACCGGGCTATTATAGCGTGACGCTGACCGATCGGGAGGTGCGCGCCGAAATGACGGCCGGCACGCGCGTGGGCGTGCATCGCTACCGCTTCGCCGCCGGCATGCCCGCGCACATCGTGCTCGATCTGCGCAGCGCGATCTATAATTATCCGGAAAAGATCCTGTGGTCGTCGATCCGGCAGCGCGCGGATGGGACGATTACCGGCTGTCGGCAGACGCGCGGCTGGGCACCGGACCGGATCTTGTGCTTCGCGCTGCGCTTCAATGCGCCGGCGACCGGTCACGCCTTCGTGAACACGGAACAGGACATTGCCTATAAGGGCTTCCAGGGCCCCGGCCGCGGCACGGATGACGTGGCGGAACGCAGCGGTCGCGCCATCGTCGCCCGGTTCGACTTCGGCGCGCTTGCCGCCCCCTTGCAGGTGAAGGTCGCCATCTCGTCCGTCGATGAAGCTGGTGCGATCGCCAATCTGGACAGTGAGGCGGGCGACTTCGATACCATCCGCGCGGCGACGAAGGCAGCCTGGGAGAAGGCACTGGGCGCGGTCATTATCGAAGCGGCGCCAGCCGCCAAAGCCAATGTCTATACCGCGCTCTATCATGCGCTGCTCGCGCCATCGATCGCGGGCGACAGCGACGGGCGCTACCGCGGGCCGGACAACCAGGTCCACAGCGCGCAAGGCTTCACCTTCCGCTCGACCTTTTCGTTGTGGGACACGTTCCGCGCCGAGCACCCGCTGCTGACCCTGGTTCAACCGGACCGCACCAATGCGGACTTCATCCGTTCGCTGATCGAAAGCCGGCGGGACAGCCCCTTCGGCATCCTGCCGGTGTGGCAATTCCAGGGACGCGAGACGTGGACGATGATCGGCTATCATGCCGTGCCCGTCATCGCCGACGCCTATCTGAAAGGGATCAAGGGGTTCGATGCCAATCAGGCGCTGGATGCGATGATCGCCAGCGCGGATTACAGCCCTTATGGCGGGATCGCGGAGTATCGCAGGCTCGGTTATGTGCCGATCGACAAGGAGCCGGAGGCCGCCTCCAAGACGGTCGAATATGCCTATGACGATTGGACCATCGCGCAGATGGCGCGCGCCATGGGCCGGACCAAAGTCGCGCAGACGTTCGAGCAGCGCGCGGGCAATTGGCGCAACAGCTTCGATCCCAAGACCGGATGGGTCCGCGCGCGCCTGTCGAGCGGCGGCTTCCGGGAGCCGTTCGACCCGGTCTCGATCAAATATGGCTCCGATTATACCGAAGGAAATGCCTGGCAATATAGCTGGTTCGTGCCGCAGGATCAGGGCGGGTTGGTGCGCCTGCTCGGCGGCGATGCGAAGACGATCGCGAAGCTGGACGCGATGTTCGGCTATGACAATAGCAAGCTCGATTATTCGCACGCCGAGGACATATCCGGGCTGATCGGGCAATATATCCATGGTAACGAACCGAGCCACTCGGTCGCCTATCTCTACACTTATGCAGGCGCGCCGTGGCGCACGCAGGAACGGGTGAAGCAGATCGTCGATAGCCAGTATAAGCCGACGCCCGACGGGCTCGCCGGCAATGACGATCTGGGGCAGATGTCGGCCTGGCTCGTCTTCACCAGCCTTGGCTTCTATCCCGTCACGCCGGGTAGTCTGGAATATGTGATCGGCCGGCCGTTCGTGCAGCAGGCGCGGCTGAACCTGCCCAACGGCAAGAGCTTCACCATCCTGTGCGACGATCCGGCCAAGCCTTATGTCGGGCAGGTCCTGCTGAACGGCGTTGCGCTGGACCGCAGCTATATCCGCCACCGGGAGATCATGGCGGGCGGAACGTTGCGCTTCGTCATGCAGGCGACGCCCAACCGGACATGGGCTACATCCGCCAACGCCCGCCCCTTTTCGATGACGCGCTGATCACCGCGCTGCGCTATCGGCTGCTGAAACTGGCAAAGGACGATCGATGAATCTGCAGGACAAGGTTGCGGTGGTCACCGGCGCGGCGAGCGGCATCGGCAAGGATATCGCACGTGAATTTCTGGCGAACAGTGCCAAGGTCGCGATCGCCGATCTCAACCGTGAGGCGGCGGAGGCCACGGCCCGGGAACTCGATGCCTCCGGCACGCGCGCGTTCGGTATCGCGATGGACGTGGTGGATGAGGCGCAGGTCGATGCCGGGATCGACGAGGTTGCCGCCAGGTTCGGCGGGATCGACATATTGGTGTCCAATGCCGGCATCCAGATCGTCGCGCCGATCGAGCAGTTCAGCTTCGCCGACTGGAAGCGGCTGCTGGCGATCCACCTCGACGGCGCCTTCCTGACCACGCGTGCCTGCCTGAAGCATATGTATGCCCAGGGCCGGGGCGGCAGCGTGATCTATATGGGCTCGGTCCATTCAAAGGAGGCATCCGTACTCAAGGCGCCTTATGTCACCGCCAAACATGGGTTGATCGGGCTTGCCAAGACGGTCGCCAAGGAAGGGGCGAAACATGGCGTCCGATCCAACGTGATCTGCCCCGGCTTCGTGCGCACGCCGCTGGTCGACAAGCAGATACCGGAACAGGCGCAGACGCTGGGGATCAGCGAGGCGGACGTGATCAGCAAGGTGATGCTGAAGGAAACCGTCGACGGCGAGTTCACCACCGTCAACGACGTGGCGCTAACCGCGGTCTTCCTTGCCGGCTTCCCGACCAACGCGCTGACCGGCCAATCGATCGTGGTCAGCCATGGCTGGCACATGCAGTGATGCAGCCGGTGCCAGCAGGGACGTGATGGTCAGCCGCGGTGGCACCCCGCCGCCCTTGGCCAGATCGCCGGCATGGAGGCAATTGGCGGGATAGAGGATCAGCCGGTTGAAGCGCAATTCAGCGCTGCCGATCCGTTCGAACGCGGCGGAATCGCCCGGCAGCTGGCCGGGGCCGGGAGCACTCAGATCGCGTGAATCCCGGTTCAAGGCCTGGCGCCACGCACTTTGCCGCGCCCGATCGATCCGCTCATAGCCGGTGCGGCGATGGCGATAGAAGCCCGTGCCCCGACAGGGCGGCGCGCAGAGATAATGGACCGCGGCGACCACCTGCGGATCGACCGTGTCGAAATGGGGGATGCGCTGGATCGGGACGAGATCCGCCGGCTGGTCGGTCGCGATGGCGAAGGCGGATCGCAGCACCGCCATATCTCCACCGGGCCAAGACGCGCTTACGACCCTAGCGAGCCAATCGCGATATTCGGGCGGAACGTCCGCGCGTGTACCGGGATAAAAGTCGCCTGCGGTGCGCTGAAAATGCTGTTCGTGCGCCATTTCGACCAGCGTTTGCGGCGCCGGATGCGCATCATCGAGGATGATCAGGGGCACATTCTCGCGCCCCAAAACGGTCTCTTCGGCTGACGGAACAGCGACGGACGTCAGCTCAACCACGCTTTATCGGCTTCGATCTGGCGGTTCTTGCGCCGCACCAGTCCGGCAATATGGTCCAGGGAAATCGCCAAGGCGGCCAGCGTCAAGGCCTCCTGCGCATCGTCGATCTCGCGCAAGGCATGGCCCAGCCGTTGTTCGTCGATGCCGTAGAGGCCGTCCAGGGCCGCCGAACTGCCATCGGCAAAGCGGATATCCAGCGCGATCGGTGTGACCAAGTCCCGCGTCAGGGCCGCCTCGACGAAGCTGCGCGTGGCGGTTTGCTGCGCGGCCAGCTCGTTCAGGATGGCGTGGATCGTGCCGATATAGCGGCTGTCGCTGCCGTCCTTTTCCAGGATCGCATGGTCGCCTTCGGGATCCAGCACCGGGCTGTCGAGATCAACGCACATCGTGCCGGATTGCGCCTCGCCGCCAATGTAGAAAGGCTGCCGCATCAGGTTGAGCGGGACATAAGCCGCGTCCAGTTCGGCCCCGTCCCAGAACAGATTTTCGTGGGGCTGCAGCCCCATCAAAGCGGCGGGATAGAATTGGCCGGTTTCGCCGTTCTTGGCGAACAGGATCGGATAGGTCGCCGCTGCCTTGCGCAGTTCGCTGGCGACCAGCGGCACCATATGGACCTCGGCCGCGAGCGCCTTGATCCGGGCCGCGCTGAACCGAAGATGGCCATGTTCGGCACGGGAAAGTTCAACCAGACGCATTGTTATCGGACCCTGCCGTCATGCTTGCCGCCGGATGATCGCACGATCGACCACCCGGCGGCAATCCAGCGTCATTGCCTAGAAATTGACCCGAGCGCCCAGCTTGAAGCGCCGCCCGCTATCCTCCGCGTAGAGGAACTGGTTGCGATAATAAGCATATTTCAGGATGCGTGAGTCCGTCAGGTTGGCGCCCTCCGCAAACACCGCGATGTGCGGGTTGATATGGTAGGTCAGGCTGGCATCGACCTGGCCGTAGGAGCGGACCTGCGTCACCGCCTGCCCGGCGCCATTGAGCGGCGGCGGTGCCAGATATTGCAGGAAGTGATCGCGCCAATTGTAGGCGACGCGCGCTTCGATCCCATTCTTGTCATAGAACAGGACGGCGTTGGCGGAATTGGAAAGGCCGGTCAGCGCGAACTTGTTAGTGAGATCCTGCCGGTCGAGATGACGGTTGGAACGCACCAGCGTGCCGTTGAGCTGGAAGCCGAGACCGGTATCGCCGATGCTCTGCTGCCATGCCGCTTCGAGCCCGGTGACCGTTGCGTCCTGCCCGTTCACCGGTGCCGTGATCGCGAATTGGGCAGGCAGCCCGGTGGCGGGATCGTTGAGCGTGCCGCCGCCGGCAGCGGCGACCGTGCCGGTGGTCGAGTTCAGCACGATGAAGTTGTTGACGCTCTTATAATAAGCGCCGAGCGAGATGTAGCTGGTGCGCCCGTAATAATATTCCAGCGCCAGATCGAGGTTGCTCGACTTGAACGGTTTCAGATCGGGATTGCCCTGCGCCGCGGCGAAATTGCCTGGCCGCAGGGTCAGCAAGGTCGTCACCGGCGACAATTGTTCGAGCGTCGGCCGGGTGATCGTTTCCGATGCGGCAAAGCGCGCGGTCAGCTTGTCGGTCAGCAGCCATTTGAACGCCATGCTGGGCAGGACGTTCGAATAGCTATTCTTTCCTAGGGTGCGCGTGCTGCCGGACGACACCGATCCATATTGCGTCTGATCGTTGGCGAGCTTGACCAGCCCCGTATAGGCGGTGGCGAGGCCGTTGACGTTGGTCTGGGTGTTTTCGAACCGAACGCCCGCGACCACCGAGAAAGGCCGCCCCGCCAGATCGCCGGCGAATTCGGACTCCAGATAGCCGCCGATCACGCGTTCGGTCACGATCGTGTCGTTCACCAGCGGCGGTGCAAAGGTGAAATTGGGATTGGTGGCGCGCTGCTGCGCGGTGATCAGATCGAACAGGTCGGGGCCGCTGAACGTCTGCCATTGGGTGGGCAACCGCCCCGAGCCACTTACGCCCGACAAGAAGCTGTTACGGGCGTTGAACACGGAAATGCCAAGCCCCGCGGGTGCCGGCAGATTGTAGCCGCAGGTGGTGCAGCCGGTACCGCCGTCATTCGAGAAGAGTGACGTGTCTTTCTTGTCGTGCGAATAATAGAAACCGAGATTGGTGCGGATCAGGCCTTCGCTGCTGTCGCTCTTGTAGGTCAGGTCCGCACGACCCTGATACACCTCATCCTTGATGCCATAGCCGCGCAGCAGCATCACATGCTGGCATAGCGGCTGGCCGGCGCCCACCACATTGCCGGTCGCGGGCACGCCCGAATTGGTGACAGCCGATCCGCACGGGCTGGCCGGGTTAGCAAAGGTAGGCAGCGTCTCGGTCGTGAACGGCAGCGTCTTGCCGTCCGACTGATAGCGGTCGGAGCCGGTCAGATAACCGAGCAGGGCGAGATAGGCCTCCTTGCCGCCATTGGGCAGTTCCCGCGCGCGGGAATAGGTGCCGTCTAGGTCCAGCGTCAGGTTCGGCGTCATGCGCCAGTTGAGGTTGAGGCCGAATTCGCGCGTGTTGGTCTTCTTGTCGAACTTCTTGTTGTGGAAGTCACTGGCGATACCCGTCGCCTGGGTCAGATCGACGGCGGTGCCGTTTTCATCGGTTACGACGTTGGTCAGGTTCGACGCGGTGAACCAATGGCCATAGGACCGGGCGTCGGTCTTGTTGGTGAAGCGGGTATAGAGCGCGTCCGCCGTCGCCGTGATGTCGTCGGTGGGCTTGTACTGGATAACCAAAGTGCCGCCGATCCGTTCGCGATCCTCGCGCGTGACGCGGCTGTCGAAATTCTGCGGGATGAAGATATTGCCCTGCGGATTGGAGCCGGTCGTGACCCCGGCGCCGCCATTGACCTGACTGGCCGGGACATCCGGGTTGACCAGCCAGCCGTCAGTCTGCGCCTGCGACAGGCGGGTGTGGCGCTTCTGGTAGCTGCCGCTGACCAGCACGCCCAGCCGGCCCTCCGCGAAGGTGTCGCTGAACAGGAAGGAGCCATCCGGCCCGGCCTTGCGGGCATTTTCGTCATAGTTGGCGTCGGCCGACGCGAACAGCTTCATCCCCTTGAAGTCAAAGGGATGCGCGGTGCGGATGTTGACGGTGGAGCCGACGCCGCCGGATTGGTAGCGTGCGTTCGCGGACTTATAGACCTCCACACCGGCGACCAGTTCGGACGCGAGCGTGTCGAACGAAAAGGCGCGGCCGGAGGCCTGGCTGGGGTCGGTCGGCGTGGCGATCTGGCGGCCGTTGACCAGCACGGTGTTGAATTCGGGGCCGAAGCCGCGGACGGTGATGAAGGCGCCCTCGCCGCCGGAGCGATCGATCGAGACACCGGTCACGCGCTGGAGCGATTCCGCGAGGTTGGCGTCGGGAAGCTTGCCGAAATCCTGCGTGGCGATCGCGTCGACGATGCCGGACGACTGCCGCTTGATGCCGCGCGCGCTATCCAAGCTGGCGCGGATGCCGGTGACGACGATTTCGGACGCCGCGTCCGGCGCGGGATTGGCCTGGCCCGAATCCTGAACCGAGGTGGTGATCGGGGCCGGCATATCCTGCCCACCGACCGATGCCGAGCCACCCGGCGCGTCGTTGAGGCGTGCGGTCGTCACCTGCGCGGCCATCGGCATATAGGCCGCGGTGACGATCGCATAGGTGCTGGGCCGCGTCTCTTTCGCGGCCAGGCCGGTGTTGTGCAGGAGGCGCGACAGCGCAGCGGAAACGGTTAGATCGCCATAGACGGCATTGGTACGCTTGGTCTGCGTGGTGGCGCGCGAGGCGACGATCTGCACGTCGCCCTGGCGGCCGAGCATGCCGATGGCAGTGCCGGCAGATTGCGCGGGAATAGCAAAATGTTTGGTCTGGGCCAGCGCTGGCGTGGCGAGCGCTGCGGCGACGGCGGTTGATGCAAATAGAGCGGCGAAGCCAGCGGATGTCTTTATCATATATCCCCTCCCCCGTGGGCCTTTGCGGCCCGTTCGGCGGAAGGTAGGAGACGCGGCTTCGGGAAATCCTTCCCAATTAGCTCAGCTTTGGATGCGAATGACTTCCGCCGTCTCGGTATTCACGGATGCGCCCAAGATATTGCGCACCGAAATGGCGAAACCTTCCGGATCATTGATCCGAAACACACCATCGATCTGGGCCGCGCCAATGGCGGGATCGGCAATGACGATCTTGCGCGCATTGTAGCGGTTGAATTCATCCGCGGCCTGCTGGAGCGTCTTGCCGTCCAGATCGATCATGCCGCTACGCCACGCCAGAGCGCGATCGACCGACGAAGCCTGCTCCGGCTCCAGCTTGATCGCGGCATCATCGCCAACGAGCGCGCGCTGCCCCGCTTCCAACCGGATGCGCCGGAAGGCGGCATCGTCGGACCAGGCTTCGACAACGCCTTCGTTCACCAGGATCTCGACGGCATCGTCGCGCATCCGCACCGAAAAGGCCGTGCCGACAGCCTTAGCCTTCACCTTGCGCGCGGCGACGACGAACGGCCGATCGGCATCCTTGGCCACGTCGAACCACGCTTCCCCTTGGGCGAGCGCGATGCTGCGTGCCTTGCCTTTCATATGCACGGCCAGTTCGGATCCGGAATTCATCGTCATGACCGAGCCGTCCGACAGCGGCACGCGCCGTATCTCACCGACTTCGGTCGCATAGCTGGTGGCCCCACCGGAGCGTAGCCGCGACAGGGAGCCGACAACGGCCGCCACCCCCGCGGCCGCCAGCCCCGCCACCACACTGCGTCGGCGCCAGCCGGCCCGCGGGGACGCGCCCGCCTCTTCAACCGCGCGATCCATGTTCAGGGCATGATCGGCGGCGAGCCACGTCGCGTGCGTCCGCAGCAAGGTGCCATGACGTCGCGGATCGGCGGCGAGCCAGCGGCGGAGCGCGGTCTCGTCATCCTCGCTCCAGGCGCCGGAATCCATCCGGGCGACCCAGCGCGCCGCCATCTGCGTATCGTCGGCGGTCATGGGCGGGACGCTCCTGCCAGGCGCTCCTTCGCGGACACGGCCACGGCGTCACCCTCCCCGTCCCACGCGGCACGCACGGCCTTCACCCCCAGCCAGACCTGCTTTTCGACCGCCTTTTCGGTGATGCCGAGATGCAGCGCGATTTCCCGCTGCGACCACCCTTCGACCTTGCGCAGGCGGACGATGCGGGCGCAGCGTTCCGGCAAAGTGGCGATGATGCGCAAGACGCGATCATAGGCCATCCGGCTCGCCACCTGATCCTCCGGTGAAGGATGGTCATTGTCCCGCAGCGATTCGATCTCCGCCACGCTTTCGATCGAGACGATCTGCTGACGCTTGAGGCGGCGCAGCATCAGATTGCGCGCGATCGAGAGGAAATAGGCGCGCGGATTGTCGATATGGTCGAACGCATCCAGCATCGCCAATCGGCAGTAAGCTTCCTGCAGCAACTCATCCACGTCCTCCGGCGCGATACGTCTGCGGCTGAACCAGCCGCGGACAAACGGCTCGTGCGGCATCACCTCACCAGCGACCCATGCCGCCAGCGCCCGACGCCGCGCGAGAGCCTGTGCCTCTCTGATGCCCGTCCTCCCTCTCCCTGGCATCTGGGTGACCGTGCCATGTGCCGCTTAGAGACCTGGCCGCGAACTTTCCTTCCGTCCGAACCTCTTGTTTTTTTCTGGTCAGGCGGCCGAGCGATGTTCACATGCCGGCATGAAAGGCTTCATCAAAGCCGAATATCGCAGCCGTTTCATCAAGGAATATATCGTCTGCGCATAGGGGTCGCGCAGGCGAGGAGAACCGAATTCAACGCAGGGTGCGGCTGAACAAGTCCAGCATCTCGGCCCAGCCGCGCTCTGCTGCATCCGCATCATAGACAGGAAAGTCCGGCATCATCCAGCCGTGCGCGGCCGGATATGTTTCGGCCCGGTATTCGACCTCGGCATCCTTGAGCGACTGCTCGAACCTCTCCGCCATCGCCGGTGGATAGCTCCCGTCGTTTTCGGCAGCCGCGATATAGGCTTCAGCCTGGATGGATGGAACGAAGGTGTGCGGGCTGTCGGCCGCGTCGGTTGCGAGGTTGCCGCCATGAAAGCTGGCGACGGCAGCAACGCGATCCGGACGCGTACCGGCCGCTGCGATGGCCATCCCCCCGCCCATGCAGAAGCCAACCCCGCCGATCTTCGATCCGGTCACATCCGACCGTGTATCAAGATAGTCGAGGAACGCGTCCACGTCCCGCGCGACGGCACCGTTGCCGGTCGTCGCCATCAGCGGTCCCAGGATCGCCCGGAAGTCACCCTTGAAGACCTCCATCGGATCGAAGGGACCATAAGGTCCGTACCGATAGAACAGGTCTGGCAGCAGGACGACGTAACCCGCGTCGGCGAGGCGCTGCGCCATGGCCGACATGGCTGGACGGATACCGCCGGCATCCATGAAGAATAGGATCGCCGGTCCGCTATCGCCCGATGGCGGCGTGAAGATATGCGCCGGACATGCGCCGTCAGACGCGCTGATCGTGATCGTCTCATGCGGCATCGAACATTCTTCTCAAAACCTGCGCAGTGCGTATCGGCAGCGGCCGCGCCGTGCCATCGGAAAGCGGCAGATCATTCCCGCCGCGAGCTGCCGCGCGTCAGGGACGACGAGAGAGGAAGGCGATGAGCGCTGCGAGCGCCGCCGACCGGTGCCGACGGCTTGGGAAGTAGAGGTAGACCGCATCCAGCGGGCAGGACCATTCCGGAAGAACATGCACCAGCTTTGCTGTTTGCAGGTGCCGCGACACCATCGCTGTTGGCGCACTCGCGATACCCAGGCCGTGGATCGACAGCGCGATCTGCGATGAAAGATCGTGGACGATCGTCGCCAAGGGGGGTGCCACCTCCAAAGTCTCGCCAGCGGATTGCAGCGTCCATGGAATGACCAGGCCGCTTCCCTGGCTTCGGCACATGATGACGCGGTGATCGAGCAGATCGCGGGGTGTGGCGGGCTGTCCCCGCGCGCGGAGATATTCGGGCGCTGCGACGAGGGCGGCCTCTGATTTCGGCGCCACCTCGACGGCCACCATGTCCTTGTCGAGATATCTCCCGAAGCGCAGGCCAGCATCATAGCCTTGCTTCACAATGTCGACGAGACGCGCTTCGACCGCAATCTCGAGCTCGATATCGGGATAGGCGTCCTGGAAGGCGACGAGCATCGGCGCCAGCAGCAATTCGAAAGGCGCCCGCGGCATCGTCAGGCGCAAGGGGCCGGCGGGACGCCCGGCTTGGCCAGCAGCAATTTCGGCCGCTTGCCGTAACTGGGCCAGCGCCGGCGCCGCTGACCGCCAATATTCCATTCCAACATCGGTCAAGCTGAGGCTGCGGGTGGAGCGCCGGAAGAGCGGCGTGCCGATCCTCTCTTCCAGGCCCCGGACGGCCTGGCTGACCGCCGAAGGCGAGATACCGAGGCGTCGACCGGCCGCGGAAAAACTCCCGGCCTCCGCCACGGCCACGAACACCGGCACACCCTCTAGAATATCCTGCTGCCGCACGGCTCACCTTTAAGTTCGGCTTCAAGCCGCATGCGCGATTATAGCGCTAATAAGATATTATTGGCGTCATCATAATGGGGGACATGACGCCAACTTCGCCAACCTCATCGTCGACTCTGGATCGCCGCGCTCTCCTGCTTGGCCTGGGCGCATCCGCGTTCGCAAACGCGGCGACGGCGGCACCGATGGCAACACCGCTGATCTCGCGTCGCTTCGCCAGCCCGCGCCATACGACGCAGTATCTGGAATGCGGCCCGAGCGACGGCCCTCTGCTGATCTTCCTACATGGATGGCCCGAACTCGGCCTGATCTGGCGCGCCCAAATGAACGCCTTTGCGCAGCGAGGCTGGCACTGCATCGCGCCGGATATGCGTGGCTATGGCGGCTCGTCCGCGCCGGACGCAACCAGTGCCTACGCCAACGCCCATGTCGTCGATGACATGGCGGAGTTGCACGACCATCTGGGTGGCAAGCCGGCGATCTGGGTGGGCATGATTGGGGCAGCGTTATCGCAAGTTCGCTTGTAGCCCATCACCCCGCGCGTGGCCGGGGCGTCGTTTTGGCATCGGTGCCCTATTTTCCGGACGCCAACGCGCTGCCGACGCTAGTCCCTCTGGTCGATCGCACGATCTACCCTGCCGACCGATATCCAGACGGGCAGTGGGATTATTATCGCTATTACACCACACATTTCGACGCGGCCGTGGCGGACCTCGACGCGGACAGACGATCGTCCCTCGCCTCCATCTATCGTCGCGGGGATCCGCGCGCGGCGGGCAAGCCTTCGCCCAATGCGGTGGTGACGCGCAAAGGCGGCCGCTTCGGGCCTTCGCACCGTGCGCCGCCGACGGCGCCCGATCCGGCCCTGTGGCCCGCCGCCGACTTTGCCGCCCTGGTAACGGCGTTTGAAGTGCATGGTTTCCGCGGACCCTGCGCCTGGTACCTGAATGACGCGGCCAACATGGCCTTTGCGCGTGCAGCGCCAAATGGAGGCCGGCTGACGCAGCCCGTGCTGTTCGTGAACGGCATGTACGACGCCATCAATTCGATAACCGGGAATCGGATGGGCGATCCGATGCGGGTGGCATGCGCCAATCTTACGGTCGCCAACTTGCGCGGGGCGCACTGGCTGCCGGTGGAATGTAAGGAGCAACTGAGCGCTGTGATAGATCGCTGGCTGCACGATCAGGCACTCGACAATCCACCGCGTCTTGCGCGCTAGCCTTCTCACCTGATCGGCACCCTGCTTCGTGACCGGCCGCGATTGCGATGACTTCGCAGGAACTGCGCCGGGTGGCTTTGCCTAAGCTGCCGCCGGATGGTCATAGGCCACGCCAGGACAGGCTGCTCATCCTAGGCGCACAAGGGGCGCCGCAGCTACCCCTCGGCAATTTCCCTTATATTCAACCCCTTGAAGGGCTGATGGTGCGGTCGAGAAGACTCGAACTTCCACGGCCTTTCGGCCACAACGACCTCAACGTTGCGCGTCTACCAGTTCCGCCACGACCGCACATCGGGATATTCCCCGGACGGGCCGGGGCTGGTGAGGCGGAGCCCCTAGCAGAGGGTTTTCGGCCCCGCAATGGCCCCCGGCCTACTTTTGATGATCGACACCGGTTCCGACGAAGCTGACGCTGACATTGGTGGAATTGGCGGGCACGTCGACGGCGGCGCCATCGAAGTTGACCGCTGCCCCCGGTGCGAGCCGGGCGGCGGGCCGTGTGATCGTCCAGGCATAGACGGTCTTGCCCCGCGCATCGCGCAGTTCGGCGCGAATATCGGGGACGCTCTGCTCCTCCTTGGTCGGATTCCAGACGCGGCCGGACACTGCGAAAAGCTGGCTGCCACCGGCGATCATGCGCCAGTCGGGTTCGCGCGTGATGGCGATGCCGAGCGGGACCCGATCCTCGCTGATGCCGAGACGCGAGGCGACCTGCTGTGTGCCCATCAGCACGGTGGCCGCGATGCCGCCCAGGATGACGACCAAAACGACCAGCGCCAGCAACAGCCATGGGCCGCGATTGCGGCGCACCTTCGGTTTTTCCGCAAGCGGCGCCAGCGTCGTCGGGGGCGTGACCGGGGTGGCCGGCGCGGGCGCCGCGGGAGCGGCCGGCGCGACCGGCGCCATCGGTTCCGCCGCACTTACGGGCACCGGCGGGGGGGGCGATGCGCCGGGCGCCGGCTCAAACCAGCTGGTGTCGCAGGCACGGCAACGGATCTTGCGTCCGTTCGCGCCGATTGCATGTTCGGGGACTTCGTATGTTGCGCCGCAATTGGGGCAGGAAAGCTTCATGACGAAAATCGTAAATCATGCCGACCGCGGCGCTGCAAGCGCCGTCGTCGCACGGCAGGTGCTTTACGTGCGTCGCTTTGGCATGCGATGCGAGAACGGCACCGCAGCGAAGGGGAGCAAGCGCGCCGATGGCCGGCATCGTCCAGTTCGACAATGTCGGTTTGCGTTATGGTACGGGTGCGGAAACGCTCGCCGGATTGAGCTTCACGCTGCCTACGGGATCCTTCCATTTCCTCACTGGCGCATCGGGTGCGGGCAAGACGTCGCTGATCAATCTCATCACGCTCGCACGGCGCCCAAGCCGCGGCATCGTCAGCCTGTTCGGCGCGGACGCGGCCGGATTGGCGCGGCGGCACCTGCCGGCGCTGCGACGGCGGATCGGCGTGGTCCATCAGGATTCCCGTCTTGTCCCTTCGCTGTCCGCTTATGACAATGTCGCGCTGCCGCTGCGGATCGCGGGAATGGCGGAGGAGGAGATCAGGCCGCGGGTCGAGCAGCTGCTGGACTGGGTCGGCCTGCGCGCCCGCGCCGCAGCGCGGCCGGCAACCTTGTCGGGCGGCGAGCAGCAGCGCATCGCGATCGCCCGCGCGGTCGTCACGCATCCCGAACTGATCGTCGCCGACGAACCGACCGGCAATGTCGATCCGGACATGGCGGCCCGCGTGCTGCACCTGCTGGAGACGATGAACCGTCAGGGCACGACCGTGCTGATCGCCACGCATGACGTCCACCTGCTGCAGCAGCGGCCGCATGCGGCGGTGCTGCGACTGGCGAAGGGCCGGATCGAGCAGGCGCCATGACGACAGGCGTGCCCCTGCTGCCGCTGCGACGTTGGCGGCCGACCAGCTTTGCCCTGCTGATCGCCGCGACGTGCCTGCCGATGCTGCTGGCGGCGGCACTGGCCCTGTCGCTGCGCGCGGCGGCGGAGGCCGTGTCGGATACCGCGCGCGAACATATATTGGTGCAGGTGGTGGAGCCGGTGCCCGAGCGGCGGGAGCAACTGGCCGGCGCAGTCTTGACCCGGCTCGACCGGGTCGAGGGCATCGTCTCCGTCCGTCGTGTCCAAGATCAGGAAGCGGAAGCGCTGGTGGCACCCTATATCGAAGGGATGAAGGCGCATGATCTGCCCCTGCCCGCCCTGATCGAGGTGCATGCGCGCAGCCGCGAGCCGGTGGCGCGGGCCCTGCGCGCCTTGCCGGCGGTGCAGGTGACCGCCGCAGGCGCCGAACTCGGCCCGCTCGCGCGCCTGATCGGGGCGTTGCGCGCGGTCGCGTTCGGCGTCGCACTGATCTGCGCCGCGGCCACGGGCGTGATCGCAATGCTATCGGCGCGCGCAGCGCTCGCGCGCGAGGGCACCACGCTGGATATCTTGCACGCGCTAGGCGCAACCGATGGCCAGATGTCGCAGCTGGTAAGCAATGCCGTGACACGGGACGCCGCCGTCGGCGCCACGGGCGGCCTGGTAGTGGCGACGATCGTGATCGTGATGGTCGGCCATCGCATTTCCGCGCTCGGCGCCGGGATCGATCCCAATCTGGGCGTCGCCGGATGGGCGACCCTGGTCGCACTTGCGGCCGCACTGGTGGGTTTGGCGATGCTGGCGGCGCAGGCGACCTTGCTGGTCAATTGGCGACGCATGCCATGATCCGGCGTATCCTGAGCCTGGTGGTGCTGCTGTGGGCGCTGGGTTTCGTGATCTTCGCGATCGACCTGCCCAAGCCCGCCGGCAATGACTATACGGATGGCATCGTGGTCCTGACCGGCGGACCGGGGCGGATCCAGCGCGGCATCGACCTGCTGGCCGCCGGCCGAGCGCAGCGGATGCTGGTCTCCGGCGTCGACCGCCGTGTGCGGCCGGCGGATATCCTTGCAACGTTCCGCGTCGGGCCGACGCTGTTAACCAGGATCGATCTGGGCCGTTCCGCGGTCGATACCCGGTCCAATGCGCTCGAGACGCGGCGCTGGATCGCGGCCCATGGCTATAAATCGATCCGGCTGGTCACCACCGACTGGCACATGCGGCGCGCCCGGTTCGAGCTGCGGCAGGTGCTGCAGGGCGTGAAAGTGGTGCGCGACGCGGTGCCGAGCGAACCCGATCTGATCGGCCTGCTGCGCGAATATCACAAATATCTGCTGCGTCGCGCCGCCGCGCTGGCGGGGCGCTAAGGCGCGTCCCGCCGACGATCAGTCGTGCGTGCGGCCGAAGTCCGGACGCTCATCGTCCTGGCCCTGTTCGATGACAGAGCGGCGGACGGCGCGCGTGCGGGTGAAGAGATCGAACAGCGCGTCCCCATCGCCCCAGCGGATCGCGCGCTGCAGTACCGTTAGGTCCTCGCTGAAGCGCTGGAGCATTTCCAGCACGGCGTCCTTGTTCGCCAGGAAGACATCGCGCCACATGGTCGGATCGGACGCGGCGATACGCGTGAAATCGCGGAAGCCGCCGGCCGAATATTTGATGACCTCGCTCTCCGTCACCGTTTCCAGATCCGACGCGGTGCCGACGATCGTGTAGGCGATAAGATGCGGCAGATGGCTGGTGACCGCCAGAACCAGATCATGATGCTTGGCGTCCATGATCTCGATCTGCGCGCCGAGCCGTTCCCAGAAGGTCGAGACCCGCATCACAGCCGCCGGATCGGCATCGCCGGGCGGGGTCAGGATGCACCAGCGGCCCTTGAACAGGGTCGCGAACCCGGCGTCCGGGCCGCTATATTCGGTGCCTGCAACAGGATGAGCGGGAACAATCTGCCGATCCGCGAAATGGGCGCGCATCGACGCCAGCACGCCCGCCTTGGACGAGCCCACATCGCTGATGATCGCATCGGCCGGCAAGTCCGCCGCCAATTGTGCGGCGACGTCGCCGATGGCGCCAACCGGCACGCACAGAATCACCAGATCCGCATCGATCACCGCCGCCCCGGCCGTATCCGTCACGTCATCGCACAGGCCGAGTTCCGTGACCCGGGCGCGCACGTCCGGGTTCGCATCGTGCCCCGTCAGCGCAACGGTCGGCATAGTGGCGCGGACCGCCCGCGCGATGGAGGATCCGATCAGGCCAAGTCCAATGATCGATACACGCGCGAAGGGCAGCATCAGTCCGCTTCGCCGATCATATCGTGCAGCGCCCAGGCCATGCCGCGCACTTCCTCTTCGCTGCCAATGGTAATGCGCAGGCCGTGGGCGAGCCCCTGATTGGGCAGCCAGCGCACGATATAACCGCGCTCCATCAGCCCGTGATAGGCTTCCTCCGCCGTCAGCTTGCCGTTGAAGAGGACGAGGATGAAATTCGCCTTACTGGGAATCGCGCGCAGACCGGCATTGCCCATCTTCGTGATCTCGTCGGCGAACCAAGTCCGCCATTTGAGATTGTGATCATGGCTGGCGCGAATGAAATCGTCGGCACCCAGCGCCGCCACCGCCGCCGCCTGCCCCGCCGTGGACACGTTGAAGGGCGCGCGGATCTTGTGCATCGCCTGGATGACGTGCGGCGCGCCATAGGCCCAGCCGATCCGTTCGGCGGCAAGGCCGTGGATCTTGGAGAAGGTGCGCGTCACCAGCACGTTGGGAATCGTGCGCGCGAGATCGAGCGCGCCGTCATCGTCCTCGGGATCCAGATATTCGGTATAGGCCTGGTCCACCACCAGCAGGCAATTGGCCGGCAAGGCGGCGTGGATACGCGCCAACTCTTCCCGCGACGTATAGGTGCCGGTCGGGTTGTTCGGGTTGGCGATGAAGACGACGCGCGTCTTTTCGGTGACCTTGGCGAGCAGGGCATCGACGTCGGTCGCGTAATCGCGATCATCCGCCTCGATCGGCTCCGCGCCCACGCGCCGGGCCGCGATCGGATAGACCGAGAAGCCGTAGCGGACATACAGAACCTCATCGCCCTGCCCCGCAAAGGCGCCGGCGGCGAGATGCAGAAGTTCGTCCGAACCGGTGCCGTGAATCACGCGATCGGCCTCAATCCCGAACTTTGCGGCAATGGCTTGGCGCAGGGCGGCCGCGCCGGCATCGGGATACCGATCCAGCGTGGCGGCGGCGGCGAGGAAGGCCGCACGTGCTTGCTCGCTGGTGCCGAGCGGATTTTCGTTCGAGGAAAGTTTGTGAACCTTGCGACCGTCATCCGTCGTCGCGCGGCCGGGAACATAGGGCGCGATGGCATCGATCCAAGGCTTGGGCGTGAGTGCGTTCATGGGCAGGCGCTTTAAGGGCCGCACGCCTGGGGAGCAACGGGTGTAACAATGGCGTAGCCGGGCGCGACCACCGCCGAAGGCGGCCGCAAGGTCATGAATGAAGACCAGCGCCAAACGCCGTCTTGCAGACATTTAGCTTTCATAGAAAAATGGGGTGGTGATCGCGATCTTTACTCTGCTCCTTCTAGCTACGCCGTTTGGATCAGCGGACGTGGAGATATGTCCGGGAGGGCCAGCGTTCGGGTTTGTCTCCGGTAGCGATAGGTTCGACGCGCGAACGGAGGAGGCGCTCGATGGCTATCTCGAAAATCTTGATAGACCGCTCTGGCGCCCGGGCTGGATTACGGTCTTCCCCACCGTTGCGGGGCCAGCCGACGGACCCGCCCATGCTCTTGCCGAGCGGCGTAAGATAACCATCGCCAAGCGGCTGTCGAACCGAGGGCTGAAAACCGACAGAGTTCGGTTTGAGGGCCTTCGTTCCGCGTCACCGGATGAGGTCGACACGAACGTCTATTACTCGACGTTGTCGACGCCCCGCACCACGTGGAAAGCGCTCGTTACGCCAGGGATCATGTGCTGAGCGGCAGGTCGGCGTGCCACCTCGACGTTGGCCGTTCCACTCCTTTGCCGGTTATGGGTTCGCGGCCTGATCCGGCTTGCGCGCTGCAATGAGCCAATCGAGATCCGGGCCGGCGGCGGCGGCCATCATGCGGGTTTCGACCGCCCTATAGGTCTCCAACAAGGTGCGGCCGAAATCGGTGAGATGGGCACCGCCGCTTTTGCCGCCACCCATCTTGGTATCGACGACCCGCTCTCGCCAATTGGTATTCAGACCTTCCACCAGCAACCAGATCCGCCGATAGCTCATGCCCAAGGCACGGCCCGCGGCGGAGATCGAGCCTTCGCGGTCGATCGCTTCCATAACCATCGCTTTGCCCGGGCCGATGGCGGGCTGATCGGCGCCGATAAGCTGGAAATTCAGCTTCACTGGTCCGTCGATTGCCATTGGCCATTCCTCTCAGCGCGATCCCATCTCCCTTGTCCACACCGTGGCGGCGCAATCAACCGTCCGCCGTTGGGCCGTGCCTCGCCTACCACGCCATTTTAACTTGTCAGCACACCGCATCTATATACAGACGAATATAGATGGACCCGACAAAGGGCATCTGAAGGGGGCTGCAATGTTTCGATCGATCCTGACCGCTGCCTTGGGGTTGGCAGCGACGTCCGCAGCTGGTGCACAGATGGGACCGGCCGCCGCCGGGGCCGAACCGACGACGCCCCGCGCCGGACTGCCCGACGTGGTGGTGACCGCGCGCCTTCGTCCCGAAGACGCTCAGGCGGTGCCCGGCGCGATATCCGTTATTGGCGGCGATCTTATCGATCGGTCCTATACAGTGAATACGCAGCAGCTGAGCCTGCTGGTGCCGAGCCTGAATTACAGCTCGGCCAACCCGCGCAACACCGCCTTCACGATCCGCGGCCTTGGCAGCAGCGTCGTCGCCGTCAGCCAGGCCAATGACGGACTGGAGCCCGGCGTCGGCTTCTATGTCGATCAGGTCTATCATGCGCGTCCGGCGACGGCCGCGTTCGACTTCAGCGACATCGACCGGGTCGAGGTGTTGCGGGGGCCGCAAGGGACGCTGTTCGGCAAGAACACGACGGCGGGCGCGATCAGCATCACGACGCGGGCCCCCAGCTTCACGCCCGAAGCCAGCGAAGAAATCTCCTATGGCAGCCGGCAATTCCTTCAGGCGAAGGCGTCCGCCTCCGGGCCGATCATGGACGATCAGATCGCGTTCCGGATTTCCGGCCTGTCGACGCGGAGCGATGGCTATATCCGCAATGCGGTGAACGGCCGGAGCTATAACGGCATCGGCAATCAGGCGGTGCGCGGGCAGCTGCTGTTCACGCCAACGCCCGCGCTGCGAATCCGGCTGACGGCGGATTATTCCGCGTTCAATGCCGATTGCTGCGCGCAAGTCTATCTGCGCGTGGGCACCAGCCTGCGGCCGGCGGCGCGGCAATATCCGGCGCTCGCGGCCGGGCTGAACTATGCCCCGCCCAGCCTGAACGCCTATGACCGCGTCAACGATATCGATGCCGATCTGGGCGTCCGCACCAGCGAAGGCGGCACTTCGGCGATCGTGGATTGGGATTTAGGCCCCGCCACGCTGACATCGGTCAGCGCCTGGCGCTTCTGGCAATGGGATGCCGCCAACGATCGCGATTATACCGGCATCCCGATCCAGCTGACCCAGCACATCCCATCGCATCAGGATCAATATAGCCAGGAGCTGCGGATCGCATCGAACGGCGACCGCGCGTTCAATTATGTCGGCGGGCTTTATTTCTTCAATCAGACGATCCGCGGCCGGCCGATCAGCATCTATGGCCCGCAGGCAACCTATTGGCTGCTCGGTCCCGCGCCGCAATTTCCGTCCAACCTGCTCGACGGCTATGGCACGGACGGGGCGACCCGCTTTACGACCGACAGCTATGCCGCCTTTGGCGAGGTCAATTGGACCCCGCTCGCGCGCCTGACGCTGACGGGGGGCCTGCGCTATACCTATGAGGAAAAGCACGGGCGTTATTCCACGATCGTGTTCGGCGGCCTGCCGACAACCAACACGACGCTGGCCAATGCCAAGCTGTCGATCCTGCGTCCGCAATCCTATGCGGCGCGCGACAAGGATGGCAGCCTGTCCGGCCGCGCGAACATCGCTTATGCCGTGAGCGACGATATCCACGGCTATGCGAGCTTCGCACGCGGCTTCAAATCGGGCGGGATCAACATGTCGGGCCTGCCGCTCGACGCCCAGAACCAACCGGCGATCGCCACTGCGGTCGTCGCGCCGGAGCGCAATACGACCTATGAGATCGGCCTGAAATCCCGCCTGTTCGATCGGCGACTGATCCTGAACCTGGCCGGCTATTATACCCGCGTCCGCGACTTTCAGGCGACGATCGTCGACAACAGCCAGACGGTGGCCCTGCGCGGCTATCTCGCCAACATCCCGAAGGTGGTCGTCAAAGGTATCGAGGCCGATGCCACCGCTTTGCTGTTCAAGGGCTTCTCGCTACGTGGATCGATCGCCTACGCGCACGGGGACTATGCCAAATATCCCGCCGGCCCCTGCCCCCTGGAGCTGCAGACATCGGCAACGGCCGCCTGCAACCTCACCGGCCAGCGCCTATCAGGACTGCCGCGGTTCGCCGAGACCTTGGGCGGCGACTATGTCCTGCCGTTCACCCTGCGCGGGCGCGACGCGGCCATTGTGCTGCATGCCGACAACAGCTGGCGGAGCGGCTATTATGGCGACCCGTCCTTGTCGCGCTATACGTTCATCAAGGGCTATGAAGTGATCAATGCCAGTGTCAGCCTGCAGCTTGCCGACAAGTGGGAGGTCGCCGTGTTCGCGCGCAATCTGTTCAAATCCAACTATATCCAGAATCTGACGGTTCAGGCAGGCAATTCCGGCCTGATCCTCGGCACGCCGAGCGAGCCCCGCACGATCGGCCTGACGCTGCGGGCGCGGCAATGAATAAGGTGCCGCCGCCCCATCACAGGGTCGGGTCATCCGATGAGCCACGTGCCATTGCCGAAGGGCCGAGTCGTTAAAACGAGCCGATACGATCTTCGTCAGGATGAAGCGGCTCGAACCTCGCCTTGAGCGCTGCGAAGGTGGCAGGGGCGATGTGCAGACCGTCTGCCAAATCATTGTTCCTGCGGGCGAGACGTTGCTGTGCCACCGGCTCGGGACAGCTCACTTCGTACAGCAGCGGCGCACCGCCATGCGCGACGATCAACGCCCGCGTGCGCTGCCGCTCGGCGCGTGACCAGAAGCCGAAATCCAGGACAACATCGACGCCGATAACAAGGCAGCGCGTCCACATCGCCTCCATCACGCCATGGACGCGCGCCGCATAATCCGGAAACTGCTCGGCCGGCGGATCTTCACCATATAAGCTGCGCATCCATGCGTCGTGCGTGAAGCGGAGCGCATCATGTTGCCGCTCCAGCTGCTTGGCGAGCGTCGTCTTGCCCGAAGCAATGAAGCCGTGGAGCATGAAGGCTTTTGGTTTTCGCGACATGATCCACATTAGCATGAGTCCGGTTGGCACGAGCAATCCGCTCGGCGATATCGCTGCCGGTCAGCGGAGCGCGGCCGCGACACTTAGGGGTGCCGCGCGTGTCATAATTCCTTAAAGAAGCGCGGCGCCCCACTTACAGGCGTCGGCAAGTTCGGTGCCTGAATGCGTTTCGATCTCCTCACTCTATACCTCTTGGCGGTCGGCACGCTGTTGCTGAGTGCCGGCATGACGCTGTGGGAGCGGGAGGCGCGGCCGCAGCGCCGGCGGGAGCTGGGAATTCTTGCGGCTGCCTATGCGACGCTCGCGTTCGGCTGCGCGGTCGCGATCGGCCGCCATATTTTCCCCGGCACCATCATCTCGGGCGCGAGCAACCTTATCCTGGTGTCCGGTTACCTGCTGGTTTTGCATGGCGTGGCATCCTTGAGCGGCCGCCGGCATCGCAAGGCGTCGGTGATCCTGCTCGTGCTTCTGGCGGCGACATGGGTGTTGGCGGGCTCGGCGTGGGGCGGAGGCCTGTGGAATTATGTCAGCGCCTTGCCGATCGCGCTCGTCTCGGCAGCAACCGCTTGGGAAGTCACCCGCAGCGATCGACTGCGCGGGCTTCGCTCGCGGCCGATCGTGGTCGGGATCGTCGCCTTTCACGCACTTTTCTACGCAACGCGCATTTTCGCGCTTCCGCCCCTAGCGGAACATTTCGGCCCGGACATTCTGTCCGTCGCCGCCAAGATCACCATGTATGAGGGCGTACTCTATTCCGTCGGCATGCCGATGGCCCTGCTCGCCCTGATCCGTGAAGAGGCGCACGAGCAGCTGCTCAATGCCTCGCAGACCGACTATCTGACGGGCGTCGGCAACCGGCGCTGGTTCTTCGAACAAGGGGAAAAGCTGGTCCAGAAACATCTGGCACGCCAGCCGGTCTCCCTGCTGCTATTCGATCTGGACCATTTCAAGACGATCAACGATCGTTTCGGCCACTCCACCGGCGACGAGGTGTTGAAGCTGTTCGCCCATATCGCACTGCGCTCGCTCGGGCCGAACGCAATCTTTGCGCGCGTCGGCGGCGAGGAATTCGCCGCATTGGTGCCGGGTCAGACCAGGATGGACGCGCGCGCCGCCGGACAGAGCCTGTCCATCGCCTTCTCCAACGCTGCCGAAGCGGGCATCGATGGGGTTTGCGTAGACGCGACCGTCAGCATTGGCTTGGCCGAGCTCGGCAATGGCATGGCCACGCTCAGCAGCGCCATGTCGGCCGCCGATCGTGCGCTCTATGCCGCCAAAGCCTTGGGCCGCAACCGCATCGAACTTGCCGAACCGGTGGAGCAAACCGCACCGTAAGCCCCGCCACAGCCGTCGCTAGGCGGCGTCGTTGAGCTCAGCCCAGGAAAGATCGAAGCGCGCCAGATATTTGCGCAGTCGGTCCGTCGCCACGATGGCGGCGGGCCGGATGGCGGGCTACCTGGCGTCTTCGGCGTTCGCTGGCCCCTATCTGGCAGACCAACTGCTGCTGCCGTTTGCCTTGGCTGGTGGCGGATCCTTCACCACCGTCAAACCGAGTCAGCACAGCCTGACGGCGGCGGCGATCATCGCGCAGTTCCTGGATCGCCGATGCACGTTCCAGCAGCGGGCGGATGGCGTGCATCTCGTCGAGGTGGTGAGCACGACGTCCTGAGGGATTAGTGTAGGTCAGGCCGGTTGAAGCAGTTTAGCGGGGCACAGCATGGGCGTCGCTAAACTGTTATTGCTTACCGGCGATTACGCCCAGAGATCGCGCACCTTGCAGCCATCGGCAGGCAGATCCTCGAATGAGTCCAAGCCATCGAAATGATCGATCGGAAGATCGGCCACCATTTCGAATGGCGCCAGTCGAAGGTTGACGGCCATGCGCCGCCGGCCATCCGGCTCCAGCCTGAGGCCGCGCCAGGCAAGAACTCCGCCACAGGTCGGGCAGAACAGGATTTCCAGAGCGGGATCCTTCTTGCCGACGCGGCAGAAACGCGACGTCGGGCCCTCGACGCTGATCCTCTCGCCCTCGAAATCATAGGCCCAGAGCGCGCCATAGCGATGGCATAGCGTGCAATTGCAGGCGGTTATGGAACCGGGGTCGCCGATCAGCGTCCAAGCCGCCGCTCCGCAATGGCAGGTTCCTGTTAGCATTGCGCGCTCCCCTTCCCCGCTCCCACGTTGCCGATGAACCTCCCTATTGGCAACGAGTGATCAAATCTCGCGATCATGCCGCGTGCAGATGAGCAATGCGAAGCGTTTACGGGCCGCTGCGTTGTCGCCAAAAGCGCCTTGGACGCGGGATCATGTGGGGGGACGCAATGCGGACAGGGTGGATTTGGTTGGCGCTGATCGGGGCGACCGCCCTGCCCGCCGCCGCGGCCGCGCAGGCACCGCTTACGGCTCCTGCCGAGCGGCAGCGGATGATCGTGTTGAGCGATATCGAAGCCGATCCTGACGATTCCCAGTCCTTCGTTCGGCTGTTCCTCTATGCCAACGAGATCGACATCGAAGGGCTGGTCGCGACGACGTCGACTCACATGAAGACGGCGCTGCATCCGGAGTCGATCCGGCGGATCGTCCAGGCCTATGCCAAGGTGCAGCCCAATCTGCTGAAGCATGAGACGGGCTATCCCGCCCCCGCTCGGCTGCTCGCGCTCGTCCGCGAGGGGCAGCCGGGTTATGGCATGGAGACTGTCGGCGCCGGCAAAGACACGCCGGGATCCCGGCTGATCGTGGAGGCGCTGGAGCGGAGCGATGCCCGCCCCTTGTGGGTGACGGTATGGGGCGGCGCGAACACGCTGGCGCAGGCGCTATATACGATCCGCGCGACGCGTACGCCGCAGGAGGCCCGCCGGCTGATCGGGAAGCTGCGCGTTTCCACGATTTCGGACCAGGACGATAGCGGCGCGTGGATCCGCCGGACCTTCCCCGATCTGTTCTACATCGTCAGCCCGGGCGGCTATGGCGCGGGCACGTGGACGGGCATTCACACGCTGATCGATGGTGGGGACAATACGACCATCAGCAATACGTGGCTGCGTGACAATATTCAGCAGGGCCATGGGCCACTGGGCGCACTCTATCCCGACGTCGCCTATGGGATGGAGGGGGATACGCCCGCTTATCTGTCTCTGATCCCGAACGGGTTGAGCGTGCCCGAACATCCGGATTGGGGCGGCTGGGGTGGCCGATACGAGCTGTATACGCCGCCGATCGCCACCACCGATCCAAGTGGATTCAGCGGCGTACCGATCGAGCCGGAGACGCGGCCGATCTGGACGAACGCGATCGACCTCTACACGCCGCAAGTGGCCAAGCCCTACGGCCGCGCACAGATACCCGGCGATCGACAGATCAAGGATTTCCGCGCCGGCATCTGGCGCTGGCGCGACGATTTCCAGAATGATTTCGCCGCGCGCATGACGTGGACGACACGCCCGTTCGATCGGGCCAATCATCCGCCCGTGGTCAAGCTCGCCGCCAGCCGGCTTACCGTAAAATCGGGTCAAAAGTTCGAACTGAGCGCGGTCGACAGCAGCGACCCGGACGGCGACAGCCTGAGCTTCCAATGGTTTCACTATCAGGAAATCGGCCATTGGCGCGCCGCAATCCCCGGCGGTGCGGCCAACCTCCATACGGTGGATTTCACCGGACCGACCGTCACCGAACCGCGCGAGGCGCATTTCATCGTGCGGGTAACGGACAAGGGTGAGCCGCCGCTGACACGCTATGGCCGGGTGATCGTGACGATCACGCCCTGACATATTTGCCGACAGCAAGGCAGCACGCTGCGGGAGCAGTTTACCGCAGTGCAACATCACCGCAATATTTCCGCCCGGAAAGTGTAATACGGCGCCCCTAGAGGGCCCTTGCCAACGGCTAAATAGCCGGCATCAAGGGGAAATCATCGATGTTACTGCGCTCGCGCCTGCTTCAGGCGACGCTTCCGTTCACCTGTCTGATGCTGGGCACGACGCCGGCTTTGGCAGCGCCTGCGACTTTGGCGGAGGGTGCGGGCCCCGCCCCTGCCCCGGCGCCCCCCGCTCCCGAAACCGATAGCGGCGAAGTCGTCGTCACGGGCTCCTACGCGCGCAGCCTTGCCGAAGCGACCGAGACCAAGCGGCGCGCCGCCTATGGCGTGGATTCGATCGCATCGACCGACATCGGCAAATTCCCGACCCAGAACGTCGCCGAAGCGCTCCAGCTCGTCACCGGCGTGACGATCACGCGCCCGCGCGGCGAAGGCTTGTATGTCAGCGTGCGCGGCCTGGGCCCGCAATTCCAGAGCACGTTGTTGAACGGCAGCCCGGTCGCGATCAACGACCTTATCGAGAATGGCGGCGCCAATGGTCGGCAGTTCCGGTTCGAGATGCTGCCGGCCGAGTTTGTATCGCGGATCGACGTGGTGAAGACGCCGACCCCGGACATGACCGAGGGCGCGCTGGGCGGCAATATCGACGTCCGCACCTTCCATCCGCTGGACATCGGGACCCGCACGACGCTCAACCTGCGCGGCACCTATACCGACATGACCGACAAGGTCCGGCCGAACCTGACCGGGCTGACCAGCTACAAGACCGCCGACGGCACATTCGGTATCCTTGCCGGCGCGCAATATTGGCGCAAGTCGGTGCGCAACGATCGATCCTACCAGACCGGCTGGAACCTCGATAAATTCACCTCGGCGCTGGGATCAGGCTTCTACACGCCGACCCGCCTGCGCCCGACGGTGGAAACAGAAGACCGCAAGCGCATCTCCGGCATCGTCTCCGCGCAGTGGCAGCCGACGCCGGAATTGCAGACGACGCTGGACGTCCTCGCGACCCGGCTCGACGTCGCCTATGACGAATTCGGGCTCGACATCTACCCTGACGACACGAGCGTCGCCGGTCACAAGCCGGTCATCGTGCCGGGGTCGGTCAAGACGGTCGGGGACACGGTGGTCGGCGCGACCATCAACGACGTGCGCTTCATGGGCACGCGCGAATATAGCCTCAACCGGCATGATCTGATCACGATCGGGCTGAAGCAGACGTGGGATCCGGGCGACGACTGGCATGTCGCAGCGAACGCCAATTGGTCCTACGCCCACAGCTTCCACCCAAGCTATGCCGAGGGCACGGTGCGCAGCCGCATCATGTTCTTCGCGCCGCTGACCTATGATGCCTCGGCCGGCTATAAGAAGCTGCCGACGATCAGCACGACGACCGACGTCAACAATCCAGCCAATTACATCATCTATCCGTTCAATATCGCGCCCAAGAACAGTAAGGATTGGGATCGATACGGCCGGCTCGACGTCGCGCGCGATATCGGCGGCTTCATCACCAAGATCAGCGCGGGCGGCGAATATCATTGGCGCAAGCGCGATTATCGCAGGCGCGATTTCACGGTGAACAGCGCCAACAATGTCCCGCTCAACCAGTTCGCACCGAACGGTTATGAGCCGATGCCTTATGACGATTTCCTGAAAGGCGTGCCGGGCAATTATCCGCGCAACTGGCTAGTCCCGATCACCGACGTCTTTTACGATAAATTGTTCACCGATGCGATCGCCAACGCGCCGCTCGGCGCCGCCGATCTGCGCGCCTCGTACGTCGTCAAGGAGAAGGTCGCAGCCGGCTATGTGCGAGCCGATTACGGCTTCGCGCTTGGCACGGTCGATGTCACCGGCAATTTCGGCGTGCGCTATGTCCACACCGATCAGGTCGCGAGCGGTACGCTCACGATCGGCACCGCGCCGACGCCGGCAAGCTTTCCGAAGACCTTCAACAATTGGCTGCCGAGCTTCAACCTGCGCGCGCAATTGACGCCCAATCTGATCGGGCGGCTCGCCGCCAGCCGCGTGCTGACCCGTCCTAACGTCACGCAAAGCGCACCCCAGATCAGCGTCGCGACCGACGCACCGACTGCCAGCGGCGGCAATCCGGACCTGAAACCCTTCCTCGCAACGCAGTTTGACGCGTCACTGGAATGGTATTTCAGCCGCGAAGGATCGCTTACCGGCGCGCTCTTCTACAAGAAGATGGACGATTATATCACCGCTCAGAACATCAATATCGACATTCCCGGGCGGGGAACGGTGCTGCTGAGCACTCAGGTGAATGGCGGCGATGCCAAGGTTTACGGCCTGGAAGCGGCCTATAACCAGGTCTTCACCTTCCTGCCGAAGCCGTTTGATGGGCTGGGTTTCCAGGCATCCTACACGCACACATCGGTGCGCTCGGACTATACGGCGGGCGCACGGCCGATCAAAAACCAGCTGATCGGCCTGTCCAAGAACAGCTTCAACGTGGTCGGTTTCTACGAAAAGGGGCCCTTTTCGGGTCGCCTTTCCTACGTCTGGCGCGACAAATATCTGACCGGCAACGGCAGCACGACGCAGGCGTCGACCTATCTGGCACCGTTCGGATCGCTCGACGGCAGCCTGGCGCTGAAGATCACCAGGAACGTAACCGCCAGTATTGAGGGCATCAATCTCGCCGGCGCGCACACCTATTCGTACAACGAGGACAAGCTGCGGTTCGGCGAAATCAACTATTATGGCCGGACGATCCTGTTCGGCGTGCGGGCGGAGTTTTAAGGATGAAGGCGCTCCTCGCCGCCCTCCTGTTGTCCTCCGGCGCGGTGGCGGCCGCGCCGCTGGCGATGAACGATATCCAGGTCGTCGGGTCGCATAACAGCTACAAGGCGCAGATACCTCCGGCGGTGATGGCGAAGATACGCGCCGCCGAGCCCAAGCTCGCCGACGGGCTGGATTATTATCACCTGCCGCTCGCCCGCCAGCTGGATGCGGGCGTGCGACAGCTGGAGATCGACATCTTCGCGGATCCGACCGGCGGTCGCTATGCCAACCCGAAGGGCGAGGAATGGGCGCGCGCTGCCGGGGAACATACATCGTTCGATCGGGCGGCGATGCTGAAGTCGGGC
>NZ_JBMDXN010000004.1:0-3867 GCF_048595155.1 Sphingomonas sp.
ACACCGGTCGCTTCTTCATGCGTGCCGCCTTCGCCGTAACGGGCGACGCGTCGCCCCCGGTGGCGGCGATGCACGCCGCGCTCGAACCCGTCCTCACCGCCATCGGCGCGGATTGGACATTGCGGGACGCCTCCGAACGCAAGCGCGTGCTGATGATGGTCTCCAAATTCGATCATTGCCTCGGCGACCTGCTCTACCGCCGCCGCATCGGCGAATTGCCGATGGACGTGGTCGGCATCGTCTCCAACCATCCCAAGGAGGCGCTGAACACCACGATGATCGGCACGATCCCCTATCATTATCTCCCGGTCAGGCCGGATACCAAGGCCGAGCAGGAAGCCGCACTCAAACGGATCGTGGAGGGCACCCAAGCCGATCTGGTCGTGCTCGCCCGCTATATGCAGATCCTGTCGGACGATCTCGCCACCTATCTGTCGGGGCGCTGCATCAATATCCATCACAGCTTCCTGCCCGGCTTCAAGGGCGCGAAGCCCTATCATCAGGCCTATGCGCGTGGCGTGAAGATGATCGGCGCCACCGCCCATTATGTCACCGCGGACCTGGATGAGGGCCCGATCATCGCGCAGGACGTGGAATCGATCAGCCACGCCGACACACCGGATGATCTGGTGCGCAAGGGTCGCGATATCGAACGCCGCGTCCTCGCCGCCGCCGTGGCGTCGCATCTCCAGGATCGGGTTCTGCTCAACGGCAGCCGCACCGTCGTGTTTCGCTGATGGTCAGCGGCGCCGCTTATTCGGTCACCGTTCGCGATCTGCCGGTGGCGGCCCTGATCGGCGTCAATGCCGATGAGCAGGGTCGCCGGCAGACGTTGCTGGTCTCGGTCGACGCGCGCCTCGATCCGCCGCATCCGCTCTCCAGCCTCGCCGATACGATCGACTATCGGGCGGTGGTCGATCGGGTGCAGGCGATCGCCCAATCGCATGTGGGTCTGATCGAACAATTTGCGCGCCTGGTCGGCGAAGACTGTCTGGCGCTCGGCCCGGTCGCCAGCGTGGTCGTTTCCGTCGCCAAGCCCGATGCGCTCGCCGCCGGCCTGGCAGAAACGACCGTGCGCGTCGATCGCCCCGATTCTTCCAACGTCCTTCCCTTCGCGCCCGTTCTCCGCGCCGGCGAGCATGTGCTGCGCTTCGCGTTCGATCATGATCTCAACCTGCATGCCCAGCATCAGATGGCCCGCTTCCTGCGCCATTTCGCGGGCTCGGTACGCGGGCTCGTGCTGGACGATGTCGCCTTCGATCACCAGGCGGGCGAATGGACCGCGCGCATCAAGATGATCGGACGGGGCGCTCCGCGGATGATCGACAGCCGCACCGCGGCGCGTGTCGGGCGAAAGGGAGCGGCCGGCAGCCCGCCGCTGGCTTAGGAGCGTCCGCCGGGGCAATGCGCTACCCTATCTTTAGCCGTAGCGGCCGATGCGACCCGGCGGCTTCCGGCAAGCACGCGCCGTCCCGCGCACCTATGCGCATCACCCCGCAATTACCACGGTAACGCAGCCCCGAGGATACGACATGCGCGCGTAGCGGAATCCCCCAACGCTGCTCCCGCACACAGCCGGCATCGGCGCTGTGACAGAGGACGAACGGGAGCTCCGACCATGAAGATCATCCTCGCCGCCACCCCGGCGACCGGCCATCTCGATCCGCTGCTCGGCATCGGCCGGTTGCTGGTGGAACAAGGCCATGAGGTGCTGCTCTATTCCGGTTCGGCGTTCCGCGAACGCGCCGAGACGATCGGCGCCCGCTTCGAGCCCTTGCCTGCCGGCGCCGATTTCGATCTGCGGGATCCTGACGCCTGTTTTCCCGCGCGCGCAGGTTTGACCGGCCCCGAGATCATAGAATTCGATTTCAGGCATATCTTCACGGACCCGCTGCCCCAGCAATATGCCGGCTTGAAGAAGCTGCTCGCGGCATTTCCGGCTGATATCGTCATCACCGAGCAGCTTTTCCTCGGCGCTCTGCCACTGATCTTCGAAGGGGGGGCGGACCGCCCCGTGGTAATCGGGTGCGGCATCACCTTCCTCAGTCTCGATCGATCGGACGGTCTCCCGCACGGCCTGGGGCTCGATTATGCGGCGGATGCAGACGTTCGCGCCCATCTCCAGCAGACGCTGCTCCCCGAAGTCATGGCAGCTCTGGCGCCGATCCAGTCGATGTACGAGGATGCGGCGCGGGCGACCGGCGTCGAACCCAAGGGGTCGCCGATCGGCGCCATGGCGCGATATGCCGACATCTTCTGGCAAGGCGGTGTACCGGAAATCGAATTCCCGCTCGGCGACGTGCCGGAGCATCTCGCCTTTGTCGGCCGCTGGCCGGCAGCCCCCAGCGCCGCGCCGCCGCCGGCATGGGCCGACGATCTTGACGGTCGGCGCACGGTGGTGCTGGTGACGCAGGGGACGGTCGCCAATGCCGACCTCGATCAGCTGGTGCTGCCCACCATAAGGGCGCTCGCCGGTCGGGATGACCTGCTGGTACTCGGCACGACCGGGCGCCGGCCGCTGCCGTTGGCGCCCAGCGCGCTACCCGCCAACGCGCGGCTGGAAACATATCTGCCGTTCGATTGGCTGATGCCCAAGGTTGATATTCTCGTCACCAACGGCGGATATGGAACCGTGCTGATGGGGCTGGCCGAGGGTGCGCCGGTGATCATTGCTGGCGCGAGCGAGGACAAGCCCGACATTGCCGCCCGGATCGGATGGGCCAAAGCGGGGATCAATTTGCGGACCGGTACCCCGTCGGAAGCCAGCCTTGCCGAGGCGGTCGACCGGGTGCTGGTGGATGCGGAGATCAAGGCGTCGGTGGCGCGCATCGCCCGGTCGATCGAGACGCACGACGCGACCGCTATCATTCTCGATGCGATCGATCGGATCGCCGCGGCGCGGCAGGGCAAGGAGAGGACGCGCGCCGCCTGAGCCCGGTTCGCCCGGCCGCTTCGTCCCCCCGGCCGCACCTCGGAGCGTCTGCGTCACGGCACGAACGGTCGTACCGTGGCGCCTGCCGTATCGGCTGATGGGTTGGATGTGGGCTGGGCAAAGGAAAACCCCCTGGGCCTGTGAGGGCTGGGGGTTTGTATTGGTTGCGGGGACAGGATTTGAACCTGTGACCTTCAGGTTATGAGCCTGACGAGCTACCGGGCTGCTCCACCCCGCGCCACCATATGTCCGACGGTAGATGTGGTCGTCGGACCGCAGGTCCGCAAGGCCGACGGGCCGCCCGCAGCGTAGCGAGGAAAGCCAAGGCCGCGGATGCGGCTGCCGGCGCTTGAGGCCAAAAAGGGAGACATGTGGATGGGTTCGGACCGTGTGTTGCGCGCCGCGCTGGCTTCAATGCCTGGCGACGACCTACTCTTCCATCGCTTAAGCGATAGTACCATCGGCGCTGTCTGGTTTCACGGCCGAGTTCGGGATGGGATCGGGTGGGTCACAGACGCTATGGCCACCAAGCAATGGAGCCAGCGCGATGCGCAATTGGGTCGGGTTTCGAAATCGATGCGTGCACCACATATGCTGAGCGAACCCCATCTTTGATCAGGTCAGTCCTGTCATTGATGGTGGGACTCTCAAGCGCGAATAGAGCAATTAGTATCGGTTAGCTCCATGGATTACTCCACTTCCACATCCGATCTATCAAGGTCGTGGTCTTCGACCGCTCTAAGATATCTTATCTCGAGGGGAGCTTCCCGCTTAGATGCTTTCAGCGGTTATCTCGTCCATACATAGCTACCCTGCTGCACCGTTGGCACGATGACAGGTCCACCAGAGGTATGTTCATCCCGGTCCTCTCGTACTAGGGACAAGTCCTCTCAAATATCGACGCCCACGGCAGATAGGGACCAAACTGTCTCGCG
>NZ_JBMDXN010000005.1:0-102726 GCF_048595155.1 Sphingomonas sp.
CAACGCGCTCGCGATGGTGCTGCGTCACATTCCCGGCACGCGGGCTCCTCTGCAAGGGGTGCATAGCTGGAACGTCCTGATCGAGGCGACGGCACCGGTGGGCGCCCCAGACCCGGCGGAGCGGCTGACCACGTTGCTCGCCGAGGCAGCGGAGGAGGGCCTGATCGAAGATGCCGCTATCGCCAGCAATGAGACCCAGGCCGAGGCATTCTGGAAATTGCGGGAAAGCATCGCCGAGGCAGAGCGGGTTGATGGACCCGCCGCCAAGCACGATATTTCAGTTCCGGTGTCCGCAATGCCCGCCTTCCTTCTGGAAGCGCGAGTAGCGGTCGAAGACCGTTTCGCAGGTTCGCGGGTTCTGGGCTTCGGCCATCTCGGCGATGGCAATATCCACTTCAACGTCCAGCCGCCGATCGATGCGGACGGGAAAAGCTGGCTCGCGGAGGAGGGGCCAAAGGTCAGCAGCTTCGTGCATGACCTCGTGGCCGCACGTGGCGGATCGATGTCGGCCGAACATGGCATCGGGCAGCTGAAGCTGGCCGAATTCGCCAGGACGATCGATCCGGTGCGGCTCCGTGCTTTACGCGCCATCAAGCAAGCCATGGATCCGCACGGCATCATGAACCCGGGCAAGCTCATCCCGCTCGATTAAGCGGCCCATCGCGAAGAGAGCCGGTCTCAAGGTTGCGCCAGCGCGCCCGAGACAATAGAGGGCGGCCTTTCCGCGGGGGCGGGCACGATCACCTCCGCTGCATCCTCAGGAGAGATCAAAGATGGCGAGTGCTCCCGGCAATTCGGGCCTTCCGATGCTGTACCAGGACCTGGTACCCCTTTCGAGCCAGGAACATGCGACCTGGAAGCTGCGTCCGATGCAGTCGCTTGAATTTATCGGGCAAGTTCACGCCATCCCGCTCACGGTAGACGAATTCCCCATCGCGCAGCGTTTCTTCCCGATCGTTTTCTCGATCGGCTCCGATCCTGTGCCGCTGGCGCTGATGGCGCTCAACGAAGGTGTGAACGTCTTCGTCAACGAAGACGGCAGCTATCGTGACAACACTTATCTGCCGGCGTTCGTCCGTCGCTATCCGTTCATGCTGGCGCGCCTGCGCAACGACAGCGACGAAATGTCGCTGTGCTTCGACCCCAGCCGCGGCGTGCTGGGCGATTATGAGGATGGTTTGCCGCTGTTCGAAAATGGCGAGCCGACCCAGGCGGTGAAGGATATGCTGGGTTTCTGCGAGCAGTTCGAGGTCGCTGCCCAACGCACCACCGCTTTCATGAAGGATCTCGTCGAAACCGGATTGCTGGAGGATGGGGAACTGAACATCCAGCATCAGTCGAGCCCCAATCCGTTTCTCTATCGCGGCTTCGGCATGGTGAATGAAGAAAAGCTGCGCGACCTGCGTGGCGACCAGCTGCGTAAGATGAGCCAGAACGGCATGCTGACTTTGCTATATGCGCATCTGTTCTCGCTCGGCCTCGTCAGCGAAATCTTCGGCCGCCAGATGGAATTGGGTAAGGTGCCGGCCCAGCAGCCGATCCTCCAGAACGTCTGATCAATACGCGGGGATGGCCAGCGGGTCGCGGGGCGGCCGGCTGGCCGCGACTCGGCAATGGTGCGAGGGATGCGACGGATTTCACGGTAAAAAATCGTAAGACCTTGAAACCCTTTTGCCGCTCACCTATTCTTATACCGATGCCCCGCCGTGTTCCCCTTTCGCGGCTCGGCATTAGCGCGCTTCGGCGCGCTTCCTCCCTGAACCTTGGCCACTCCGTGCGAAAGCACGGGGTGGCTTTTTTCTTATGGGGCCGGGTTATTCCGCCGCAATCGCCGACGGCGATTGGATAGCGTTCAGCGCGGCAGCAGCGAGCGAAGCTACCAGCTTTTGAGCGTCGGCTAATCCGGGGGACAGGCTGCGCATATCCCGCTCAAGATAGAGCGTCCGATCAATCTCGATCTGCAGGGCGTGGACATTGTCCGCCGGGCGTCCATGGCGGACGAGGCCATAGGCTCCCGCATATGGGGCGTTGAGGGCCGTGGGGTAGCCAAGCGCGCGCGCGATACGCGCCATGTCCGCCGCGACGCCTTTTCCGGCTGATCGCCCATGCTTGTCACCGATCACCACGCGCGCGGCGCGCGTTCCCGGCAGTGGCGGCATGGAGTGGCAATCGATCAGTACGGCGCAACCGAAACGGGCGCTGGCAGCTGCCAGCGCGTCTGCGATGGCCGCGGGATAGGGTTCGTGAATAAGCTCCAGTCGGGCGCTGGCCGCTGCTGGCGAGGGCAGCACCTGCCACAGATGGCGCTTGCCCAGCCGATCCGGCAGCAGGCCTAGACCCGATCGCGCACGCGCACTCGCCGCGCCGCCGCTTCCGGGCGGATCGCGCAATGCCGGATGCAGATCCTCTTCGCCGCGATTGAGATCGATGCAAGCCCGAGCGATCCGTGCCACGATCGCGACCGCGCCGCGTTCAACCGCGCCTTCGATCAGCAGATCGGCGTGGCGATCCTCCAACTGTTCCAACAGATGCAGCGGCACCGCGCTCGCGGCCACCAGGGTGGGAGGGTAATAACGTCCGGCATGGGGAACGGCGCAGACCAGGGGACTGGTCGGCTCATCCGGTCCCAGCCGTTCGAAGAGAGGCAGGCGGGTGAGGGCGGCCGCGGGCATGACGTTCCTGATAAAAGGAAAAGCGGCCGTCATGAAGCGAATTACGGACCTGGCCCTGCTCAACACCTGTCCGACGGTGTGGCGCGCACGAAATGATCGGAAGCTCGAATAGATGCGGATCGCGGGTTGCGCGATCCAAACCCCTCGGCTAACAGCCCCAAACCCCTTTCCGGGCGCGATTCATCCGCGTCCAGTGGGCGTGTAGCTCAGTGGTAGAGCACTGTGTTGACATCGCAGGGGTCGCAAGTTCAATCCTTGCCACGCCCACCAGAATTACCCCGCCAATCCAATGGGTTGGCGGGGTTTTTCGCATCTACGGACCTGGACTGTCGGGTCGGCGTTGTACGCTACCCAACGACGATGTCGCTTCGCCTAGGTCGTGCCCATTACCTGCTGCGCGAACCGCTGCATCTCTTCGGCTTGGGGGCTCATCTGCAGCAGGAGAAGGTTCAGCCCTGCCGCCTCATATTCCTCGATTCGCGCCTTCAGCTGTTCGGGTGTGCCCACCAGATTTGGCCGCAGCCCACGATTGGAGACGGAATATTCCTGGATCTTGAGCTCGCGTTCCAGCTGCGTTCCCGATAGCCACTGATCAAAATTCGCATAGCCAGCGGGCAATTCGCTGACGGTCGTGATCCGCTCCAGCTCCCGTTTCGCCTCTGCTTCGCTGTCCCGCACGATCGCATAGGCCGCCATGCCATACAGCATAGGCTGGCCGCCGGCGGCCTCCCGCCGTGCTGCCATGTCCGCGATTTTGGGCGCAATGGCGGACACCGGATCGCCATGCATCACATAGGCATCGCATTGAGCCGCGATCATCGTCTTGGCTTTCTCGCTCTCCCCGCCAGCATAGATGGTCGGGCGTTTGGCCGGTTTGGGGGCGCAGATGGCGTCCTGCGTCCGATAATAGTCGCCGGAGAAGCTGAACCGATCCTGCGTCCAAAGCCCGTCGACGACCTGGAGCCATTCCGATGTGCGGGCATAGCGATCGTCATGCTCATCGAATTGCAGGCCATATTGGCGGGCCTCATCCGCCCACCAGGAAGATACGACGTTGAGTGCCAGCCGTCCTCCGGCGATCCGGTCGATATTGGCGGCTGCCTTTGCGAACAAGGCGGGCTGGTGGAAGTTCGGGCGGACGGCAACCATCAGCTCGATCTGCTCCGTTACCGCGGCCAGCGCCGCGGCGGTCGACCAGGCATCCAGCGCGGGCTGATCGACGCCCTTGATGTCGTTGAGGTTGAGTTCCGCGATCAGCGTGAGGTCATAGCCCCAACGTTCCGCCTGCTGGGTCAAGCGTCTGGTATAATCCCAGCTGGCCTCCATGCCTTCGTCGGCGACGTTGCGCAGCCAGCCGCCGAACACAGGCGTCCAATATCCATAGCGCATCAGCGTGCGTCCTCGATCCGCGCGATCAGATAATCCACCAGCCGCTCGTGCGGATCCCAACCAAGAACGTCCAGCGGGTTGGCAACGAAGTTCGATAAGGCGTTGATATCGTAAAATCGCGCCGTCCCATCGCGGTCATCGATCATCACTTCGATGCCGCCCACGTCGAGATCCATTGCCGTTGCGATGCGCTCCGCCGCGTTTACCAAATTTGCAGTCGGGCGAACGGCGGTCATGCTGATCGACGAGCCAACCACGCAAGCATCCGCCGGGCAGAGATCGAACGCGCCGCCACCTGCAACGTCGATCGCATAGAGGAAGGCGCGATCCAGCGTTTCGATCCGCGTGATGATCCCGTCACGCGCGGGCACATAATCCTGCACCAGCAACACGCCGTCGACGCTGCTTGGCAGATCGCCGGCCGCAACCGTGTGGCGAAGTTCGTCCATGCTGTCGAACCGCATGATGCCGGCACCCGAACCGCCAATATTGGCCTTCACCACTAACGGAAAGCCGATGGTCGCGGCCGCGGCGGCCACGTCCTGCACGCGATGCACGACCCGTGTTGCTGGAATGGCCAGGCCAAGGGAGGCGATCAGGGCGAGCTGCCGCGCCTTGGAGGCGTCGATCGCCAGAACATCGGTCCCGTTGATCACATTGGCGCCAGCGCGGCGCCAATGATCCAGCAGGGCCATGGTATGGAAGATGGGATGTTCGCCGCTTCGCAGGAAGCTCGACATCGCGATACGATTGAAGATGAGAGGAGCCGGCACGTCGCGATCGGTCGGATCGAAATGGCCGTCAGGCTGCAGACGCGCATGGCGGATGCCGCGGCGGTCCAAGGCGGCGAATAGCGGCGTGAACCAGGAAGGGTGCTCATAAAGAATTGCTAATTGGGTCACGCTTTATGACTCGCGATTGAAACGGCCGCCGTGTCACGAGACGAGGACGGATGCCAGCCGAGGTCTGCTTCGCGGGCGTGAAGATAGGATTGTGGCGAGAATTGCGGGTGCGGAGGGCCTCTTATCCCACGAACAGACTGAGCATCAGCACGAATACCAGGCCGCACAGGCCGACGATGGTTTCCATCAGCGACCAGGATCGGAACGTGTCGCGCAAGCTCAGGCCGAAATATTCCTTGAACATCCAGAAGCCGGAATCATTGACGTGGCTGCACATCAAGCTGCCCGCGCCGACTGCAAGCACCATCAAATTGGGATCGACGTGGGTTGCGATCACCAGCGGGTGAACCAGGCTTGCCGCGGTCAGCCCGGCGACGGTCGCGGAGCCCAGCGCGATCCTGATTACGAAAGCTATCAACCAGCCGAGCATCAATGGCGGCAGCGGAATATCCTGCAAAAGGCCGGCAAGTTGCACGTCGGCGCCGCTGTCGATCAGCACCTGCTTGAGCGCGCCGGCGCCCCCGATGATCATCAGGATGGTGGCGATATCCCGTACCGCCGTGCCGAAGCCCTCCATGATCTCGCCGAGCGGCCGGCCGCGTGCCGTACCGAGCGCGACGGTTGCGATGACGACGGACAGTAGAAGGACGATCGTGGGATTGCCGACAAACCCGATCAGCGACTTTTGCTCCGGCGAAAGACCGGGCGAATAGGCCAGGGCGGTCGCGATGCCGATCAGGATCACCGGAAGCAGCGCGCAGACGAAGCTGTTGAACGCCCCCGGCAGATCGGTACTGCGGGTATCCGACGGCTTGAACAATGTCGAAGGCGCGCCGACGATGCCCTTCAGCGTGGTGGAAAAGAGCGGTCCTGCGATCAGCAGCGTCGGGATGCCGACAATCAGGCCGTAAATCAGCGTGGTGCCGAGATCCGCGCCGAACTGGGTGACCAGCGCCGTCGGCGAAGGGTGCGGCGGCAGAAATCCATGCGCGATGGAGAGGCCGGCGAGCAAAGGCATGCCGACATAAACGGCGGGCAATTTGGCGCGGTAGGTGATCGAGAAGATCAGCGGCACCATCAGGACGAAGCCGACATTGTAGTAAAGCGGGATGCCGACGATAAAACCGGTGAAGGTCATCGCGATCGGAAATCGTTTCTGCCCGAACAGCCGGGTCAGGCTCTCTGCAATCCGTTCGGCGGCTCCGCTATCGGCGATCAGCTTGCCGAACATGGCGCCGAGGATGATCACACCGGCAAGCGAACCGAGCAGGTCGCCGATGCCATGCTCCATGCTCGCCGGGATTTTGGCGAGCGGCATGCCCAGCATCAGGGCTGCGGCCAAGGCGGAGATGATGAACGCTACGAATGGCGGCGCCTTCAACACCGCGATCAACAGCACCAGCAGGACAACAGCGGCAATGATCGGCAGCAGGGTCATGGGGCGGGTCTATCGGCCTGGGGGAGCAGCGTCGAGGTGAGCCGGTTACGACTTTGGTCGCGATCGGGCGGAAATCAGCTGAGCCGCGCTATCTCGGCGCGGGCCGTTGCGCCGCCCGTGCCAGCTCGCTAGGCGGTCGGGAGGAGGCGCCGTTGACCCGAGACTTTTCGCCCTTGATCGTCGGAATCGGTGGGACGTCGCGTCCGCACTCCACCAGCGAGCTGGCAGTACGCTGCGCGCTGCTGGCGGCGGAGCGCTTGGGCGCACGTACGCAGTTGATCGATGGGGCGCTGATTTCCGGTTTGCCGCTCTATGTCCCGGGGCGCACCGAACGGACCGATGACGAAACCACGTTCATCAATGCCGTGCGGGAGTGCGATGGCGTAATCGTCGCCTCGGCCGGCTATCACGGCAGCATCACGGGGCCGGTCAAGAATGCGCTCGATCTACTCGAGGATTTGGCACGTGACGACCGTCCGTATCTCGACGGCTGCGCCTTTGGCGCGATCGTGAGTGCCTTTGGCTGGCTGGCGTGCGGGACAACGCTCGTCACGCTGCGGTCGATTGCGCATGCTTTGCGGGCGTGGCCAACGCCTTACGGGGCAGCCTTCGTTCCCGAAGGCAAGGTTTTTGAACAAGACGGCACCGCGCTGGATGCCAAGATCGGAGACCAGATCGGCTTGGTCGCACGGCAGGTCGTAGACTTCGCCCGCTGGCGCAAGGCCGGCTCAGGGCTCTGAGGCTGCGCGATCCGGAACAAGCAGCGCGCTGGCAGCAATCCACTGCAATGCCTTGTCCAGCGGCATCTTTCTTTCTTCGACCGCCCAGGCGCGCTTCAGCGCCTCTCGGTCGTGTGCGCCATCCAGCAGGGTGACGAGGTGCCGTAGATCCGGGTCCTGCAGCGCCATCGTCTTGTGCGCGAGCGTCGCGACCACTGGCGACCCCTGTCCAATCTGCATACGGGCCAGCGAGCTCGCTTTCGGTTTTTCGCGCAGCGAGTGTGTGAAGGTCGGCGCTGTTGTGGAGAGCGTGACGATATCCTCCAGCGCATAGTGGCGCAGAGCGGCCAGCAATTCCCGATCAAGGTTGAGGCTATCCACACGGATCACCTCCGGCTGTCTGGCGATCAGCGTTCGCAGCAAGGCGGCACGCCGGGGATCGTTGACATGAACCTTACGCTTGCCCGCCTGAAAGTCGTCGTCGCCAATGTCTTTCGTATCGGTCGTCACCCACAGCTTCGTCATGGCCTCATCCACGGCCACTCGCGAGAATTGTGCTTCTGCGTGGACGAAGAGACTCGAACGGAAGTAGCGGCCCTTGGTGTAATCCAGCGCCTGCAGACGGTCGAGCAATGCGTGCTCGCGGATTTGGGCGCGATCCGGATCAAGGAACCCCTTGTCCAAGCCACCGCCGGCGGCCTCGCCCAGATAGGCCAGGCCATGTGCCTGCGCGTCCCGCACCACCGTTAGAAACGATTGAGGAAAGTAAAAGTCGTTCATCACATCGTGGAACAGAAGCCCATCGGACGAGGCAAGGGCCGCTTCGGCTTCGCGGCGCATCGTAGCCGTGATCGGCTCGTCTCCAGGTTGCGGTGCCGCGAAGGAACGGAGCAGGGCGCGAACCGCCGCAATTTGTTGAGCGGGCGCCTCTATCGAGGCGATGTGGTGGCGGATCATCTCGCGCAATGCGATCCGGCTGTGTCCGCCGGGAAAGGTGTTATAGCTGACGAAGGCGACGCCGTTGGGCGACAATCGCCGTCGGATCAGCGGCATGACGGCGGCGCGAACGACGTCCGGAACCCAAGCATAGATGCCATGGGCACTGATATAATCGAAGGTGCCGTCGAGGCGCTCCGCCGCCTCCAAGATGTTCAGGACCAGATGACGGACATTGCTGAGGGCTGCCGCTTCGGACCAGCGGCGGCCGCGCCCAATCGGCTGTTCCGCGATATCGAAGTTGACGAACTCGGCGCGAGGATAGGCGGCCGCGAGCGCGATGGCGTCTAATCCATCGCCGCCGCCAATCTGAAGCACACGGGCCGTGTCGATCGCAGGCGGATCCAGCCCGTGCAATTTCGCGAGGACAGCCATCCGGTCGGGATGCGTCTTGCGGGATATCATCGATGGATAAGCGACCTGATCGTAAGACGTGAGGGGCGCCGTCATTCCGTGTTCCTAAAGAGGACGACAAGGCCGCGCTATGCATTAGCGGTCGAGCAGATAGTCGACGATGTGATCGGCGGCTTGCTCCGGCGATTGAGATGTCGTGTCGATCCGCAGCTCCGCCTTTTCGGGCGCTTCATACGGGCTGTCTATCCCGGTGAAGTTCTTGAGCGCGCCCGCGCGCGCCTTGGCATAGAGGCCTTTCACGTCGCGCCGTTCGGCTTCCGCTAGCGGCGTATCGATGAAGATCTCGATGAACTCGCCGTCCGGAAGCATCTGCCGCACCATTTCGCGTTCTGCCCGGAAAGGCGAGATGAAGGCAGTGATGACGATCAGGCCCGCATCGCTCATCAATCGTGCGACTTCACCGACCCGCCGTATATTCTCGATGCGGTCGGCATCGGTGAAACCCAAATCCCGATTGAGACCGTGTCGCACATTGTCGCCATCGAGCAGGAACGTATGGCGGTTCATCCGCGCCAACTTCTTCTCGACCAGATTGGCGATGGTCGATTTGCCGGCGCCTGAAAGACCGGTGAACCATAGCACGGCAGGTTTCTGACGCATCAGCGCCGCTCTGCGTTCCCGTGTGATATCCGTCGCTTGCCAATGGATGTTCTGGGCGCGACGCAGGGAGAAATGGATCATCCCGGCAGCGACGGTGGCATTCGTGAATTTGTCGATCAGAATGAAGCCACCGAGATCGCGGCTCTTCTCATAGGGCTCAAAGACCAGGGGGCGGTCGGTCGACAGGTTGGCGACGCCGATTGCGTTCAAATCCAGTGTCTTGGCAGCAAGATGCTCCAAGCTATTAACGTTGATCTGGTACTTTGGGGGCTGGACGTTTGCGGTGACGGTCTGAGTACCGAGCTTCAGCCAATATGCGCGGCCGGGAAGCATCGCTTCGTCCGCCATCCACACGATGGTGGCCTCAAACTGATCGGCGGTCTCCGGCGGGTCTCCCGCGGCCGCGATAACGTCGCCACGCGAGCAATCGATCTCATCGGCGAGCGTCAGGGTCACCGATTGGCCGGCAACCGCCCCGTCGCGATCGCCGTCAAAGGTAACGATCCGCGCGATGCGTGAGGTCCTGCCGCTCGGCAGGACACGGATCTCATCGCCGGGCGCGATGGTGCCGCCCGCGATCAGCCCGGAAAAGCCTCGAAAGTCGAGATTGGGTCGATTGACCCACTGCACTGGCATGCGGAAAGCCTTGGCGCGATCTGCGTCGGCATCCAGCGAGACGGTCTCTAGATGATCGAGCAACGTCGGGCCGTCATACCAGGGCAGATTGCGTGAAGGGGTAGTGACATTGTCGCCTGCAAAGCCCGAGATCGGCATGGCCAGGAAAGACGCAATTCCGATCGTCTCCGCAAAGCTGCGATAATCGGCGACGATCGCGTCGTAACGTGCCTGATCATAATCGATCAGGTCCATCTTGTTGATCGCAAGCACGACGTTGCGGATACCGATCAGGTGGCAAAGATAGCTGTGGCGCCGCGTCTGCGTCAGCACGCCCTTGCGCGCATCGACCAGGATCACGGCAAGGTCGGCGGTCGAAGCGCCGGTAATCATATTGCGCGTATATTGCTCATGGCCAGGCGTATCGGCGACGATGAACTTGCGCCGGTCCGTCGCGAAGAAGCGATACGCAACGTCGATCGTGATACCTTGCTCGCGTTCGGCGGCGAGACCATCGACCAGCAGGGCAAAATCGATATTCTGTCCCTGCGTGCCGACCCGGCGGCTGTCCGCCTCGAGCGCAGCCAGCTGATCCTCAAAGATCATCTTTGAATCGTACAACAAACGCCCGATAAGCGTGGATTTTCCATCGTCCACGGAGCCACAGGTAATGAAGCGCAACAGGCTCTTATGCTGGTGCCGATCGAGATAGGCGTCGATATCCTCGGCGATGAGCGCATCGGCCTGGTAAGAGGAGGCATCGGTCATTAGAAATAGCCTTCCTGCTTCTTCTTCTCCATGCCGGCCCCAGCCGCATCCTTGTCGATCGCGCGGCCCTGACGTTCGGACGTGGTGGTCAGAAGCATCTCCTGAATGACCTCGGGCAGGGTCTTGGCCTCGCTCTCGATGGCGCCTGTGAGCGGATAGCAACCGAGCGTGCGGAAACGGACCGACCGGTCGACAGGCACTTCGCCGGGCCCCAGCGGGAAGCGGTCATCGTCCACCATCAGGAGCATGCCGTCGCGCTCCACCGTGGGGCGGGGTGCGGCGAAATAAAGGGGGACGATCTCGATCTGTTCAAGGTGAATATATTGCCAGATGTCGAGCTCGGTCCAATTGGAGATCGGGAAGATACGGATGCTCTCGCCCTTGGCCTTGCGGGCATTGTAGAGATGCCAGAGCTCGGGGCGCTGGTTCTTCGGGTCCCAACGATGATTGGCTGAGCGGAAGGAAAAGATGCGCTCCTTCGCGCGGCTCTTCTCCTCATCGCGCCGCGCACCGCCGAAAGCCGCGTCGAACCCATATTGATCCAGCGCCTGCTTCAGCCCCTCCGTCTTCCACATGTCGGTGTGGAGGCTACCGTGATCAAACGGGTTGATGCCGCGCGCCTTGGCTTCCGGGTTCTGGTAGACAAGCAACTCCATGCCCGCCTCCCGCGCCGCCTTGTCGCGCAAGTCATACATGGCCTTGAACTTCCAGGTCGTGTCGACGTGGAGCAAGGGGAAGGGCGGGGGAGCCGGGTAAAAGGCTTTCCGCGCAAGATGCAGCATCACCGCCGAATCCTTGCCGACTGAATAGAGCATCACCGGCTTTTCGGTCTCCGCGACCACTTCGCGCAGGATATGGATGCTTTCGGCCTCGAGCCGTTGAAGATGAGTAAGGGATGCAGTCATGGCGTCCGGCTTCAAGCACGACACCGCTATCGATGTCGCAACATAAAATCTTTGCCCAGGCAAGCCGGGATGCCCTACCGCCCGGGCTATGAAAATCGATCGGGATGCATTGTTGGACGGACTGGTCGAGGCGTCGATCGCGGCTGGGACCGCGATTATGACGATCTATGACAGCCATTTTTCGGTAACGGTGAAGCCGGATAGCTCGCCGGTGACAGATGCGGATGCGGCAGGTGAAGCCATCATCCTTCAAGCTCTCGCAACGCTGTCACCCGAGGTTCCCGTCGTTGCTGAGGAAGAGGCCGCCGCAGGCCGCATTCCCGATACGGACGGTCACTTCTATCTCGTCGATCCGCTTGACGGCACCAAGGAATTCATCAGCCGCAACGGCGATTTCACGGTCAATATTGCGTTGATCGAAGATCATGCACCGGGGCTCGGCGTCGTTTTCGCGCCGGTCGAACGTCGCATCTTTGCGGGCGACGCCAAGCGTCTGCTGGCATGGACGGCCCTGGTGGGAGAAGATGGTATCATCGGATCCCGCCGCACAATGCGGGTCCGCGATGTTCCTGACGAAGGCCTGGCCGCGGTCGCATCGCGATCGCACAATTCGGCGGCGACCGAATCCTATCTCGATCAATTCAAGGTGGCGTCCCGGGTAACGCGCGGGTCATCGCTGAAAATCTGCATGGTCGCCTGCGGCCAAGCGGATCTGTACCCCCGTCTGGCGCCCACGATGGAATGGGATATCGCGGCAGGTGACGCTGTGTTACGTGCTGCGGGAGGAATGATATCCGCACCCGACGGTGGTGCGATGCCTTATGGGAAGCCGGGCTTTTTCAATCGCGGCTTCGTGGCAGCGGGCGGGATGAAGGCCCCGCCGATACAAGCCTTCATGCGCGATGCGCCGGCACGCTGATCTCGATCAATGGACAAAACATATCTGTCGGCCCTAATTTTACGTATGTCGCGTAACGGATCATGCAGGCGCGGAGGCTTGCGAATTTGAGCAGTCAGGTGGAGACAGCGCCGCTGGCTGTCGTGGATCCGCAGAGTTCGTCGCCGGATCTCACCGCATGCGATCGCGAACCGATTCATATTTCGGGCGCGATTCAGCCGCACGGGTTACTCCTGATCGCGGATCTGGCGAGCCTGCGGGTGGTCGCGGGCGCCGGCCAGATCGAGGATCGGCTGCGCGCGGATTGGTTGGATCAGCCATTGGCCGATTTGCTGGGTGAGCCGGTCGAGGCGGCGCTGCTTCAGGCCCAAACGATCGGCCGATCGATTGCATCGGTCGGGGTGGTGCGCGGCCGCACGGAATCGTTCGACGCGCTTCTGCACATTTCCGACGATCACGTCCTGGTCGAGCTCGAGCCGCGGCCCGACATGCCGGTGGCGGCCGTGGCGACGCTGTCCCGCCTCGATGCGTTCAGCACCAACTTCGAACGCGCCCCGGACCTGATCTCGCTCTGCGAACGTGCAGCGCTAGCCTATCGGGAATTGACTGGATTCGACCGGGTCATGGTCTATCGATTCCTGGATGATGGCGCCGGCATGGTATTGGCGGAGGAGCGCGATCCGCAGCTGCCGTCCTTCTTGAACCATCATTTTCCCGCCAGCGATATCCCGCAGCAGGCGCGGGCTTTGTATGTTCGCAACCGTGTTCGCGTGATTCCTGATGTCGGGTACGAACCCGCGGCGATACGTCCGAGCGCGGCCGGGTTGGGCGCGATCGACCTGAGCGATGCCTCGTTACGATCTGTCTCCCCGATCCACATCCAATATCTGAAGAATATGGGGGTGCAGGCTTCCGCCTCTATCTCGATCGTCAAGGACGGCCTGCTCTGGGGGCTGATTGCGTGCCATAATCATCAGCCTCGCCGCATCGGTTATGAAGCACGCATTGCCTGTCAGGCCCTGGCAGGCGGCCTTGCGCGTCAGATCCGTGCAAAAGAAGAGGCGCAGATCTACCGAGAGCGGCTACGTCTGCGTTCGGGCGAGGAGAAGCTTGTCGGTCGCCTGACCACCGAACGGCCGGGCGTGGATTGGTTCGTGGGCTATGGCGACGAATTCAGCCGGCTGTTCAACGCGGATGGATTCGCGGTGGTGCGCGATCAGCAGGTCAGTACCTCCGGTGCGGCGCCCGATGCGGATCAGATCCTGGCACTCGCCGCTTGGATTCGGACCAAGGGACTGACCGAGCCGTTCGTCAGCATGGCATTGAGCGAGCAATTTGCGCCGGCTGCTGCATATACCCGGATGGCCAGTGGTGTGCTGGCCATTAATTTGACCGGCGAATCCGATGCCCTGCTGCTGTGGTTCCGCGTCGAGCATCTGGAAACGGTGGAATGGGCCGGAAATCCGCACAAGGACGCGCAGGGCGAAGCCGGTATCCTGACGCCACGCAGTTCCTTCGCAGGCTGGCGCGAGGAGGTGCGCGGCCGGTCACGGCGCTGGACCATCGGCGAGATCGAGGCCGCATCGCGCCTGCGCCGCACGTTGACGTCGGTGCGGCAGAGCCAGCGGTTGCGGGAGCTCAATCGTCAACTGGGCCTGACCATCGCCGAAAAAGAAGCGTTGCTTGCCGAAAAGGATCATCTGCTCCGTGAGGTCAATCATCGGGTGCAGAACAGCCTTCAGCTCGTTCAGGCGTTCCTGGCGCTACAGGCGAATTCCACCAACGATGCCACGCTGATCGATCATCTTGGCGAGGCGCAGCGGCGCCTGTCCGCAGTCGCCTTGGTCCATCGGCGCCTGTATCAGGCTGACCAGCTGGAGACGGTGGATCTGTCCCGCTATCTGGAAGAACTGATTGGGGACATGATCTCCGCATCCGGTGCGGAATGGGGAGCGCAGATTCGCCTGGATCTCGCGCCCGTCCTGATTTCGGCCGATCGCGCAGTCCATGTCGGGCTGATCCTGACCGAGCTGGTCATCAACGCCAACAAATATGCCTATGGCGGCAAGCCGGGTCCGATGGCGATCGCAATCGAGGAACATGGCGGCAAGTTCCGCCTGATCGTGGCCGACAATGGCACCGGCAAGGTCCGCACGCGCGTTGGATTCGGAACGCGGATGATCGAGGCGATGGTGCAAAGCCTGGGCGGAACGCTGGAGCAGAGCGATAATCAGCCCGGTTTGCGCGTGATCGTCACCGCGCCGATCGACAAGATTTAGGATTCGCGCGCCGCGTCCGCGTACAGATCGAACGTCGCATCGGCTGCCGCGATCGCCTGATCCATCCAATCGTCGTCGCCGAGGCTGGACGCATGATCCAGCGCGTCGCCAAAGGCCCGCCATGCGCCGGCGGGGTGCACGGCGGACAGATATGCGCGCGGCAGCTCCGCCGGTACGGCACCCGCAAGTATGGAGCCGCCGAGCCGTGATCCTTCGATGACATAGAGCGCACCGAAAGCGCCGGCATCATTGGCCGGCGCGCCCATTTCGTAGGGATCCGGCATCGGCAATCCCAATGCTTCCAGATCCTGCTGCAATAACGGCGTGCGCAGGCCGAACGCGGGGAGACCTTCGCGTTGCGCCAGGGCGCGCTCCACAGCGGGAAGCGCGCGTGCGTGCGCGGTCAAAAACCGGCCGTAAGAGTTTGCGTCGCTGAGATCGAAAGCCCCGAAAGCGGCATCGATCATCTCATGTTTTTCTGCCGTGGCAGTTCTCAGGGTCTTGCGGGCAGACATCTTGCAGGCATGACGCGGCCTAATGGCCGCGTCCAGTCTCCTCTTGCAAAGCGTCGATCCGCTTGGATGCTTCCGCCTTGCTTAAATTCTCATCGAACGGCTGATGCGCTTCCTCGCTCAGCGTCTTGAGATACGAGGCCTGCGCCCCGGTCATGGGCTCGTCGCCAGTTGTCCAATCGTCGGGGTCCTTCTCCGCGTTGGACGTCGGGTGGCTTTTGGGATTGTCGATCATCGTGCGTCTCCTTGTAGCTGGAAACGCACGATGTTCCTATCATGTTCCCATGCTCAGTTAAGTGGAAGGTCCAGCGCCTCGGCGACGGCTGCATGCCGGATCTTGCCGCCCGACACGTTCAAACCGTTGGCCAGGTGCGGATCGGCGGCCATCGCCGCTTCCGCCCCCATCGTCGCGAGCCTGAGCGCGAAGGGCAGGGTGGCGTTGTTGAGCGCGAAGGCAGAGGTGCGCGCCACCGCTCCTGGCATATTCGCCACGCAATAATGAATGATCCCGTCGACCTCGAACACCGGATTGTCGTGGGTGGTGGCGTGGCTGGTCTCGAAGCAGCCACCTTGATCGATCGCGATGTCGACCAGCACCGATCCGCGCTTCATCGTCTTCAGCATGTCGCGCGTGACGAGCTTGGGCGCGGCCGCACCGGGGATCAGGACCGCACCGATTACCAGGTGGGCGCGCGCCACGGCGGCGGCGATCGCCGCGCGTGACGCATAGGCCGTCTTGATCTGGTTGGAGAAGAACATGTCCAGCTCGGCCAGGCGCGCGTTGGAAATGTCATAGATAGTGACGTCGGCCCGCATGCCGACCGCCATCTGCGCGGCATTCACGCCGGCGACGCCGCCGCCGAGGATCGCAACCCGGGCGGGTGCGACACCCGGAACGCCGCCCAAGAGCACGCCGCGACCGCCTTGCTCCTTCTCAAGATAATGTGCGCCGACCTGCACAGCCATGCGGCCGGCGACTTCGGACATCGGCTTGAGGAGTGGCAGCGAGCGATCATTGGCCGTCACCGTCTCATAAGCGATGCAGGTCGCACCGGACTTCATCAGTCCTTCCGCCTGCGGTTTGTCGGCGGCAAGATGAAGATAGGTAAACAGCAGATGGTCGGGGCGCAGCCGCGCGATCTCGATCGGCTGAGGCTCCTTAACCTTCACGATCATCTCGGCCTGCGCAAAGACCGCATCGGCATCGGGTAGGATCGAGGCGCCCGCCTCGACATAATCGGCATCTTCGAAGTCGATACCCTTGCCAGCGCCGGTCTCCACCACCACTTGGTGTCCTGCGCCCACCAACTCCGCCACGGACGGCGGCGTGAGGCCGACGCGATATTCGTGATTCTTGATCTCTTTCGGCACGCCAATGCGCATGCATCATCTCCTGGAATTTGGATGGGCAACGCATAACCGTGTGGGATGCTCCTGTCGCCCGTTGCGGGGGGATACGCGAAGTGCTATCCGCCCGCCGCTGCTACCGGAGAGGAACCCGGCGTTTTAGATCAAGCAGTCGCCTTTACTTGAGGTTTCCTCGCTTCGATGACATCCGGCATCGCCGTTCAAGAAAATGCTGACCCGCTCGAGCCTCCCTTAGGCGCGGCATCGCACGGTCATGGCAATCAGGGACTGGCCCGGCTCGCGCTGGGCGCGGTCGGTGTCGTGTTCGGCGATATAGGCACCAGCCCGCTCTATGCCTTCCGCGAAACCTTCGCAGGCCACCACACACTGGAGCCGAGCGCGGCCAATGTGCTGGGCGTCCTCAGCCTGATCTTCTGGTCGATGATGATCGTGGTGACGATCAAATATGTCGCCATCATCATGCGCGCGGATAACAAGGGGGAGGGCGGCAGCCTCGCCTTGCTGGCGCTCATCTCCCGTTCCGGTTCGACCAAGGCACGCTGGACCCGTGGGCTGGTCCTGCTGGGCGTCTTTGCGACCGCCTTGTTCTATGGCGACAGCATGATCACGCCGGCCATGTCGGTGTTGACCGCGGTCGAAGGTCTGTCGGTCGTCAATCATAATTTCGGGACGTTCGTGATCCCGATCGCCGTCGCCATCCTGGTCGGCCTGTTCGCCATCCAGTCGCGCGGAGTCGGTAAGGTCGGGCTGCTGTTCGGCCCGATCATGATGGTCTATTTCCTGGTGCTGGCGGTGCTGGGCGTCGTCAACATCGTCGCTGCGCCGGAAGTGTTCGCCGCGCTCAATCCCTATCACGCTTTCCGCTTCTTCGTGGACGATGGCATTCGGGCCTTCCTGGCGATGGGTTCGGTCGTCCTGGCGGTGACCGGCGCCGAAGCGCTCTATGCCGATATGGGCCATTTCGGGCGGCGCCCGATCGGCCTGTCCTGGCTCGTGTTCGTGCTGCCCGCGCTGATGCTGAACTATCTCGGCCAGGGCGCGATGTTTCTGTCGTCGACGCCGGAAGAGCTGTCCCACATCATCCACAACCCCTTCTTCCTGATGGCGCCGGAAAATGTCCGCCTGCCGTTGGTGATCCTGGCGACGTTGGCGACGGTCATCGCCTCTCAGGCCGTCATCTCCGGCGCCTTCTCCGTGACACAGCAGGCGATTCAGCTCGGCTTCATGCCGCGGCTGCGGATCGAGCATACCAGCGCCAGTTCGGCCGGCCAAATCTATATCCCGGCGGTCAACTGGGCGCTGATGATCATGGTCATGCTGCTGGTGCTGTTCTTCCGCACTTCGTCGAACCTCGCCGCCGCCTACGGGATCGCGGTGAGCGGAGCGATGCTGATCGACACTTGCCTGATCGCGGTGGTGCTGTTCAACCTGTGGAAGTGGAACAAGGTGCTTGCCGGCCTCGCGGTCGCCGCCTTCTTCCTGGTCGATGGCGCCTATTTCGCTGCGAACATGACCAAGGTACCGGACGGTGGCTGGTTCCCGCTGCTGATGGGCTTCATCATCTTCACGCTGCTGACGACCTGGGCGCGCGGCCGCAGCCTGATGATCGAACGGATGCGTGAAGCGGCGATCCCCGTGCCCGTCTTCGTGCGCTCGGCCGTCAATTCGGCCACGCGCGTGCCCGGGACGGCGGTGTTCATGACGTCCAGCGCGGGCGGCGTGCCCCATGCGCTGCTCCACAATCTGAAGCACAACAAGGTGCTGCACGAACGCGTGATCCTGCTGACGGTGAAGATCGAGGACGTGCCCTACGTCAATCCGATCAAGCGCATCTGGTTCGAGGATCTGGATGCGGGCTTCTACCGGCTGGTCGTGAAATATGGGTTCATGGAAGAGCCCGACGTGCCCGCCGCCTTGGCGCTTGCGACCGAATGTGGCGCCAAGTTCAAGATGATGGACACCAGTTTCTTCCTGGCGCGCCAGACGCTGATAGCCTCGTCGCGGCCCGGTATGGCGATCTGGCGTGAAAAGCTGTTCGCCTGGATGTTGCGTAACGCGGAAAGCGCCATGGAATTCTTCCGCTTGCCGACCAATCGCGTGGTCGAGCTCGGCAGCCAGGTCGAGATCTGATCGGTCGATGCGGGCCGCGATCATTCTCGCGGCGGGCGCATCGCGCCGATTCGGGCGCCAGGATAAGCTCCGGGCCCGGTTGCAGGGGCGCCCGCTGCTGGACCATGTCATAGAGCACGCACGTGCATCCGGGGCGCGTCCCATCATTGTCGTGGTCTCCCGCCGCACGACGCTGGAGGGCGTGCGGCAAGTGCGCGCGTGGAAAGCACGCGACGGCCTGTCCGTCACCCTGGCTGCCGGTTTCAAGGCGCTGCGCCCGATCGATCGTGAGGTCTTGATCTTTCTGGGCGACATGCCGTTCGCCGCAGCCCCGCCGATGCGCCTGAAACCGGGGATCGACGCCGTGCGCCCGTGGTGTTCGGGCATGCCCGGCCATCCCATGCTGGTGCGCACACGGGCGGCGCGCGAGGCGCTAACGTCCGGTGATCGCGGCCTCGCCGGCAAATTGCGGACCGCAGCGGTGCGCGGCGGACCGGCCAGCATTCTGGACGTGGACACGCAGAGGATCCTGCGGCGCGCACGATATCACGGATCGCGTGGCGCCGCGCCGCGTTGCAAGGAGGCTTTGAAAACAGGGAGATAGCGATGCTTGCGCTCGCCGGATGGATTGCGCCTGCGGCGACGATGATCGCCGCGATCATGACAGCGGCCAATCTGGGCACCCGCGTCACCGGCTGGGGCTTCGTCGTCTTCTCGATTGGCGCGGTGGCCTGGGTGATTGTCGGCTTCGGAACCGACCAGCAGAATTTGTTGCTCAGCAACGCCTTCCTGTTGATTGTTGATGTGGTCGGGGTTTGGCGCTGGCTGGGGCGCAAGGCTCGCTATGATGCCGGCGCGAGTGCAGCCACCGCGCGCAGTGCGGCAACGGCCTCGCCGACCCTGTTCGCCCTGACCAAGATCGAAGGGATGCCCGTTCGCGACGCGAAGGGCGAGGTCATTGCAACCGCCGTGGATGCGATGGCGGCATGCGACGGCGGCGGCATCAGCTATATCGTCGTCAGCGAGGGTGGTGTCGGCGGGGTAGGGGAGCGGCTGCACGCATTGGGGTGGGGTGAGGTAACGATGCGGGAAGATGGCATCACCACTCGGCTCAGCCGCGAAGCCTTGGTTGGTCGTCCGGAGCTTGGAGCCGATGCCTGGCCTGCCACGGCTGCGGCGGCCGGCATTGCCTGACACGGCACCTTTGATAGTTTCCGCGCTGTTCGGCGCGGCGGACTTTGCATGGCTGGACGGTCTGCGGCGGGCGCATTTCCCGCCAGAGCGCAACCAGCTATCCGCCCATCTCACCTTGTTCCATCATCTGCCGCCCAGCGTGGAAGAGGAGCTCAAGCACCGTCTGTCCGAGGCGGCCCGGCGGCCGCGGCCAAAAGCTGAGGCCATCGGTGTGATGAACCTGGGACGTGGCGTCGCCATAAGGATCAGCTCGCCCGACCTGAGTGCGATCCGGGAAGATCTCGCCCAGGCCTTTGCCAGCCTCCTGACCCCGCAGGATGCCGTCGGGTGGCGGCCGCACGTCACTATCCAGAACAAGGTTGGCGCGCCGGAAGCGAAAGCGCTGCACGCCGCGCTGGAAAGTGGCTTCAGGCAGTGCTTCGTCCAGATCGATGGCCTGGCGGCGTGGCGGTACCGTGGCGGCCCGTGGGAGCCGCTGTCGCGTCACATGTTCCGCGGGTGATCGGTCAGTCGAGCTGACCGATGCCCTCGCAGCTCAGATCGAATGCGGCGAGGCCCGCGTCGAGATACGCTGCCAGCGTGGGCATATCGAGCAGCTGTTCGACCGGATCCTCCGAATCGGCATCGGCGGCAGCTTCCAGCGCGTCGCTCCATTCGCTCGCATCATAGGTGCCGCGGCCGACCCAGGCTAAAGCCAGCAATTCCTGCAATTGATCGTCGCCAAGATCGTCGAGCAGGGCGACCATCTCTTCCTCGATCGCCTCATTGGCTTCGTCTTCCAGAACGGCGAACTCGTCATCCGAATCGGTCGGATCGAGCTCCTCGTCATTCTCTATCGACGGCACCTGCGCTTCGAGCTCGCGGGCCCGAATGATCAAACGGCAGATCGTTTCCAACGGCGTCAACAGGTCCATCGAACCTAACCTCCCTCATGCAAGGTCGCGAACGTGGTGGGGCGGCTCAGGTTCCTTGCAACACGAACCAACGCTGTGGTTGACCCGGCAAAGAGCGCTGCTATAGGCCGCGCCTCGCGCTGGAGCGCCGCGTGGCGGAGTAGCTCAGCTGGTTAGAGCACGGGAATCATAATCCTGGGGTCGGGGGTTCAAGTCCCTCCTCCGCTACCAGCGCGACGGAAGCGGCGACATCGTGTGCTTCAAGCCATTGGCCGGCACGACGGCACCCACGGGGTTCGGGTTGATAAGTAACCCACCCAAGCCCTATCTGATTGTCGAGAGAGTAGAGGGCTTCGATGACCGCCGTACATTCCACGCGCATGCTGATCCTGGGTTCCGGCCCGGCTGGACTTTCTGCCGCCATTTACGGCGCGCGTGCAGGGCTGGCGCCGATCGTCGTGCAGGGCATTCAGCCAGGCGGGCAGCTCACCATCACGACCGATGTGGAAAATTACCCCGGCTTTCGTGAGGTCATTCAGGGCCCGTGGCTGATGGAGGAGATGCAGGCGCAGGCCGAGCATGTCGGCGCGCAGATGATGTGGGACATGATCGTCGAGGTCGATCTGTCGGAACGGCCGTTTCGTCTGAAGGGCGACGGCGGCGCCGTCTATGTGTGCGACACGCTCGTGATTGCGACCGGCGCGCAGGCCAAGTGGCTGGGCGTTCCTGGCGAGCAGGAGCTCGGCGGCCGCGGCGTATCCGCCTGCGCGACCTGCGACGGTTTCTTCTACCGCGGCAAGAAGGTCGCGGTGATCGGCGGCGGCAATACCGCGGTCGAGGAGGCGCTCTACATGACCAATCACAGCCACGACGTGACGCTGATCCACCGCCGCGATTCGCTGCGGGCGGAAAAGATCCTGCAGGATCGGCTGTTCGCGCATCACGGCATCCACCCCTTGTGGAACAAGGAAGTGGTCCGCTTCGTCGGCGACCATGAAAGTGGCCTAGTCGGGATCGAGCTCAAGGACACAAAAAGCGGCGAAACGTCCTTGCTGGAAGTGGACGGCGGCTTCGTCGCGATTGGCCACCATCCCGCAACGGAGATGTTCGCTGGCCAACTCGAACTGGACGATGGCTATATCAAGGTCACGCCAGGCACCGCCAAGACCAGCATTCCAGGCGTGTTCGCGTGTGGCGACGTGATGGATAAACATTACCGCCAGGCAATCACCGCCGCGGGCACCGGCTGCATGGCGGCACTCGACGCTGAGCGCTTCCTGCAGGAACAGGACTTCCCGGTCGCCGAGGACGTCAAGCTTCAGTCGGTGGCGGCGGAGTAGCGCTTGTAATCGCGCCGGGCGCATCGAAACCCCGCATTTCAAGAGGTGAGATGCGGGGCTTCGACACGGCTCAATGGAAGCGTTTAAGGCGCCGGAAATCAGATCGGTGCCTGCATCGCAGGGACTTATATGCAATCGCTAGTTCGTTGCCGATGCGCTCTTATGTGGACGTTGAACGAGACGATTCAATTAGCGGCGTTGATTTAGCGGCATAGGCTTTCGAGCTGCCTGAAATCTGTCATTCAAGTTTTCTAAGCTGTCAGCGACGTCACCAGCGATCCCCACGGCGCCAGCCTTCATCCAATCCGTGGTTCCATGCCAAAGGCGACGAGCAACTCCAAATTGAGGCATGTCGCGCACCCTATGGTGGAGCCTTTGATGTTTTTCTCGGTCTAAAACCTTCAAAAATAGGGGATTGTTCTTCCAATGCTTCACATTGCGAGCGATCCCGTTCAGCTCAAATACGTGATGAACGTCTTGGAGGTTTGATGCCAGACCGAGCTTATGCATTTTCCGCTGAACTGCATAAGCCTTGGGAACCCAGGTCTTCGATGCCCGGGCTATTTTTGCGGCGCCTCTCACTGCCTTGATGCCAACTCCGATAGGAGTAACATCCGATACGGCCATTGCCGTGTTGAACGCAGCCGACCCATAATTCCCCTCCTGAAGGTCAGCGACTGCGTCCCATGCTGGTCCTATTACAGGTATAAACCCCTCCGCGAAGTTTGGCCGTGCTATTTTGGGTCCTGCCTGGAAGTCTTGAAATCTGCCGGCAATACCCAAACTGGGTCGGTGGCGCGGAGCTCCTTGCGTTAGTGTGTTTGGATTTTTATAAGCTTCTGCTCGCTGCCCCACCGAAGCGGGTTGGAAAGGCTTGAAGTGTCCGCGTATCTCCTGTGCGCGAAGGTAAGCCCCTTTTATCGGCGGCGCGTTTAGGTCAGGGAGTCGTGGTTGTGCGATATCTCGATTGGGTTGACCTCCCGGATTAGTTGCTGGCGGCAATAGAATCGGTCGTTTCATTTCGCCAAACCGCGCAAGTAATCCGCCAATCCTTTCGCGCGGTTGCTGCTGGTCCTGAAGTGGGGAAGACCGTTCCCGGATTTTGCCGTCGCCTCTGTTCCGCTTCATAGTTACTCCATCAACTGCATGCGGATGCCTCGGCTGCTCACCTGACGTGACCACCGACACAGCGCATAATGAATTATAGGGAATACCAGCCGCTCGTTTGCTCGCGACGGTCGCTTTTTGTCGCACAAAAACGCCAAAAAGTCAAGAACAAAAACAGAACAAACGCTACTGCGGAGACGGAAGTTCAGTCGCATACCTCGTCGATCGCGCATCTGCGCGGCTACGAACCAGGCAGGCTAGTAACGCGCGCCCACGAAATACAGCCCGTCCGCAGGTGCGTTAAGCCCAAGCGCGGCTCGGTCTCGGGCTTCCAGCGCTTGCCTCATGTCCTCCACACTCCATTGACCTTGGCCGACCAGGCCGAGGCACCCGACCATAGAACGGACCTGATGATGCAGGAAGGAGCGGGCGGAGGCTTCGACCAGAACATGATCGCCGTCGCGCCGCACATCGAGCCGGTCGAGCGTCTTGATCGGGCTTTCCGCTTGGCAGTGGGCTGAGCGGAACGTGGTGAAATCGTGTCGGCCGACCAGCCTTTGCGCGGCTTCGTGCATTGCCGCTGCATCAAGCGGGCGAGCGATGCGCCAGGCTCGTCCTGCTTCGAGGGTGAGCGGCGGCCGACGGTTGATGATGCGGTAGAGATAGTCGCGGCCGACGCAGGAGAAGCGGGCATGCCAATCGCCTGGCACAATCTCACAGCCAAGGATGGCGATTGGCAGCGGCTTCAACAGCCCGTTCAGCGCTTCCATTAGGCGGAAGGGCGTGAATGGCTTGGTGATGTCGAGGTGCGCCGCCATCGCCAGCGCGTGCACGCCAGCGTCGGTTCGGCCCGCCGCGAACAGGATCGGCGTCTCGCTGGTGGCGGTGGCTGCGGCATCCTCGATCGCCTGCTGGACCGATGGGCCATGCGCCTGGCGTTGCCAGCCCATGAAAGGGCGGCCATCAAATTCCACCGTCAGGCGGAAGCGCGTCATGTCAGGATGGTGCCTGCCGGTATTGCAAAACCGCGCAGTAATTCCTCCGCTGTCATCACGCCGCGGCCGGCGCGCTGAACACGTGACGGACGGATTGCGCCATCACCGCACGCAATGACCAGACCATCGAAAACCGTGCCCGGGGCAGCCGGAGCACTGGTAATCTCGGCTGCCAGGATGCGGATGCGCTCGCCCGCATGTTCGAACCAGGCGCCAGGGCCCGGCGCGAAGGCGCGGATCTGCCGCTCGACCTGAAGGGCCGGGACGGCGAAGTCGATCCGCGCCTCTGCCTTGTCGATCTTGGCGGCGTAGGTGACGCCCGCATCCGGCTGCGGCTGGGCGGGATAGGCGCCGGGATCAGCGAGCACTTCGACCATCATGGCGGCACCCATCTTGGCGAGCTCGGCCGTGAGCAAGCCCGCATCCTTTTGGCCGATTGCGGTCTTTTCCACGGCCAGCATGTCGCCCGTGTCCAGACCGGCTTCCATCGCCATGATGGTGACACCTGTCTCCGCGTCGCCGGCCAGGATCGCGCGCTGGACCGGCGCGGCCCCGCGCCAGCGTGGCAGCAGCGAGGCATGCACATTGAGGCAATCCCAAACCGGGATGTCGAGTATCTCCTGCGGCAGGATCAGGCCGTAAGCAGCGACGATAGCAACGTCTGGCTCCAGCGCGGCGAAGTCGGCCTGGGCCTCTGCGCTGCGCAACGATTGGGGTGAGCGGACCGGAATGCCCAGCGCTTCGGCGCGGAGCTGTACCGGCGAGGGGCGGTCGGCCTTGCCGCGGCCGGCGGGGCGGGGCGGCTGGGTGTAAACGGCAGCGATGTCATGCCCGGCGGCATGCAACGCGTCGAGCGTTGGCACCGCGAAATCGGGCGTTCCCATGAAGATGATGCGCATGCGGGGGGCTTCACCACAAAGCCGGGCCACTTTCTACCTTCCTCATGCCGGTCTTGGATCGCTCTCGGTAAGTTCAGGGTGACGAAGGCCCCTAGAGCCCCTATTTGTTCCTGCGATGGCTTCTCCTGAAATTGATGCGCTGACGCAGGCGCTGGCGCGGCTGCCGGGGCTGGGCCCGCGTTCGGCGCGCCGCGCCGTGCTGCATCTGCTGAAGAAACGCGAGGCGGCACTGGGCCCGCTCCAGCGCGCGCTGGAAGCGGTTAGCGAGAGGCTGGCGAGTTGCTCGACCTGCGGCAACGTCGATACGTCGGACCCTTGCGCTATCTGTGCCGATCCGCGGCGCGACACGCGCATGCTGTGCGTTGTCGAAGAAGTGGCGGACCTGTGGGCGCTGGATCGCACACGGCTTTTCCCCGGCCGCTTCCATGTGCTTGGCGGACGGCTCGCGGCGCTGGAGGGCGTACGGCCGGAAGATCTAACGATCGATCAGTTGGTCGGGCGGATCGAGCGTGGCGGCATCGACGAAGTCGTGCTGGCAATGAACGCCACACTCGAGGGACAGACTACCGCGCACTATATAGCCGAGCGAATCGAACGCTTTCCTGTGCGCGTCACACAATTGGCGCATGGCCTGCCCGTCGGCGGAGAGCTTGATTATCTGGATGAAGGTACGTTGGCGCAGGCGCTGCGCGCACGACGGCCGGTGGCTTAATCCGGCGCCCCTTAATCCGACGTCCATCTTTCGGTAAGGGATCGTGGTTCCCAGCCTCCGCTGGGATGAAGGGGGCGATAGAAATGGGCGTCACAGGAATTGGCGGCTTCTTCTTCCGGGCGCAGGATCCTGAAGCGCTCGGTGCATGGTACGCGACCCATTTAGGCGTCGGTGCTGGCGAATATGGCACGTGGGAGCCACAGGCCGGATCATCCGTCTTCTCGCCGTTCAAGGCTGACACCGATTATTTCGATCGCGATAAGCAATGGATGCTCAATTTCCGCGTCGACGATCTCGACGCGCTGGTGGCGCGCCTGCACGCCGCCGGGACCGACGTGATCACCAAGTCGGAGTGGGACATGCCTGGCGTCGGTCGTTTCGTGCGTATCCACGATCCGGAAGGTAATCCGATCGAGCTATGGCAAGCTGCGCTTGAAGGTAACGCCGACGAGGCTTAAATTGCGCAGATGGCTATTCGTCCGATCATCGAGGCGCCCGACCCCCGGCTGCGCGTGAAATCCACTCCTGTCGAAGCGGTGGATGATGATCTGCGCGCACTGATCGCCGACATGTTCGAAACGATGTACGATGCGCCCGGGATCGGCCTTGCCGCGATCCAGATCGGCGTGCCCAAGCGCGTATTGGTCATCGATCTGCAGGAGGAGGAAGGCCCGGACGGCCAGCCGATCCGCAATCCGTTGGTCTTTATCAATCCAGAACTGTCAGATCCTTCGGCCGACAATAACATCTATAATGAAGGCTGCCTGTCGGTGCCTGATCAGTTCGCCGAGGTCGAACGGCCAGCAACGATCCATGCGAAATGGCTCGACGAGAATGGCGTGGAGCATGACGAGCTGATCGAGGGGATGCTGGCGACGTGTCTCCAGCACGAGATGGACCACCTCGAGGGCATCTTGTTCATCGATCACCTGTCTCGCCTGAAGCGGGAAATGGTGCTCAAGAAACTGGAAAAAGCGCGGCGCCAAACCCGCGCCGCCTGACAAGCGCATTCAGGGTTCCCAGCGCCTCTTAAAAACGGGCGCTAAGGCTCATCCCGGCAGTTCGGCTATCGCCCCACGGCACGAGCCGGACATTCTGGTTGCGGCGTGCGGTCAGCAGAAATCCGCTGCCCGTTCCGATGGCAGCACCGGCAACGACATCATACCAATGGTGCTTGCGAGCCTCTACCCGAGCCGTCGCGACGAAGCTCGCCAGCGCAAATGCAGGCAAGCCTGCTTTCCAACCGTAGCGGTTTTCCAGGCTTGCCGCGGCAGCAAACGCCTCGGAGCTATGGCCGGAAGGGAAACTTTTCCGATCGCTGCCGTCCGGACGCCGTTCCGGAAAGAGGCGCTTCAGGCCATAGGCAGCGCCGCCCGCGAGCAAGATGCTCCCGCCGGCCTGCAGACTGCCGTTCCAATCCCCTTGCACCGCAGGTACCCCCAACGCTGCGGCCAGCAGTGCGTCGCGACCGATATCGCTCGCTTGCCCCCACCCATGCGCACCAGCCGCGGCCGGGGAGGCCAGCAGGAGCAAGCCGGATGCGCAATAGGTGCCGAAGCTGCTACGCAGGGCCGGTCGCGCTACGGCGCGCAAGTAAGTTGGGCTCGATGCAATCGGTTCCATGCCGTCACGATCTGCCGAAATTCTCCGGGCGGGGGAAGACGCATCTGTTAACGTGACAAAAATCAAATGATCTGAATATATTGGTGGGATCTGACGAAGCTATTCTGTCGGTAGCGTGCAGCGTTGCGTCTGCCCCGATAGTGCGGCTGGAGCGGTTTGGTGAGATATTTGCTGCTCGGGGCCATTGCGTTGGGAGCAGGCGCGCAGGCGCAGGTTCCGGCCCATGGGGGTGTCCGGTTGAGCAGGGCAATCGGCATCGTGGAAAGCCACGTTTCGGGACGCGCGATCGAGGCCGATGTGCAGAAGCGCGGCGGCCGCCTCGTCTATGAGATCGACGTGGTGCGTGGGCCCATATTGCACCGCGCGCTTGTCGATATCCAAAGCGGGAAGTTGATCTCTGTGACAAGGCCGCGGCTGGAAAACTGGACATTGCCCTGGCTGGACCCGGAGCGTCTGCGCGAAGGGGCCCGCGCCGTGCCGCTCGCTGAGCGTTTGGAACTGCTCGAGGAACGAAATCATGGTGAGGTCCGCGACGTGGATTTCGCGGTGGAACATGGCCGGGGCGTGTTTGAGATCGAGTTCGCGACCGCGGCCGGCATCGGCAAGGTGCGGATCGATGGCGTCTCGGGGAAACGCCTCGAGTTGGCGGAGAGCGACTAACCTGCGATAGCGCCCACGTGCATATTCTGTTGATCGAAGACGACGCCGACGTTGCCGCCCATGTCGCCAAAGGCCTGCGGGAGGCTGGTCATCTGGTCGAGCCGGCCGCGGATGGACGCGAGGGCCTGCTGAAGGCGGCGGCGGACCGCTACGACGTGATCGTGCTCGATCGCATGCTGCCGAAGATTGACGGGTTGAAGATCCTTCAGACCATCCGCGCAACCGGTGACACCACCCCGGTCATGATCCTCAGCGCTCTAGGCGATATCGACGAGCGGATCAGGGGATTGCGGGCGGGGAGCGACGATTATCTGCCCAAGCCGTTTGCGCTGTCGGAGCTGGTCGCGCGCGTCGAGGTATTGGCGCGTCGTGCGCCCCAGATCGCCCAAACGACTGAATTACATGCGGGCGACGTGGTGATTGATCTGCTGGGTCATAGCGTCACCCGCAACGGACGCCGGATCGAGCTTACCCAGCGGGAATTCCGCATCCTGGAATATCTGGTCCGTAACGCGGATCGTGTGGTCACCCGCTCCATGCTGCTGGAACATGTCTGGGATTATGCGTTCGATCCGCAGACCAACATCATCGATCAGCACGTCAGTCGGCTACGGCAGAAACTGGATCGCGATTCGGATTGGCCGTTGATCGAGACGGTGCGTGGCACGGGATATGTGGTGCGGTCGCGTCGGTGAGGCGGCTTCTCCGCAGCCTCTCGTTTCGACTCGCCATCCTCTACGCGGGCCTGTTCACGGGCTCGCTGTTGCTCCTGTTCACAGGCTATTATGCCATCGCCATCCGTCTGCCGCTGCATCGCAGCGAATTGATCGTACAGCGCGAAGCTGCGGCCCTGCAAAATTCGTACATCGTCGATGGCGCGGCCGCCCTGACGGCGCGGCTCAAGGCACGTGATCAGGTCCATGATCACAGCAAGGCGTTCCACGCCTTCATTGATCGGGACGGCAGGGTGGTGACCGCCAACTTGCCCAGCTGGCCTAAGATGGCCCGCAGCGGATGGCAGCGCATCGAGGCGGACCTGTTCGTCGATGGAGACGAAACCGACTTCGAGGCCCTGGCGATCGATCGGCGCTTTGCCGACGGTGCGCGCCTGATCGTCGGCCGCGACGTCGGCAATATCAGCGAGCGCGAGGCCGCGCTCAAATCGACCGCACTCTTCATGATCGGTGCCGCGGTGGTGCTCGGGTTGCTAGGCGGCATCTTCATGAGCCGCTCCATCGCGTACAGGCTCGACGCGGTCAGTGCGACGGCACGGCACGTGATGGCCGGCGATCTCACCCAGCGCGTGCCCTTGCAAGGCAGCGGAGATGACTTTGACCGGCTGGCGGAAACGCTCAATCTGATGCTGACGCGCATCGAAGGCGCGATGGATGCTGTCCGCCGTGTATCCGACAGCGTCGCCCACGAACTGCGAACCCCGCTGACCCGGTTGCGCAGCAAGCTGGAGGACGTGCCGGACACGGCATCACCGGCCCAGGCTCACGCGGCGGTGGACGACGCGCTGCAGGAAATTACGCGTATGGAGACGATCTTCGCCGCGGTCCTGCGTATCTCCAGGATCGAGGCGGCGCGTCACAATGCGGCCATGCAAACCGTGGCGTTGCCTGCCTTGATCGAGGATGCGGCAGACTTTTACCGGCCGCTGGCCGAGGCCAAGCAGATCGCGCTGCAAGTGAGCGCGGAACAGGGGGTGGAGGCGATCGGAGATCCCGATCTGATCTTCCAGGCGCTTACCAATCTGCTCGATAATGCGATCAAATATATCCCGGCCCGCTCCTCCATCATCATCAGCGCACATGTTTCAGAGGCGAGTGTCGTGGTCGCGGTTACGGACGATGGGCCCGGCGTCGACGATGTATATCTCGACAAGCTGACGGAACGCTTCTTCCGGGCGGCTCCGGAAGGCGTGAGCGGCATCGGCCTGGGGCTCAGCCTCGTCGCTGCCATCGCGGCATTGCACGGCGACGCGCTCCGTCTGACCAACCAGCGTCCCGGCTTATCGGCGGAAATCCGATTAAAGCGACATTTCGCCCGGCATTCCTAAGGGGTCAATTCGCCAGCGTAGCCAAAGCGCGCTGGCAATCTTCTACACATTCGCGGCACATCTCGGCGCAGCGCTTGCAATGATCGTGGTCGTGCTTCTCGCACTCCTCGGCGCACCAGGTGCAGATGTCGATGCAGGCGCGTAGCATCGCACCCAGCGCCGCGTCGTTGTTACCGGTACGACGCACCGCCATGCGCGACGTTGCGGTGCAGGCGTCCGCGGCGTCCATGCACACGCGGATGCACTCACGCATGTCCATGTCCTCAGCCGAGCAGGCGTCGGCGCACGATGTTGCGATGACAGCGCAATACATGGCATGCTTCGCCGCCTCCGCCAGCGGCTCGTTGATATGGCCGTCGGCAGAAGGGTGCGACGCGATCATCTTGCGGATGGACATAGGCTCTCTCCCGGCTTGTTCTTTCCCAACACTGCGCCGTCCTGCCTGTTCCGTCCAGACGGCATCGCGCCACCCGATCAAGTCGCTTGAGCCTCACGCCCGGTGCAGCTAGGTTCGCATTTCGTTCCGGGTGAGAAGATATGGCTGTGGCGCTGATAATTGGTTTGATGGCGTTGTTCGCCGGGTTCGCGGTCGGGTGGTTCGCCCGGTCCGGCGCGGCCGCGAAGGCGGAGGCTCAGGCAGCAGAATTGCCGCCGCTCCGCGCGCAGCTGGCGGAGCTCACTACGACGCGAGACACGGCGTTGCGAGACCTCGCCGTGGAGCGGGCCTCCATGAGCGAGCGCGCCCAGGCGTTCGAGGCGCGCCTGGCGGAATTGCGCGAAGCCAAGGATGTGCTTGCCGCTCAGTTCAACGAGGTTGGGAGCAAATTGCTGGCTGATGCCCAGCGGCAATTCCTCGAACGCGCCGATCAGCGGTTCGCGCAAGCGGGGGAGAAGAACGATGCCCAGCTCAAAGCTTTGCTGACCCCAGTTGAGACGACGCTGAAGCGCTATGAGGAAGGTCTGGCCAAGGTCGAGAAGGACCGCATCGGCAGTTACGAGGCGTTGAAGGAAGCTGTCACAAGCCTGGCGCAAGGCAATGATATCGTGCGGAAAGAGACGGCGCGTCTAACCAACGTCCTGCGGTCCAGCCCAAAACATCGCGGCCGCTGGGGCGAGCAGCAATTGCGCACCATTCTTGAATCGGCCGGCCTCGCGGAAAATGTCGATTTTGAGCTGGAGACGTCCATCACCGACGGCGATCGGCAGTTGCGCCCCGATTGTGTGATCCGGCTGCCCGGCGGACGCTGCATCGTCATCGACGTGAAATGCCCGCTGACCGCCTTCGAGCAAGCATTCGATGAGGAGGATGAGGTGCGGCGCGGCGAGTTGTTGCTCGCACATGCTGCCGCAATGCGCTCTTATGCCACGGATCTGGGGCGAAAATCCTATTGGAAGCAGTTCGATCTCTCGCCCGATTTCGTGATCATGTTCATCCCGGGCGAGCATTTCCTGTCGGCGGCGGCCGAGCGCGCGCCGGACCTGATCGAGCAGGCGTTCCGCGGCGGCGTGATCATCGCGTCGACGATCAACATGCTGGCGCTGGCGAAAGTGATGGCCGGAATGTGGCGGCAGGAAGGGCTGGCGAAGCAGGCGGAGGAGGTCGGCCGCCTCGGCAAGGAACTCTATTCCCGACTGCAGACGATGGGGCGCCATGTCGAAAAGCTCGGCCGCAACCTCAATCAGGCGACCGGCGCCTACAATGATTTCGTCGGCAGCCTGGAAAGTCAGGTGATGACCCAGGCCAAGCGCTTCGAAGCGCTCAGCGTGGAAACGGGCGGTAAGACGATCGAGCCATTGCCGATGATCGAAACCGCTGTCCGCCCGCTCGCCAAGCTCTCCACGGCGCACCACACGGATTATCCCGAGGCGGCGGAGTAGGGGTGTCTTAGCGCCGCCTCGCCGAGGTCAGGAATTGCTCGATGGCGCGCCGCCCATGCCTGTCATGATCGGCTCACCCCACCCTCATCGATAATTCCACATCCGGGCCGAAGGGAACGGACAGATAGCCGCCATTGGCCGTCCGCACCCGCGCCAGGTAATCCGGGCTGTGATCAGCGTTATCTGCAATGATCAACGCTCCGGGGCGCAGCTGGCCTTCGACCAATTTGAGAATATCGGGATAGAGGCCCTTGGCGCCATCCAGCAGCAGCATGTCGATCGCCTCAGGCACATCGTCCGCCAATGTCGCCAGCGCGTCGCCCTCGCGAAACTCAACCAGGTCGGCGAGGCCGGCCGCAACCAGATTGGCCTTGGCGCGTGTCACCTTGGACGGCTCGAATTCGGTGGTGATGAGCCGGCCGCCGCCATTGTCACGCAGTGCCGCCGCGAGGTGCAGTGTCGATACGCCGAAGGAGGTGCCGAACTCGACGATCGTCTGCGCCCCGATGCTGCGCGCGAGCATGTACAGCAACGTTCCGGTTTCGCGTGAGACCGCAAGCGGCGCGTCCTTCAGCAGGCCATAGAAACCGCGATACTCCGTCTTGCTCTGCATGAGCCGTTGGCGCTCCTCGGTCGACAGGCTGTCGATCCCCGGGATGTCGAGCCGCCATGACCGGTCCGCATCCAGCAATCCGTCAAGGATCGCGGCCACCGGCGCGTTATTCAGTGTTGTCATCGGATATCTCCCATGTCGCCAGATTGTTGCGACACCGGTAAAATGCGATTAATTCGTCACCTTTTCTAATCGCATTCCGGAAGGCTGGTATGGGCTCGCACGCAAAACCGCCGATTTCCTTGATAAAGGAACCTAAGCAGGCCCGTTCGAATGGGCTCGTCGCGGCCGTGCTGGAAGCCGCTACTCAGGTTTTGGCGGAAGAGGGCGCGCAGCGTTTCACGACGGCGCGAGTCGCCGAAAAGGCCGGTGTCAGCATCGGCTCGCTCTACCAATATTTTCCGAACAAGGCGGCGATCCTGTTCCGGCTGCAAAGCGATGAATGGCATGAGACGGCCGATATGCTGCGGTCGATCCTGGAAGACGGGTCACAGCCGCCTTTTGCCCGCGTGCGCACGCTGGTCCATGCCTTCATTCGCTCGGAATGCGCCGAAGCCGGTATGCGGACCGCACTGGCAGACGCGGCACCGCTGTATCGCGACGCGCCGGAAGCCAAGGCAGCAAAGGCGGCGAGCCGCGGGATCGTTCTTCGCTTCCTGCAGGAAGCTCTCCCCAACGTCTCGGGGACGGAGCGTGAATTGGCCGCCGACCTGATCAAGACGACGCTCAGCAGCGTCGGCGCCCACTTCTCGGCCACGCCCCGTACCGACCGCGAAATGACCCGCTATGCCGACGCGATGGCGGACATGTTCTGCGCCTATCTCGCGCGCCTCGAAGACGCAGGGCGCTAGAGGCTCAGCAAGGCCGGATCGCCACCCTGGGCCGTGATGTTGACCGAAAGCGCGCGTTCCGTGGCATAGCGCAGCAGCGAGTGCGGGCCGCCGGCCTTGGGCCCGGTGCCGGACAGGCCTTCGCCGCCGAACGGCTGCACGCCGACGACCGCCCCGATGATCGATCGGTTGACGTAGACATTGCCGGCGGGAACCAGCGCGCGCACTTCCTGCGCGAACCGTTCGATGCGGCTGTGGACGCCCAGTGTCAGGCCGTAGCCACGCGCGGCGAGCTTGCCCGCAACCGTCGCCAGATCGGCAGGGTCGTAGCGATAGATGTGCAGGATCGGCCCGAACACCTCCCGCTCCAGGAAGTCGGGTCGCGGCACTTCGGCAATGACCGGTCCGAAGAAGAAGCCGCGGCTGTTACCCGGATCCAGCCGCCACACGATCTTCGCCTCGCGCTCCAGCCGCGTGACATGGGCTTCCAGATTGGCACGCGCTTCGGCGTCGATGACCGGGCCGATATCTGTCGCCGGGTTGGCGGGATCGCCCATGGTGAGTGTGTCGAGCGCGCCCGCCAGCGTGGCGATCAGCTCGTCGGCCGAATCCTCCGGCACGAACAAAACGCGCAGGGCGGAGCAACGCTGCCCGGCTGAGCCGATTGCCGACTGGATCACATCGTCGACCACCTGCTCGCGCAGGGCGGTGGTATCGACGAACAGGCCATTGAGGCCGCCCGTCTCGGCGATGAAGGGCAGGATCGGCCCGTCGCGTTCGGCAAGGCTGCGATTGATCAGGCGCGCGGTGTCGGTGCCGCCGGTAAAGGCCACGCCGTCAACATGCGGGTGACGGACCAGGGCCGCGCCCACCGTCGCCCCGTCGCCTGGCAGCAATGCCAGCAGATCGGGATCGAGCCCCGCCTTGTGGAACAGCCGAACCGCTTCGGCCGCCACGAACGGCGTCTGCTCCGCCGGCTTGGCCAGCACCGCATTGCCGGCCGCCAGGGCGGCGGCAACCTGACCGGTGAAGATGGCGAGCGGGAAGTTCCACGGCGAAATGCAAACGAAGGTTCCGCGCCCGCGCAGCTCCAGCTGGTTGGTTTCCCCAACCGGCCCCTGCAGCGTCTCCAATCCGGTGAACTGCTTCTCCGCCAGCGTTGCGTAATAACGGCAGAAGTCGACTGCCTCGCGCACCTCCGCCACCCCGTCGTTCAGCGTCTTGCCGCCTTCGCGGGCGAGCAACGCGATCAGGCGATCCATCTCCGCCTCCAGCGCATCGCCCATGGCGCGCAGAGTACGGGCGCGCCCGGAGCCACCAAGCGCGTCCCACGCCGGCTGCGCGGCTTTGGCGCGGCGTGCCGCTTCGTCGATATCCGCAGGCAGCGCTTCCGATACGGCGCCAATCAAAATCTCGCGATCGACCGGACTTACCGCCGGCTTCGCACCTGCGCCTTTCTGTAGCCGTCCGCCCACGATCGGTCCCGCGGTCAGTGTTTCGGCGGCACTGCTGCGGCTCGCCGCGGCGGCAACTTCGCGCGCGCTGGCGATGCTGTAATCCCGCCCCAGCGGGTTCTTCCGGGCCGGCCCATAAATGTCCGCGGGCAGGGCGATGCGCGGATGGGGAAAGGGGCGGGCCTCGACTGCCGCGATGGGGTCGCGCACGACATCTTCTGCCGGCACACGATCGTTCAGCAAGGCATGGACGAAGCTGGTGTTGGCGCCATTCTCCAACAGGCGCCGTACCAGATAGGGCAGCAATTCCTCATGGCCGCCTACCGGCGCATAAGCGCGCAGCACGGCGTTAGTGGAGCCGGCAGCCTTGTACAGCACCTCGCCCATGCCGTGCAGCCGCTGGTGCTCGATCCGAACGCCGGCGCGCGCCGCCATCAGCCGCACGGCCGCCAGCGTGTGGGCATTGTGGGTCGCAAATTGCGGATACAGCGTGGGGGAGGCGGCGATGAGCGCGTCGGCACACACCAGATAGGATAGGTCCGTCGCGGGCTTGGTCGTGAAGACGGGGTAACCCGGCCGGCCGGCGATCTGCGCCTTCTTGATCTCGCTGTCCCAGTAGGCGCCTTTGACGAGCCGGACCATGATTCGCCGCCCGCTATCCTCGGCCAGCCGCTGCAGCGCCTCGATGACCGCGATGCCGCGCTTCTGATAGGCCTGCACGACCACGCCAAGGCCGGTCCAGCTGCCAAGCTCCGGCTCGCGCGCCAGGCGATCGACGAGCTTGAGGGACAGGACCAGCCGGTCCGCCTCTTCGGCGTCGATCGCGAAATTCATATTGTGGTGGGCGGCGATCAGGGCGAGCCGCTTGATGCGTGGATAGAGCTCCTCCCAGACACGCGCTTCCTGAACCGCTTCGTAGCGCGGCGACAAGGCCGACAGCTTGACCGAGACGCCATGGCCCTCTTCCGGCGCCGTCCCCGGCACACGCGCCTTGCCGACCGCCCGGATCGCCTGGGCATAGATCTTTTCGTACCGCTCCGCGTCGGCGGCGGTGCGGGCGCCTTCGCCGAGCATGTCGAACGAACAGATATAGCCTTCCTTTTTGGCGCGGGTCAGCGCCGCCTCGATGTTGCGGCCGAGCACGAATTGTTCGCCCATCATGCGCACGGCCGCGCCCACGGCTTGCCGGATCACCGGCTCGCCAACGCGTGCGGTCAATCGCTTGAGCCAGCCACCCAGGTCGGTCTTCGCCTCATCCTCGACATCCACGATCTTGCCCGTCAGCATCAGACCCCAGGTCGATGCATTGACGAACAGGCTGTCCGATTGACCTAGATGGCTTGCCCAATCGGCCGATCCGATCTTCTCGGCGATGAGGCGATCGCGCGTGTCCGCATCCGGGGTGCGCAGCAATGCCTCGGCAAGGCACATCAGCGCCAGGCCCTCACGCGTGCCCAGCGAGAATTGCTGCAGGAAACTTTCCACCACACCCTGCTTCTCGGCAGATTGGCGCGCGGCCCGCACCATTTCGGCGGCTTCGCGTTCCACCTCGCGCCGCTCGGACACGGACAGCGGCGCACGTGCGAGCAGGGCGCGACAGGCGTCTGCCTCATCCTGATACTTAAGTGCGTCGATACGATCCCAGTCGACCCGGTCGGACATGGCAAAACCCCATAGAAACTGTTCGCCCTATATGGGGAGCATGGCAGAATGTGCTTTCGTTTTCGCGATGGTGTGCCGAATATTATGGCGTCAAAGCTTGTTGGAGCCGAAGGATCATTGATGGATCAGATCGACCGCAAGATCTTGCGCGCCTTGCAGCAGGACGGACGCATCACGAATAGCGCGCTTGCCCAGCAATGCGGACTTTCCAGCGCCGCCTGCTTCGAACGCGTGCGCCGCCTGCGCGATCAGGGCGTAATCCTCGGTTACACCGCGCTGCTGGATCCAGCGAGGCTAGATCGCGCGCTGATGATCTTCATCGAAGTGTTGCTCGACAGAACCACCGATGATGCCTTTGCCGCCTTCGCCGCCCACGTGCGTAAGCTGCCCGACGTACTGGAATGTCACATGGTTGCGGGCGGGTTTGATTATCTGTTGAAGGTTCGCGTCGCGGACATGGCGGCCTATCGCGCCTTTCTCGGTGACACGCTGGTCGCGCTACCCGGTATCCGCGAAACGAGGACCTATGCGGTCTTGGAAGAAGTGAAGCTTACGAGCCGATTACCGGTATGATCGAAAAATAGCGACACGACCGACGGATTGTATAGGATCAACCGTTAGAGGGCCGACATCTGTGGGCGTTTCTGACCCGTCTGACGCTTCACGCCATCTTCCCTCCGATCGAGGAATGCACTGCATTGCTTTGGTTCACCTCGGCTAGCGTCAACGGTCCTGTCCGGCTTGTGCCAGATCAGGCCAATCGTCCGGATCGCCGCCAGCATCTATCTACCCGCGCCAGGGGAATTCGATGAGCCAAGATTATGAAGCCGCCGTCGACCCGGTCGCGCGGTCGCCGCGTTCGCGGCGGAATGCCTTGCTGGTGGTGCTGGGGCTGATCGTTATTGCCGTACTGGCATGGGCGCTGACGCGTGGTGGATCCGGGGATGGGCAGGGCGGCCCTGGCGGGCGCGGCCGATTCCGTCCGGTGGCGACCGTGGGCGTTGCCAAGGTGGTGGCAGCGGACGTGTCACAATCGCTGGATGCAATCGGTACGGTGGTGCCGGTCGTCACGGCAACCGTGCGCCCGCAATTGAGCGGCAACATTTTCACGATCAACTTCACCGAAGGGCAACTGGTCAAGAAGGGGCAGCTGCTGGCGCAGATCGACCCACGCCCTTACCAGTTGGCGCTGGCCCAGGCGCAGGCCAATCTCACGCGCGATCAATCGCAGCTCAACCTCGCCCGTGTCGATTTGCAGCGTTACCAGACGCTGCTCCAACAGGATTCGATCGCGCGCCAGCAGGTTCAGACGCAGGCCGCGACGGTCGAACAACAGAAAGGTGTCGTTGCAGCCGATCGGGCAGCAATCGGAACCGCGCGGCTCAATCTGCAATATACCTCGATTACCGCGCCCGTGTCGGGCCGGATCGGCCTGCGGCAGGCCGACATCGGCAATTACGTGACGCCGGGCGATACCAACGGTGTCGCGGTGATTACCCAGACCGATCCGATCGACGTCAGTTTCGCTGTGCCGCAAGGCAATTTGCCGGGCATTCTTGCCCGCTTGCGGAGCGGGGCCGCGCTGGCGGTCAAGGCAACGGATCAGAATGGCAGCACCGCGCTTGCTCAGGGGCGTTTCCTCGCCTTCAACAACCAGATCGATACCAACACCGGAACCGTCACCGGCAAGGCACGCTTCGCTAATCCGCGCGGTACGCTCTTCCCGAACCAGTTCGTCAATGTGACCGTGCTCGTCGACACGCTGCGCAATGCACCGACCATTCCCGTTACGGCGGTGCGCCACGGCGCGCAGGGTGATTTCGTGTTCGTGCTGCAGGACGATCATACGGTGAAGATCCAGACCGTGCAGCAAGGCCCGGCCGCCGGAACCCGCGTTGCGGTTCTGTCCGGCTTGAAGGTCGGGCAAACTGTCATCACCGAAGGCGCGGACAATCTGGAAGACGGATCCAAGGTCATGCTGCCCGGTGAGCGCCCACAGCGCATGCCCCAGCGCAAGCGTGGCTTCTTCGCGCGCCTGTTCGGTGGCGGCGGCGAAGGCGAGGGGGGCGGCTCCGGCGCGACCGCCGGCCATGGTACCGCCGATGGTAACCGCACGGGCGGGCAACGCCATCATCGGCAGCAGGGCGGCGGCAACAGCCAGTGAGCGAGGTCTCCGAAAGCGGGACCAGCCTCGGCGCAGAGGATGAGGTACTCGGCCCGGAAGGGGTGAACCCGTCGCGTCCCTTCATCATGCGCCCCGTGGCGACGACGCTGCTGATGCTGGCGATCCTGCTGGCTGGTATCGTCGCCTACCGCTTCCTGCCGCTGTCTGCTTTGCCGGAGGTGGATTATCCGACCATCCAGGTCAGCACGCTTTATCCGGGCGCCAGCCCCGACGTGATCAATCTGACGGTGACGGCGCCGCTTGAACGGCAATTCGGGCAGATGGCGGGCCTGTCCCGCATGTCGTCCATATCCTCGGCCGGGGCATCCGTGATCACGCTCCAGTTCAACCTCGATCTGACGCTGGACGTCGCGGAGCAGGAGGTTCAGGCCGCTATCAACGCCGCCAATACGCTGCTGCCGTCCGATCTGCCGGCACCGCCCATCTATGCGAAGGTCAATCCGGCGGATGCACCCGTATTGAGCCTCGGCATCACATCGAAGACGCGGCCGTTGGCGGAGGTGCAGAATCTCGTCGACCAGCGCATCGCCAACAAATTGTCGCAGATTTCCGGAGTAGGTCTTGTCTCCCTGTCCGGCGGTCAGCGCCCGGCCGTGCGGATCCAGGCCAATGTTCAGGCGCTGGCCGCGCATAATCTATCGCTGGATCAACTCCGCAGCGCGATCGCCGCCGCCAACGTCAACGGTGCCAAGGGCAGTTTCGATGGTCCCACACGCAGCTGGTCGATCGATGCGAACGATCAGCTCGCGACCGCGGATGAGTATAAGAACCTCATCATCTCCTATCGCGACAATAATCCCGTGCGATTGAGCGATGTCGCCAACGTCGTGGATTCCTCGGAGAACACCCGGCTTGGGGCATGGATGAACCGGACCCCCGCGATCGTGCTCGATGTCCAGCGCCAGCCGGGCGCCAACGTGATCGGCACCGTCAATGCGATCAAGGCGACATTACCCGATCTGGAAGCGGCGATGCCGGCCGACGTCCACGTCACGCTTCTGACCGATCGCACAACCGGCATCCGCGCGTCGGTTCACGACGTTCAGATAGAATTGGTCTTCGCGGTCGTGCTGGTGACGGTGGCGATCTTCCTGTTCCTGGGATCATGGCAGGCGACATTGATCGCCAGCCTGGCGGTTCCGCTCTCGATCGTGGGCACGTTCGCCGCGATGCATCTGCTGGGGTTCAGCCTCAACAATCTCACGCTGATGGCGCTCACGATCGCGGCCGGCTTCGTTGTCGACGATGCCATTGTCGTGACGGAGAATATCGCACGTCATTTGGAAGAGGGGAAAAGCCCGCTCGCAGCGGCGTTGCAGGGCAGCCGTGAGATCGGCTTCACGATCATTTCGTTGACGGTCAGCCTGATCGCGGTGCTGATCCCGCTGCTGTTCATGGGGGATGTGGTCGGGCGCCTGTTCCGTGAGTTCGCAATCACGCTTGCTGTCACGATCCTGATCTCCGCCGTCGTCGCGCTCACCCTTGTGCCAATGCTGTCCGCGCGCTGGCTGAAGCCGGAGGCGGAGACCCGCACCTTCCGTGTGTCCGAATGGACGATGCACAAGTTCGACAAGCTGCAGCGCGGCTACCGCTCCGCACTGGATTGGGTGTTGTTGCGCCAAGGGCTCACCCTGATCGTGTTCGCGGGATCGCTGGTGCTGACGGCGATCCTCTTCGTGGCGATCCCCAAGGGTCTGTTCCCCGAACAGGATACCGGCCAGTTGCAGGCGATCGTCTCGACCGGCCAGGGCGTGTCGTTCGGGCGCATGTCCAGCTTGCAGAATAAGCTGGCCGACGCGATCCTGCAGGATCCTGATGTCGAGAGCCTGAGCTCGAACGTTGGCGTCGACGGCAAGAATCCGGCCCTCAATCAAGGCCGAATGCTGATCAACCTCAAGGAAAAGGGCGATCGCAGCGGCAGTCAGACCGCGCTCATTCGCCGGCTGCAGAATCGTGCACGCGATATCGCGGGCGTGACCCTTTATGTGCGGCCGGTGCAGGATCTGACGATCGATGCCGAAGGCGGACCCACGCAATATCGCTTCGCGTTGCAAGGCGCCGACCAACAGGAAATCAACCTGTGGACAAGCAAGCTCCTCGAAGAGCTGAAGAGCGTCCATCAGGTCCGCAATGTCGTGTCGGATATGCAGAATCAGGGTCGCGCGGTGACGGTCAAGATCAACCGGGACGTGGCAGCACGGCTCGGCATCAGCACGGCAGCGGTCGATAGCGCGCTCTACAATGCGTTCGGACAGCGGATCATCTCCACCATCTTCACGCAGACCACGCAATATCGTGTGATCCTGGAAAGCGCGCCGGGGATGCTCACCAACCCCCAGGCGCTGAACCAGCTCTACGTTCAAACATCCTCCGGCGCCTCCGTGCCGCTTTCGACGGTGGCGACCTTTGTGGAGGGGCAGGCGCCGCTCCAGATCACGCGTGTCGCACAATTCCCCGCGTCGACCGTCGGCTTTGATCTGGCGCAAGATCAGTCGCTCGGGGGTGCGGTCAGTGCGATCCAGGCTGCGGAGAAGCGGATCGGGCTGCCCGATGGCATCACCACCACGTTCCTGGGCGCGGCCAATGCGTTCCGCGCAAGCCTTTCCAACGAGGTCTGGCTGATCCTGGCGGCGATCGTGGTGGTCTACATCGTTCTGGGCGTGCTCTATGAGAGCTTCATCCATCCGATCACTATCCTGTCGACCTTGCCGTCGGCGGGCGTGGGCGCGCTGCTTGCGCTGCTGCTGACGGGCAATGATCTGGGCGTCATCGGCATCATCGGGATCGTGCTGCTGATCGGTATCGTCAAAAAGAATGCGATCATGATGATCGACTTCGCGATCGATGCGCAACGGACCGATGGCAAGGATGCCGATACCGCGATCCGCGAGGCGGCTCTGCTGCGCTTCCGGCCGATCATGATGACCACCTTCGCGGCCCTGTTCGCCGCGCTGCCGCTGATCCTGGGAAGCGGGATGGGTGCGGAGCTGCGGCGGCCGCTGGGTCTCGCCATTGCCGGCGGTCTGATCGTCAGCCAGGCGCTTACCCTATTCACGACCCCGGTAATCTTCCTCGGCTTCGAACGGCTGTCGGCACGCGTGCGCCGCAAGCGGGAAGAGGAGCCGCAACTGCCCTTGCAGCAGCCAACATGAACCTGTCGGCGCCCTTTATCCGCCGCCCGATCGGGACGTTGCTGCTGACGATCGGCCTGATGCTCGCGGGCATCGCGTCCTTCTTCGTGATGCCGGTAGCACCGCTGCCGCAGGTCGATTTTCCGACCATCAGCGTGTCGGCCAGCTTGCCCGGAGCGAGCCCCACGACCATGGCGACGAGCGTCGCGTCGCCGCTCGAGCGCCGCATGGCGACGATCGCCGGGGTAACGGAGCTAACCTCCCAGTCCGGCATCGCCTCCACCCGGATCACGGCGCAGTTTGACTTGAGCCGCAATATCGATGGTGCTGCACGGGACGTGCAGGCGGCGATTAACGCCGCACGCGCCGATCTTCCGCCCACGCTTCGCAGCAACCCCAGCTATCGCAAGATCAATCCGGCCGATGCGCCGATCATGATCCTTGCCCTGACGAGCGACACGCGCAGTTCGGCCGACATCTACAATTCCGTGTCCAACGTGGTGCAGCAGCGCCTGCTGCAGGTGCAGGGCGTCGGCGATGTGGAACTGGGCGGCGCAGCCTTGCCGGCCGTGCGCATCGATCTCAATCCGCTCGCGCTCTCCCGCTACGGCATCCCGTTGGAGGATGTTCGTACCGCCTTGGCGTCGACCAACGCCAATCGGCCGCGTGGCGTGATCGAGAATGGCGCCACCGCCTGGCAGATATACGGCGATATCCCCGGCTTGAAGGCAGCGGATTATAGCGGCCTGATCGTGGCCTGGCGCAACGGCGTGGCCGTGCGCCTGTCCGATGTCGCGAGCGTCTATGATGGGCCCGAAGACGTGCGCACCATGGGTCTGTTCAACGGGCGCCGGGCCGTGACGATCATCCTCAGCCGTCAGCCTGGCGCCAACATCATCGCAACGGTCGATGCGGTGAAAGCCCAGTTGCCCGGATTGCAGGCGGCTATCCCCAGCGACATCAAGCTTTCGGTGGCGTCGGACCGCACGACCACCATCCGCGCGTCGCTCCACGAAGTCGAAGTGACACTTGTCATTGCCACCTTGTTGGTGGTGATCGTGGTGTCGATCTTCCTGCGATCGTTGCGCGCCACCATCGTTCCCGCCGTGGCGGTCGTTGCCTCGCTGCTCGGCACGATCGGTGTCATGTATCTGCTGGGTTTCAGCCTCAACAATCTGTCGTTGATGGCGCTGACGGTGGCGACCGGCTTCGTGGTCGATGACGCGATTGTGGTGCTGGAAAATATCAGCCGTCATATCGAGGAAGGCATGAAGCCCTTCGATGCGGCCATGCGCGGCGCGCGTGAGGTCGGCTTTACCGTGCTCTCAATCTCGATCAGCCTCGTCGCGGTCTTCATCCCCTTGCTGTTCATGGCGGGCATTGTCGGCCGTCTGTTCCGCGAATTCGCCATCACGATGACGGTGGCCGTGATGATCAGCCTACTCATATCGCTGACGACGACGCCCATGATCGCCGCTCTGGTGTTGAAGGAGCGGGAAGCGCAGAAGGAAAATCGTTTTTCGCGCTTCGCCGAACGGCAATTTCAGCGGTTGCAGGCGCGCTACGAACGCAGCCTTGATTGGGCGCTCGCCAATCGTGGAGCGACCTTGTTGCTGCTCGCGGGCACGGTGGCGCTCAACATTTTCCTGCTCGTGACTATCCAGAAAGGCTTCTTCCCCGAACAGGATACGGGATCGCTGCAGGGCGGGTTGCGCGCCGACCAGAGCATTTCCTTTCAGGATATGCAGACCAAGCTCACGCAGATCGTGAAGATCATCAAGCGGGATCCCGCAATCGAGAATGTCGTGGCGTTTACCGGCGGGTCGCGGGCAGGGGGCGGCTTCCTCTTTGCGACCATGAAGCCCAAGAGCCAGCGGGATTCCGTGCGGGATGTGATCACCCGCCTGCGCCCGAAATTGGCGCGTGTCACCGGCGTGGCGGCCTTCCTGAGCCCGGTGCAGGATATGCGCGTTGGCGGGCGGGGCGGTAACAGCAGCTATCAATATACGCTGAAGGCGGACGATCCGGAGGTGCTCGCCAAGGCTGGCCCCGCACTGGCCGATGCGCTCAAGAAATATCCTGAGCTGACCGACGTTGATGTCGACGAGGCGGATGGCGGCGCCGAGGTCTATGTGAAGGTCAATCACGACGCCGCGACACGGATCGGCGTGACGCCGCAAGCTGTAGATAATGCCCTGTATGACGCTTTTGGTCAGCGCCAGGTGGCCACCATCTATAGCGGCCTCAATCAATATCATGTGGTGATGGGCGTGGCGCCCGAATTCACTGGTTCGCCCGAGGCGCTGCGCAACGTCTATGTTCCGACGGCGTCGACCACGTCAGCAGCCACCACGACCGCAGCCAGCACCGCCACAACGTCGGCCGCGCCGATCGGCGTACAGCCCGCCAACGCAACGTCGGGCACGGCGGCCACCCCTGCGGGTGCTGGGACAAATGCGACCGTGACCGGATCCACGCCAACCTCCACGACGGGCTCAAGCCGCGATGCCGCATCCGGTGCCGCCATCAACACGTCCGCCTCGACGATGACACCCCTGTCGACCATCGCGAGCTGGTCGACCCGGTCGACCGCCGCCCAGATTAACCATCAGGATGCGGCGCCGGCCGCGACGATCAGCTTCTCGACCGGCAATGGCTTCGCCCTCAGCGATGCTATCGCCCGCATCCGACAGGTCCAGACGAGCCTGAACTTCCCGACGCAGGTCCATGGCGAGGCATCGGGGACGGCACAGGTATTCCAGCAATCCACCCAGTCCAATCCGATCCTGATCCTTTCGGCATTGGTCGTGATCTACATCGTGCTCGGCATCCTGTATGAGAGCGTGATCCACCCGCTGACGGTGTTGTCCACGCTGCCCTCGGCCGGCGTCGGCGCGGTTATCGCGCTGATGGTAACAGGCTCGCAATATGATCTGATCGCGCTGATCGGGCTCATCCTCCTGATCGGCATCGTCAAGAAGAATGCCATCCTGATCATCGACTTCGCGCTGGATGCCGAACGCTCGCGCGGGTTGAGCCCGATGGCGGCCATCCGCGAGGCGAGCCTGTTGCGGTTCCGGCCGATCCTGATGACGACCATGGCCGCCGCCTTCGGCGCGCTGCCGCTGGCGATCGGCTTTGGAGAAGGCGCGGAATTGCGGCGTCCGCTGGGCATCGCGATCATGGGCGGACTGATCGCGAGCCAGTTCCTGACGCTGCTGACCACGCCGGTCGTCTATCTGGCACTCGACCGTTTCCGCCGCCGCTCCTCCCGCGAGAAGATGCTGGCGCGTCAGGCCGCAACCCAAGGAATCCAGCCCGTATGATAAAGCTTCGTGCCCTTGTCCTCATGCCGGCGATGCTGGCGGTGGTCGGGTGCAACCTGGCGCCGGCATATCGCCCGCCGACGGCGAGCATTCCGGCGGGCTTCAAGGAAGCGCCGGGCTGGCGCGCCGCCGCGCCCGCCGATGCCGTTGCCAAGGGGCAATGGTGGCTGCTGTTCGACGATCCGATCCTGAACCAGCTGGAAGCGCGCGTCGCGATCAACAACCAGAATGTCGCCGCCTCCGCCGCTGCTTATGCGCAGGCGCGCGCCGCCGTGCGGGAAGCGCGTGCGTCTTTTTTCCCTACGATCGATCTGTCAACCGGCGCCACCCGGGCGGGATCGTTCGGTGGTGGAACGACCACCATCATCGGCGGCGGGACGACGATCAACTCTAGCAATGGCAGCCGGCGCTATTCGGTGTCGATCGGGGCAAGCTGGGAGCCGGATCTGTGGGGCCGGATCGGCAATACGGTCAGCCAGCAGCGCGCTTTAGCAGAGGCTAGTCAGGGCGATTTGGCCAATGCCTCGCTCTCCGCACAGGGCGAATTGGCGCTCAATTACGTGCAATTGCGCGGCCTCGAGCAGCAGAAGGTCATTCTCGACGGCACCGTAGCGGCCTATCAACGCGCGCTTACCATCACCACAAACCGCTATAATCAGGGCGTTGTCGCCCGAATTGACGTGCTGCAGGCGCAAAGCCAGCTCGATAGTGCGCGCGCAAATGCGGCGGATCTCGTGCGTCAACGTGCGGTTCTGGAGCATGCGATCGCGGTTCTGGTGGGGGAAAATCCCTCCACTTTCGTGCTCGCAGACGCGCCGTGGCGGCCAAAAGTCCCCGACGTTCCGGGTGTCATTCCGTCGATAATGCTGGAACGCCGCCCCGATATTGCCGCCGCGGAACGACGGGTGGCAGCCGCTAACGCCGCGATCGGCATCGAACGATCCGCATTTTTCCCTACCCTCGGGCTGACCGGCGACGTGGGTTCGCAGACCGGCCGGCTCGGATCGCTCTTCAGCGCGGCCAGCAGTATCTGGTCGCTGGGCCTGAGCGGAGCGCTGACGTTGCTGGACTTCGGCGCGCGCTCATCGCGTGTGGCGCAGGCGCGTGCCGCCTATGATCAGGCGGTTGCCAATTACCGCCAGACTGTTCTGGTCGCCTTCCAACAGGTCGAGGATGAACTGGCGGGTGCACGGATCCTGTCCTACGTCGCGCAACAGCGAACCACGGCGGCTGCGGCGGCCAACCGGGTCGAGGCGCTGACCCAGAACCAATATCTGGCGGGCGAGATCGCATATTCCGACGTGATCGTCGCGCAGACGACAGCGCTACAGGCAAGGCAAACGGAGGCGACCGCGATCGTCGATCGTCAGGCGGCCGCCATCAGCCTGATCCAGGCGATCGGCGGGAGTTGGCAGGGACCATTACCCGCCGATGCCCAGATGCCGCCCAGCCGCTAACTGGCCGTTACGGAGCGCGACCAGCGCGCGATCCAGGACGGGATCGCGACCGGCGCGCAGATCGGCGAGGCTGGCCTTGACGGCGATCTGCGGCTGCAGCCCGACGCCTTCCAGCCGGCGTCCGTCGGGCGTACGGATATCGAATTCCGCGACTGAAAGCTCGCCACCGTCCGGCAGAGGAAATTCCGCTGCGCCGGTGAGCGCGCCGGCCGTGCGCTCACCGACAGTCGTGCCGCGCCCGCTTTCGTCGACCAGGGCGGCGATGGCCTCCGCGCCACTCGCACTGTCGGGTCCGACGAGGACCGCCAAGGGACCGAGATAGGCGCGTGCGCCGGTGCCGCGGACCTTCTGCACGTTTTCACGCCGTTCAATGCGCCGCACCAACGGCCGGTCTTCGGCGAAGAAGAGCCCCGCCACCTTGGCAATGACGTCGGCATCGCCCCCATCATTGCCCCGCAGATCCAGGATGACCCCGCGCAATGGCGGACCATCGGCCATCTGTCGCGCGAGCCAGCGATCGGCGCCCGGGTCGAAGCCATCCAGGCCGACGAGCAGGATGTCGCCCGGAAGGCGGGTGGCGCGCCGCACGGGGCGGGCAGCTTCGGGCGCGGCCGTGAGCGCCAGCGCATGGTACGTGCCATGCTCATCGGCGAAGTCGAAGGTCGCGCGATCGCCCTCATGCGGCTGATAATCGATATCGACGGGCTTACCGTTGACGCTCTTCACCTCCCATCCGATCTGCACGCCCGCCTGCGCTGCGGCCGAACCAGGATTGACCCGGGTGACTAGCCAGCGTCCGTCGTCATTGGGCAGCATCGACAGGCCGAAACCCTGCTCGGACCGGCCCGCATCGCGCGCTTTTCCGATCGCGATCTGGACCGGATCGATGGCGTAGACATGGCTGTCCCCCAAGGATGCCAGCATCTCCCCCAACACCGTATAGAAGGCCGGCCGGCCTTGCGCCGCAATGGCGAGCGGACGGAAGTGGTCGCGCGCATCTGCCCAGCTTTCGCCGGTCCGGCTGCGATCCCAGTAATGTTTGTTGACCAAGCTCCAAGCGCGATCGAACACGCGTGCCTGCAAGTCCGGTGTGTAGGCGGGGGGAGCGGCCTGAAGAGGAAGAGCGAGCAGGCCGACAAGAGCAACAAGCTGTTTTCTCATGACGGATCGAACGCGCAACGCAGCGTCAGGGTGCGCGGCAAAGCGGTATATGTAAGTTCCGCACAGCGTGAGAGATGCTCAAGGCCCAGGGTGATCGCTGGCCAAGCCTGCTGCCGCTGCAGATGCCGCGTAATGACGACGTCGCGAGGGTCGACCGGATCGGTGGGCAATTGTTCCCCGCCTGCAAAATCGGACGTGCGCACCAGCAGCGAGTCGAACCGGAAGCCGGCAAGACGAACGGGCGTGTCGAACGCAATCTCCCGCGCGGGCCGGGATATGCCGAATGCGAGCGTAACGCGCCCGGCATCGCCATTCCAATGACCACCGCGATTCCGGGACAAGATCGCGCCGGCCGCGGCGGTACCGACCGTGTGCTGTTGCGTCAGCGCGAAGCGCAGCCGAAGCTTGGATGTCTCCGCCTCGGCCGACAAGCCCGTCATGGCGTTATCGGCGATCGGATAGGAGCGTGAGCCAGTGGGCGGAAGCGCATCGGGGCGCCGCCACCGCACCGTGGCAAAGGGCAGGAGATTGGGGCCGATCGCGCCATCCGATCCCTGGCAGCAATCGCGCCCATGTTGGGAAACCTGAATGGGGAATTCCCGCGACCCAACTCGGAGCATGGCGTGGGCTGTCTTGCCGGGCAGGCGGACGCGTCCCACATCCATTTCCATACCATCCTCCCACGCGACCGGCAGCCGAGCCGCAACAGCCGGGTTGAGCTCGACGCTATTCTGCTGATCGAGATCGACGCGCAAGCGCACGCTGATATCCGCGATCTGGACCATGATGACCGGATTGGAGGCATCGAGCACCAATTCGCCCGAAGGCTGCGGAGGCCTGGCCGCTGCAGCGAGCATGAAGACGGCGGGCGTCAGGAGAAAGGCGCGCTTGAACGCCGCGATGCCGACTAACGGATTTATCCGGCGCGCCGGGCAAACGAGTGCTGCTATCATGCCGGCCATGGCGATTCCCGACGCGTTCATCACAGGTCTGCCCAAGGCGGAACTCCACCTCCACATCGAGGGTAGCCTTGAGCCTGAACAGATGTTCGACTTCGCACGGCGCAATCGCATCCAGATCCCTTTTCAGTCCGTGGAAGAACTTCGCGCGGCCTATAATTTTTCGCAACTCCAGGATTTCCTGGACATCTATTATCGCGGCGCCGACGTGCTGCGCACCGAAGCCGACTTCCATGATCTGGCCCTTGCCTATTTTGCGAGAGCCCATGCCGATGGCGTGGTTCACGCGGAAATCTTCTTCGATCCCCAGACACACACCGATCGCGGGCTGCCGTTCCAGGTCGTGGCGGATGGCCTACTGGCGGGGATGAAGGCTGCGGAGGCGCGTTATGGCATCACCTCCAGACTGATCCTGTGTTTCCTGCGCCATCTGGACGAAGCCGCCGCCTTTGCCACGCTGCAAGCCGCAGAACCGTGGCTGGATCGGATCGCGGCCGTTGGGCTGGATTCCTCCGAGGTCGGACATCCGCCGTCGAAATTCGCGCGCGTGTTTGCGGCGGCAGGTTCCGCGGGTCTCAAGCGGGTCGCGCATGCCGGCGAGGAGGGTCCACCTGACTATGTCGCCGAAGCGCTCGACCTGCTGAAGATAGACCGGCTCGACCATGGCAATCGTGCCTTGGAAGCGCCTGAACTGGTCACGCGCCTGGCGCGCAGCGGCATGGCCCTGACCGTCTGCCCGCTGTCCAACCTGAAGCTGTGCGTGGTGGGCGATGTGGCCGATCATCCTATCCCAACGATGCTGAAGCGGGGTCTGCGCGCGACCATCAACTCGGACGATCCGGCCTATTTCGGCGGCTATGTCGCTGACAATTACCGGGCGGTGGCACCTTATCTGGAGCGCGAAGATCTGATTACGCTGGCACGCAACAGCTTCCTTGGTTCGTTTTTGCCGGATGATGCCGTGACCCGTCATCTTGCCGCCATCGACACGTTCGCCGGTCGATCCTGATGGCGCAGCCTGATCTCTGCTACATCCCCTACGATGCGTTCGTCGCGGACGTTCAGGAGGTAGCGTCGGCGATCGAGCAGCAGGGCTGGGCGCCGGATCATATTGTCGGCATCGGTCGTGGCGGGCTGGTCCCGGCGGCTTATCTGTCGCACCGGACCGGTATTTCACTGTTGTCGGTTGACTATAGTTCGGGCGTGCCCAGCTTCGCCGACGAGTTGATGGCGAAGCTGGCGACCGCCACCGCCGAAGGGCGCAAGATCCTGATCGTCGACGATATCAATGACAGTGGCGGCACGATCGAAGCCTTGCGCAAATCGCTGCTCGATCATGGTGCGATGGCGCAGAATGTGCGCGTCGCCGTGTTGGTCGATAATCTGCGTTCGGCCGCAAAGGTAGATTATCGATCCCGCACGATCGACCGATCGCATGACAAGCGCTGGTTCGTCTTTCCTTGGGAAGCGATGGCCGAACCGCGCACCTTGGCGGAAGAAGCGGCTGCGGTTCCGGAGCGGCTTGCCTAGCAACAGGATCGAACCATCATCCGGCGCGTTATCTTTTATGTTCATACACTTGAACGACATAGGAGAGTGTGATGCGCAAGATCCTCCTCATCGCGGCCGCGGCATGTGCGCTGCCGGCCTTCGCGCAGACGCCGGGAACCGCACCCGGAACGATGAGCACTGGCGCCGCAACGACCGGCGCGCCAGCCGCGGCTAATCCGGCGCTGCCGGGCGCCTCGACGCCCGCAACGGGAACAACCACGAGCACAAGTCCCAGTGGCACCGATATGTCGGTCGGCGCTACCGGCACGACGACCACAACCCGCAGCCCAACGAGCACTCCGGACATGGGGCCGACGACCGGGCAGACGACAACCGCCCCCGGGCGATAGAGGCCATGGCGGACGCCACCGCGCGCAGAGCAATGGCAGCACGACCACCGGAACAACCCCGGACAGCGCCACCAATCCGACGCCGCATTAAAGATGGGCGCCGCTTGGGCTTTGCCGGGTGGCGTTCACTTCCTGTTCCGATCGCGCTAAACTGCTCCCATGGACGGGGAGGAGCAGCCCATACGCAAGATCATCCATATCGATATGGATGCCTTCTATGCGTCGGTCGAACAGCGCGACAATCCGGACCTGCGCGGCAAGCCCGTGGCGGTCGGGGGCACGCGCGAACGTGGTGTCGTCGCTGCGGCAAGTTATGAGGCACGCGTCTATGGCATACGATCGGCGATGGCGTCGGTCACTGCACGCCGCCGCTGCCCCGACCTGATTTTCGTCAAGCCGCGTTTCGAGGTCTATTCCGCCATCAGCCGGCAGATCCGCGCCATTTTCGCCGACTATACCGAAGCGATCGAACCCCTCTCGCTGGACGAGGCCTATCTCGACGTATCGGGCGCGGCGTCGGCGCGGGCGATCGCGCAGGAGATACGGGCGCGGATCAAGGCGGACGTCGGCCTAACGGCGTCGGCGGGCGTGTCGTACAACAAGTTCATCGCCAAGCTGGCGTCGGACCAGAACAAACCGGACGGATGCTGCGTCATTCCGCCCGAACGCGGGCCGCTATTTGTCGAGAGCCTTCCCGTCAAACGCTTCCACGGCGTGGGGCCGAAAACGGCGGAAAAGATGGGGCGCCTGGGCATCGAAACGGGCGCGGACCTGAAAGCGCAGACCCTGCAATTCCTGGAAGCTCAATTCGGCAGTTTCGCGGCCTACCTCTATGGGGCTGCACGCGGGATCGATCATCGCCCGGTGCGATCCAATCGTATCCGCAAATCCGTCGGGGCCGAACGCACCTTCTTCGAGGATATCAGCGACCCGGCAGAACTTGCGACAGCATTGGAGACCGTGCTGGATGCGCTGATGGAAAGGATCGCGCGGGCGGGGTCAGTCGGGCGGACGGTGACGCTGAAGGTAAAATATTCCGACTTCCATCAGATCACCCGCGCACGGAGCTTCACGGTTCCGATCAGTGAACGCAGCGCAATCAGTGCGGCCGGGCAGGGGCTGCTGTCCGCCTTGTGCCCCGTACCACGCGGTGTGCGGCTGTTGGGCCTTACCCTGTCCGCTCTGGTCGAGGATGAGGGCGAGGACGACCCGTTGAGCAAGGCGCAGCTTGGCCTTTCGCTGTGAAAGGCCAGTCGATCACATTGCCTGCGAAAAGGCAGCACCAGACGATCACCGGCTGAAAGAGCAGCCGCGGCCCGTGGTACAGCCAGCCGGCCCAGCCGCTGCCACGCTCGGCGAAGATCAGGGCATGCTGGATGTTGGCCGGAAAAACGCACACCGAGTAGAGCGCAAGCATGATCCCGGCGAGACGGCGCATGGGCGGTAGGAGAAGACCGGCTGCGCCGAGCAGCTCGCACACGCCCGTTACGAAGATAATTATTTCGGGCGCCGGCACCCAATGCGGCGTGATGCGCAAAAAGGGCGCGGGATGCGCGATGTGGAAATAACCGGCTAGCGCGAATGCGACGACCAGCAGGGAGCGCACCAGGGTTCGTGAACGTGAGTTCGCTACAGATGGAGGGGCGCTATCCGAGCTATCGTGCCGGGCCCGATCAGAGACGTCATCGCGAGCGGTCATCCGTGCAGGCCGGCACCTTTCAGCGCCGCCTCGACGCGGTCGGCGGCATCGAGCCCGCTTTGCCAGGCGCCGTGGACGGTCGAGAAATCGTGCGGCGAGCAGGCCTCCCCGGCAAAGTGCAGCCGCTCGCTTGGCGGCTTTGCCAGGATTGCCCGCTTGTCCGCATGACCCGGCAGCGCATGGCTATAAGCGCCCCCGATCGTCGCTTCGCGGTGCCACCAACTGCCTGCCATCGGGTGCAGGCGCGCGGTGATGTCGCTTCCCAGCAGCTTGCCCAGCTCTTCCAGGGCGAATGCCACGCGGCCGGCGTCGCCAGCTTCTTCCATGGCGCGAGCGGCAACCCCGCCGAAGAAGCATTCGATCACGGGATAACCGAGAGGCCTCAAATAATAGCTGCCGGTCAATGCGCTATGTGGGTTGCCCAACAGGTGGCTTTCCGGGGGTACGTCCTCCGGATGCTCCATCGCCAGGAACAATTTGTCGACGCGGCCGAGCGGCAGGCAGGCGGCGGCGTGGAGATGATCGTCCACCGGCCGCGGGAACGCAATGTCGCCGCGCGCGAGAATGTCGGTGGGAACGGCAATGATCACCGCGTCGGCACGGATTGGGCCCTGCTCGCAATCAAGCTGCACCATTCCCCCGGTGTCGTCGATGCGCGTGACGCGCATGTTCAGCCGAACCCTCAGCGGCGCGGCGGCCTGCGCGATCAGCGTGCCATAGCCTTCCGGGAGGCGCCAATTCAGCTCCGACGCATGATCGTCGTAAGCGAGCAGATCCCGTGCGGAGACATGATCCAGCTCCGCGCCGTTGAGCGCGCCGCTGACCATATCGAGATAGCCGCGCCAAGGATCATCGCGCGCAACGACGTTGCCCGCGCAATCGCCCGCCACATCGCCATGAAGCCGTTCTTCAAAGGCGTCATACGCCTGTTGCGCCGCGCGTTGCTCCGATGCGCTGAAGCCGACGTTGCGAAGCTGATTACGCCACGCGCCCTCAGACCTGTCGAGCGTGGCACCGAATGCCGCGGCAAGATCGACGAGCGGATTTCGTTCGGCCGAATGAAGCCAACCGCAGCCAAGATCGAGCGGTACGCCCTGCACGACCCGGGTATGGGCACGACCGCCCGGCCGTTCCATTGCTTCAAGGATCAGCACGCGCCGACCACGATCCTGCAGACGCCGCGCCGCTGCAATTCCTGCCGCCCCGGCACCGACGATAACGACCTCTGGCTCCACGTCCTGATCCTCGATCCGGCTTGACCTTGGGCCAAAGCAGTTTCAGGCGTTACGTTCCGTCGCGACGAGAGGACTGAATGCTGGCAATCCTGCAGAAGCTGGAAGAAAAGCGTGCCCAGGCAAAAATGGGCGGCGGGCAAAAGCGCATCGACGCCCAACATGCCAAGGGACGACTAACCGCACGCGAGCGGCTGGACGTCTTGCTGGATCCCGGTTCGTTCGAAGAACTCGACATGTATGTCGAGCATAATTGCGTCGATTTCGGCATGGCCGATCAGGTCGTACCGGGCGATGGCGTGGTGACCGGATCGGGCACGATCAACGGCCGCCTGGTATTCGTGTTCAGCCAGGACTTCACCGTTTTCGGTGTCTCGCTGTCCGAACGGCATGCTCAGAAGATCTGCAAGGTGATGGATATGGGCTTGAAGGTTGGCGCCCCTGTTATCGGCCTCAACGATTCGGGCGGGGCGCGCATCCAGGAAGGCGTGGCCAGCCTGGGCGGCTATGCCGAGGTCTTTCAGCGCAATGTGCTCGCGTCGGGCGTGGTGCCGCAGATCAGCCTGATCATGGGGCCGTGCGCCGGCGGTGCGGTCTATTCGCCGGCGATGACCGACTTCATCTTCATGGTGAAGGACAGCTCCTACATGTTCGTGACCGGTCCGGAGGTCGTAAAGACGGTCACGAACGAAGTGGTGACGCAGGAAGAGCTGGGCGGCGCGGTGACACATACGGCCAAATCCGGCGTGGCGGATGTCGCGTTCGAGAACGATATCGAGGCGTTGCTGGCAACGCGCGCTTTCTTCGATTTTCTGCCTCTATCGAACCGCCACGATCTTCCGGAACGGCCGACGGAGGACCGGTGGGACCGGACCGATCCCAGCCTGGACACGCTCATCCCGGACAGCGCCAACAAGCCCTATGACATGAAGGAGCTAATCGCGAAGGTCGTCGATGAGGGCGACTTCTTCGAGGTGCAGCCGACCCATGCCGGCAATATCCTGATCGGCTTCGGCCGGATCGAGGGACGCACGATCGGCATCGTCGCCAATCAGCCGATGGTGCTGGCGGGCGTGCTGGACATCAATTCGTCGAAGAAGGCGGCGCGGTTCGTGCGCTTCTGCGACGCCTTCGAAATACCGATCGTGACGTTCGTCGACGTACCGGGTTTCCTGCCGGGCGTGGCGCAGGAGCATAACGGCATCATCAAACATGGCGCCAAGCTGCTCTTTGCTTATGGCGAGGCGACCGTGCCCAAGATCACGGTGATTACCCGCAAGGCGTATGGCGGCGCCTATGACGTCATGGCGTCCAAGCATCTGCGCGGAGACCTCAATTATGCTTGGCCGACCGCGGAGATCGCGGTGATGGGCGCGAAGGGGGCGGTGGAGATCATCTTCCGCCAAGAGGCAAAGGATCCGGAGAAGCTCGCGCAGCGCACAGCCGAATATGAGGCAAGGTTCGCCAATCCGTTCGTTGCGGCGAGCAAGGGCTTCATCGACGAAGTGATCATGCCCCGTTCGACCCGGCGTCGCATCGCGCTTGGGCTGCGGAAGCTGCGGAATAAGCAGCTCGATAACCCTTGGAAGAAGCACGACAATATTCCGTTGTAGGCGTCTCTGTTCGACGCTTAACAGGGCAGCGTAAGCGATGGCAAAGTCGAAACCAACGATCATCATCGCCGTGATCATCGGGGCATTGATTGGCGGCTGGATCACCAGAAACGGCTTCGATGCCCAGAGGGACACGGCCGTCTTGCTTGCACTGGTGATGCCTTTAGCGCTGGGCATCGGGATCTATAATCTCATCGTCAACGCGCAGCGGCGGAACCGCAAAGTGGATCTACGCAGCGACGCCGAGCGGCGTTACCTTTTGGCCGATCGACCCAGTTCCGGTGCGCGAGTGCTCATCTACCGAGAAGGGTTCATCGCGAAGATGTCGGGGTTCGATATAGCGATTGACGGCGTGCTTCGCGCACAGCTCCAGAGCCCTCAGGCGGTCGCGATCGATCTACCGCCTGGAGGGCATGTTTTGATGGTGGGCGTTCCCCATCGCAAGCCGCAGTCCTTCTCGTTCACGCTTGCGTTCGGCGAAATCGCTGTGATCCGGATAGCGATGCGGACCGCCATCACCGGCTGCCAGATAGCGAGCCAGCCGTTGAACGAGGCGCTCCCTAGCTTGCGGACGTACCGATGGTGCAGCCGATTGCGATGGCTTGAGGTACGGACGGCAACCGACGTGTGGGAGGCTTGTTGCCAGAACTCAGGACCCTTCGGAACAAATAGCGCGAAAAGCCCTAAAAGAAGTACAGCAATATCCCGCTTAGGAAGCTCACCGGGGCGCGTGTGCGACCGCGTGGGCCTATCGCCGGATCTTGGCAGCTTACTGCGATTTTTGGAGGAAGGAACGGCCGGACCGGCTCTTTGTTGATCATGGGTCAGAATGCAAAAGGGGACGATCAATGATGAAATCCAAGCCCGTAATCATTGTCATGGCCATCCTGGGCGCGATTATCGGCGTCTGGGCCGGTTCGCATGTAGGCGATTCCGGTTTTGCGCAGCTGCTGATGCTCGGCATCTTTGGATTGCTGGCCTATTTGATTTTCAATGGACTGCGGCGAAATCGCAAGCTTGAGGTGGTCAGCGCGGCGGACCGCAATCGCATCCTCGGCGATCAGCCAAGTGGGGCGCGTGCCATTGTCTACCGCGAGGGCTTCGTGGCAAAATTGTCCGGCTTCGACATTGCCATCGATGGCGTGGATCATGCGCAGCTCAAGAGCCCGCAATCGGTGGCGATCGATCTGCCGCCTGGCGACCATGAACTGGTGGTCCGCATGGCAGGGAAGCCCCAGCCGGCCTTTCCGTTTGCCGTCGGTGCTGGGGAGGTCGCCGTGCTCCGGATCGGCATGAGCATGACCGGGTGTGAGATCACGCGCGAGGACGGCCCTCAATCCCTGCTCAAGCTGGCTTCCATCCCGATGGTCCGTCCGGATACGGCGCCCGCCGCAGCCATCACACCCACGCCAGCCTGGTCGTGAAGCGCGCGGCGGCCAACATGAACGGATGATAGCAAGATGATGTTCGGCCGCCTTAATCATGTAGGAATAGCGACGCCGTCGATCGAGGCGGCGGTGGCGCTCTATCGCGATCGCCTCGGCGCGACCGCTATCGGTATTCCCTTCGATCTTCCGGCGCAGGGCGTGCGGGTATGCTTCGTCGATACGCCGAACAGCCAGATCGAGCTGCTTGAGCCGTTGGGAGACGATAGTCCGATCCGGCGTTTTCTGGCGAAGAACCCGTTCGGGGGGCAGCATCACATCTGCTTCGAAGTGCCCGATGTGGTTGCGGCCAAGGAGGAGCTGGAAGCCGGCGGCGCAACCGTGTTAGGCGATCCCCGGATCGGCGCGCACGGCACGCTGGTCATCTTCGTTCATCCCAAGGACATGGGCGGCGTGCTGGTCGAACTTATGGAGACGCCGGGTGCGCATTGACTTCTCTCCGTGCCAGTTCGCGCGCTGGCATGATCCCGTCGGGCAGGATGCGTTCATACGGGCGGTAGCGTGACCGACAAGCCCACCTCTGCGGATTGGGCGGCGCTTGCCGCCAAGGAAGTCAAGGGCCGTGATCTCGGCTGGGAAACGCCCGAGGGCATTCCCGTCAAACCGCTCTATACGGCCGAGGATGTACGCGAGATCGATCCGGGCCTGCCCGGCTTTGCGCCGTTCACGCGGGGCGTGCGGGCATCCATGTATGCCGGGCGGCCGTGGACGATCCGGCAATATGCGGGCTTTTCGACCGCGGAGGAGTCCAACGCTTTCTATCGCCGCAACCTTGCGGGCGGGCAGAAGGGGCTGTCGGTCGCGTTCGATCTGGCGACGCATCGTGGCTATGACAGCGACCATCCGCGGGTGGTCGGCGATGTCGGCAAGGCGGGCGTCGCGATCGACACGGTCGAGGATATGAAGATCCTGTTCGACGGCATCCCGTTGGACAAGATGTCGGTCAGCATGACGATGAACGGCGCGGTGATTCCGATCCTGGCCTTCTTCATCGTCGCGGGCGAGGAGCAGGGCGTCGCCCAGGCGCAACTGGACGGGACGATCCAGAACGACATCCTCAAGGAGTTCATGGTCCGCAACACGTACATTTATCCGCCGGCACCGAGCATGCGGATCGTGTCGGACATCATCGCCTACACATCGGCCAACATGCCGAAGTTCAACTCCATCTCCATCTCCGGCTATCATATGCAGGAAGCCGGCGCGACGGCGGTGCAGGAGCTGGCTTTCACCATCGCCGACGGGAAGGAATATGCCAAGGCGGCGATGGCGGCGGGGTTGGACATTGACGCCTTTGCAGGACGTTTGAGCTTCTTCTTCGCGATCGGCATGAACTTCTTCATGGAGGTGGCGAAGCTGCGCGCCGCCCGCAAATTGTGGCATGGCATTATGGATGGCCTGGGCGCCAAGGATGCGCGCTCCAAGATGCTGCGGACGCACTGCCAGACATCGGGCGTGTCGCTGACCGAGCAGGATCCGTACAACAATGTGATCCGCACCACGGTGGAGGCAATGGCGGCGGCGCTGGGGGGAACCCAGTCGCTCCACACCAATGCGCTGGACGAGGCGATCGCGCTGCCGACCGACTTCTCCGCCCGCATCGCGCGCAACACGCAATTGGTGCTGCAGGAGGAAACCGGCATCACCAATGTCGTCGATCCGCTGGGCGGTTCCTATTATGTCGAAGCGTTGACGCAGGAGCTGCACGACCGGGCGCTGGAGATCATCGACCGGGTCGATGCGGAAGGCGGAATGGCCAAGGCGGTCGCCGCCGGCTGGCCCAAGGCGATGATCGAGGAAGCGTCCGCCGCCCGTGCCGCACGGGTCGATCGGCACGAGGACGTGATCGTTGGCGTCAACAAATATACGCTGCCCGAGCAGGACGAATTGTCGATCCTGGACGTCGACAATCATGCGGTGCGCGCCGGGCAGATCGCACGGCTCGAGCGGATCAAGGCAAGCCGCGATGAAGCCGCCTGTCAGGCGACGCTCGATGCGCTGCGCGCTGGCGCGTGCGCGTCACCGCTTCAACAAGCCCAGCCAGAGCAGGGCGGGGTAGGAACGAACCTGCTGGCGCTGGCCGTGGATTGCGCCCGTGCCCGGGCCACGTTGGGCGAGATCAGCCAGGCGATGGAAGATGCGTTTGGCCGTTATGGCACGACGCCCACGCCTGTCTCCGGCGTCTATGGCGGCGCTTATACCGATGATCGCCGCTGGGGTGCGCTGGTGGAAGGTGTGGAGGCTGTCGCCCGTCGGCAGGGGCGGCGGCCCCGCATGCTGGTCGCGAAGATGGGGCAGGATGGGCATGACCGGGGCGCGAACCTGGTATCGTCCGCGTTCGGCGATCTCGGCTTCGAGATTATCGCCGGGCCCTTGTTCCAGACGCCGTCGGAAGCCGCGCAATTGGCGCTGGAACGCGATGTCGACGTGGTGGGGGCATCCAGCCTGGCCGCAGGACACAAGACGCTGATCCCGGAGCTCATTCAGAAGCTGCGCGAGGCGGGGCGGACTGATATCAAGGTCATCGCGGGCGGGGTTATCCCGGCTCAGGATTATGCGTTCCTGCGCGATGCGGGGGTACAGGCGATCTTTGGGCCAGGAACCAATCTGGTAGCTGCGGCAGGCGAAGTGTTGCGTTTGCTGGGGCATAATTTGCCGCCCGAAGATGTGAGTGAGGCTGCCGAATGAACGAGATTAGTGCAATTGCTCCGGCGCCGGTGGCGCCGCTGGATCGCGGCGACGTTGCCGCGCTCTTCAACCTTCCGTTCATGGAGCTGGTTTTTCGCGCGGCCGAGATACACCGCCTGCACCACGACCCCAATCGCGTCGAACGTGCGACCCTGCTGTCGATCAAGACCGGTGGGTGTGCCGAGGATTGCGGCTATTGCTCGCAATCGGCCTATGCCGAGAGCGGCCTGAAAGCCTCCAAGCTGATGGACGTGGACGCCGTGCTGGAAGCGGCGCGCGAAGCCAAGGCGGCGGGATCGGAACGCTTCTGCATGGGCGCGGCATGGCGCGAGCCCAAGGACCGCGACATGGATGCCATCTGCGCGATGGTGGAGGGCGTGAACGCGCTGGGGCTGCAGAGCTGCATGACGCTGGGGATGCTGAGCGACGAACAGGCGCAGCGGCTGGGCGACGCCGGGCTCGATTATTACAACCACAATCTCGACACGTCGCCCGAACATTATGACAAGGTGATCACGACGCGCACGTGGCAGGACCGGCTCGACACGCTGGATCGGGTGCGCGGGCAGGGGATCAATGTCTGCTGCGGCGGCATCGTCGGGATGGGTGAGACTCGGGAGGACCGTGTCGGCTTTCTCCACGCTTTGGCGACCTTGCCCGAGGCGCCGGAGAGCGTGCCGATCAACGCGTTGGTGCCGGTGCCGGGCACGGTGCTGGGCGATATCCTGAAGGACGTGCCGAGCGCGCGCATCGACGATATCGAGTTTGTCCGGACGGTCGCCGTCGCGCGCATCCTGATGCCCACGTCGGTCGTGCGCCTTTCCGCCGGGCGTGAGAGCATGTCCGAGGCGACACAGGCTTTGTGCTTCCTCGCCGGCGCCAGTTCAATCTTCACCGGCGACAAGCTGCTGACGACCGGCAATGCGGGAACCGACAAGGACAGCCTGTTATTCGCGAAGCTTGGGCTGAATGCGGCTGCGCAAAGCGAACCGGCGCCGATGGCATGATGGACGATCGTCAAGGCGACGGATTGCTGGAGCGCTGATGTTCAAGAAAATCCTGATCGCCAATCGCGGCGAGATTGCGTGCCGCGTGATCCGCACGGCGCGCGCGATGGGGATCGAAACGGTGGCGGTCTATTCCGACGCCGATGCCCGCGCGCCGCATGTCGAAATGGCGGATCAGCGGGTCCGGCTGGGGCCGCCGCCGGCCGCGGAATCCTATTTGCTGGCCGAGGCGATCCTGCTGGCTTGCAAGGAGACCGGGGCGGAGGCGGTGCATCCGGGCTACGGCTTCCTGTCCGAGCGCGAGAGCTTCGCGCGGCTGCTGGCGGACAACGGCATTGCCTTCATCGGTCCGCCCCCCGCGGCCATTGCCGCGATGGGCGACAAGATCGAATCCAAGAAGCTGGCGCAGGCGGCCGGGGTATCGGTCGTCCCTGGGTTCATCGGCGAGATCCGCGACACCGATCATGCGGTCGAGATTGCCGGCGGCATCGGCTACCCGGTGATGATGAAGGCGTCGGCCGGCGGCGGCGGCAAGGGCATGCGGCTTGCCTGGTCCGAACAGGATGTGCGCGAGGGGTTCGAGGCGACGAAGCGCGAGGGGCTGGCCAGCTTTGGTGACGATCGCATCTTCATCGAAAAGTTCGTCGAGAGCCCCCGCCATATCGAGATCCAGCTGCTGGGCGACCAGCATGGCAATATCGTCTATCTGGGCGAGCGGGAATGTTCGGTGCAGCGCCGCCACCAGAAGGTGGTGGAGGAGGCGCCGTCGCCGTTCGTCACGCCCGAAATGCGCAAGGCGATGGGCGAGCAGGCGGTCGAACTGGCGCGCGCGGTGGGCTATTATTCGGCCGGTACGGTCGAGTTCATCGCGGGCGCGGACCGCAGCTTCTACTTCCTGGAGATGAATACCCGGCTGCAGGTGGAGCATCCGGTGACGGAATTCGTGACCGGGCTCGACCTGGTCGAGCAGATGATCCGGGTTGCCAATGGCGAGCGGCTGGCCTTCGGCCAGGATGATGTGCGCCTGTCCGGCTGGGCGATCGAGAACCGCGGCTATGCCGAGGATCCCTATCGTGGGTTTCTGCCGTCGACGGGGCGGCTCGTGCGCTATCGGCCGCCTACGGCCACGTCCGAGACGTCCAAGGTCCGCGTCGACGATGGCGTGGTCGAGGGTTCGGAAATCTCGATATTCTACGATCCGATGATCGCCAAGCTTGTCACTTATGGCGAGACGCGCGAACAGGCGATCGACGCGCAGATTGCGGCGCTGGATCGGTTCGAGATCGATGGCATCGGCCACAATGTGGATTTTCTGTCCGCGTTGATGCAGCATCCGCGCTTTCGCGAGGGACGGCTCACCACCGGCTTCATTGCGGAAGAATATCCCGACGGCTTTCAGGGCGCCCCGGTTGCGGCGGCGCTTACCGCGAGGCTTGCTGCCATTGCAGGCGTGGTCGCCTGTGCCGATGCATCGCGCGCGGCGTCGATCGACGGGCGCCTGAACGGGCGGGTCGAGCCGATCTGCGAGTGGATCGTGACGATGGACGGCGCCGAGCATCACGTTGCGGTGGAGGACGGCACCGTGCTGGTCGATGGCGAGACGTTGGTGGTGGACGCCCCCTATGTGCCCGGCCAGCGATTGATTGAGGCCGAGATCGACGGCGAACGATTGTCGGTGCGGCTGACGCGAACTGCAGCCGGCTTCCGGCTGACGACGCGCGGACATGCCCATGAGCTGCGGGTGCTGCCGCCCCACGTCGCCGCGCTTGCCGTCCATATGATCGAAAAGGTGCCGCCCGATCTATCGCGCTTCCTGCTCTGCCCTATGCCGGGCCTGCTGACCGCACTGCACGTGAAGGTAGGCGACAAGGTGGAGGCCGGCCAGCCGCTGGCGGTGGTCGAGGCGATGAAGATGGAGAATATTCTGCGGGCGGAGAAGGCCGGCGTCGTCGCCAAGATCGACGCCGTTCCGGGCGAAAGCCTGGCGGTCGACGCGGCGATCCTGGAGTTCGAGTAGCTTTCAATCCGCAAATGCGGCAGAGCCGTTTCAAAATCAGACACAAAGTTGAGGATGTATGACGGCGCAACCCTTGGACTTCGCGCTTGGCGAGATGGCCGACGCGATTCGCGAGACGACGCAGCGCTTTGCCACCGACAGGATCGCGCCGCTGGCGCCTCGGGTCGATGCCGATGATTGGTTCCCGCTCGAGCTCTGGCCGCAGATGGGCGCGCTCGGCTTGCATGGCATTACGGTGCCGGAGGCGGATGGCGGCCTCGGGCTCGGCTACCTTGAACATGTTGTGGCTTGCGAGGAGGTCAGCCGCGCGTCCGCCTCGGTCGGCTTGTCCTACGGCGCGCACTCCAACCTCTGCGTCAACCAGATCGCGCGCTGGGGTAATGCCGAACAGAAGGCGCGCTATCTGCCGAAGCTGATTTCGGGCGACAATGTCGGCAGCCTCGCAATGTCTGAGGCCAGCGCGGGCTCCGACGTCGTTTCGATGAAGCTGCGGGCGGACAAGGTTGACGGGGGGTACCGGCTCAACGGCACCAAATTCTGGATCACCAACGCCGCCTACGCCGACACGCTGGTAGTCTATGCCAAGACCACGCCGGATGCCGGGTCAAAGGGCATCACTGCTTTCCTGATCGAGAAGGACATGGCCGGCTTCGCGATCGGCCAGAAGATTGACAAGATGGGCATGCGCGGCTCACCGACCGCAGAGCTGGTGTTCAGCGACTGCTTCGTGCCGGACGAGAATGTGATGGGTCCGATCGACGGCGGCGTGAAGGTGCTGATGTCGGGCCTCGATTACGAGCGCGTGGTGCTCTCCGGCATTCAGCTTGGCATCATGCAGGCCTGCCTGGATGTGGTGGTTCCTTATCTTCAGGAGCGCAAGCAGTTCGGCAAACCGATCGGTGCCTTCCAGCTGATGCAGGCCAAGATCGCCGATATGGTCGTGGCGCTGAACTCGGCCCGGGCCTATTCCTATGCGGTCGCACGCGCCTGCGACGCCGGCAAAACGACGCGGCACGATGCTGCGGGTGCGATCCTCTATGCGAGCGAGAATGCGGTAAAGGTCGCGAACGAGGCTGTGCAGGCGCTGGGCGGCGCCGGCTACACCAAGGACTGGCCGGTCGAACGCTATCTGCGCGACGCCAAGCTGCTCGACATCGGTGCCGGCACCAACGAGGTGCGGCGGATGCTGATCGGCCGGGAAGTGCTCGGCGTATGAGGCGCCGTTCCTCCGCACGTCAAAGCCTGCATCCGGTGCGGCCATGACGCGGCTAACCTCGCTGGTGGATACCAACTCGGATAGTTTCCGCGCCAACGCGGCGCACAATCGTGCGCTGGTCGACGCGCTGCGGACCAAGGTTGCGCAAGCGGCATTAGGAGGATCGGAGGCATCGCGCGAACGGCATGTCGCGCGGGGCAAGTTGCTACCGCGCGACCGCGTGACGCGACTGCTCGACCCAGCGTCGCCATTCCTGGAAATCGGGCAGCTGGCCGCGAACGGCCTCTATGGCGATGAAGTGCCCGGCGCGGGCCTGATCGCTGGCATCGGCCGGGTGGCCGGCCGCGAGGTGATGATCGTTGCGAATGACAGCACGGTCAAAGGCGGCACTTACTATCCGCTGACGGTGAAGAAGCATCTGCGCGCGCAGGAGATCGCGCAGGAGAACAGGCTGCCCTGCGTCTATCTGGTCGATAGCGGCGGCGCCAATCTGCCACACCAGGCGGAAGTATTCCCCGACCGCGATCATTTCGGCCGCATCTTCTTCAACCAGGCCAACATGTCGGCGCTCGGCATCCCGCAGATCGCGAGCGTCATGGGCAGCTGCACCGCCGGCGGCGCCTATGTTCCCGCCATGTCCGACGAAAGCGTGATCGTGCGCGGGCAGGGGACGATCTTTCTGGCCGGGCCGCCGTTGGTGAAGGCTGCCACCGGCGAGGTGATCTCCGCCGAGGAACTGGGCGGCGCCGAAACGCACGGGCGGAAGTCTGGCGTGGTCGACCATATCGCCGAGAATGACGATCACGCGCTGACCATCGTCCGTGATATCGTTGCCACGCTGGCCCGCCCGAAAACGGCGGATGTCGATCTGGAGGAGCCACGTCCGCCGCGGCTGGACGCGCAAGACCTATACGGTATCGTCCCGACCGATGTCCGGGCGCCCTATGACGTCCATGAGGTGATTGCGCGCATCGTCGACGGATCCGAACTGCACGAGTTCAAGGCCAATTACGGCACGACTTTGGTCTGCGGCTTTGCGCGCATCTGGGGCATGCCGGTGGCGATCCTCGCCAATAACGGCGTGCTGTTCAGCGAGAGTGCGCAGAAAGGCGCCCATTTCATCGAGCTTGCCTGCCAGCGTCGCGTCCCGCTGTTGTTCCTGCAGAATATCTCCGGCTTCATGGTGGGCGGGAAGTATGAGGCGGAAGGCATTGCGAAACATGGCGCAAAGCTGGTGACAGCAGTCGCGACGGCGTCCGTGCCCAAGATTACCGTCCTGATCGGGGGGAGCTTCGGCGCCGGCAATTACGGTATGTGCGGCCGCGCCTATCAACCGCGCTTCCTGTTCACCTGGCCGAATGCGCGGATCAGCGTGATGGGCGGGGAACAGGCGGCGTCCGTACTCGCCACAGTGCATCGCGATGCGGACAAGTGGACGCCGGACGAGGCCGAGGCGTTCAAGGCACCGATCCGCCAGACCTATGAGGATGAGGGCAACCCCTATTATGCGACCGCACGTTTGTGGGACGACGGCATCATCGATCCCGTGCAGACGCGGGATGTGCTGGGGCTGGCGCTGGCCGCAACGACGAACGCACCCATTCCGGAGCGCGCCCAGTTCGGCATCTTCAGGATGTACTAATGAAAGACCGACTCTACCTGCTCGACAATATGTTCCCGGATGCTGACCTGCCGGGTAGGACCTTCTATTGCCGGGATTGCATCACCGTGTACGGTTTGCTCGCCGCATTCCCGGAGCGGTGCGAAAAGCTCGAGGTCATTCGTAGCCCGTATCCGCGACCGCGCGCCAGCGTGGTCCAGCAGCTAGGGGAGGCGCATCAATGGCTTCCGGTGCTGGTATTCGCATCGGATGCGCCGCGCGAACTCGCCGATGGCGAACATGAGGGTGTGCGGTTCGTCACCGATATGAAGCGGCTGCTCCATGCGCTTCACGTGCGTCACGGCTTTCCCGAAGCGCACCCCTGAGCCGAGCTTGAAGGATTGATCGATGCTGTTGGGCCTGCTGATCCTCGCCGCCGCAACCAACAATAAGCTTCCGCGCTGGGAAGCCATGCCGCCACCCGCCGGAGCGGAAGCCGCGGTGATGGCCCCGATCAACGCGCTATTAGCGGGATTGGAAAAGCGGGATGGTGCCGCGATCCTCGCCCAGGTGATGCCTGCCGGCGGCGCGACCTCTGCCACGGAGATGCCGGATGGGACGCGCACTATTCGCCATATGAGTTGGCAGGAATTTGCCGGCGGCATTTCCGGACGGTCGGAGGAAATTCGGGAAACGCTCAACGATCCGGCCGTAGAGGTCGATGGCGACATTGCGATGGTCTGGTCGCGCTATACCTTCACCCTCGGCGGCAAGGTTCATCACTGCGGAGTCGATCATTTCGACCTGGTGCGGGATGGCGGCGCCTGGAAGATACTCAACATCACCTGGTCCTCGCGCACAACCGGCTGTGAGAACGGCACGGAATGACGACTGACCTGATCTCGATCGGCGCTATCCTGCTGATGCTGCTGGTCGTGGGTGGCATAATGGGCGCGCTTCAGCGCGGTGGATTCTCCTTTGGCTGGCTGCTCGTGGCGGCCGGCCTGGTGCTATTGAACGATGCGCTGCTCACCAATTTCTACCATCACGGGCCGCGCCTGCTGCCTACTTCGAGCTGGAACTGGCAGGGCAAATTGTTCGCCTTGCTCGCCACCCTCGTCATCGCGGCGTTGCCCCGCTTCGGCTGGAGGAAATGCGGGCTGACGTTTCGCCAAAACCCCAAAGGACGAAGATCCGCGATCATCGTGGCTCTGCTGGTCTGTGCGGTCTTCATTTACTTCGCAATCAAGGCGCCGAACGGCCCGATTGACCGGGAAGCTCTGGCATTTCAGTTGACCATGCCGGGCCTGGAAGAAGAGCCGTTCTACCGCGGCATACTCTTGCTCGCGCTGAACGAAGCTTTCCGGGCGCGTGCGAACGTCCTGGGCGTCCAATTGGGGTGGGGCGGGATCCTGTCTTGCGCCTTGTTCGGATTGGCGCACGCCTTTGGCTACTCGCATGGTGCGTTCCATTTCGAGCCTATGGCGATGGCGTTGACTGCGGGGCCAGCGCTGATCCTGGTGTGGCTGCGCGAACGTACAGGAAGCGTTCTCCTCCCCATATTGCTGCACAATTTCGGCAATTCCATTTCCATCCTGATCTAGGCGGCCGATGATCCAATCCCTTCTTATCGCCAACCGCGGTGAAATCGCCCGGCGGATCATGCGGACGGCGCGCGCCTTGGGGGTTCGCACGATCGCCGTATATTCGGAGGTCGATGCGGCCATGCCGTTCGTGCGGGAGGCGGATGATGCGGTCTGCATCGGACCCGCGCCTGCACGGGAAAGCTACCTGGACCAGGCCAAGATCCTGGCGGCGGCGCGGCAAACCGGGGCGGAGGCGATCCACCCCGGCTATGGCTTCCTGTCGGAAAATGCGGACTTCGCAGAAGCCGTCATCGCGGCCGGACTGGTGTGGGTCGGCGCGCCACCCGCGGCGATCCGCGCTATGGGGCTGAAGGATGCTGCCAAGGCTCTGATGAGTGAAGCCGATGTGCCGGTAACGCCTGGCTATCTGGGCGAAGATCAGTCGACAGAGCGTTTGCACGCTGAGGCGGACGCGATCGGGTATCCTGTCTTGATCAAGGCCGTCGCCGGCGGCGGCGGGAAGGGAATGCGCCGCGTGGAAAGGTCCGGCGACTTTTCCGATGCGCTCGCCTCGTGTCGGCGTGAGGCCGCGTCCTCCTTCGGCGACGATCGCGTGCTGCTGGAAAAGTATATCCTCAATCCGCGGCATATCGAGGTGCAGGTGTTCGGCGATATGCACGGCAATGTCGTGCATCTGTTCGAGCGCGACTGCTCGCTGCAGCGCCGCCACCAGAAAGTGATCGAGGAAGCGCCCGCGCCGGGCATGGATGGGGCGACACGGGAGGCGATCTGCGCCGCCGCGGTAAAGGCGGCCAAGGCGGTCGATTATGTCGGCGCAGGCACGATCGAGTTCATCGCCGACGCCTCCGAAGGGCTGCGCGCCGACCGCATCTGGTTCATGGAGATGAACACCCGGCTACAGGTCGAGCATCCCGTCACCGAGGAGATTACGGGGCAGGACCTGGTCGAGTGGCAGCTTCGCGTCGCCAGCGGCGAGCCTTTGCCGAAGCGGCAGGAGGAACTCTCGATTAACGGCTGGGCGATGGAAGCGCGGCTCTATGCCGAAGATCCGGCGCGCAACTTCATGCCATCGATCGGCCCTATCGATCATCTCGTGCTACCTGCTGACATACGGTGCGACAGCGGCGTTGAGGAGGGCGGCGAAGTGTCTTCCTTCTATGATCCCATGATCGCCAAGCTGATCGCGCACGGCCCAGCTCGCGACGACGCCATTGCGGATCTGGCGGCGGCCTGCGCCGACGTTCAATGCGAGCCGGTGAAGACCAACGCCTGGTTTCTGGTACGCATCTTGGAGAGCCCGCCTTTTCAGGCAGGGAAAATGACGACCAATACCATCGCCGAACTTGGGGACGCGCTGGTTGCCGCGCCTGAGCCAAGTGAGGATTTGCTTCAGGTCGCCGCAAGCGCAGCCGTCTTCGACAGCGGCGTCGCTCCAGCCAGACTGGGCGAGCCTGCCTTTGCGCGTTTCGCCGGCCTCCTGGGATTTCGGCTCAACCGGCCGCCGGATCAACGCGTCCGGCTGGACGTCGACGGCAGCTTCCGTGAGGTCACCTTCGATCTGCTTGCGGAAGATGATACGCGTCTCCAGCATTTCGGCGCGACGCGAAGCGACACATCAACGATCCTGTTCGAGGACGGCGCTGCCTATGTGACGTCAGCCTATGTTCCGCGCGCGTGTCGCGATGGTGCGATAGGGTCCGGCGCGGTCAGCGCCCCCATGCCCGGCCGGATCGTTTCCGTAGAGGTGCACCAGGGTATGAAGGTCGAAGCCGGACAACGTCTGGTGGTGCTGGAGGCGATGAAGATGGAACAGGCCCTGATCGCACCTTTCGCAGGCACGGTCGGCGAACTTTCCGCCCGAGCGGGCGCGCAGGTAAGCGAGGGCACCGTGCTGGTGCGCATCGAGCGCGAGGACGCGTAATGGCAGGGCGCTATTTCGACGAGTGGCAGATCGGCGACAGGATCGAGCATCCGATCCGTCGGACGGTAACCGAAACAGACAACCTCCTTTTTTCGACAATGACGCACAATCCGCAGCCGCTGCACATTGATGCCGAGGCAGCGAAGGCGAGCGAGTTCGGCCAGATCCTGGTCAACGGCACCTTTACGTTCGCGCTGATGGTCGGGCTGTCGGTCGGCGAGACGACGCTGGGCACGCTGCTGGCCAATCTGGGCTACGACAAGCTCGTAATGCCCAAGCCGGTGTTCTTGGGCGACACGATCCGCGTCGCGACCGACGTGGTCGCGCTCAAGCCGAGCAAGTCGCGCCCGGGCGCCGGCATCGTCACGTTCGAACATCGCGCGCTTAACCAGCGGGACGAGATCGTCTGCTCCTGCCTGCGCATGGCGTTGATCCAGGGAAAGCCCGCCTGATGCGGCTGCGCTCGCTCCTGTTCGTGCCGGGCGATCGGCCAGACCGCATGGAGAAGGCGCTGGCGTCAGGCGCGGACGCGCTGATCCTCGATCTGGAGGATTCGGTCGCACTGGGGCGCAAGGCTGCGGCGCGCGCGGCAGTCCGATCCTTTCTGTCGAGCAACCGCCCGCTTTCAGTTTTGGTGCGGGTGAACCCCTTGAGCAGTCCTTTCATCGATGCCGACCTGGAGGCGCTGCAGGGTGTGCGGGCCGACGGGATCATGCTGCCCAAGGCGGAAGGCGCCGCAAGCATCGGGGCGATCGCACACCGCACAGACCTTCCCATTCTGCCAATCGCGACCGAAACGCCAGCGGCCCTTTTCCAGCTGGGTAGCTATGGCGAGGTTGCCGATCGGCTGATCGGTTTGACCTGGGGCGCGGAGGATCTGCCCGCCGCGATCGGCGCGACCGCGGCGCGGGAGCCGGACGGGCGTTATACCGCGCCGCTGGAGACGGTGCGCTCGCTTGCTCTGTTCGCTGCGCATGCCGCGCATGTCGCCGCGATCGAGACAGTCTATCCGGCGTTTCGGGATTTGGAGGGTTTGTCGGCCTATGCCGCCCGCGGCGCACGGGACGGTTTTAGCGGTATGATGGCGATCCATCCCGATCAGGTCGCCCCGATCAATGCCGCTTTCACTCCAAGCGAGGCGGAGGTTACGGCAGCGCTCGCGATCGTCGCGGCATTTACGGCGCAACCCGACGCGGGGGTACTAGCGGTGGACGGGAAGATGGTCGATGCCCCGCATCTGGCCCAGGCACGCCGGCTGCTCGGCCGGGCAGGGGAGGATGCATGACCTATCAGACGTTGATCGATGTCGACGCCTTGGCGGACTTGATCGAACAGGGCCGTGCCATCCTATTCGATTGCCGGTTCGACCTGACGGATGTTCACGCAGGCCGGTCAGCCTATCTGCAAGGCCACATACCCGGTGCGTTCTATATCGATCTGGAGCAGGACCTGTCCGGCACGCCCGATGGCCATAATGGTCGCCACCCTTTGCCCGACCGTGCGGCTTTTGCGGCGCGTATGGCGGCACTGGGGGTAAGCGACGGCCTACAGGTCGTCGGATACGACACATCGGGCGGCTTCTATGCGTCGCGTCTCTGGTGGATGCTGCGTTGGGCAGGCCACCGCGATGTCGCCGTCCTCGATGGTGGCCTCGCCGCCTGGACAGCCGCCGGCAAAACGTTGGTGACGGGAGAAGAGCCTGTGCGGGCGACCGGGACGTTCCGGATGTCGGCGGACCCGGCGATGGGTGCGGTAGACGTGCGCGCGATCCAAGCAAATCTTGGTAGCGGCGAAGCGTTGCTGATCGATGCGCGTACGCCCGAGCGTTTTGCCGGCCAGCCGCATCCGCTCGACGCCACATCCGGCCATATACCGGGCGCCGCCAACCGCTTCTATCAGCGCAATATGGATGGGGACAGCCGGTTCAAACCGGCAGAGGAACTGCGGCGGGAATTCGCGGCAATCCTGGGGGATGCCGGGCCGGAGCAGGTGGTGCACCAATGCGGATCGGGCGTGACCGCAACCCATAATCTGCTGGCAATGGAAATAGCCGGTCTGACCGGCTCGCAACTTTATCCGGGCTCATGGAGCGAGTGGACCAGTAATCCAACTCGCCCCATTGCCACAGGTTCGGATTAAGCGAACAGCTTCGCCCAACCACGCTTCTCGCGGTTCTTCCAATGGCCGCGATGATAGGCGTCGGATGCCAGTAGCGGCACGACCGAGCCGGCCTCTGCGAACACCATCTGCTCGATCGCCGTGTTCACCTTGCCCCAGCTCGCCGCTTCCTGCAGCGTCGAGGATGAGCAGGCACCGTCGCGTACGTCGGCAACGGTGATCTGGATCGCGTACTTGTGCACTTCGACGTCCTCGTGGCCGAGGATTTCGGCGCACACGACGGTGTCCTGTGTGAAGTTCTTCGGCACGCCGCCGCCGATCATGAGCAGGCCGGTGACGCCGGCCTTGATCTTGATGTCAGTCAGTTCGCGGAAGTCGGCGATCGAATCGATCGTCAGGTAGGGCTTGCCCGCCTTCATCGAATCGACCTGATGCTTGACGAGGCCGAAGCCTGCCGAGGAGTCCGTGAACGCCGGGCAGAAGATCGGCACGTCATGCTCGTAGGCGAGCTTGACCAGGCTGTTCTCCTTCTTGCCGTGCTCGACCAGATATTTGCCCATCTCACGGATGAAGGCGCGCGACGAATAGGCCTTGGGCTCGAGCGATTCAGCGATCTCGAAGATCGTGTGGTCGACGTGCTGGAGGTCTTCCTCGTCGATATAGGTGTCGTAGATACGGTCGATCAGCAGCGAACGCAGCGTATCGTCGTCCGGCACTTCCAGCGCCTGGAAATGCTTGTGGCCCAGGCCCTCGAAGAAATCCATGTCGACGATGGTCGCGCCGGTGGCGATGATGCCGTCGACCATGTTCGAGCGGACAAGTTCGGCATAGGCGTCCATGCAGCCGCCGGCCGAGGTCGAACCTGCGATCACCAGGAAGATGGTGCAATCCTTGTCGGCCAGCATGTCGTTATAGATGCCGGTCGCACGCGCCAGATCGCGGCTGGTGAAGCTCATCTTGCCCATGGCATCGATGATCGGACGGGCATCGTAGCTGCGGATGTCGATATGCTCGACGGTAGTGGAGAGCAGCTCCGCCTTGCGGGTGTCGTTGACAGGTACGTTCATGGGAAATCCCCGTGCACATATGAACCGACGTCGTTGTGGGGACGCGGAAACCCGAAAGCGAAGGCCGGACGGATCACCGCCCGACCTTCGAAACGCAATCGCCCTTACGTGTTACAGCGTGACGACGTTCGAGGAACGTACACGCTCCGGCAGCGCATCCATATAGGCGCTGGCCATCGGCTCATCGTCCATCACGACGGTCTCACCGGCAGTGAAGCCGTTGAAGCCGGTCCGCATCGCGCTGCCATAGGCACCGAGCATGCCGATCTCGATATAATCGCCAGCCTGGACGTCGGCCGGCAGCATGAACGGCCCGGCCATATGATCGATATCGTCACAGGTCGGCCCATAGAAGCTGAACGCCATGTCCTTGGTGCCCGAAATTTCCTCACGCACCAGCTCGACCGGAAAACGCCAACCGACATGCGCGGCATCGAACAAGGCGCCATAGGCACCGTCGTTGATGTACAGCTGGTCGCCGCGGCGCTTTTCGACCCGAACGAGCAGGCTCGCATATTCGGCGCACAGTGCACGACCCGGCTCCGCCCACAATTCGGCCGAATAGGAGATCGGCAGCGCCTCGAACGCATCGTGGATGGCGTCGAAATAGGCCTCGAGCGGCGCCGGCTCCATGCCCGGATAGATGGACGGAAAGCCGCCGCCGACATCGATCACGTCCACCGTCACGGCCGCCTCGACGATCGCGTTGCGAACGCGGCCAAGCGCGTTGACATAGGCAGAGGGTGACATCGTCTGGCTGCCGACATGGAAGCAGATGCCAAGCGCATCCGCGGCCTGACGAGCCGCAAACAGCAGCGCCTTGGTCTCGCCCGGCTCCGCACCGAACTTCGATGCCAGGCTGAGCTTGGCATAGTCGGACGGCACCCGCAGGCGCACGCACAGGGTCAGGTCGGTCGCCTGATCAGTGGCGCGCATGATCTTGTCCAACTCCTCGATCGAATCCAGCGAGAAGGTGCGGACGCCATGATCGAAATAGGCTTCGCGGATCGCTTCCTCGGCCTTGACCGGGTGCATGAAGCATAGAGTCGCACGTGGCGCGATCTGCGCCACAAGGCGCACTTCCGCGATCGAAGCCACGTCGAAATGGGTGATACCGCTGTCCCACAATTGCCGGATCAGATCCGGCGAGGGATTCGCCTTCACGGCGTAGAGCGAGCGGCCCTTGAACTTCTCCACGAAGAAGCGGGCAGCGCGGTGCGCAGCGTGCGGACGGATGAGCGTGACCGGCTGGACCGGACGCCCGTTAGCGATTTCAAGGCTCGTCGGAGCCTTGTTCGGGGTGGCCGCTAGCCCCAGCGCGTTATGTTGCTTGTGCAATTCAAGGGACCTCCAGTGCCGCAGGCGAACCTGCGGTCAACAGTTGAAAAAAACTGCCTTGCGGTGGAAGTCCCATGGGGCAGCGGACGCGCTACATAGGAGTGGGTACCCCCCATGTAAAGTTTCAATCGCAGAAGAAATCCGGCCCCAGCTTTTCGATAGGATAAACCGTGAGTTTTCAGAGTTATAGTGAGGTTCGCGCGCCCTCCCGCGACGGGATTTTAGCGGCGGTCGATCGGGTGGCCAATGTGGCGACGCGCACACCCTTGCTCCCGCTTCCGTCCGCGGCAGGCGGCATCTGGATCAAGGCTGAGTCGCTGCAGCTGGGTGGGGCCTTCAAGCTGCGCGGCGCCTATAACCGCCTCGCCCAGATACCGGAGGAGCAGCGCGCTGCGGGCGTGGTCGCCTTTTCCTCGGGCAACCATGCGCAGGGGGTGGCGCGCGCCGCGCGGATCCTTGGCATGCCTGCGGTGATCGTGATGCCTGCGGACGCGCCGGCGGTGAAGCTGCAGGCCACCAAGGCCTTGGGGGCCGATATCGTGACATATGATCGGCACCGCGAAAGCCGCGAGCAGATTGCGGCCGATCTGGCGGCGCAGAAGGGCGCCGTGCTGGTGCCCTCTTTCGACGATGTCGACGTTATCGAGGGGCAGGGCACGACGGGGATCGAGATGGCGGAGCAGCTGGGTCGAAGCCCAGCGCGGGTCGCGATACCCTGTGGTGGCGGTGGCCTGTCAGCGGGGATCGCGCTGGCATTGCCTGAGGCAGAGATCATCGTGGTCGAGCCGGAAGGCTGGGACGACATGACACGCTCGCTCGCATTGGGAGAGATCGTGCCCGTTGCCGACGATGCGCCTGTCACTTCGTGCGACGCCCTGCAGACCAAGCGCGTTGCGGAGCGAACATTCTCGGCATTGGCGGCGGCCGGGGCGCGCGGTCTTTCAGTTGCGGAAGAGGAGATCCGCGTGGCGATGCGCTACGCATTCGCGCAGGGGCTGGTGGTGGAGCCGGGTGGCGCCGTCGCTTTGGCGGCGTGGCTGGCGGGCAAGCTGCCACCGATCGATGGCGACACGGTGCTCGTCTGTTCGGGCTCCAATGTCGATCCGCGGGCATTTGCCGAGGTGATCGGCTAAGACGCCGTACAATGTGGGTGAAGGATGATGGGCATGGGCGGACGCATCAGGGTTGGCATTGGTGGCTGGACCTTCGAACCCTGGCGAGGCCTCTTCTATCCGGAAGGCTGGCCGAAGGCGCGCGAACTGGAATATGCATCCAGCCAGCTCACCGCGATCGAGATCAACGGCACTTTCTACTCGACGCAAAAGCCGGCGACGTGGGCGGACTGGGCGAAGCGGACCCCGGACGACTTCGTCTTCGCGATCAAGGCCTCGCGCTTTTGCGTGAACCGGCGGGTCCTGAGCGAGGCGGGGGAGTCGATCGACAAGTTCCTCAACCAGGGCTTGGCGGAATTAGGGCCTAAGCTCGGACCGATCTTGTGGCAGTTCGCCGCCACCAAGCAGTTCGATCCCGATGATCTTGCCGGCTTCCTTGCCCTGCTGCCGAAGAGCGTTGGCGGCGTCCCGCTGCGCCACGCGATCGAGCCGCGGCACGAAAGCTTTCGCAATCCGGCGCTGCTTGAGCTCGCCCGCACGGCCGGCGTGGCGATCGTCTTTGCGGATGATGAGGACAAATATCCGCAATTTGCGGATCTGACCGCGGATTTCGTCTATGCCCGCCTGCAGAACCAGCGGGAGGAGGAGATGACCGGCTATCCGCCGCAGGACCTCGACCGATGGGCGAAAACCGCCCGGGCGTGGGCCGACGGCACCGCTCCGGGCGGCTATTCCTATATCGTGCCCCCCGCCCAAGAGCGGGAGCAGCCGCGCGATGTGTTCGTCTTCATGATCAACGGCGCCAAGGTGCGCGCGCCAGCGGCCGCCACCGGGCTGATCGCGCGGCTACGCTAAAGCGATGCGCACCATCTCCAACGACGTCGCGGTCCGGCTATATCACCTTGATGATGAAGGTGGGGTTGCGACAACTTTGCTCTACGGCTCTCTTGCCGAAGCTTTGGCGGCGGCGGCAGCACAGCCGGAAGACATGCAGCCTGGATTGTATTTGCAGACAAGCAACGACGTCGTCGCCTATCTGGATCTGATCGAAGGCTGACTTCGATCACCACCGGAGTGTTGCCGGTTTGCATCGATTGCGTGTGCCGGTGTCACGAACGCGACACAATCGCTTCCTACGGCAATCTCGGGCAAGAACCGGATCGGTCGGCCCCAATGACAGCGAGAGGAACATGTCGGGTGGGATGCGAAACGCACCCGCCTCATTTCACGACCTAAGGGGAATTTGTTTGAGCTTCGTAGTCAAGAAATCCGCGCTCGCCCTGAGCGCGTCGATCGGTGCTATTCTGTTTGCCACCGCAGCTGCCGCGCAGGACGCGCCTGCGGCCACGGCTGCAGCGGCCAGCGACGATCTTGGGGAAATCACCGTCACGGCGCAGCGCCGTTCGGAGAATCTGCAGAACGTTCCGGTATCGGTAGGCGTGATCAGCGGTGCCGACCAGCGCACCTTCACGTCGGGCGGCGATGATACATTGCTCTCGCTGTCTGGCCGCGTGCCGAGCTTGTATATCGAATCGACCACGGGCCGCATCTTCCCGCGCTTCTACATTCGCGGCCTCGGCAACATCGATTTCTATCTGGGCGCCTCGCAGCCGGTATCGATCATCCAGGACGATATCGTTCTCGAGCATGTGGTGCTGAAGTCGAACCCGGTGTTCGACGTCGGCCAGGTTGAAGTCTTGCGCGGCCCGCAGGGTTCGCTGTTCGGCCGCAACACGACTGCCGGCATCATCAAGTTCGACACCAATCGCCCAACCCAGACCTTCGAGGGGCAGGGCCAAGCATCGTATGGCAGCTACAACACCGTCACCTTCGATGGCGGGGTCGGTGGCCCGCTCGTCGCCGACAAGGTCGCCTTCCGCCTTTCGGCTCTGTATCAACATCGCGACGATTACGTCGACAACACGTTCAACGGCGCGAGCGCAGACGGGACGGTCACGCCCAAGAAGAACGCCATGGGCGGCTTCAATGAGCGCGACGTGCGCCTGCAATTGCTGTTCACGCCTACGGACAAGCTGTCGGTCCTGCTTTCGGGCCATGCCCGCGATTATGACGGCACCGCGACCCTGTTCGAGCGCGGCTATCTCCGCAAGGGTTCGAACAAGCCTATCGGGCCGCGCAACGAGGTCGCCTATGACGAAGCGCAGAACAATCCGCAGGCTTACAAGACCTATGGCGCATCGGCACACATCTCTTACGATTTCGACTTTGCGACGCTAACGTCGATCACCGGCTACGAAACCACGTCCGGTTATAGCCGGGGCGACACGGACGGTGGCGCGGCCGCGAACTTCCCTTTCAACGGGGTGCCCAACGGCTTTGGCGAATCCCAGGGCCAGATTCGCGATCTCGATCAGTGGACGCAGGAAGTGCGCCTCGCCAGCAACGGCGAGAGCCGCTTCAAGTGGCAGGTCGGCGGCATCTACTTTGACAGCCGTGACACGACCGATTTCTACCAGCGTGGCTATTTCCTGACGACCGCCGCGCGCAACCCGAACAATTGGGTGCGGCTGCATAACATCAACACGTCGTGGGGCATCTTCGGGCAGGTCAGCTATGCCCTTACCGACAAGCTGACGATCACGGCGGGCGCGCGGGAAACCAAGGACACGAAGAGCACACGTCTCCTCAAGACGGCCGACACCGCTGCCGGCGCCGTAACCTATACCGGTCGTCGCTATGTGCGCCTGTCGGACAAGGAGCCGAGCTGGGATGCGAGCCTGCTCTATCAGATCGACCCGAACGTCAGCGTCTATGCCCGCGCCGCACGCGGCTTCCGCGGGCCGACCATCCAAGGTCGCTCGGCCGTGTTCAACGCGGATTTCACCACCGCGAATTCAGAAAAGAACACGTCGTTCGAGGCAGGCTTCAAGAGCAGCCTGTGGGACAATCGCCTGCGCTTCAACGCGACAGCCTTCGCCTACACGGTCAAGGACATCCAGCTGAACGGCAATGACAGCAACGGCAATGGCGTGCTGTTCAACGCGGACAAGGCAAAGGCCTATGGTCTGGAAGGCGATATCGAGCTGCGGCCGGTGCGCAACCTGACCCTGACCGCGGGCGCCAGCTATCTGCACAGCCGGATCGACGACAAGAATGTCTTCGCCCAGGCATGCAGCCTGAACGGCGTCCTGGTCTGCACCGTGGAGGATCCGCTGATCACGCGGGGCACCGGCACTGGCACCACCTACTTCGCGCAGATCAACGGCAATCCCTTGCCGCAGGCGCCAAAATATAACCTCAACTTCGCCGCACGCTATGACCTGCCGATCAGCGAGACGGGCAAGATCTTCGTGGCGACCGACTGGAACGTGCAGGGCTATACCAGCTACGTCCTGTACAAGACCAAGGAGTTCACCTCGAAGGGGAATTTCGAAGGTGGCGCAAAGATCGGCTATAGCGGCAATAACGGTGCCTATGAGATCGCCATTTTCGCGCGCAACATCACAAACGAGAAGAATCTGAAGGGCGTGATCGAGAATTATATGGCTGCGGTTTACAACGACCCGCGGATCATCGGTGTCTCGGTATCGGGCAAGTTCTAACCGACTATTCGCCTTGGCCTAAATGAAGCGGGCGGCGGTGCTTGGTTGCCGTCGCCCGTCTTCTTTCCCAACTTATGTTGGGAGGAACTGTCTGATTTTACGCCCGTTTTCTGTGGCATGCCCATCGTCCCAGGTGGCATGCGGGAGACGGCAATGCGTATCCACCATCTGAATTGCGGCACCGACTGCCCGATCGGGGGCGCGCTGTTCGACGGACGAAGCCTGGGCCTTACCGGGCGGCTGGTCTGCCATTGCCTTCTCATCGAAACCAATCGCCATGGCCTGGTGCTGGTCGACACCGGCTATGACCTGAAGGATGTCGATCATCCGCATCGTAAGCCGCATCCCCGCATCACGCGCTTTATGCGCGGCTTGCTCAACATCCGCCTGCGCGAAGACGAGACCGCGATCCGACAGATCGAGGCATTAGGCTTTCACGCCAGCGATGTGCGGCACATCGTCCTGACTCATCTCGATTTCGACCATGCCGGCGGCCTTGAGGATTTTCCGAACGCTGCCGTTCACGTGATGCAGAAGGAATATGACAGCGCGAGCGGCCCGCGCCGCGGCTTCGTCCTGCGCAACCGCTACCGCCCTTCGCAATATGATCAGCTTAATAACTGGCGGACCTATGGTGCGCAGGGCGAGCGCTGGTTCGGTTTCGATGCGGTTCGCGACCTTGATGGGCTGCCGCCCGAGATATTGCTGGTTGCGCTGCCGGGCCACACCTGGGGCCATGCCGGCGTCGCGATCCGGACCGGCACGGGCTGGCTGCTCCACGCGGGGGACGCCTATTTCTACCGGGGCGAGATGCGCCAGGCGACGCGGCGCTGCACCCCGGGCTTACGCGCCTATCAGAACATGATGGAAGTCGATCGAGCAGCCCGGCTAGACAATCAGGCCCGGTTGCGCTCGCTCTCGGTGGAGCGATCGCGCGAGCTCAACATCGTGTGCGCCCATGATCCAGCAGAGTTCGAGCGCGCGCGGGCAGGGGAGTTGTTGTAGGCCCGGTCCTCATCCTGCGTACCGGAGAACGACATGGACCTTGGGATCAGCGGCAAAACAGCGCTCGTATGTGCATCGAGCCAGGGATTGGGCCGCGGCTGTGCCACCGCATTGGCGGCGGCAGGGGCTCGCGTGATTATCAACGGGCGCGATGCGGAACGCCTGCAGCGGGCTGCCGAGGAAATTGCCGAGACAACCGGCGCCCAGATTATTCCAGTGGCGGCCGACGTCGGGACGGACGACGGGCGGGAGGCGCTTTTGGCCGCCGCGGGCGAGATCGACATCCTGGTCAACAACAATGGCGGACCGCCGGCGGCGGATTTTCTGACGCTCGATCGTGGCAAGCTTCTGACGGGGATCGAGGCGAATATGATCACGCCGATCCTGCTGGCCCAGGCAGTCATTCCGGGCATGATCGAGCGCCGGTTCGGGCGGATCGTCAACATTACCTCCGGCTCGGTCAAGATGCCGCTGGCAGGGCTCGATCTTTCTAGTGGCGCACGGCTGGGCCTGACCGGCTTTCTGGCCGGCGTAGCCCGGCAGATTGCCTATGCCAATGTGACGATCAACGGGCTCTTGCCGGGCGCTTTCGACACTGCACGTATTCACGCGCTCAACGCCAAGCGAGCGGCAGAGACGGGGAGCAGCCGTGAGGACGTTGCCAACCAGCGGATGCAGACCATTCCCGCCAAGCGGCTTGGGCAGCCGGACGAATTCGGCGCCGCCTGTGCCTTTCTGTGTTCGGTCCACGCGGGCTATATCACGGGGCAGAATATCCTGATCGACGGAGGCGCTTTTCCCGGCGTGCTGTAAGCGCTTGTGATCCGACGCATATATTGCGTCGTCCGCCGAAAAGTTCGGCCGTCGCCTGAACCGATCGGCCGCCTTTCTGTTTTTCCTATGTGGAATGCGGCTGAAGTCGCTCGGTAGATCAAGGAGTTAAGACCGTGAGGAAGAGGCTTTTGGCCTGGGGCGGATTAGGTGTCGGCCTCGCGATCGCTGGCGGCTTTGCCGGCAGCGCCGCGCTTGCGCGCGTGCGGCGGCCGCTGGAGTGGATCGCCGACTTCGATCATCAGGTAACAGGCGTCGCGGCTACCGACGACGGCCGCATCTTCGTCAATTTTCCGCGATGGACCGACGACGCCCCTATCTCGGTGGGAGAGTTGATGCCGGACGGTGGCGTGCGACCATATCCCAATGCCGAATGGAATAGCTGGCGCAATGCGAAGGCCGGCAAGATGCCGGTCGAAAAACATTTCGTGTGCGTTCAGTCGATCGTTCCCGATCGGCGTGGCAACCTGTGGGTGCTCGATCCCGGCGCACCCGGCAATGAGAAGATATTGCCAGGCGCTCCTAAGTTGGTGAAGATCGATCTGGCGCGTGATCGCGTAACCAAGATCATCCCGATCCCCGAAGATGTCGCGCTCCAAGGCAGTTACCTCAACGACATCCGCTTCTCGCCCGATGGGAAGCTTGGTTATATCACCGACAGCGGAACCCGCGGCGCGATCATCGTCGTGAACCTCGCCAGCGGCGAGAGTTGGCGCGCGCTGGACGGTCATGTCTCGACGCAGGTGGACAAGAGTGTCGAGGTACGGATCGATGGAAAGCAGCTCGTCCGGCCTGACGGGCGTCAGCCGATGTTCTCCGCTGACGGGATAGCCTTATCGAACGATGGGAAGACTTTGTTTTACCAGGCCCTTACGGGCGAAACCCTCTATTCTATCGCAACCGCAAAACTGCGGCGGGACGTATCTGAGGAGGATCGAAGCGCCGCGGTCGAAAGGGTGGCGCAAACCCACGTGGCCGACGGCTTATGGCTAAGCCGCGACGAGGTCCTCTACCTGACATCGCCGACGGATTATTCAATTACGCGGCTGGACGGGGATCGAACCGAGACAGTCCTGATCGATCGGCGGCTACGTTGGCCGGATACATTCTCGGAGGGGCCCGACGGCCGCATCTACATCACTGCCAGCCACATCCAGGACACGATGTGGTTTAAGCCCGGCGCGCCGGCGTCGATCCGCACATCGTTGTTCTCCTTCCTTCCGGAAGATGTCAGCAACAGGTGAGCGAACCCTCGCGGCGGTAAACCGGCCTTATTGATCAGGCCGGAAGTCGCGCCGTCTGAAGTTACTCCGATCCGTCTGAAAGGAGAAAGCGGCGGCGCCGGTGTCGCCGAGCGGCACGACCGCGCTTCCATAGGTCGATCGATAGCCACCCGTGCCGACCGCCACGCCGACCTCGCCATGGATGCGGCCATCCGGGGCAATGCCGTTGTCATCGATCGGGCGAGCGGGATGCGACGCGCCATATTCCAGCGCCGCCTCCCGCTCCTCCGGCGTGAGGCGGACGGTGCCCGGAACCGACGGGTCGGCCGGTATCGTACCCGAGAAAAAAGGCGCCTCAGTTTGCTGAGGTTGTGACTGGGCCAGCAGTGGCGTCGCCACCGCGATCATCAGGAACAGGGCCGGACGGAAGATCTTCATTATCATCCTTCTTGGCGGGAATTAAGCGCACAGCGCATGTCCCCTGCCTGAACAAAGCCCCACCAAAGGGGTCACCGCGGCGCGCGGCGTTCGCGATGTCCTTGCAGGGATATGACATTATCGTCGCTGTTACCCAAACGGTTGAGCGCCTCGGCCAGTTCGATCAGATTGAAGGGCTTGTTGAGAACGGGAAGACCCAGCACCGGTTCTGATGCCCCGGTATAGCCGGTCACTAGCAGGATCGGCAGCATCGGTCGTTCCCGCCGTATCCGGCGGGCGAGCTCGCCGCCGTCCATCCGCGGCATCTTATAGTCGGTGATAACCGCATCAAGTTCGAGACCAGCGTCCAATTTAGCTAACGCTTCCTCTCCGGTGCTCGCCTCGATGATATCGTGCCCCAGGTCACGCATCATCTCGGCGGTGCCCTTGCGGACGAGTTCCTCATCATCCACGAACAGAATAGTCATTCGTCGTGTCTGCGGAGCAGGCGCCTGTTCGGAACGGCTGGGCACGGTCGCGCGGCGCTCGTTGGTGACGGGCAGGAAGAAGTCAGCTCGGGTGCCCTTGCCTGGGTTGCTCGAGAGGGTGAAAGCGCCGCCCAATTGCCCAGCCAGCCCATGCACCATCGACAAGCCAAGCCCCGTGCCGCGGCCGGTTTCCTTGGTCGAGAAAAAGGGCTCGACTGCGCGCGCCAGGGTCGGCGCATCCATCCCGATACCCGTATCGATAACCGAGAGCCGCACGTAGAGGCCGGGAGTCAACTTGCTGTCGCTGCCTGGATCGATCAGTACCTGCTCGGCCGCAACGGTGAGGATGCCGCCGTTCGGCATGGCATCGCGCGCATTAACGCAGAGGTTCAGGATCGCGAGCTCCAGCTGATTTGGGTCCGCCAGCGCACGCGGCACGTCAGCGGAGCAATGCAGGCGAAGTTCAATCGTTGAGCCGGCCGAACTGGCGATCAGATCGCGCATGCCCTCCAGCAGCTCGCACAAATCCACCGGTCCGGTCTGCAGCACCTGGCGGCGCGCAAAGCCAAGCAGCCGCTGCACCAGCGTTTTTGCGCGCTCACCCGACTGCAAGGCATGGCCGATCAGCCGGTCGACGCGGGCATCGTTGCCGGAAACTTTCCGCTGTAGCAGATCGAGCGCGCCAATGATCGGCGTGAGCAGATTGTTGAAATCGTGCGCAACGCCGCCGGTGAGCTGCCCCAATGTCTCCAGCTTCTGGGCTTCGTGAAGCTGCTGGACGGCCAACTCGCGCTCCCGCGTGCGCTCCTCGACGCGCTGCTCCAGTTCCGCGGCAAGAGCGTGCAACTGATCCAACCGTGCTCGCGCCTCATACTGGCGCAGCCGCCCGCGTCGGGCAGCCTGGGCAAGGCTGATCAACGTAGTGGGGTGGAAGGGGCGCTCCAGAAAGGTGACGTTCCCCAGCATCGCAAGGTAGCGACCGGCCGCAGGGTTGCGCTCCAGTCCACCGCCGCGCTGCGTCAGTAATATGAAAGGGAAATCCGACCATTCCGGCTGCGTCTCGATCCAGGCCGACAGCGCGTGTAGGTCTGCATCGCGCAGCGCCTCCTCCGTGATGAGGCCGAAACCGGCGCCGGCCACAAGCTCGGCGCGCAGCTGCCCGATCGACGCGCAAACGAAGCTGGAGAAGCCTTTTTCCGCCAGCATGGCAGAGGCTACGGCGGCGTCGCGACCCTGGGGCGCCAGGATCAACGCGCGTTCGGATAAATGCGGTATCAATCCGCTACAATCGCGTCGGCCACGCTCTTGTCCACGAGCGTCGGCACACCGCGCAGGACCCCGTGGAAGTTGAACAGCGGCTGGCCCAAACTTACGCCGGACGCGTCGATCCTGAATTCGCGGATCGTATCTTCATGCGCACTGGTGCGTTTCTTGATCACCGAAATAGCTCGGCGCACCCGGGCTTGCGCCTCAAAATAGCGCAGCAGGATGACCGTGTCCGCGAGGTAGGTCACATCGACCGGCGCCTTCATATCGCCGACAAAGCCGTGCTGCGCGACCGTCAGGAAAGTCGATGCGCCCTGGCGGTTAAGATATTGCAGCAGCTCATGCATGTGCAGGATCAGCGCCTGTTCCGCCGGCATCGCAGCCTGATAGCCGTTCAAACTATCAATTATGACCGTGCTGGCTTGCTGCACCTCGACGCAGGCGCGTACGCGCTCAGAAAATTCGCCGGGGCTCAACTCCGCCGCATCGACCTGCTCGATCAGCAATTTGCCTGCATCCACAAACGCTTGAAGATCGATATTGAGACCGCGAGCGCGATCGAACAACAGACCGAGCTCTTCATCGAAGACGAACATTGCCGCCTTTTCTTGGCGCTCCATCGCCGCCACGATGAAGGTAAGGGCGAGCAGCGATTTGCCGGTACCGGCAGGCCCGAGAATCAGAACGCTGGAGCCGCGTTCCACGCCGCCGCCCAGCAAAGCATTCAACTCCGGCGATCCCGTGCGCATCGGCTCGCGGGAAAAAAGTGTTTTATGCTCCGCAGATACCAGGCGGGGGAAAACACGTGCACCGCCGGTGTCGATCACAAAGTCGTGATACCCGCCTCTGTAACGTTGGCCGCGATATTTGATCACACGCATCCGCCGGCGTTCTGATCCATAATCGGGCGATAGTTCTTCAAGCCGGACCACCCCGTGCGCGATGCTATGCATCGTCCGGTCATTGGCTTCCGCCGTCATGTCGTCGAGCATCAGCACGGTCGCATTATGACGCGAGAAATAATGCTTAAGGGCAAGAATTTGACGTCGGTAGCGCAACGAGCTTTGCGCAAGAAGCCGGATTTCGGAGAGGCTGTCGATCACCACGCGGTTGGGCTTCAGCGTCTCGAACCGCTCGAAGATGCGCTTCGTCGTTTCGCCGAGTTCCAAATCGGATGAGTAAAGCAGGCTCTGTTGCTGATCATCGTCCAGCAGGCTTTCCGGCGGTATCAGCTCGAAGATATCGACACCCTCAAGGGACCAGCCATGCGATGCGGCGCCCGCGCGAAACTCGGCTTCCGTTTCCGATAGGGTGACATAAAGGCAAGTCTCGCCGGCAGCCGCGCCGGCGATCAGCCATTGCGTGGCGATCGTCGTCTTGCCCGTGCCCGGAGACCCTTCGAGCAGGAATAGCCGCGCCCGCGCGAGGCCCTTGGTTACGTCGTCCAGCCCTTTGATGCCGAACAGCGCATATTCTGCTAGGTCAGTCACCCGTCTTCCTTAACCATAATCGGCGAAGCGCGCATCAGCGCATCGTTTACGATGCCGATATGGCAGCAATCGACGTTCCGGCCATTAATCCCAAGCAACTTACTGACAGCAATCAGGCAGCAGCCCGCTCACGTTCCCGCATTTCCTGGTTGAGCATTTCGGCGAGCAGGAAGGCAAGCTCGATACTCTGGCTTGCATTAAGACGAGGGTCGCAATGGGTGTGGTACCGATCAGCCAAGCCCTGCTCCGTCACGGCGATCGCGCCCCCGGTGCATTCCGTGACATTCTGACCCGTCATCTCGGCATGAATGCCGCCGCCATGCGTGCCTTCGGCGCGATGCACTGCAAAGAAGCCGCGCACCTCGGCCAGGATCCGCTCGAACGGGCGCGTTTTGAACCCGTTCGCCGCCTTCACCACGTTCCCGTGCATCGGATCGCAGCTCCACACAACCGGACGACCCTCGCGCTTCACCGCACGGACCAAGGTCGGCAGCCCGGCTTCGATCTTGTCATAGCCGTAGCGGGTGATCAGCGTGATACGGCCTGGCTGGCGCGCTGGATCGAGCGTGTCGAGCAGGCGAAGGAGCGTATCGGCGTCCAAGCTCGGTCCACATTTAATCCCGATCGGATTGCGCACGCCGCGTAGATATTCAACGTGCGCAGACCCCAGGAAGCGCGTGCGATCGCCGATCCACAACATGTGCGCGCTGGTATCGTACCAGTCACCCGTCAGGCTGTCGCGACGCGTCAGCGCCTGCTCATACTGCAGCAGCAGCGCCTCGTGGCTGGTGTAGAAGCTGGTGCCGCGCAGTTGCGGAACAGTTTCCGGATTGACGCCGCACGCCGCCATGAAGCTCAGCGCTTCGCCAATCCGATCGGCCAGCTGCTGGTATTGGGCGGCCCACGCCGAACGCCCCATGAAATCCAGCGTCCATGCATGGACCTGTTGGAGGTTGGCATAGCCGCCCTGCGCGAACGCGCGCAGCAGGTTCAGGGTCGCGGCCGATTGGCTGTACGCCTTGATCATCCGGTCCGGATTAGGGGTGCGACTCTCCGGCGTGAACGCAATGTCGTTGACGTTGTCACCGCGGTACGAGGGGAGGCTGATGCCGCCCACTTCCTCCATATCGGCAGACCGTGGCTTAGCGAACTGGCCGGCCATCCGGCCGACCTTGATGATCGGCAGTTTGGATGCATAGGTCAGCACGACCGCCATCTGCAAAATGACGCGGAACGTGTCGCGAATATTGTTCGGATGGAATTCCGCGAAGCTTTCCGCGCAATCGCCGCCCTGCAAAAGGAAAGCCTTGCCCGCAGCAACCTCTGCCAGGTCCTCCGTCAGCGCCCGCGCTTCGCCCGCAAAGACCAGCGGCGGATAGCGGCCCAGTTCTGCCTCTGCCGCGGCCAGCGCCTGCGGATCGGGATAATGGGGGAGCTGCCGCGCTTCATGGTCGCGCCAGCTTTCGGGAGTCCAATTCGTTGCCATCGTCATCAATCCTCACCCCGCATTTCGCGGATGAGACGCCGCTTGGCAAGGATAAGCCTACTTGGGGCAGATGCAGGCTGAGTTGTTACGCCGTACCGAGCGCGATGCGCCAATCCCATCGCAACGGGTCACCGTCCATCACCTCGACGCCCTGCGCGATCAGCCCATCGCGGATTATGTCAGAGCGCGCGAAATCCTTCTCGGCACGCGCGGCTTTGCGATCGTCGAGCTGCTGCTCGATTTCCTCGGCGGTCACCGCTGCGCCCGCGGGGCGAACGCGGAGCGCCACGCGAGACGTGGTGGCCAGGTTGAGCCCCAGTGCCTGATCGAATGCGATCAGGGTTGCCCGCCGGTCGGCCGGCACCACGGCGCGGTCGGCAAGCAGCTCTTCGAGCGCCACCAAGGCGATCGGCGTGTTCAGATCGTCGGAAAGCGCAGCATCGAGCCGGGCCAAATATCGCGCATCGGCCGTGCCCTCGTCTGGCCCGATCTTCTCCACGGCCATGACCAACCGTTTGAGGCGCGTGAGAGCCGCGGTAACGGCGTCCGCACTGAATTCCAGCTCCGACCGATAATGCGCCGTCAGGCACAGCAAGCGGTAGGCGAGGGGGTGTATGCCCGCATCGATCAGCGACTGTAGCGTGGTGAACCCGCCACCGGATTTGGACATCTTTCCCGAACGATCGACCAGGAAGTTGTTATGCATCCAGAAGCGCGCGCCGGTGAAGCCGGGCTGTTCAGCGGTGCAGCCGCAATAAGCCTGATTCTGCGCGATTTCATTCGGGTGGTGAATTTCGCGATGATCGATCCCGCCGGTGTGGATGTCGAACGGTTCCGGCCCGAGATATTTCAAGCTCATCACCGAACATTCCAGATGCCACCCCGGTGCGCCGCGGCCCCACGGCGACTCCCATTCCATCTGGCGCTGCTCCCCCGGCGGCGATTTGCGCCAGATGGCGAAATCCTGCGGATTGCGCTTGCCTGACACGGGATCGATCCGGCTTTCGCCCTCGTCCGACACGGTACGGGCCAAGCGGCCATAATCCGGCACCGTCTTCACGTCGAAGTAGAGTCCGCTCTCGATCTGATAGCAATGCGCCGGGGCGATCCGCTCGGCGAAGGCGATCATGTCCGCAATATGGTCGGTAGCGACCGACCAGCGGGAGGGATCGAGGATGTTGAGATCCGCAAGATTCTGCTTGAAGGCCGCTGTATAGAAAGCGGCAACCTCCCATATGTCCTTGCCGAGACCGGCGGCGGCCAGCTCCATCTTATCCTCGCCCGCGTCTGCGTCGGAGGTAAGATGCCCCACGTCGGTGATGTTGATGACGTGATTGACCGCATAGCCCTTCAGAACCAGCGTTCGGCGGAGCGTGTCGGTGAAGACGTACGCCCGCAAATTGCCGAGATGGGCGAAATTATAGACGGTGGGACCGCAGCTATAGATGCGCGCCGTGCCGCCATCGCTGGGCGCGAACGGCTCCATACTGCGGGTGAGGCTGTTAAAAAAGGTGAGCTGGCTTCCTGTCATCGCCATGCTCGTTAGCGCGCGACCTTGCGCGCGTCACGCCGCCCGTGAGACGCGGCACAAAAGAAAACGGGCGCCCGATGCCGGACGCCCGTTCCTATCTTCCACCCGAAGGCGGCGAGATCACTGCTTGTTGGCTTCGACCGCGTCAGCGGCGTCATGCGCGTTGTCAGCAGCGTTGTCGAGCGCGGCAGCAGCCGTGTCGTTCGACGTGTTCTCTGCCATATCCTCAAGGTTCTCGCCCGCGTTATCGAGCGCGTTGGCGGTCGCGTCAGTCGCGTTTTCCGCCGGGGTCTGCTTGCTGCAAGCGGCCAAAGACATCAGGCCGGCAGCGGCGAGAACAAAGACAACCTTCTTCATCCGAGCTGCTCCACGTATTTATTCCGGGCCCGGCCCGAATGCCGTCCCGACCGCTCCATTAGCGCACGGGTTTTGCCCGTCAACGCCGAATTTAGCGTGCTCCAAACCCGTCCCGCCCCATTTTGTTGCGTCGCAGCAGCGCGGCTGCAACCTTTTGGTAGTTGAAGATTTGTTCATAAATACCATCTTCAAGGAGCGGTTCGGCATTCGCCGCGCGACCTAAGTTGAGGTGGGGCTACGGACGGAAAAGAGGACAAGATGGCATCGACCATTGGCGCGACCAGGATCAAGCGGATTGCATTGATCGGCAATAGTCCGCCGCGGTTGTGCGGAATCGCAACCTTCACCCGCGACGTTGCCAAGGCGTTGCATGCGTCCTTCCCCAAGGTTGATCTTGATCTTTACGCCATGACGGATCCCGGCGGCTCTTACGCGTATGGCGAAGAAGTCACCTGCTCGATCCGACAGGAAGAATTGGCCGATTATCGCGCTGCGGCGCAGCGCATCAACGACAGCCGCGCCGATGTCGTGCTGGTGCAGCATGAATATGGAATTTTTGGTGGTCCGGCTGGCGCCTTATTGCTTCGCCTGCTGGATCGGGTCGAGGCGCCGGTCGTCGTAACATTGCATACGGTGTTGGAGCATCCCAATGCAGACCAGCGCGGAGTGATCGAGGCGCTTGCCCGCCGCGCGTCCAAGTTGATCGTGATGGCGCAGAAGGGTCGCGAGATCCTGATGCGCGTCCATGGCATCGCATCGCACCAGATCGCGATCGTACCGCATGGCGTGCCCGATCGCCCCTTCGTCCCGGCCGACAGCATGCAGGCCCGCTTCGGCTTCGCCGGCCGGCGCGTTCTGCTGACCTTCGGTTTGCTCTCGCCGAACAAGGGCATCGAAACGATGATCCGCGCGATGCCCGCCATCGTCGCCGCGCATCCGGAATCGCTCTATGTCGTGCTAGGCGCGACGCATCCCCATCTCGTCGCCCGCGAGGGCGAGGCCTATCGCGAGAGCCTGATGGCGCTGGCGGAGGAACTGGGCGTGGCCAGCTCCGTGCGCTTCATCGACGGCTTTCTCGATCAGGAAGCCTTGCTCGATTATCTGCAGGCGGCCGATGTCTATGTGACGCCTTATCTGACCGAGACGCAGATCACGAGCGGCACGCTGTCTTATTCGGTGGCGTTGGGGAAGCCAGTCGTCTCCACGCCTTATTGGCATGCCGCGGAGCTGCTGGCCGGCGGCACCGGCGTGCTGGTCCCGTTCGGCGACAGCCGCCGCTTCTCCGAAGAGATCATCACGCTGTTGGACGATCCCACGCGTCTGGCCGACATGGCCAACCGTGCTTATTCCGCCGGCCGTTCGATGCTGTGGAGCGCGCTGGCGCAGGCCTATGTCACGATCTGCGAAGAGGCGATCGCGAAGCGGCCGGTGCGAATCCACCGCGCCGCGCGGGCCCCGTCGCGCACTGCGGTCAAGCCGCGGTTAGAGGCGGTCGAGCGCATGACGGACGCGACCGGCATGATCCAGCATTCCAATTATGCCGTGCCGGACCGAAACCATGGCTATTGCGTCGATGATAATTGCCGCGCGCTGATGCTGATGCATCGGATCGAGGGCGAGGATGAGGAGCGTGCCGACCGGCTTGCCACTATTTACGGCGCGTTCGTCCAGCATGCCTGGAATGGCGATATCGGTCGTTTCCGGAACTTCATGGGCTTCGACCGGCAATGGCTGGAAGACGAAGGATCGGAGGATAGCTTCGGTAGGTCGCTTTGGACGATTGGCGCGACTGCCGCGGAGGCGCGTGACCCGAACATGCGGCGGTGGGCGCTGAACCTGTTCAATCAGGTCGCACCCCATTCGCTGGAACTTGGCAGTCCTCGGACGTGGGCGTTTGCATTATTGGGAGCGGAGGCCGTGCTGCGCCAGCATCGCGATCATCCGATCGCACGGCAGTTGGTCCGTGAGTTCGGCGCGCGGCTGCTCGAGCAGCTGCGGCAGGAGCGCAGGGACGGTTGGGTCTGGTTCGAATCGGTTCTGGCGTACGACAATGCCCGCCTGCCGGAAGCCCTGCTGCGTGCCGGCGATGTGCTTGGCGATGCCGCGATGATCGAAGAGGGCCTTGCCGCGCTCGAGTGGCTGGACGTCAAGCAGACCAATGGCGAAGGTCAGTTCCGGGCGGTCGGCAGCGACAGCTTTGGGCGCGCTTATGCCGATCCATTGCCGTTCGATCAGCAGCCTTTGGAAGCCTGGGCAACCGTCGATGCGATGATGTTTGCGCATCAGCTGACCGGTCAGGGACGTTGGCTCGACGCAGCCTGGCGTGCGCATGGCTGGTATCTGGGGGAAAATGACCTCAATCTGCCTATCGCGACGGTTGCCGATGGCGGCTGTTTCGATGGTTTGATGAGTGATCGCGTCAACCTGAATCAGGGCGCCGAATCGATCCTGGCATTTCAATTCTCCTGTGCGGCCATGTCCAAGGCCGCAACGAATGCGGACAGCCGTCCGGCAGAAGTGCAAAATAATTTGCGCGCGTGACGCCGATGCGGTGAGCCGCTGTCGAATTGGGGTTTATTTGCCTGCTCAGTGCCGGAATAAGGCCGTCCCAGGCCGGGGGGTTCCGGCACTGCTTTAAGACAATCGCCGGGGTGCCCGCTTGCTCGATGTGATTCACGCTCCACTGCGCCTGTCGGCGGACCCTGCGCGGGTTGTGGTGCGTCCCTTCCATATTCCGATCGAGGCCAGCAATTCTGCGGGCCGGCCCGGCCGCGTCCGCCGCATCGTGGAGTCGGTGCTCGAGCTGGACGAAGAAATGGCGGAGATCGAGCTGGAGCTGGTTTTGCGCGATTTCGAAGCGCGGCACTGGCAAACCCGATCCGTCTTCATGGGGCGCTATGCGCAGATCCAACATGCGCTAGGCCTGAACTCCGCCGAAATTTCGGAGATCAAGCAGCAGCTGATCGGCGCCTATTTCTGCCACGAATATAGCTATGCCGCCGCGGCGCTGATGAACCCCAGCGTCGTGCCGCACCCGGACCAGAGCGGCTTATCGCGCGGCGCCGTTCGGATCGCCATGTCGCTCCGCGCTGTCGGCGAAGGGCATATTTCCTCTGTATCCTTCCGCGAGGGCATTTTGGGCCCGGGCCCGGTAGTCGAGCTGATGCCGGAACCTCCGTTCGCGACTGCTGCGGACGGCGCGGGAGAGGCAGGCAATGGCGCGATCGAAGTCCATCGCCATCCCGACAGCTCACTGTCCGGTACGGTCCTGTTCCCGATGACCGCAGCACAGTCCAAGGGACTGGAGGATATGCGGCTGGTCGAGTTCACCCATGAGGATGGCAGCCGCGAGTGGATCGGTACCTACACCGCCTATAATGGCGCGGCCATCCGATCGGAATTGCTGCGTACGCGCGACTTCCGCACCTTCACGCTGTCGCCGATGGGCGGCCCGGCCGCGCGTAACAAGGGAATGGCGCTGTTCCCGCGCAAGGTGGGCGGCGAATATATGATGATCGGGCGGCAGGACGGGGAGAATGTGTTCCTGCTCCGGTCGGATCGGCTGGATTTCTGGGGCGAGGGCGAGCTGCTGCTGACCCCGCAATTCACCTGGGAAATGGTGCAGCTGGGAAATTGCGGTTCGCCGATCGAGCTGGATGAAGGCTGGCTGCTGCTCACCCACGGCGTGGGTGCGATGCGTAAATATTCGGTTGGCGCCATCCTGCTGGACAAGGAGGATCCTTCCAAGGTGATCGGCCGCATGAGCCAGCCGCTCCTGTCGCCCGCTGACGAAGATCGCGAAGGCTATGTGCCCAACGTGGTCTACAGCTGCGGCGGTATGCGGCACGGCGACCTGATCTTCCTGCCTTATGGTGTGGCGGATAGCTCGGTCGCCTTCGCCTTCGTTTCGATCGACAGCTTGCTGTCGGCCATGCGCTGATCGGCGCGCGGTTAAGAGCGGTTCTACGCGTCAGCGAGGATTGGAAGGGACCGCTTCGTCCGGTTGCGAACCAGCAATTTAGAGGCGAGCACAGCCACACCCGCTGCACCATAAGCTATCAGCGTTACCTGCGGCGCGAGTACCAGCGGCAGCAGGAGCGCGAGCCGCAGATAAAGCGGATTGAAGCCGAACGTTTCGCCAAGGGCGTGACAAATTCCGAGAAGATTATCCTGCTGCTGCTTGGCCGGGCTGATCATCATATTGTCCTGCATCGAGGAGGGACTATTCCCTCGTTGCCACAGGCTTTGCAGAGATCGTGCCAGATGAGCTCTACACCGAACTACAAGCGCTCTTTCGGATGGTGTGGGAGATCTCACAGGAATTTGGCACGTCGTGCCAACTTCTTGGCTGCCGCTAAGCACCCCGACCACCGGATCCGGACAGCCACCAGTCAGGGCAGAGGCGTAACCTGAGAATAGACGACTACCCAAGCGCCGTTGCGCTTCGCCCAAAAGTCAGAATAGCGAAAATGCTCGCTGAACGGCTTTCCATTGTCGGTGCCGCGGACCCGCGCTTCGCCGCCGATGATCGCGCTATTTTCGGTAGGCCGTACGAAGAGCCGGTCGACGATCTCGAACGGCTGCAACTTCGATTTAGGATCGGTGAAGCCGGCGATGAAGTCGGCCTTGTCGCCGATGCGTCCTGAGGCGCGCACCAGCAGGAAATCGGGTGCCAGCAACCGTTCGAGCGTGGCACGATCCGCATTGACTTGTGCTTGTTCGAACGCCTGCGATGCGGCACGGACTTCGCTATTATCGGCCGGAATTTGCGCGACCACGGTAGAGGCCGATGCAAACAGCGCCGTCGCCCATATCCGCGCGCCAACCACATCAATTCTCCTGCGGTTGAGGCGGCAAAGCCGCCAGGGGATCGGCTGTGTCGACCACCACCCGCAGCATCGCGGTCCACGCATCGATGGCTTGATTCAGCTGCGCACGATCAATCTTGTCGAGCGTGTCGTCAGCCGTGTGGTGAATATCGAAATAGCGAGTACCGTCCTGCTCTAGGTCGATCACCGGCGTGCCGCGCTGAACCATCGGCCCGATATCCGTGCCGCCATGCGCGGGTGATGATCCCGGGCCTACGCCAAGCCCGCCGAGTGCGGTGGTCAGTTCGGCCAGCAGCGGGGCCTTGGGATCAGCGAAATGCGTGCGGAATTGCCAAACGCGATCGCCACCAAAATCGGCTTCTGCGGTCAGCGCATGCTTTTCGGCACCGTGGGCTTTCGCATAAGCGTCGCCACCAAAGCCGCCTTCCTCTTCCGCTCCGAACCATACAAGTCGAATAGTGCGCTTGGGCTTGGGGCCGTCAAGGATGCGCTTGGCCGCTGCAGTGGTGATAGCCAAGCCGGCGGCATCGTCGATCGCACCGGTCCCGAGATCCCAGCTATCGAGATGACCGCCGATCAGCACCACGCCGGCTTTCGGATCACGCCCCGGCACCTCGGCAATGACGTTGCCCGACGGATGCACGCCCGTCATACGCGGCGTTAGCGCAAGATGGATCTGGACGGGCTTGCCGCGCGCGATGATACGCTCGAGCTGTTCAGCATCGGGCACCGACAAGGCTGCCGCCGGGATCGGCGTGGCACCATCCGTCCAATTCTGGACACCGGTATGGGGCACGCGGTGATGATCCGTGCCGATCGAGCGAATAAGGATGGCCGCCGCGCCTTTATTCGACGCAATAGAAGGCCCCGTCCGCCGGGCAGCCCCGAAATAGCCGTAGGACGATCCATCCTGCGTCGCCGTCATGCGGTGCGACACGAACACGATCTTTCCGCGAACCACGGCATCCGGCGCAGCCTTCAATGCCTCCAGGCTGGAAAAGCCGACAACCTCTGCCGTGATCCCGCCGTCCGGCGTGGAACCGCTATTGCCGAGTGCTGCAAGAACGAGCTTCTGGGGAAAGGGGGCGACGATCTCGGCTGTCTCGGCACCGCGCACCCAGACTGGCATGTCAAAGGGCTCGATCCGCACATTGGCGAAGCCTAATGCCTTGAGCCGAGCGACAGCCCAATTGCGGGCGCGTGCCTCCGCCTCCGTTCCGGCCAGTCGTTGACCAACTTCCGTCGTCAGACCTTCGACGATGTCATAACCGACGTCGCTCGGCGGTGCCGAGAAAGCCGAAGATGCAAGGAAAGCGGCGGCAACCGCGGGAATAAGAGCGCGCATGCTGTTCGCTACGCCAATTCTGCGCCGATTGGCAACGCGCGGCGGACTGAAAAAAACGGAGTGGCTGGCAAGGGGGCAGCCAGCCACTCCAGGGGAGAGACGTATTTAGAACGAACCGCGTAGACCGATAAGGAACTGTCTACCTGGCTTATACTCCGTGAACGTTGCGTTCGGGAACTGGAAATAGGTCCGCAGTTTAGAGTTGGTCAGGTTAACGACATCAAATGTCAGCTGCGGCGCATGGCGGATTCCAAAAATCTTCTCCAAATCGAAGATAGAAGAGAAATCGGTCTGGCGATAATTGTTCGTGAACAACGCCGCGTCAGGGATGCCGTTCTGGTTGCCGTTCGATGCTTGCGATCCCTTCCGGAACGTCGTCGAGACGCGCAAGCTCACGCCATTCTGCTCGTAGTAGGTACTGATATTGTACGTATACTTGGCCACGCCAAGCGCCACGGCGGGCGCGGCACCGCTTCCCTTTTGATCCACGATGGTGGCGTTGGCATTAAAACCGAAGCCCTTCACGCCGAACCGCTCGGTAATGAAATCAAGCGGCTGGACCCACTGGAATTCCATCCCGTTCACCGTAAGCGTACCGCTGGCATTGACCTGCTGCGAAACCTGCACGGTCGCCACGTCCGGGCCGCCGCGATCGTTGATCGCCTGCTGCTGCGTGGGCGACAAGGACGCGAAGGTGATGCCATAAGCTGCCAAGGCGCTGAATGGCTGCGTTATGATCTGGTTGTTGGTGAAGCCGGTCAGTTCCTTACGGAACGCTGCCACGCTGATCAGGCCTTCCCGGCCGGTATAATATTCGATGCCAAGATCGATATTCTTCGACGTGTAAGGTTTGAGCGCAGGGTTGCCGAGCGAGGCGGTGTCCGCCGACGGGGACGAGAAGTTGACACCCGGCAGTTGCGCGTTCGGATCCGCACGGGTCATCGTCTTCGACACGGCGAAGCGTGCAACCGCATGTTCGCCGATGTCATAGGCGAAGTTCGCGGCAGGCAGCCACCTCGTATAGCTGCTCTTCGTCGTCACCGTGTTCACGACGTTCGGATACAGGCTGCCCTGCTGATCCGCTGTCGGATTCGCCGGATTGCGCGGATCGGTCAGCGACACGAGACCCGAAATGGTCTGCCTCGTATGCACATAGCGCACACCGACGTTGAAGCGCAGATCGGCATCGGCGATCGTCTGGATGCCGTTCACGGAGAAATAGGCCGTCGGCGACTGTTCGCGAATATAGCCGCCCGAGGCGCCGGTGTTGGCCGATCCGGCCACCGGTGCGGAATCGTGGAAGGCATCATAATTGGATGCCTGCTTGAACTTGTTCCAGTCGACCGTGACATAGCCGTCCCGGCCGGGGCGCAGGAAGTTCGCCAGTTGCGACGTCGGGATCAGCGAGCCGCCATAGGTGACGGGGCCGGTCTGGCCGGCCGAGAAGCCGGTCCCGTAGCCTGCATAAGACGGATAGCCTGCCGGAGCTCCGCCCGGCGAATTCAAGCCATCGCAGGTCGGCTGCGCGTTGGGGGAGGGGACGAAAACGCTCGGATTGTTGCCGCAGACGGCATTCTGCCAAGCCTGGCTGTTATCGAACGCCTGGATGCGACGCGAAATGTCGTCATAGTTCGCACCGACCTTCACGTTGAGCTTCTCATCGCCCCACGTGAGGTCACCACGAATACCCTTCGTGATATATTTGCGGCGCTCGTCCTGGATGTTGACGCGGCCGCCGCCGGTCCAGCCGAAGTTGGCGGGATTGTTCAGATCGACATTGCTGGTGATCTGGGGAACGCCGCCGTCATTGACGTACGTAACCGTATTGCCGGACGAGGGCGGGGTGATGACGACAACGCTCGGCGACTCACGATGGAACGTGCTGCGCGTATAATTGCCCTGGACGTTGAGCTTCAGATTGCTCGTGATGTTCCACGAGGCGCCCGGGTTGACGCTCCAGAAGCGGGTCGTCTCGATATACGGACGATATTCCAGGAAGAATTGCGAATTGGCATAAGTGCCACCGGTAACCGTGCAGCCGTCCGAGCAATCCGTCTTGTCGTACGTGGTGTTGATGGGGATCAACGCGCCGTTGCGCCCAACCCAATTCATGTCGACGCGCTTCAGGTCGTTCTTCTTCCAGCCGTACAAGCCGTCAATATAGAAGTGCAGATCGTCACTCGGCCGCCATTCGGCACTGATGACGCCATTGATGCGATCGCGACTGCCGTACACGTCGGCGGGGCGGCCGAGACGCGGGATCAGACCATTGTCGATCTGCTGGATGGTCGCGCCGGGATTGAGGGCAAGTAGTGCCGCCTGATCGAGCGTCTGGCCGGGCACAAGGCCGTTCCCGGCATTGACCGGCACCGTCGACGGAATGGTCCAGTTGCCTCCACCCGTGGAATTCGCCCCTGTTGCCGAGCCGAACTGCGCGGCACTCAGGTTCGGGTTGGTATAACCGATCGTTTCATAGCCGGTGGTACGCGAAACGGTGTGGTTAGCGGCTACGCCGGCCAAGATGCCGAACGTTCCGCTGGTGTGGCTGGCGATGAGTGAGCCCCGCTGACCCCAGCGGGATGCTTGGCTCTGCTTGGTGCCCTGAAGGTTGTAGGTCACATGCGTGCCCGGATTGTCGAACGGCCGCGCGTTACGGATGTCGACGTTACCGGAGGCGCCACCCTCTTGGAGGTCGGGTGTGTAGCTCTTGTTCACGGTGAGCTTCGTGAACAAATCCGTCGGAAAGAAGCTGAGATCGACCGAGCGATCGGTGCCCTGAGCGTCGGTGGCGCCGCTGGAGGCAACAGCAATCGGCGCGCCGTTGAGCGTGACCTGCGTGAAGTTGCTGCCGAGGCCGCGGATCGCGACGTTAGTGCCTTCGCCCGTGATGTCGCGACTGATCGTGATGCCAGGAATGCGATTGAACGATTCCGCAATGTTGAGATCGGGGAATTTGCCGATGTCCTGCGCAAAGATGGAGTCGGTAAAGCCGGTCGCGTTACGCTTCGACGTGGTCGACTGCGCAAGGCTGCGGCGATACCCGGTGACCACCACCTCCTGAACATCGGGGCCGGTCCCGGACGGATCTGCCGTTGGTGGCGTTGCGGCAGGGGCGCCGACGGTTGCAGGCGTGTCGCTGGACGCCTCCGCTGCGGAGGCAGCAGCGGGAACCGCCGGCGCTGCGTCGGTCTGCGCAGCGGCAGGAATGGAATAGCCGGCCAAGATAGTGGCGCCGAGCAATGCGGCGCGTCGAGCAAAAATGGCTCGCATCAGGATCCCTCTCTTTCGGTCACCTCCCCGACGGAGGCGAATCTGCAAAGTCGCTATGTTAGCGATCACATCGCCGCCTATTCCGTAGCCGGCGATCCTGTCAACAAATGGTTTACCAACTGGTAATACCAGTTAGGGCCGGGTGTGCACTAGGTCCGGAGGAGCCGTTTGCCCGTACTCGGGCTGGGCAATCCATTATTGCCATGCGCAGCCTGTGAACGTGGTCAAGCCATTGGGAGCGGGCTCTGTGAGGTGACGGAGAAGACGGCTCACGACCTTTTGAGAGCGCTATCAACGGAGCGCCGCTGAAAGAATGACTAGCCGTTCCTTTATCGCGAGGAATTGCGTGGGTGACGCGCCGTTAGGTCGATCTTGCGCGAGGATGGGACAGCCTGATTGAGCTGGCCGCCGGATTGAAGATCCAGGTGACGACACCCATGTTGGCAAGCGCCAGCGGTGCGTCTATCGGCATCCGCACAGTTTCTCACATCATCGACACGCGGAGACGCCATCTTATGGCCGTGCAGTATAGCTTCGTCATGAAAGGCCTGACGAAGACCTTCCCGGGCGCCAATAAGCCCGTGCTCAACAACATCAATCTTCAATTCCTGCCCGGTACGAAGATCGCGATCATCGGTGTCAACGGCGCCGGCAAGTCGACGCTGATGAAGATCATGGCAGGCTATGACACCGAATATTCGGGCGAGGCCTGGGCGGCCGAAGGATATCGGGTTGGCTATCTTCCGCAGGAGCCGCAGCTCGACCCGGACAAGACCGTCCTCGAAAACGTCAAGGATGGCGTGCGCGGCGTTGCCGACATGGTGGATCGCTTCAATGCGATCTCCGCCGAGATGGGCGATCCGAAGGACGATACCGATTTTGACGCTCTGCTAGAGGAGATGGGCACGCTTCAGGAGAAGATCGACGCGGTCGACGGCTGGACGCTCGACAATCAGCTCGAGATTGCAATGGAAGCGTTGCGCTGCCCGCCCGGCGATTCACCGGTAACGAAGCTTTCCGGCGGCGAACGCCGCCGTGTCGCATTGACGAAGCTGCTGCTGGAAAAGCCCGAAGTCCTGCTGCTCGACGAACCGACCAACCACCTAGACGCGGAAAGCGTTGCTTGGCTGGAACGCCATCTGATCGATTACAGCGGTAACGTCATCCTCGTCACCCACGATCGCTACTTCCTCGATAACGTCGTGGGTTGGGTATTGGAGCTGGATCGCGGACGCAGCTTGCCGTTCGAAGGCAATTACTCTGCCTGGCTGGAAGGCCGGGCCAAGCGTCTCGAGCAGGAGGAGCGCGAAGAGAAGGGCCGCCAGACCGCGATCCAACAGGAGCTGGCGTGGATCCGGCAGAGCCCGAAGGCGCGTCAGACCAAGTCGAAGGCGCGTATCCGCGCGTTCGACGAGCTGGTCGAAAAGCAGGCGGATCGCCGCCCGGATAGCGCACAGATCCTGATTCAGATCCCCGAACGGCTGGGCCATAAGGTCATCGAAGCCAAGGGCCTTACCAAATCCTATGGCGAGAAGCAGCTGTTCGAAGACCTCTCCTTCACGCTGCCGCCCGGCGGCATCGTCGGCGTGATTGGCCCTAACGGTGCCGGCAAAACCACGCTCTTCCGCATGATCACCGGGCAGGAAAAGCCCGATGCGGGAGAGATCGACGTCGGGCCAACGGTCAAGCTCGGCTATGTCGATCAGTCGCGTGACCATCTGGATGCCAACAAGAACGTTTGGGAAGAGGTCTCCGACGGCCTCGATCGGTTCACGTTCGGCAAATATGACGTATCGACGCGCGCCTATGTCGGTGCCTTCAATTTCAAGGGATCAGATCAGCAGAAGCGGGTCGGCCAGCTTTCGGGCGGTGAGCGCAACCGCGTGCACATGGCCAAGATGTTGAAGGAAGGTGGCAACGTTCTGCTGCTCGACGAACCGACCAACGACCTCGACGTCGAGACGCTTCGTGCCTTGGAAGAAGCGCTGGAAAGCTTCGCCGGCTGCGCCGTGGTCATCAGCCACGATCGCTTCTTTCTCGATCGTCTGGCCACGCATATCCTCGCCTTTGAAGGCGACGGTCATGTGGAATGGTTCGAAGGCAACTTCGAAAGCTATGAGGAAGATAAGCGCCGCCGCCTGGGCGATGCCGCCGACCGGCCCGGCGCCGGCGCGTACAAGAAGCTGACCCGCTAACCCCGACGGTCGCCAAGCCGCCTAACCCGCGCTAGCGGGGCGGCATGGCGTCCGGATCGGCCATCGCGGAGAAGATCGAACAGGGCGTTCGCGCGCGGCTTCACGCCTGCGCGCGGCGCCCTTTCGTCGTCGGCCTGTGCGGCGCGCAGGGCAGCGGCAAGTCCACGGTGGCGGCCGCACTCAAGGCGCTGTTAGAGCGCGACGGCCTGTCCTGCGCGATCCTGTCGATCGACGACCTTTACCGGACCAAGGCCGAACGGCAGCGACTGGCAACGGAGGTTCACCCGCTGCTCGCGACGCGTGGCGTTCCCGGCACGCATGACATCGCGCTTGGCGAGGCGTTGTTCGACGCGCTCGCTCGTGGCGATGCCGTGACACTCCCGCGCTTCGACAAGGCGATCGACGATCGTCTGCCCGTCAGCGATTGGGAACGGCTTGCCGAGCCCCCGGCGGTGCTCATCTTCGAGGGCTGGTTGGTCGGCGCACGCCCGCAATCCGCCGCCGCGCTCGCTTCGCCGGTCAATGCGCTCGAACGCGCCGAGGATGCCGACGGCGCGTGGCGGCGTCATGCCAACGCACAATTGGCCGGGCCGTATCAGCAGCTTTTCGCCCGGATCGACTATCTCGCCCTGCTCGCCGCGCCCGATTTCGCGGTCGTCGAAGGATGGCGGCTGGAGCAGGAGCATGAGCTCCACGCACGACGCGGCGCTGGAATGTCGGACGAACAGGTGCGCCGCTTCGTCCAGCATTATGAGCGGCTCACCCGGCACATCCTCGCCGAGATGCCGGCCTATGCCGACATGACGATCGCGCTCGACGTCGATCGCGCGATCCACGCGGGCGACATCCGCGCCTGAGCGTCAGGCGACCGCATTGTCCCGGATGACCTTGGCATACCAATAAGCCGAATCGCGCGGCGTCCGCTTCTGGCCATGGTCGAAATCGACATGGACGATGCCGAAGCGCTGCGAATAGCCCGCCGCCCATTCGAAATTGTCGATCAGGCTCCACAGATGATAGGCGCGCACCGGCACGCCGTCGTCGATCGCGTTGCGCAATTCCGTGAGGTGACGGCGCAGATAATCGATCCGCCGAACGTCATGGATCCGCCCATACGCCGCCGGCGGCGTATTGTCGGCGATGCCATTCTCGGTGATCTCGATCGGAATGGAGCCGGTCAACTGCTGCATACGCTTGAGGATCTGGCGGATGCCGGGCGGATCGATATCCCAACCGAAGTCCGACTTGCCGATCGACCGCGGCGACCAGGCCCACTCGGCGCGCGTATTGAGGTTCGGGATACCGTTACCCTTGGGCTCATCCCACACGCGCCAGCCGCTGTAATAATTGATACCGACGAAATCGAGCGGCACCTTCAGCCGCGCCTCGTCGCCCGCCTGCCATCCGAGCAGCGCCGCCTGCTGATCCGCCGGCAGCAGATCGGGATAGGTGCCGGTCAGCGTCGCCTGCAGATACCAAAGGTTGATCAGCTTGTCCCAGCGCACCGCCGCCGCCTTGTCGGCCACGCTGTCGCTCGCCGGGAAGCAGTTCGCGCAATCATAGGCGCTGCCCACTTCCACTTTGGGATTGACGGCCTTGAGGGCGCGAAAGGCGTTGGCGTTGGCAAGATTGGCGACGTGGGTCGATTTCAGGAATGCCAGTGGATCCTTGCGCCCCGGCGCCATGCCGCCGTCCCAATAACCGGCCTGAGTGAAGGTTTTAACCTCGTTCAGCACGCTCCAGGCGTGGACGCGGTCCGCCAGCGCCCGAGCCATGATATGCGCATAATCGGTCATGCGATCGGCGGTGTCGCGGTTCGGCCATCCGCCCGCATCCTCCAGCGCCTGGGGCAGATCCCAATGATAGAGGGTAGGAAAGGGGCGGATGCCCGCCTCCAGCAGCCCATCGACCAGCCGCTTATAATAATCCAATCCCGCCTGATTGGCCGGACCGCGCCCCGTTGGCTGGATGCGGGGCCAGGCGATGGAGAAGCGGTAGCTCTTAACACCGAGCTGTTTCATCAGGGCGATATCATCGCGCCAACGGTGATAGCTGTCATCCGCAACGTCGCCGGTATCGCCATTCTTGGTCTTGCCGGGCGTGTGGGAGAAGGTGTCCCAGATCGAGGCGCCGCGACCGCCCTCATGCACCCCGCCTTCTATCTGATAGGCCGCTGTAGCCACACCCCATAAAAAGCCATTCGGAAACGTCACGGCGGCATTATCGGTCGCCGCGCGCAACATTGTGGAGGGTCCGGAGACGGCGAGCCCAGTACCCAGCGCCCAGCCTGATCTCAGGACGTCCCGCCGCTTCATGCCTGTCTCCACTGCCGTTATGTCAACGATGTCAAATCGCGCGATAACGCTAAATCGCGGTGAAATAAACAGGCGCGTCAGTTCAGCGAGAGGCCTAGAATGGATCGGCGGCCGGCGCCTCGACGGCGTTCGTCGGCTTGCTGCCCCACAGCGCATAGAACAGCACATAGAGCTCACAGGCGGCGGTCAGCAGGAATGACCATTGCAGGCCATAGTCGTCGGCCAGGCGGCCCTGCACGATGACGAGCGCACCGCCTGCGATGGCCATGATCAACAGGCCCGATCCTTCTTCGGTCAACGGACCGAGACCACGGATGCCAAGCGTGAAAATGGTAGGGAACATGATCGAATGAAACAGGCCCACCAGGATCAGCGACCACATCGCAAGCGGGCCGTGGGCGAACACCGTGACGATCATCACTATGAATGCGCCCACCGAGAAGAGTGCGAGCAGCGTTTCCGCGCGGACCTTCTGCATGATCGCCGAACCCAGGAAGCGCCCAACCATCATCCCGCCCCACAAGAGCGTCAGGTAGCGGCCCGCATGTTCGGGCGTCACGTTCGCGATATCCGGCTGGCTCACGAAGTTCACGAACAGATTGGCGACCCCGATTTCGGCGATGAGATAGATGAAGATTGCGGGAATGCCGAACACCAGGTTGCGGTGCCGCCAGAGCGAATGGTTCTTACGCTCTTCCTTTGCGACACGGTTCGTGGCTGTCCCCATCGCCGGCAGCGGGAAGCGGGCGATGACGAAGGCGAGCAGCACCAATACAATCGCGACCAACAGATAAGGCAGCACGACGGAA
>NZ_JBMDXN010000006.1:0-19714 GCF_048595155.1 Sphingomonas sp.
GACGCGCCCCGAGATCGAGCAGATCATGATCGCCGGGCCGCTGCCGGACGATGAAAGCGCGGCCGAGTTCGAGAAGAAGCTGTATCTGGTCCGCCGCCGGATCGAGAAGAAGCTGATCGAGGCGCAGATCCAGGGCTGCTACATCTGTTCGCTCAGCTGCCGCTCGATCATCTACAAGGGGCTGTTCCTCGCCGAGGACTTGTCGGTCTTCTACCCGGACCTGAAGGACGAGCGGTTCGTCAGCCGGGTGGCGATCTTCCACCAGCGTTATTCGACCAACACCTTCCCGCAATGGTGGCTGGCGCAGCCGTTCCGCTGCCTTGCGCATAACGGCGAGATCAACACGATCCGCGGCAACAAGAACTGGATGAAGAGCCACGAGATCAAGATGGCGAGCCTCGCCTTCGGGATGCATTCCGAAGACGTGAAGCCTGTCATCCCCGCAGGCGCATCCGACACCGCGGCGCTGGATGCGGTGTTCGAAACCATCTGCCGCTCGGGCCGCGATGCGCCGACCGCCAAGCTGATGCTCGTGCCGGAAGCGTGGCAGGACAGCGACCTGCCGCAGCCGGTGGAGGACATGTACAATTATTTCGCGAGCGTGATGGAGCCGTGGGACGGGCCCGCCGCGCTGGCGATGACCGATGGCCGCTGGGTGGTGGCGGGCGTCGACCGCAACGCGCTGCGGCCGCTGCGCACGCTGCGCACGGCAGACAATCTGCTGATCGTCGGATCGGAAGCGGGCATGGTCGTCGTGCCGGAGAGCTCGGCCATCGCCAAGGGCGCGCTGGGGCCGGGCCAGATGATCGCGATCGATCTGGAGGAAGGGCGGTTCTACGAGGATGCCGAGGTCAAGGCGCGGATCGCGGCCGAGGCACCCTACGGCGAATGGGTCTCCAGCTTCCGCATGATGGCCGATTTGCCGGTGCCCGAAGGCGAGCATCTGCCGCAATGGAGCCGCAGCGAACTGATCCGCCGCCAGATCGCGGCGGGCCAGACGATGGAGGATATGGAGCTGATCCTGAGCCCCCAGGTCGAGCAGGCCAAGGAGGCGATCGGATCGATGGGCGACGATACGCCGTTGGCGGTCATTTCCGACAAGCCGCGGCTGATTAGCAACTTCTTCCGCCAGAATTTCAGCCAGGTCACCAACCCGCCGATCGACAGCCTGCGCGAAACCCGCGTGATGAGCCTGAAGACGCGGTTCGGGAACCTCGCCAACATCCTGGATGTCGACGCCCAGCAATCGGGTGTGCTCGTGCTGGATTCGCCGGTGCTGACATCGCGCGACTGGGCGACGCTGAAGGGCTATTTCGGATCGGCGCACGCGACGATCGACTGCACCTATGCGGCCGACGATGAGAGCCCGGACGCGCTGCGCCAGGCGATCACGCGCGTGCGGCGTGAGGCCGAGCAGGCGGTACGCGAAGGCAAGAGCGAGTTGTTCCTGACCGACGAGAATGTCGGGCCGGATCGGATCGCGATCGCGATGGTGCTCGCCGCCGCGGCGGTGCACACGCACCTCGTCCGCCAGGGCCTGCGTTCCTATGCGTCGATCAACGTGCGTTCGGCCGAGTGCCTCGACACGCATTATTATGCGGTTCTGATCGGCGTCGGTGCGACGACCGTGAACGCCTATCTGGCGGAGGCGGCGATTGCGGATCGCCACGGACGTGGGCTGTTCGGCGATTTGAGCCTTGCCGACTGCTTCACGCGCTGGCGCAAGGCGATCGACGATGGGCTGCTCAAGATCATGAGCAAGATGGGGATCGCGGTGATCTCCTCCTATCGCGGCGGCTATAATTTCGAGGCGGTGGGCTTGAGCCGTGCGCTGGTGAACGATTTCTTCCCGGGCATGCCGGCCAAGATTTCGGGCGAGGGCTATGCCTCGCTCCAGCTCTCCGGCCGCATCCGTCACGAAAAGGCGTTCGACGGCGGCACGTCTGTGCTGCCGGTCGGCGGCTTTTACCGCCAGCGCGCGGGTGGCGAGAGCCATGCTTATTCGGCGCAGCTCATGCATTTGTTGCAGACGGCGGTCTCGACCGACAGCTACAGCCAATATCTGCAATTCTCGCGCGGCGTGCGCGATCTGCCGCCCATCTATCTGCGCGATCTGCTCGAGTTCAACTGGGCGAAGGAGCCGGCGCCGATCGACAGCGTCGAGGCGATCACCGAGATCCGCAAGCGCTTCGTCACGCCGGGCATGAGCCTGGGCGCGCTGTCGCCCGAAGCGCACGAAACGCTCGCCATCGCGATGAACCGGATCGGCGCGAAGGCGGTGTCGGGCGAGGGCGGCGAGGACAAGGTCCGCTACACGCCGTACGAAAATGGCGACAATGCCAACAGCGTGATCAAGCAGATCGCGTCGGGCCGGTTCGGCGTCACCGCCGAATATCTGGGCTCGGCCGAGGAGCTGGAGATCAAGGTCGCGCAGGGCGCCAAGCCGGGCGAGGGCGGGCAATTGCCCGGCTTCAAGGTGACCGAGTTCATCGCCAAGCTGCGGCATTCGACGCCGGGCGTGACGCTGATCTCGCCGCCGCCGCACCACGACATCTATTCGATCGAGGATCTGGCGCAGCTCATCTACGACCTGAAGCAGATCAACCCGCGCGCACGGGTGTGCGTGAAGCTGGTCAGCTCGGCCGGCATCGGCACGGTCGCGGCGGGCGTCGCCAAGGCGCATGCCGACGCGATCCTGGTCGCGGGCCATGTCGGCGGCACCGGCGCGTCCCCGCAGACCAGCATCAAATATGCCGGCACACCGTGGGAAATGGGCCTGTCCGAGGTCAACCAGGTGCTGACGCTCAACGGCCTGCGCCATCGCGTGAAGCTGCGCACCGACGGGGGTCTCAAGACCGGGCGTGACATCGTCATCGCCGCGATCCTGGGCGCGGAGGAATTCGGCATCGGCACATTGAGCCTGGTGGCGATGGGCTGCATCATGGTGCGCCAATGCCATTCGAACACCTGCCCGGTCGGCGTGTGCACGCAGGATGAGGCGCTGCGATCGAAGTTCGTGGGCACGCCAGAGAAGGTCATCAACCTGATGACGTTCATCGCGGAGGAAGTGCGCGAGATATTGGCGCGGCTTGGCTATAAGAGCCTGGACGAGGTAATCGGCCGCACCGAATTGCTGCGTCAGGTCAGCCGTGGCGCCGAGCATCTCGACGACCTGGATCTCAACCCGATCCTCGCCAAGGTGGACGCGCCCGATCATCATCGCCGCTTCAACCTGAACACGTTCCGCAACGACGTGCCGGACAGCCTGGATGCGCAGATGATCAAGGACGCCGCGCCCGTGTTCGCGCGGCGTGAGAAGATGCAGCTGACCTACACGGTGCGCAACACGCACCGTGCGGTCGGAACGCGGCTTTCGGCGGAGATCACCAGCAAGTTCGGCATGACCGCGCTTGCGGACGGCCATGTCCATATCCGCCTGCGCGGGTCGGCCGGCCAGTCGCTCGGCGCCTTCGCCGTCAAGGGCGTGACGCTGGAAGTGTTCGGCGAGGCCAATGACTATGTCGGCAAGGGGCTTTCGGGCGGGACGATCGTCGTCCGGCCGATGGTCTCCAGCCAGCTCGACAGCAAGGCCAATACGATCATCGGCAACACGGTACTGTATGGTGCGACCAGCGGCACGTTGCTGGCGGCAGGGCAGGCGGGCGAGCGCTTCGCGGTGCGCAACTCGGGCGCGACGGTGGTGGTCGAAGGCTGTGGCGCGAATGGCTGCGAATATATGACCGGCGGCACCGCCGTGATCCTCGGCCGCACGGGCGAGACTTTCGGGGCAGGCATGACCGGCGGCATGGCGTTCGTGCTGGACGATGACGGCCGCTTCGCCGAGCGCGCCAATGACGAGAGCATTGTCTGGCGCCGGCTGGGATCGGTCTATTGGGAGGCCCGGCTCAAATCGCTGATCGCGCTGCATGCGACGAAGACGGACAGCCGCTGGTCCAACGCGATCCTGGACGATTGGGACCGCTGGCGGGATCGTTTCTGGCAAATCGTGCCGAAGGAAATGCTCACCCGTCTGCAGCAGCCGCTGGAAGACGAGCCCGAGGCGGAGTTCGTCGCGGCGGAATGAGCCGGAAGGGCGGGGGCGTGCGCGCCTCCGCCCCACCCCTCCACGAAGGGGAAAATCGAAAAAACACCAGAAACGAACTTGATGATTTGGTAGGCGAGGGTTCGGGCCGTCGTCGTGCGCATGGAGATGCGATCCGGATATCGGCGCGAGAAACTTACCCTCCCTGGCGGCGAACTTTGCGAATGCGAGCTCGTCACGTACCCTATATGTTCTCATTTGTCGAGGGCGAACGCTCGCCAGGCGCGCGGGGCGCACTCTACATCCGATCGATCGAGCCCGGCCATTCAGGCCGCTTCAGTTCCTCGCCAGTGAGCATCTTTCGCACGAACTCGAGCCGCTCCGCTAGGAAGTCGACGAGCATATCACGCTCCTCTTCCGTAGCTTGGCGACCTTCTATGTCCGCTGCTGTGTGTTCGAAGATCAGTTTGGTTGCTGTCAAATTACCACTCATCGCGATGAGATGGCGTGCCGCAGACCGGCTTCCCTGATCATCGAGTTCGTAAATTGGAAAGCGGTTTATTTCGTCGATTACGCCGCCTACCGCTAAGGCCGCCCCGCGTAGTGTCAGAGATTCCGGCAGAAACTTGGGAGTGGTGCGATGGTAACTTTCCAGGACCTCGTAGCCGTTCGCTAATAATCTAAGAGCCGCATTTCCTAGTTGGCGCTTGCGGTGCCAGATCGGCACGAAAGCGGTTAAATAAGTGAGTGCTAGGGCTAGCATGGCCCCGGCAAATTGTGCCCAACCCGCGAGCTTATCGTGAGCTTCTAGCCAAGAAACGAAGTCGCTCATACCTGCCAGCCTTATTGTCTTAGATGACTGCCTAAAAATTTGGCTCTCTCAATAAAGCGACAATCTATAGATGATAAGATGTCAACCTGGCGTCTAAGACTTGTGAGGGCGCGTCAGTCCGGCGGCTGGTCTAGTATTTCCACTCGTGCAGACGGTAGAGCCTGACCACCCCCGCCAATGGCGCTTATACGATAACGCCACCGAGTTTCAGCGTCTGGTGGGCGACGCGCGACCGGCGTTACCGTCGGCCACGCGCCTGCTGGGGTGGTCGCGGCAACCTATGATGGCAGACCCGCTGACAGAAAGGCGCCATGCATGGGGGACCGATTGACCGGTAAATGCGTGACATGGATCGCGCTGCGCACATCCTAGTGTGCGGTCATCAGTTTCGGGCAGGGGACGCCGCTCCGTCAGGCGAGGGATTTGATATGTTGCGGTGGTATGGGAAGAGCATGGCAACGCTGCTGCTGGTGGCGCCCCATGCGGTGGTGGCGGCGCCAGCAGCGCCGGCCGTTTACACCCCGGCTCCGGGCACGGCCGAGCGTACCGCGATCATGAAGACGCTGCACGCGGGTGACGACAGCCCGCAATCGCGTTTCATCATTCGGCGATTACGCGTCCTTCATGCGGGCACACGTGCAATAGCCTATGTGCAGGCGACTGGGCCCATCGGTGATTTTCAGGCCATCCTACAGCGCGCCGGTCGAAGCCCCTGGCGAAAGGTCTGGGGCGAGGGCGATGGCGGGAGCAACGATTGTCGTGCCGGTGCCGCGCATTATGCGTGGGCTGTGCGTCTCCTCAAAACCTATCCGGTTGGCCCGGATGCGATCGTTCCCGGGATTGTCGCTCGGACAGCGGAACTGCAGCGCATGGCGAAGACGGATCCGGACGCACAATGCGTCGGTGATCTGGACGGGGGGACCGTTGATTAAGATGGTCTTTGGATTGTCAGCGATCAGGAACGGCAACTGAGGTTGAAAAGCGGCCATTTCCCAAGTTGGGCCGCTCGACCGGATTGTGCAACTTGCGAACAGCGATCCGTGGGCGCCCGCAATAATGTTGGGGACAAGTCCAAACCGCGCATCGACACGCTGCCCGCCGCATCGCTATCCGCGCCGGATGAGTATCAAAGCGACCATCATGAATGCGGCCACCGGCCAGCAGATCCAGAAACATATGTTCGGGCGGATGCCCTTCATCGGAACCGCCTTTCATCTGGAAACGGGCGAACGGGTCAGCGCGCTGCGCGTGGATGTGGGCAAGCCCGCGCCTGGCAAGTTCGCGACGCCGGTCGATGTATGGGTGCGTCTGAAGGAAGACGAAGCGGCGTAGCCGATGGGGCGTCGACGCCCCCCCACGCACCCATCCGCGGTGCGGAAATCAAAAAACACCAGAAATGAACTTGATGATTGCCTGGGCGAGCGATTGCGGCGCCACCGCATGCGCGAAGATGCGATCTGAATATCGGCGCTAAAAGCCGTTCTCCCGAGCGGCGAGCGTGCCACATCGCACTACCTACGCGCTCAATATGTTCTCATTTGTCGAGCGCGATTATGTAGTTTGCAAACTCATCCTCGAATGAGGAGCAGCAGGCAGACGATACCGAATGCCGACCATCCCGTCGCCGCAACCCAAAAGCCGGACGCGTCGCTGTCTCGCTCGTACCACGTCCACGGGAAACGACCGGGGAAAGCTCGCGACGAGAAAGAATGCCATAGAAACACTGCGACGACGGCAAGGCCAACCAGGCCAAACCATCGTTCCGGCGTCACTCCGGCTTCTCCGGCGCTGGCCTCTGCTTTGCCACCTTCTTTAGCCGCTCATCCCACGCCTTTTGGTCGGGATCGGCTTCGGCCTCGCGGGCAAGGGCTTTGAACTTGTCGAGCTGGGTGGGTTCGTCGCTCATCGGCCTATCTCCAAATCCCGCACCGGCTCTCGCACGTCGGCTTCAGGAGAGCCGACAACGGAATTCTCGTCACCTTGTACCACAGCTTGATGCGAGTGGGCGGGCATACGTCGGCGACGCCGCCCTCGCGCCTAACGAGCGCTAAGTTTCGCGTTGAACCATCAGCGCCGCGTACGTTCTCAAGCGTGTTTGCAAGATATATAATCGCCTTGTCGAGGGTGCTCACAGAGCTTGCAACTTAGCTAATGGGACCGAACCAGAGGAGCCACGCTAGTCCGGTCAACACCATGACGCCGAGGCCCCAGCGCGCCCATTGCCGGCCCCTGCTTTTATTGGGCTTTGGATCACCCGGCCCTGGTGAACCTGACAGTGCGTCAAGGAGTGATAGTAGGATCTCGGCGGCGATCACTGGTCCGGCTCCTCGGGCTTCGGCTGAGACCTCGCTACCTTCTTCAGCCTCTTATCCCAAATCTTTTCATCGGGATCGGCTTCAACTTCGCGGGCGAAAACCTAGAACTTCTTACTGTGCCGATCGTGGAAGATTGGGACCGCTGGCAGGATCATTTCTGGCGGGTCTTCCCGGAGGAGATCAAAGCGGATGGGACGCTGCCAATCGTGCGACGACCGTCGTCTGAAGTAGAGCGAGAAAGGCGCGAACGGCAGGATTGGCGCGCCGGCTCTCCGGCCAGAGCGCCGTAATATTGCTGCGATCAACCGCATAGTTGCGCAGCACCGGCACCAATGTGCCCTGTCGCACATGTGCTGCAGCGGCAAAAGAGGTAGCGATGCCAATCCCGCCTCCTGCTACGAGCATGGCGATGACCGCATCGCTGGAATCGGCGACGATCGCTGATTCGGGCAGGATCTCAATCTCGCGATCCCCCATCCGGAACGGCCATCGGAAGGTCTGGCCGGAACTTTGATACCGCAGATTGACCGTGTCATGCGCGCCCAGCTCGTCCGGGTGCAGCGGGGTGCCGCGCGCCGCGACATAGGAAGGGGAGGCGAAGCAGCCGAGCCGATGCGGCGCCAGCTTGCGTGACAATAGACGGCTATCGGCAAGGTCGCCGATCCGTATGGCGACATCGATCCCTTCCTCGATCAGGTCCACCATCCGGTCGCTCAGCCGGAGATCGATCGCAAGTTTCGGATAGGCTTGCCGAAACGCGGGGAGTGCCGGTGCGATGAGGTGCAGTCCGATCGGCAAGGATGTGGCGATGCGCAGCGTACCGGCCGGTTCGGATCGCGCGCGCAATGCGCTCTGCTCGATCTCCTCCGCCTCGCGCAGCAGGCGCAACGCCCGTTCATGCAGGTCCCGTCCTTCCGGCGTTAGCGTGAGCGAGCGCGTCGTGCGCGTGAACAGGGACAGTCCCAGCCGCTGTTCGAGCCGCTGGATGCTCTTGCTGATGGCCGAGGGTGACACGGACAGCGCCCGCGCCGCGGCGCTGTAGCTTCCCAGCGAGGCCGCCCGCGCAAAGGCAATCAGGCCAGTCAGCCGATCCAGTGCGATTTGTTCCTTCATGGAATGAGTAAAGTGCTTTGCAGCCGGATTATCAATCTTCCTGCAGCCTTTAAATTGCATCCAAGCGTTGGATTGGAGGCGACACGATGATGGAAGACGGGATGAAGGCCGTCAGGCTGCACGCATTCGGTGGGCCCGACATATTACGGTATGAGGACGCCCCACGGCCACAGGCCAAGCCCGGCGAGGTGCTCGTTCGCGTCAAGGCCGCCGGCCTCAACCCGCCGGACTGGTATTTGCGCGATGGCTATCGTGCCCTGCCGCCGGAATGGCGGCCCGAGCCAGTATTTCCGCTCATCCTGGGCACGGATATTTCCGGCGTGGTCGCGGCGGTCGGCGCCGATGTCGACAGCTTCGCAATCGGCGACGAGGTGTATGCGATGGTGCGCTTCCCCGAAGCGGTGATGACCGGCAGCAATGGCTATGCCGAATATGTCAGCGTTCCCGCAGGAGAGCTGGCGCTCAAGCCGGCCGGCATCGACCATATTCGGGCGGCCGGCGCGCCGATGTCACTGCTGACGGCGTGGCAGTTTTTGATCGACCTGGGCCATGACGCGCCGAACCCGTTTCAGTCCTTTGCGCATCAGCCGGTGCCGCTTACGGGCAAGACGGTGGTGATCAACGGCGCTGGCGGCGGGGTCGGGCATATCGCCGTCCAGTTGGCCAGGTGGCAGGGTGCGCGCGTGATCGCCGTGGCGTCGGCCAAGAATGCGGCGTTGATGCGTGATTTCGGCGTCGATCAGTTCATCGATTATCGAACGCGCGCGGTCGAGGACATGGTTCGCGATGCCGACCTTGTGTTCGATGCGGTCGGCGGCGCCGACATGGAGCGGCTCCTGCACGTTCTGAAGCCGGGCGGCGCGCTGTTTCTGGTCAATCCGCTGGGCTTCGCCGGATATGCCGAGGCGGAAAGATTGGGTGTGCACGTGTCGACGACCCAGGTTCGCTCCAGCGGCGCCCAATTGCGAGAGGCAGGTCGGCTGCTGGATGAGGGGCTTGTGCAGGTCGGGATCGACAGCGTCTTCCCCTTGCACGAAGCAGCGCAGGCGCATGCGCGTGCGGCCAAGGGGAGCATTCAAGGCAAGATCGTCCTAGCCGTAGCATGACACACCGCGCGAAGATTGCGGGAGGCGAAGGGCCGGGGCGCTACTCCCGCGGCGGATCCTGATGCGAGAGGAGCGGCGCGTGCGGAGCGCCGTTGCCAAGAGGATACCCTCCGGCGCGGATGCCTAAGACGGAACGCGGTGCAATAGGGCAAATCCACCTTTCCGGGGCGATCAGGATCGGTACCACCGGCGCATGACCCCTGCCTTTCTGCGCGCCGTCCGTTCTCCTGGCTCCCTGCTCCTGGCGGGCGCAGCGCTTCTGCTGACCGCCGCGGCACCGCCACCGGACGCGCCCCAATTTCGTCCCTGGATCGATGGGACGACGGCAAGCGAGCCGGAGACGCAGGTGCAGGCGATCGATGCAGACACGTTCGTCATCCGCCAGTCGGTGAAAACCAATTTCGAGGCGCCCTTTCTCTACCTGCTGTTCGGCGAGGACCGCGCCTTGCTGATCGACAGCGGAGCAGGGGGCCTGCGGATCCGTCCTACCGTCGACCGACTGATAGTGGATTGGCAGGCGAAGCATGGGGAAAAGCCTGTCCGCCTGATCGTGGCGCATTCGCATGGCCATGGCGATCATCATGCGGGGGACAAGGAGTTTCTCGATCGGCCGGACACCGATGTCGTCGGCCTGAAACCCGAGGCGGTCGCCGCATTCTTCCACATCGACAACTGGCCGAACGGGCCGAGCCGGTTCGATCTGGGCGGCCGCATGCTCGATATCCTGCCGACGCCAGGGCATGAGCCGGCGCACATCATGGTCTACGATGCGCGCACGCGGCTGCTATTCTCCGGCGATATGCTGTATCCCGGACGGCTCTATGTGCCGCTCAATATGTTCGCGGCATTCCAAGCGAGCACCGATCGGCTGGCTGCCTTTGCCGCGACCCACCCGGTTCGGGCCCTGCTCGGCGCGCATATCGAGATGACGCGCACGCCCGGCGAAGACTATCCGATGAAGGCGGCGGCGCATCCGGCGGAGCATGAATTGCCGCTGTCGCCGGCGGTGATCGGGGAGCTTCAACAGGCGGTGCGTCGCGAAGGCGCCGTGCCGACGATCGACCGCCAGCGCGACTTCATTCTCTATCCCGTTCCGCCGCGGCCGGCGGTACAATGAGCGCCCCGCAAGGATGGCGACGATAAGCCGGCCGGGACATCGCCCGGCCGGCTGATCAAATATGTCCCAATATCAGGTTGATCTCAGGGTGTGGCGGCAGGGTATGCGGTGTACAAGATCCATTTGGCTCCTTGGCTACCCTGCCCTTTCGGTACCGCCCGGAACGTGAATCGGACGTAACGGGTAACGACCGCGTTGCTGGCTGTGCACACGCCCGCAATATTTGCGTTCGTACATTGCCTCGAATTAAGGTCTAGCTGGATCGATCTCGCGGCCTCCGCACCGATTTGCGGGCTTTCGACGCAGTATAATGGAGGATCATCATTCTCCAGCGCGGTCCAAGCTTGTTCGTAGATGACGTCGCTGGCGAACAGCGTCCTGTTGAATTGGCTATAGCCGTTCGGCGGGGTCTGACCCAGGACGTGTGCATTGACGTGCCCGCCATATTCGTTGTTGTGCGTCACGAAATGGGAAACGGCCGCGCTAGGGGTTGATGTGCAGGGTATTGGATCCGCAATTGCGGGCGCCGCACTCAACAGCCCGATAAGAAATAGAAGTGCGTATTTCATTGCATAAACTCCTGTCTGCCTCGTCCATACGTCAATGAGACGCTGTGGTGAAACAGTCCTATGATAACGAATGATCGAAAACGGCTTGCTCAACGGCGGCGTTTCAGCACAGCTCTCTCGATTAAGGAGTTGAAGTTGGCGCGTGCCTGATCAAGAGATATCCGGTTGCCTTCGCGATCAGCTGGGTCTGACCATGTCTGCAAATTGATCCAGGCCAACTGTTCTTGATATTCTTTAAATGTAATGACTTTACCGATGAACATTTGATATAGGTCATCGATAACTTTTTTCTTGGCACGCAACTCGTTCTTCGCGCGCTCGTTCCAGCCTTTCATGATCTCTGGCGTGATACAGCTGTTCTTGCCAGTTTGAACGTCAAGAAACATGCCTACCGTCTTGCGATCACAGACGGCGGAAAGGTTCATTGACGTCATCAGCGGCAAGTCAACGAAGCCGGTGAAGCTGACAGTTTCCTCGAAAATGATCGATTGTTCGAAACTGTTACTGGCGAAGCTGAGATTAACTCCGACTCCATAAGGAAGGAGCGATGAACCCCAGCTTCCCTCGGACTTGGGGGCCTCAGGCGTCGTATTCGGTTCGAACCGGAACATGCCCTCGCCCGCGGTGATCTGCGCATTGATCGCCTCGAACACCTTGCGGGTCGCTTCCAGCATATTCCGACCGAACTCGGCACCGCCGGAGCCTTCGATGAAGTCCATCTCGATGATGCTGTTGCGCTTCAGTTCCTGGGCGACATCGTCCCAGGCCGCGCCGAAGTTGAGCCAGCCTGCCGAAAGGGTGGCTTCACCCTTGCTGCGGACATAATCCCAGACTTGTGACAGATCGGCGCGGATATGGGCCTTCCACGGATCGCCATAAAGCTTGGTCGTCCCCGTGAAATTGGCGCCGATGAAAGAGCCGACATCTTCTTCCTTCTCGCTGTTGAGCACGGCAACCAACTGCGGAAACAGGCTGTTGCCAGAAGCGATGGCGAAGTTAAACGAAGACGAGAATTGGAAAGTTGATGGGAATGTGGACGAAGAGCCCTGTCCCTCTGCCGCAACGGCATTCGCAAAAACCGGCTGCACGGCGGCATTGTCGACATTAAGGGGCACGAGGTAGGCCTCGATACCGTATGCCTTATTGATTTCATCGAGCAAATCTGCGCGCTGCGTTGGTGTGATGTCCGGGACGACCTGCCCGTGCACGACGCCGCCGCTGACATTCTTCATCACGCCGTCGACATTCTTATAAAAAGCGTCAGCGCCAATTCCGTAATATTCCACACCAAAATCGCGGATTGTTTCACCCAAAATGGAGTCTATCCGATTTGGCATGTAGTGAAACTTCTGCGGATCGAGATGATCCTGATACGCTGTCGCACCGGATTTTGCGACGGATCGGTTTAAAACACCAGCCATGACATCTTTCTCCTGATCAATGCGGCGATGCACTTCTGCAAGGCCAAATAAATCATGAGCTATTCGATGCGAGTCGCACAAATTGGATATCTTGAACCAGGTTCAAGCCAGTTATCGGAACTTGCGTGGCGTGCAAGATCGCTAAGAGCTTTCTGTCAGAGCTAAAGCGTTCGCAGGGCTGAAAGAAAATTCACCAATTTGGCGAGAACGTCTTCGGGTAGGAAGTCGGCGGCAGAGGCCAATGACAATTGGCTGGCGGAATAAGGGGGTTGCTTATGGAGCTCGGGATTGCCGCGACCAAGTATCAGCCAATCGAGCGAAATATCGAGAACGAAACACAGGCGGGCGGCATGATCCAGGGAGATCGGCCCATCCTTCTTCCATCTGCTGATCGCACTTTCATCCACACCAAGGTCGTTCGCTAAGGTAAGCATCTTTCCGCTATGCCTTGCCCGGATCGCTTTTTTGACGCGGTCTCCTCTTGTGGGCATCGCGGCTCCCCGAACGCTATGGATCCGCAATTGTTTACGGTTCAATCCAATAATCTTTGGGGTGGAAATGCTCCTGTTTGGATCGGACGGCGGCGCGTCAGCCGTTCGCGCGGGAGGAGGGCAAGCATCGATCGGTCGGCTGCCTTTCCCGCGACCCACCCGGTTCGGGCCCTGCTCGGCGCGCATATCGAGCTGACGGGCATGCCGGGCAAGGATCATCCCATGAAGGCGGCGGCGCATCCGGCGGAGCATGATCTGCCGCTGTCGCCGGCGGTGATCGGGGAGCTTCAACAGGCGGTGCGTCGCGAAGGCGCCGTGCCGACGATCGACCGCCAGCGCGACTTCATTCTCCGTCCCGTCCCGCCGCGGCCGGCGGCCTAGAAAGCAGTGTTGCCACGCGCCGCTGAGATGCGGTCGTGCCAGCGCATCAGGCCGCTTTGTCTTGCGCGGCCTTGAGCCAAATCAGGAATGGATCGGTCGGATTGGGGTCATCCATGTTTGGCGCAGCGTGGATGAGGGCATCCGCGCGCGGCGGAATGGTGACGCCGAACCGATCCGTCACCCACTGCTGGAATTGTTCCGGCGGAAGGAAGGGCGCTTCGTCACTGAAATCGTCTTCTTCATAGGCTTCCAGCGGCGTCGCCGCGAAGGTCTCTGGCCAGCAAGGTTCCGGATAGCCGATGGCGAGAAAGCGCAGCATCTGCACGGGATCGTCCGTGATGACCCCCGCCCAGGTCGATCCGGACCCGGAGCCAAGGTGGACGAAGCGCAGCCTGTCTTCGGGGTCGCGCCATAACGCCGCATAGGATCCGTCCCCGCCTGTGCGAATGAACGGTGCCAGACGGTCAGCGCCTTCGACACCTTCTCCCATCCAGTAGACGGCATCTGCCGGATCGACGGCGTGGATCGACACGCAGGACATGCCTCTTTCCGGTGCGCGCGCCGGGTAGAGTGTGGCGTAACGTACTCCCTCGCGGCGGGCAGATCTGCGGACGCAGTCATGATCGTCCATCCACTCCAGCGCGGCCACGAATTCGGGCGGCAACGTGATGCCGGCCGGCATGCTCGCGTGGATATAGCGGGCAAAGCGGCCGTCGGACGGAGGTGGCATATTGCAATCCTTCGAACGACTGCGGGGGAACGCGCTACGGGTCAGCGCTATTGATCGCGCTCGTGGGCGCGAAGCAAGCTTCGCCTGGAGCGGCAAGCGTATCGGCCCGCGATCGGCTTCGAGACAAAAGATGCGGTGTCGCGGGGTGGCAGGTCCGATGCTAAGAGGTGTAAGGAAATCCGTAAGAAGACAGGGGGATTTCTCCCCCTGTCCGGTCCCGCTTAGCGGGGCTTCTTGTGCTTGTGCTTCTTGCCGCCATCGTCCGGCGTGGTCGACGTGTCAGTCGTGGTCGAGGGCGTGGTTGCGGTCGTGTCGGTCGTGCCCGTGGTCGTCCCGACCCCTGCATCGGTGCCCGTGGTCGTCGGCGCGGGCGACGTCGTGTCTGCAGGCGGAGTGGTGGTTTGCGCCAGCGCGGCGGTCGAACCGAGAGCCAGCGCGATGCTAAAAGCCAAAACCTTCATAAATCCTCCTATGATCTCTTACAGATCGCCGACGATGGTGCGCCCCGAAGATGAACGTCACCTGTCAGTTTGCCGAAAAGGGCGGCAAGATGAGCCATGCTCCAGACCGGGCGAGCTTTTCGCCGTCCGCTCCATTGATCTTGATGCGGCGACTGTGATGGAACTAGCCCGGCTGTTTCATTTGTAATGTGTCGCGCCATTCTGTCGGCGCGCGCTCCTGTGCAGGAGGGGATGGAGCGCGCGGGCGAAGGCGGTCTGCGGCGGGCGCGGGCCCCTTTCGTTCCCCTTTCGCCTTGGTCGCGCCGGCCCTAACAGGGGCGGTCATGGCCTGGCAGCTCTATCAATTTCCGCTCTGTCCCTTTTCGCGCAAGGTTCGCCTTCTGCTGGGCGAAAAGGGGGAGGGGTGCGAGCTGGTGCGGGAGAGCCCGTGGGACCAGCGCGACGAATTTATCGACATGAACCCTGCCGGGCAGACCCCCGTCCTGGTCGATCGCATGCAAAATCTGGTGCTGATCGATTCGGACGCGATCTGTGAATATCTGGAAGAAACCGTCGAGCGCACCGTCATGTTGCCGGGGACAGCCGCCAATCGGGCGGAGGTGCGCCGGCTGGTGGCATGGTTCGATCAGAAGTTCCATGACGAGGTCGGTCGGCCGTTGCTCTACGAACGGATGGAGAAGCGGCTGGTCCACCGCGTCTCGCCCGATGCCAAGGCGCTGCGCGAGGCGATGCGGCTCGCCAACAGCCACCTGGATTATATCGACTGGCTGCTCGATCATCGCCGCTGGATCGGCGGCCCGTTGTTCAGCCTCGCCGACCTGGCGGCGGCAGCGCATATCTCGGTCTCCGATTATCTCGGCGGCATCGACTGGCGCGGGCATGAACGCACGCGTCATTGGTATTCCGGCATGAAGAGCCGGCCGAGTTTCCGGTCGCTGCTGGGCGAGCGGATGGAGGTGATCGCGCCGCCCGACCATTATGACAAGGTCGATTTCTAGCAGCATTTCCGCAACGTTACGCGCGGTGTAGAGGCTGCGCGATTTACGGCCCATCAGTCACGAACATGTCACCGTTAGCGCTACCATCCTGCTGATATGTAACGTTTTGTTGCGCCGCACAAAGTGGTTGCGAACGACACCAAATTCTTATATTGTGCATCGCAGCATAAGAGAGTTGGGAGCATCCAGGGTGACCGACAAGAGCGTCGTCGATCCGAAGCCGGCTGCCAAGCCACGCAAGTCGTCGGTGCCGAAGCCGGCGGTTTCGATCGAGGCCGAAAAGGCCGTGAACCAGAGCATCGCAGCCGGGGACGCTGCGGTGGCGCAGCTGACCCCGTCGCCTGCGCAGATTGCCGAAACACTAGAGGCCGTGACGTCGCCGGCCATCCAAAGCGACCCCATCGAGGCACCGGTTTCCGACATTGTCGAACCTGCGCCTGTAACCGAGGAAGTGATTGACATGGCTACCGTAACTTCGCCGACCGATACCGCCAACCAAGCGCAGGCCGCATTCGGCGACGTTTCCAATCGTTTCAAGAGCGCGTTCGAAAAGTCGACCAAGCTTGGCGAGGAAATGGTCGATTTCGCCAAGGGCAATGTCGAGGCGGTGATCGCATCGTCCAAGGTTGCCGCCAAGGCGACCGAGTCGCTCGGCCAGGAAGCCGCCGAATATGGCAAGAAGCATTTCGAAGCCGCAACCGCCGCATTCAAGAGCTTCGCCAGCGTCAAGTCGCCGACCGAGCTGTTCCAGCTGCAGAGCGAGTTCGCCAAGAGCTCGTTCGACAGCATGGTCGCCGAAGCGTCGCGCCTCAGCGAAACGCTGATGAAGGTCGCCGGCGATGTCGCGCAGCCGATCTCGACCCGCTACGCCATTGCCGCCGAGAAGATTAAGTCGACCTCGCTGTAATGTAGGCCGGGCCACGCCCGGGTGTAGCGTAGCGTAGCAAGCGGCCGTCCTCCCGTCATGGAAGGGCGGCCGTTTTGCTGAGTCTTCAGCCTATCGGCAATTCGAACGGGCCGGCGGGTAGCGTGGACGCGTCGGAAAGATTGCAGATCGGGCTGTCGCCCCAGCAATAGCGAAGGCGCGTGGCGGTCTGGGACCCTGGATCGAGGATGACGGCATTCGGCGCGGCGATCTTGGCCGGGACGAAGCGGCACGATCCGGCGGCGGCGCCGCACAGCTCGAACGCGGTTGGGCTGCCGCTATACGAGACAAGCGTCCCGCTGACATCGTCGAAGTGGACGATGATCATCCGGCCGTTGCGGGTGATGCGGGCGCCGCGCGGGCCGGATTGCACGCGGCTTTGGTCGAACATGCGCGCGGCGCTCAGCGCCAGGCGGCGGCCGACCTCCTGCTTCTTGGTCGGGTGGATGTTGGCGGGATCGCCGATATCGATCGTGACAATATAATCGGCCCGGCGATCGGCGATCGCGGCCCGGCGCTGCGCCTCGCGGATATCCGCCATTTCGGACTCTGCCGGCGTAACCGGGAAGGGCCCGAAGTTCGGCAATTGCACGATCAGAAAGGGCAGATCGGCTCCGAACTGGCGGCGCCAGTCCGCCATCAGAGCGGTGAGATTGCGCTGATAATCCGGCGCGAAATGCACATCGGATTCGCCCTGATACCAGACGGCCGCCTTGACCGCGTAACGGCCGATCGGGGCGATCATACCGTTGTGGATGACGGAAACGCCGTGGGCGGGCCCCCAGGGGAGTTGCGGCGCAATCACGCCCTTTTCCATCTGAGCGAAACGCCAGGGCCCGCCGAGCGGCACAGTGGTGCCGTCGGCCAGGCGGATGGCGCGGCCGTCGGCCGGGCCGGTCAGGCCACAATTGCGCCAGCTGCAGAAGATGTTGGTGACGATGGTATTGACGCCGGCGTGGAGCGTGCCGCGTGGGATCGGGTGGCGCGCCTGCGGCGTCCAGGACGTGCCGCCGACGCCGACGCCGTTGACCCAGCTCGCATCTTCTTCATTGGCGACGCCGAGATCGAGGATGGCGCTTTGCGCGGCCTGCGCCGGGGACAATGACACTTCGGTCCGCAGCCACATCTGGCCGGTGAAGCCATCGGGCGCGGCGCCGTACCACAAGGCCCACGGACCCAGTGCGGCGGGGGCCGTGCCCCATGCGCGCGCGTCGAAGCCCGGGTGCCATGGCGCCTGTCCGGGCAGGTTCAGCCCGCGCCACCAGCCTTCCCACACCTTGCTCCAGCCCCGGTCCGCAGCTTCGGGCTGGGTCCGGCGCAAGGCCAGCAGATCGAGATTGGCGGTTTCCACGCCGGCGGTGCGCAAGCCGGCTTCGCTGACCCACGCACGCATGCGGCTGCCGCCCCAGGCGGCGACGACCATCCCGATCGGGACGTCGATGGTCGCCCTGCGCGCCCGCGCGAAGAAGTAGCAGCTGGCGGAGAAGGCGCCGACTGTGTCCGGCGAGGCCGGAATCCATGCGACCGGTGCGGTGAAGCGATCGAGCGGGACGAGGCTGTCCTTCGTGTCGATCGTCAGCGAACGGATCGCGTTATCCTTGGCCGCTGCGATGTCGAACTGGGCATTTTCCGCCCCGCGCACGGCGAAGGCCATGTTGGATTGGCCACTGCACAGAAAGACGTCGCCGATCAGAATGTCGTGCGCCGTCTGCGTTTCGCCGCCCGCCGTGCGGGCTTGGAGCGAGTAGGGGCCGCCCGCCGTCATCTTGGGGAGAGCAAGCTGCCAATGCCCGGCGGCGTCCGCCCGAGTCGTGGCGGCGGCGCGGCCAAGAGTGACGGTCACCTCGCTTCCAGCAGGCGCATCGCCATAGACCGGGATGGGCACATCGCGCTGCAGCACGCCATGATCCTGGAACATGGGATGGAGCAGCGACGCCGCCGACAGCGGAGACGCCAAGGCCGAACATGCCGCGAGCGCCCAAGATCGCATCTTCATCGCCTGACCCCCTCCTTGTCCCATCATAGGACTTGCAGCGTTCGTGACGAAGGCGCCGGGCGAACGCAATGGCCCGTTGGCCCGGAAAGCGCGGCTTGTTACGCAGCGTGGGTCAGCCCCAGCAAACGGAGATCGGCATGAACCCCTTTCCGCAGGACATCTTTACGGAACCCAGCGAGGTCGATCCCGATACATTGGCCAATCTGGGTCCATTGGCGCGGCTGGCGGGGCGATGGGAAGCGCATAAGGGCATCGACATCAACCCCAAGGCGGATGCGCCCGAGCGCCGCACCTTCATTGAGCGGATCACGTTCGACGCGATCGATCCCCAGGCGAACGGCCCGCAGCTCTTCTATGGCCTGCGCTATCACATCCACATCACCACGGCGGAAGAGGACATCACCTTCCACGAGCAGGTCGGCTATTGGCTGTGGGAGCCCGCCACCGGTCTGATCCTGCAGACGTTGGCGATTCCGCGCGGGCAGGTGGCGCTGGCGTCCGGACAGGCCAAGCCCGGCGACGATAATTTGACCCTGACGGCGACGCGCGGCGAGACCCAATATGGGATCTGCTCGACCGCCTTCCTGGAATATGGTTTTCGCACCGACAGTTACCGCATCGACGTGACCTTCCACGACACAGATAGCTGGAGCTACGACATCCGCACGATGCTGCTCGTTCATGGCCGCCCGGATCCGTTCGAGCATCACGATCAGAATCAGCTGCGGCGGGTAGGACCGGCCAAACCCAATCCGTTGAAGGCGATCCTGGACAGGCGCGCACACGCCCGCGCCTGAATGTCTGCAGTGGGCCTGCTCCTGCAGGAGTGCGTGCGGGCCTACGCAGGCAGGCCGGCCGCACCCGAGGTAGGGGCCTGATCCTGTCACAGGAGCGACATGGAGGCAGGCTAGGAGGGCGAATGTGCGGGATTTTGCTTTTTGCGGATCGCGCCGAAGATTCGCGCTTGACCCCCGGCGGAATCGGTCTAAATAGGCTCCATCAACGGCGCATCGCTCTTCGGCGGAACGCGGTTTATCGCAAATCGGTAACACTCCTCCTCCTCTTGCAAGAGAGGGGATGGAAAGTTGCCGGTTAGCGGTTTGCTCTTTCTCATTGTTGGATTGATGAAGGGACATGTGGGCGGCGGCCCCGGGTCCGACGGCTTCAAGGCGTCGGGTGCTCGGTAAACTTATGCCGTTCCAATGAGTCTCGATCGG
>NZ_JBMDXN010000007.1:0-46878 GCF_048595155.1 Sphingomonas sp.
CGACCTCCACCAGGCACATGCGGCAGTTCCCGGCGACGCTCAGCCGCTCGTGGTAGCAGAAGCGCGGGATCTCCTTGCCGGCGGCCTCGCAGGCCTGGAGGACGGTGGCGCCGTTCGGGACTTCCACCTCGATGCCATCGACGGTTAATTTCGGCATATCGGTTACTCTGCCGCCACGGCGAAAGTCTCGCCGCGACGCTCATTGATGCGCTTTTCGATCTCGGGGCGGAAATGACGGATCAGGCCCTGGATCGGCCAGGCCGCTGCGTCGCCAAGCGCGCAGATGGTGTGCCCCTCAACCTGCTTGGTCACTTCCTGCAGCATGTCGATCTCGTGCAGCTCCGCCTCGCCGGTGCGCAGGCGCTCCATCACGCGCCACATCCAGCCCGTGCCTTCGCGGCACGGCGTGCACTGGCCGCAGCTCTCATGCTTGTAGAAATAAGAGATGCGGCTGATCGCGCGGACGATGTCGGTCGACTTGTCCATGACGATGACGGCGGCCGTACCGAGGCCGGAGCCGAGCTCGCGCAGACCATCGAAATCCATCGGCGCGTCCATGATCTGCGCCGCCGGGACAAGCGGCACCGACGACCCGCCGGGAATGACCGCAAGCAGGTTGTCCCAACCGCCGCGAATGCCGCCGGCATGCTTGTCGATCAATTCGCGGAAGCTGATGCCCATCGCCTCTTCGACGACGGTCGGCGTGTTCACGTGACCGGAGATCTGGAAGAGCTTGGTGCCCTGGTTCTTGTCGCGACCGATGCCGGCGAACCAGGACGGGCCACGCCGCAGGATGGTGGGAACGACCGCGATCGATTCCACATTGTTGACCGTGGTCGGGCAGCCGAACAGGCCGACGCCCGCGGGGAAAGGCGGCTTGAGGCGCGGCTGGCCCTTCTTGCCTTCGAGGCTTTCGATCTGCGCGGTTTCCTCGCCGCAGATGTACGCGCCGGCGCCGCGGTGGACGAAGACGTCGAAGTCATAGCCCGAACCCGCAGCATTCTTGCCGAGCAGGCCCTTGTCATAGGCCTGGGCGACGGCGGCGAAGAGGTTCTCCGCCTCGCGAATGAATTCGCCGCGAATGTAGATGTAGGCGGCGCGCGCGCGCATCGCGAAGCCCGCGATCAGCGCGCCTTCCAGCAGCTTGTGCGGATCATGGCGCAGGATCTCGCGATCCTTGCACGAACCCGGCTCCGATTCATCGGCATTGATCAGCAGGAAGCTCGGGCGGCCGGGCTTGGGCTCCTTAGGCATGAAGCTCCACTTCATGCCGGTCGGGAAACCCGCGCCGCCGCGGCCACGCAGGCCCGACGCCTTGATATCCTCGATGATCTGGTCCTGTCCGCGGACCATCAGATCCTTGGTATTGTCCCAGTCACCACGCTTCTGCGCGCCCTCCAGCCCCCAATCCTGGAAGCCGTAGATATTCGTGAAGATGCGGTCCTTGTCGTCGATCGAGCTGATCATCGTCCCTGCCCCACCAACTTCTCCGCTGTGAAATAAACGATCACGGCCAGCGTCAACCCGAGGGCGAGCGCGACCAGGCCCATCACGACCTTGAGCAGCAGCACGAACAGCACGAGCCCGACCAGAATGGCGATCAGCGCGGCCATCAGGAGGTGAACTCCTTCAGCACGGTCGGGCCACCGACCGGCGCGGCCAGAAAGCGATCGACCTGCGGGCCGGGCTTCGGGGTTTCGCCCCGCGCCAGCGCCTCGAGGATGGCCGTCGTGCTCTCGAACGTCAGATCTTCGTAAGTGTCGTCGTTGATCTGGATCATCGGCGCATTGACGCAGGCACCCAGGCATTCGACCTCGGTCAGCGTGAACAGCCCATCGGGCGTGGTCTGCCCCTTCTTCAGGCCCTTCTTGTAGCAGGCGTCGAGCACGTCGTCCGAACCGCGCAGCATGCAGGGCGTCGTGCCGCATACCTGCACATGATAGCGGCCGACCGGCGCCATATTGTACATGGTGTAGAAGCTGACGACCTCGAGCGCGCGAATATAGGGCATGCCCACCTGCTTCGCGACATATTCGATCACCGGCACGGGCAGCCAGCCCTGGGTGTTGGTCTCCGCGCCAACCTGGCGCTGGGCGAGATCGAGCAAGGGCATGATCGCCGAATGTTCGCGTCCCTTGGGATAGCGCGCCATGACGACCTTGACCTGCTCGGCATTCTCCGCCGTCCAGGCGAAGTCACCCCAGCGGGCCCGCATTTCGGCTTCGTCTGGGATCTGGGCTGCGTCCGACATTAGCGGTCGACCTCCCCGAACACGATGTCGATGGCGGAAAGAACGGCGGTCACGTCGGCGAGCATATGCCCCTTCATCATCATATCCATCGCCTGGAGATGGCTGAAGCCGGTCGGACGGATCTTGACCCGGTACGGCCGGTTGGTGCCGTCCGCGACCAGGTAGACGCCAAACTCACCCTTCGGGCTCTCCGTCGCGACATAGACGTCGCCGGCCGGCACGTGGAAGCCTTCCGTATAGAGTTTAAAGTGATGGATCAGCGCTTCCATCGACTGCTTCATCTCGCCCCGCTTGGGCGGCGCGACCTTGCGATCGAGCGTCAGCACCGGACCTTCGGGCATCTGCGCGAGGCACTGTTTCATGATCCGCATCGACTGACGCACTTCCTCGACGCGCACCATGAAGCGATCATAGCAATCGCCATTGGTGCCGACGGGAACGTCGAATTCCATCCGGTCATAGACGTCGTAGGGCTGCGACTTGCGCAAATCCCACGGAATCCCGGCAGCACGGATCATCGGTCCCGAAAAGCCCCATTTGATCGCGTCTTCCTTGGACACGACGCCGATATCGACGTTGCGCTGCTTGAAGATGCGATTGTCGGCGACGAGGCTGATCGCATCCTCGAACAGGCGCGGCATGCGATCGTCGAGCCAGTCGCCGATATCGGTCAACAGCTTCAGCGGCACATCCTGGTGGACGCCGCCGACGCGGAAGTAATTGGCATGCATGCGCGCGCCGGACGCCCGCTCATAGAAGTTCATGCAATCTTCGCGGATCTCGAACAGCCATAGATTGGGCGTCATCGCGCCTACGTCCATGATGTGGCTGCCGAGGTTCAGCATGTGGTTCTTGATGCGGGTCAGCTCGGCGAAGAAGACACGCAGATATTGCGCGCGCAGCGGCACCTCAACGCCGAGCAATTTCTCGATCGCGAGGACGTAGCTGTGCTCCATGCACATCGGCGAGCAATAATCCAGCCGGTCGAAATACGGGACCGTCTGGATGTACGGCCGCCATTCGCACAGCTTTTCGGTGCCGCGATGGAGCAGGCCGACATGCGGATCGACCCGCTCGACGATCTCCCCGTCCAGCTCCAGCACTAGGCGCAGCACGCCGTGCGCGGCGGGATGCTGCGGGCCGAAATTGATCGTGTAGTTCTGTATCGCGACGTCGTCCGATGCCGGCGTGTCAGTCACGCCCTCATAGGGCGAGACGGTCGTGCCGGCGGGCGCGATGGTGCGGCTGTCGGCATCGGCATCCGCCACGCCAATGGTTACGGTACGCCGGCTCACTTCTTCACCTCGTCAGCCTTGGCGGGCGTCGGCGCACCGGGCGCCTCTGCCGACTTCGCCTTCTCGTCGCCCGGCAGCACATATTCCGCGCCTTCCCAGGGACTCATGAAGTCGAACAGGCGGACGTCCTGCGCGAGCTTCACCGGCTCATACACGACGCGCTTCTCCTCCTCGGAATAGCGCAACTCGACATAGCCCGTGTACGGGAAGTCCTTGCGCAGCGGATGGCCGGAGAAGCCATAGTCCGTCAGAATGCGGCGCAGATCGGGATTGCCATCGAACAGCACCCCGAACATGTCGTACACTTCGCGTTCAAGCCAGCCGGCGACCGGCCACAGCCCGGTCACGGACGGCACCGGCGTCGTCTCGGTCGCCGAGACATGCACGCGCAACCGATGATTCTTGGTCAGGCTGAGCAGGCAATAGACGACCTCGAACCGCTCTTCGCGTTCCGGATAATCGACGCCCGCAATCTCCATCAGCTGCTGATATTCCAGCTGATCGCGCAGCCGCGTCATCGCTTCGACGAGCGCCTCGCGCCGCACGTCGAGCCGGATTTCGTGCACCGCCTCGCTCGCGTCGATCAGCAGATCACCCAACGCAGCGCGGGCCGCGTCGATAATGCCGTCATTGGGGCTATGCTTGGGGAAGGAACCTGCCACGCTCAGTCGCTCACCGTTCGATCGTGCCGACGCGGCGGATCTTCCGCTGCAGCTGCATCACGCCGTAAAGCAGCGCCTCCGCGGTTGGCGGACAGCCCGGCACATAAATATCGACCGGGACGATCCGGTCACAGCCGCGCACGACGCTATAGCTATAGTGATAATAGCCGCCGCCATTGGCGCACGAGCCCATCGAGATGACGTATTTCGGCTCCGACATCTGGTCGTAGACGCGGCGCAGCGCCGGCGCCATCTTGTTGCAGAGCGTGCCGGCGACGATCATCACGTCCGACTGGCGCGGCGACGCGCGCGGGGCGGCGCCGAAGCGCTCCATGTCATAGCGCGGCATGTTCACATGGATCATCTCCACCGCGCAGCAGGCGAGACCGAAGGTCATCCACCACAGCGAGCCGGTGCGGGCCCATTGGAACAATTCCTCCGTCGAGGTGACGAGGAAACCCTTGTCCTGAACTTCCGAGTTGAGCCCGTTGAAGAAATCAGGATCGGGAAGCCGGCTCTCCTGCGGGTGCAGGTCGAGCGACTGCGGCAGAGTCACTCCCATTCCAAGGCTCCCTTCTTCCAAGCATAGGCAAAGCCGACGGCGAGTTCGATCAGGAAGATCATCATCGCGGCCCAGCCGGCAAAGCCAATCCCGCCGAGCGCGACAGCCCAGGGATAGAGGAAAGCCGCTTCCAGATCGAAGACGATGAAGAGGATGGCAACCAGGTAGAAGCGTACGTCGAACTGCGCACGGCTATCTTCAAATGCCGGGAAACCGCATTCATACTCTGATAGCTTCTCGGGCGTCGGCTTGGCCGAACCGGTGAACCGCGAGGCGATCATCGGCAGCACCACGAAGGCGGTCGACAAGACCACCGCAACGGCGAGAAACATCAGGATCGGCAGGTAGCCTGCAGCGACGCTTTCCATCGATCCAAAACACTCCGAGGGTGAGGCGTTCAAACAAGCCTCTAAAGTGCGGTTTCCCTAAGCGCGCCGCACCTGCGAAGCAAGCTTTGCGGCGGTGAGAATGACTCGCAATTAGAAGCCACTAACCTGTGTTGCGCGAGGGCACGCGCCACGGGGACCTAGGCATCGGGCCCGCAGCGGGATCCGACTATTTCCGGAGCGCGCCAGCCAACAGCTTGTGCAGCTTCGAATGCAGGCCATCATTGGCGGCCAGGAACTCGTTGCGCACCATCGGCTGATCACCGCCGCGGAAATCCGTGACGAAGCCGCCGGCCTCGCGCACCAGCAGCATGCCGGCCGCGACGTCCCAGGGCCGCAGATCGCTTTCCCAATAGCCGTCGAACCGCCCCGCCGCGACCCAGGCGAGATCCAAGGCCGCCGAACCGAAGCGGCGAATACCGGCAATTTCAGGGCCTATCGCATTGTAAATCTTGGACCATTGCGCCGAGTCGCCATGCCCCAGGAAGGGCGTACCCGTTGCGATCAGCGCATCGGGCAGATCGCGGCGCGCCGACACACGCAGCCGCCGATCGAACAACCAGGCACCCCTGCCCTTTTCGGCCCAGAAGCTTTCATCGGTAATCGGCTGATAGACCAGACCCTGCGTGATCTCGCCCTGACCATTGGGCCGGGGCTCCTCGACCGCGATCGAGATCGCAAAATGGGGAACGCCGTGCAGGAAGTTGGTGGTGCCGTCCAAAGGATCGACGATCCAGCGCGGCTTGGTGGGGTCACCCTCGCGCGCCCCGCCTTCCTCGCCCAGGAACCCCCAATCCGGGCGGGCGCGCTTCAACTCCTCATACAGCGTCTGCTCGGCACGCTGATCCGCCTGGCTGACGAAATCGGCCGGGCCCTTGCGTGACACCTGAAGCTGCTGAACCTCGCCGAAGTCGCGGCGCAGGCGCGGCGCGGCCTTGCGCGCGGCGCGCTCCATCACGGTAATCAGGCCAGAATGGGCTACCATCTCAAAACTCCATACGCCCTCTCCCCCTGGGGGAGAGGGAGGCGCCCGCGTCGCGACAGCGACGTGGGTGGGTGAGGGTCCGAGGGCTCGCGCGCTGCGCTCACACCCCCTCCCCAACCCTCTCCCTCACAGGGAGAGGGAGGAAAGTCAGTCCGCGCGGCGGACATATTCCTGGTTGTAGACGTCGACGACGATGCGCGTTCCGCTGGAAATGTGCGGCGGCACCATCACGCGGACGCCATTGTCGAGCATGGCAGGCTTGTAAGAGGAAGATGCCGTCTGGCCCTTCACCACCGCGTCTGCCTCAACGATCGTCGCTTCGATCGTGTCGGGCAGCTGCACCGAAATCGGGCGCTCGTCATAAAGCTCCATGACCACGTCCATGCCGTCCTGTAGGAAGGCGGCGGCGTCCCCCAGAAGATCGCGAGGCAGGCTGATCTGCTCGTAGGTTTCCTTGTCCATGAAGGTCAGCTGATCGCCTTCGGCGAACAGGAACTGGAAATCCTTGGTGTCGAGGCGGACGCGCTCGACCGTCTCGGCGGAGCGGAAGCGGACGTTGTTCTTGCGGCCGTCGATGAGATTCTTCATCTCGACCTGCATATAGGCGCCACCCTTGCCCGGCTGGGTGTGCTGAATCTTGACGGCCTTCCAGATGCCGCCTTCATATTCAATGATGTTGCCGGGACGAATGTCCACGCCGCTGATCTTCATGTGGGTCTCGCGATTGGAAATAGCAGGGGCGAGCCTCTAGCGATCAGCCGCCCGTACGGCAAGGCGGAGCGGTCGAAACCGTTGGCGCAGAAGGACGGGCCGCCCAGCGGGGCGGCCGCGCCTCAGCCGTGCAAGATCGGAAAGGGATTGATTTCCCGACCCTGCGACCAATTGTCCGCCGGTCCCATCTGGTGAATCTCGTAATGAAGATGGGGCGCTTCCGGACTTGCATCGCCGGTCGAGCCGACGGTGCCGATCTGCTGCCCCTGGCGCACCTGGATGCCTTCACGCAAATCGGGCGCGTAGCCATCGAGATGGGCGTAATAATCTTGCCACTCGCGATCAAGCCGGCGGATGTAAACGGTGTGCCCGCCATTGGCACTTTCGAAGATCTTTTCGACGACGCCCGCGGCGGCGGCGAGAACCGGCGTACCGCGGGGCGCCATGATATCGATGGCATGATGCTGGCGCGTGCCATCGCCGCGATCGTCGCCCCAGGTGTCGCTGAGCTGGCTTGGCTGAACGCCTGCGACGGGCACGATCAGCCCGCCACCCGCCTTGTTCGCCGCACCCGCATCCATCGGAGCGGATTGGGCGGCGGCCTGTGTCTGTACGGGCGGCGGTGTACGACCCACATGCCCCTTGTTGACGATCAGGAAGAAGGTGCCGATCACGGCCACGAAGGCCAGCAGCAAGATCCAGCCGAGTCGGGTCACAGCTGAAACACCGCCGGCGTGCCGGGCTTCACCATCAGCGACAAGCGCGCCGCATCCCAGTTGGACAGCCGGATGCAGCCATGACTTTCCGTCCTGCCGATCGTTTCGGGGTTCGGCGTACCGTGAATGCCGTAATGCGGTTTGTTCAAGTCCATCCAGACCACGCCGACAGGACCATTCGGTCCGGGCTTCAGCGTCTCCTTCTGGTCGCCGGGCTTCGCATCCCAGAACAAGGCGGGATTGTAGTGGAAGGACGGCAACGTCGACACACCCTGAATCTTCCAGCGGCCGATCGGCAGCGGATCGTGCTGACTGCCCATCGTCGCGGGGAATTGCGCGATCAGCTTCCCCTGATCGTCATAGGCGCGCAAGACCTTGTCCGATTTGTCGACCACGATCTTGGCCGCCTTGGGCTGATCCGACGAGACACTTAACCCCGCCAGAGTGGCGCGCCATTCGGGCTTGAGCGAGGACGGATAATTGGTCGCGGCCGGGCGCACGTTGGGAACCTTGATCTTCACGCCGGGCGCCAGCTTCGTGGTGGGGCTGTTCAGCGCGATCAGGGTTGCCTTGGTGGTGTGATAGCGCTCGCTGAGCAACTCCATCACATTGCTATAGCCCATGGCGGGTAGTTTTGCCTGATCGGCCGGCTCCTTCGGCATCGGCCCGAAAAAAGGACCGGCGAGATCGGCGCGGGTCAACACCACGTCAATCGTGGCGGGGAGCTTGTAGGCCGATAGCGCGGATGCCGTGGCGCGATCCAATGTCCCGCTTTTCGGTAGGCCGCGCGCCTCCTGGAACCCTTTCAGGGCGTTCGTCAGAGACATGCCGCTATGGCCATCGATGACACCGGGGCCAAAGCCAAGCCGGTCCAACAAAACCTGCGCCATCATGACTTTAGCGTCGAGTTGCGGCGCCTTATCGACAGTGGCAGCAGCGAATATGGGACAAGCCGTGGCCAAGGTAAGGTAAACGCCTGCAACCTTTAATGTTTTCACGAACACAATCCCTTATCTTCCGATCAAGAGAAGGAACGCCGCCGCGCGGTTTTCTTTCCAGTAGCGGGATAATCTATGTTGAATATGCAGATGGGCCGGCGCGGCCTGTTGGGGGGCGCCATTGCTGCCGGCGCCAGCGCGATGATCGGAACGAAGGCGTTCGCGGCGATGCCCGAACGCCGGCTGGCCTTCCGGAACATCCACACCAACGAGACCTTCGATGCGCGCTTCTTCGGCGCCAATGGCTGGGATCTGCAGGGACTTGCCGAGCTGAACCACGGCCTGCGCGACTGGCGTAACAACGAATCCACGAAGATGGATCCGCAATTGATGATGCTGCTCAGCCAGATCCGCGACAAATTGAGCCTCTCGCCGCGCACGAAGCTGGAGATGATCTCGGGCTATCGTTCACCGCAAACCAACAGTGCGCTGCGGCAGCGGGGCGGCGCCCATACCGGCGTCGCGTCCAAGAGCCAGCACATGCTGGGCAAGGCGACCGACATCCATATTCCAGGCGTGCCGCTCGAGCGGTTGCACCTCGCAGCCCTGTCGATGCAGGCAGGCGGCGTCGGCTATTATCCCAAGGATGGCTTCGTCCACGTCGATACGGGCCGCGTCCGCACCTGGTAACACGCAGATCAGGGTGAAGCGCCGGTCAGGATCGACTGCGATCCACGGCGACGCAGATCAGCTTTGTGCGTCAGCTACGCTCAGCACCTTGGCGAAGGCGCGGACAGCCTCCGCCTCGCCTCCCGCGCCATTCCACACGGCATTGCACACCGCGAGGAAATCCGCGCCCGCTGCCACCAGCGGCGCTGCATTGTCAGGCGTGATGCCACCGATCGCAACGCACGGTAATTCGAACAAGGTGGTCCACCACCCAAGGATCGATGGATCCGGCCGGTGCTGCACCTCTTTCGTGGTGGTCGGATAAAAGGCGCCGAACGCGACATAGTCGGCCCCGGCCTCCCCGGCCTCCATCGCGAGATGGCGGCTGTCATGGCAGGTGACGCCAATCTGCGCCGCTGGGCCAAGGAGGTCGCGCGCATCGCGCGGATCGCCGTCACTCTGCCCCAGATGCACGCCGTCCGCGCCCAGCCGCTTGGCCAGGCCGATACTGTCATTGACGATGAAGGCGACATCGCGATCCGCGCAAATCCGCTGGAGCGGTTCGGCCAGCCGGGCGATGCTGTGATCGTCGATCCCCTTCAAACGGAGCTGAAAAGCCCCCACCGGGCCGGCATCGATCGCGGCAGCCAGTCGGTCGCCAAACCCGTCGTCAATCGACGGTGGCGAAATCAGATAGAGCTGACATGTCGGGCGAAACTGCCGCTCGAACTGATCGGCGAAACCGGGATCGAGATCGACCTCGTCATCCGGAATGTCTTCGCCGTTGCCAAAGCCCTGCATTTGAATCTCCTGGCGCGCGAATTCCACCGCACCGAAGCTGGGTCAAGCAGCCATTACTGAAGTATTTACTTCAGTTTTGGTTTGCGGCATAGATGGGTGGTTATTGAGGAAGGAGATTTGTCATGTCACCGCCACCTGCAACACACGGCAGCTTCGCGATCGAGCGCAGCTATTCCGCGCCCGTGGAACGCGTGTTCGCGGCCTTCGCCGACCCCCGCCTGAAGAAGAGCTGGTTTGCGGACAGCGCCACGCATGAGATCACCGCCTTCGAAAGCGATTTCCGGGTGGGTGGCGTCGAGCGCCTGAACTACCGCTTCGGGCCCGACACCCCATTTCCAGGCGCGGCGCTTACGAATGAGGGGCAATTTCACGATATCGTCCCAGATCGCCGCATCGTCACGGCTTCCCGCATGGCCATCGAAGGCAAGCCGATCTCCGTAGCGCTGGTGACGATCGAGCTAGCGCCCGCAAGCCAAGGAACGGATGTGCTCTGCACGTTCCAGGGCGTTTTCTTCGAGGGCGCCGACGGCGCGGTCCTGCGTGAGCAGGGGATGCGGACCTTGCTGGATCGGCTCGGCGACGTGTTGGCCGCCTGATCGGTGGCGCGGCCGGAAAAAAGGGCGAAGGCCGATATCGATCTTATCTTCCATGCGCTCGCCGACCCGACCCGGCGGCGCATGATCGAGGCGCTGACGGATCGTCCCTACGCCCTGTCGGCGCTGGCAGAGCCGTTTGGCATGACCTTGACCGCTGTGTCGCAGCATCTGCGCATTCTGGAGCAGGCAGGCCTGGTGCGATCAGAAAAACTGGGCCGCGTGCGAAGTTGCCGGATCGAAGCCGCCGGGCTTGCCGTTCTGCAGGCATGGGTTTCGGACCGACGCTCGCTGTGGGAGCGGCGGCTGGATCGGCTCGGCGACATTCTGGATGAGCCTGGATGAGGGAAGACGCTCGAATGTCGGACGAACGATGGCATGATTGAAAGCGCCGTCATTCGTATCGGATGTTCGGGATGGAATTACCGCCACTGGCGCGGCGCCTTCTACCCGGCCGATCTGCCCGTCAGACGCTGGTTCGAATATTATTCGGCCCATTTCGACGCGGTCGAGCTCAACAACAGCTTTTACCGCCTGCCCACCGCAAAAACCTTTGAAGCCTGGCGCGATCAGGCGCCGGAAGGCTTTCGCTATGCGGTGAAGGCGAACCGCTATCTGACCCAGGCTAAGAAGCTGAAAGACTGTGCGGAGCCGGTCGCGCGGATGATGGCGCCGGTGCGGCACCTTGGTTCGGCGCTTGGGCCGATCCTGTACCAGCTTCCGCCGACATTGCAGCTGAACCTGGCACGGCTTGAGGAATTTCTGAGCCTGTTGCCGGGGGATATATGTCACGTCTTCGAATTCCGCCATCCAAGCTGGTATGTGGCAGATACGCTGGACCTGCTCGGCCGCTACGGCGCATCCTTTTGCTGTCACGACATGGCCGGATCGGTGAGCCCGCCTTGGGCGACCGGGAGCGTTGCCTATGTTCGCTTCCACGGCGCGGGCGGCAAATATTGGGGCCGCTACAAGGCGGAACAGCTATCCCGCTGGGCAGAATGGATGGCCGACCAGCAATGTCAGGGCCGCAACGTTTGGGCCTTCTTCAACAATGACATATTCGCCGATGCCATTGCCGACGCGACAGCGCTCAAGCAGCTGACATCGCGCGGGTAAGCGCTGCGCGTAAGGCGCCTGCATCATCGATGCGATGCGCGACCATGGAGATCTCGCGACGGCGCGTGCGGATGGGCGTCTTGAGCTCGATAAGGATGTTCGGCCACGCCGCGAGCGCCATGTTTCGGACATCGCGCCGCTTGAGCAATTGCGCGTCCCAGCTGTCGCGAAAGCCGGCAATCTGATCGATGGGTATGTCGAGGACGATCATTCGGCCGAGGCGCATCGTCAAAATGCCATCGGCCAGCGTCACAGGATTGGCCCGAATCGCACGCAGCAGGGCGATCAATCCGAAGACCACCGAAATATCGAGTAGGCCCAGAATGATGGCGACCGTCATTCCCCACAAAGCCGCCGCGAGCAGGTGAACCACCAATGTTTCCGCGATGGCAAGGCCGAGCAGCATGGTCAGCGTCGGCGCGATGCTGCGATAATAAGAGAAAGTGAGCGGCGGCATAGAAGACGCCGCCCGCCTTAGACTTTAACGGTGGACGCCTGATAGATCTCATCGATCGCTGCCGCGAGCGCGGCGTCGAACGCCTCGTCGGTCATCTCGTGCCGGAGATCGGAGATGAGCGCGCGCGAGAAGCTGGCGATCATGCCATGATTTTCGCTGAGCTGCCGGCAGGCTTCGGTGCGGGAGAAACCGCCGGACAGCGCCACGACCCGGATCACGTTGGGATGCGCGACAAGCGGAGCATAGAGGTCCGGCTTTTCCGGGATGGAAAGCTTCAGCATCACCTTCGTGTCCGCGTCGAGCGTGTCGAGATGGCGCAGGATCGCGGCGAGCAGCAGCTCTTCGGCTGCGCCGCGTTCCGGGCTGCTGATCCGTGCTTCGGGCTCCAAGATCGGCACCAGCCCATGCGACGCAATCTGGCGGCCCAGTTCAAACTGCTGCGCCACGATGGCTTCGATGCCGGTGGGCGAAGCCAGATTGACGACCGAGCGCGCCTTTGTCCCGAAGATGCCAAGCCCGACGGCGCGTTTCAGCAGAGCATCGAGGTCGGGAATCGGCTTCATCAACTGGACGCCGTCGGCTTCCGGCAGGAGGCCCTTATCGACCTTGAGGAAGGGTACGATGCCGCGCTCTTGCCACAGATAAGACGGTACCGGCTGGCCCAGCGCCAGCCCATCCATCGTCTGTTCGAACAAGATGGTCGCGATAACCTTGTCGCCCGTGAAGGATGGCGCGGTGATGATGCGGACGCGCATGGCGTGCACCGCCTCGAACATCTCGGTATCGTTCGAATAGGCGGTGTCAGGAATGCCATAGCCCCGCAAAGCGCCGGGCGTGGACCCGCCGCTTTGATCAAGGGCGGCAATGAAGCCCTTCCCGCTCGTCATCTGCGCCATCATCTTCGGGTCGTACATGGTTCGTCCTCTATCTGTGGAGCAATGCCCGTCCCCAGGGATGCAGTCGGCTATCCCTAGGGTAGGATTGGGTCAATCACGCTTCAGTGCGGCTACGCCGGGCAGTTCCTTGCCTTCCATCCATTCCAGGAAAGCGCCGCCAGCAGTTGACACGAATGTGAAGCGATCCGCGACGCCGGCCTGGTTCAATGCCGCCACGGTGTCGCCTCCGCCCGCGACCGAGACGAGCCCGCCGGATTGCGTGAGCGCCGCCGCAGTCTGCGCCAGCGCGACGGTCGCCGCGTCGAAGGGTGGAGTTTCAAATGCGCCGAGCGGCCCGTTCCAGACCAGCGTCCGGCAGGTCTTGAGCGCGTCGCCGAGCGCCTCGACCGCGGCCGGGCCGACGTCGAGGATCATCTCGTCGGCGGCGACGTCATGGACATTGACCGTGCGGGTCGGCGGATTGGCGCGGAATTCCTTCGCGACGACCACGTCGTAGGGCAGATGCACGATACAGTCTGCGCGATCGGCTGCGTCCAATATCTCGAGCGCGGTGTCGGTGAGATCATGCTCGCACAGCGATTTGCCGACATCGACCCCGCGTGCGGCGAGGAACGTGTTGGCCATGCCGCCGCCGATGATGAGATGATCGACCTTGGCGACCAGATGCTTCAGCACATCCAGCTTGGTCGACACTTTGGCGCCGCCGACGACCGCCGCGACCGGATGTTCGGGATTGCCGAGCGCCTTTTCCAGCGCTTCCAGTTCGGCCTGCATGGCGCGGCCGGCATACGCCGGCAGGATCCGAGCCAGCCCTTCGGTCGAGGCATGCGCGCGATGCGCCGCGGAGAAGGCGTCGTTGACATAGAGGTCGCCGAGCCGGGCCATCGCTTGCGCGAGTGCAGGATCGTTCTTTTCCTCGCCCGCGTGAAAACGGGTATTCTCCAGCACCGCGATATCGCCAGGGCGCAAGTCGCTGACAGCGGCTTCCGCCGCGGCGCCGGCACAGTCGTCGATGAAGCGCACCTCGCGGCCGAGCACATCCGACAGCGGCTTGGTCACCAGCGCCAGGCTCATGTCGGGATTGCGCACGCCCTTGGGCCGGCCGAAATGGGCGAGGATCAGCACGATCGCCCCCTTGTCGGAGAGTTCCGCGACGGTTGGTGCCGCAGCCCGGAGCCGGGTATCATCGGTGACCCGGGCGCCGTCCATCGGCACGTTCAGATCCTCTCGGACCAGCACCCGCCTACCGGAAACGTCGCCAATATCGTCCAGCGTCTTGAAACTGCTCACGGTTCGATCCTCACTTGATCACCAATTTCGATGGGGCCGCCTTCCAGGACGCGTGTGGTGACACCCCCGCGCCAATTAGGCCGCAGTGCCTGTTCGAGCCCAGGCGCAATATCCTCCATACGGCGGCATGGATCGCACTCGCCTGTGATTTCCAACACCAATCCGGACGAGAAAATGAGTTTGGCGCCGGTCGTTTGCTCCAGCGCCACCCCTTCGACCATCAGGTTAACGCGGCGCTGTTCCCACGGAACGTCAATGCCAAGTTCGGTGAGCGCCATCTGCCATGCCTCGGCCGACATCACCGTCACCTGTCGCCGGTTGCGGCTATTGGGTTTGCGCATGCCGCGAAAGTCGCCAGGAACCCCCATGGCGACGGTGACCTCGGCATGGTCGAGCGTTTCCATAGGCCCTCGCGGGCGGGCGTGGCGCGCAATTCCGAGAAGCCGCGCCACGCCCCCCTGCTTAGAGGAATTTGGCCATTGCGCCGGCGGTATCGACCATCCGGTTCGAGAAACCCCATTCATTGTCATACCAGCTCAGCACGCGCACCAGTTTGCCTTCCAGCACGGCGGTTTCGAGGCTGTCGACCGAGGACGAATGCGGATCACCGTTGAAGTCGATCGAGACCAGCGGCTCGGTGACATATTGCAGGATGCCCTTGAGCGGCCCGCTTTCCGACGCCGCCTTCAGTGCACCATTCACTTCCTCGACGCTGGTATCGCGCTTCGGCTGGAAGGTGAGATCGACGACGGAGACGTTCGGCGTCGGCACGCGGATTGCGGAACCGTCGAGGCGGCCCTTCAACTCCGGCAGCACTTCGCCGACGGCGCGCGCGGCACCGGTGGTGGTCGGGATCATCGACATCGCCGCGGCACGCGCACGACGCATATCCTTGTGGATCTGGTCCAGGATCTTCTGATCGTTGGTGTAGCTGTGAACCGTGGTCATCAGGCCGCGCTCGATACCCACCGTATCGTTCAGCACCTTCGCGATCGGTGCCAGACAATTGGTTGTGCACGACGCATTGGAAACCAGGTTATGATCGGCCGTCAGCTTGTCGTTGTTCACGCCATAGACGACCGTGAGGTCGACGCCCTTGGCCGGCGCCGAGATCAGCACCTTCTTGGCGCCTGCATCGAAATGCTTGCCGGCGGTTTCACGGTCCGCGAAGAAGCCCGTGCATTCCAGCGCGATGTCGACGCCGTCCGCCGTGTGCGGCAGCTTGCCCGGGTCGCGCTCCGCCGTCACCTTGATGCGCTTGCCATCGATGATCAGATCGTTGCCGTCGGCATGAACCTCACCCGCCCAGGTGCCATGCACGCTGTCGCGCTTGAACAGCAGCGCGTTGGAAGGAGCATCCGCCAGATCGTTGATGGCGACCAGCTCCAGCCCTGAATCCGGACGTGTGAGAATCGCCCGTGCGACCAGGCGGCCGATACGCCCAAAGCCGTTGATCGCAACCCGTACCGCCATGTCTTAAGCTCCCTCAGAATGGACGAACAATGCGTCCGAACCCTGCGCGCGCTCCCTTTGTCGGGTGCGGCCTCCAGCGTCAACCGCGGCGGCTTGCGACCGGCGCGCGGAGTGCTAAGGCCCCCCTCATGTCGGAAGAGGCCCTCAATTCTGCAACTGCCCGTTTGGAGCAAGCAATCGCCCGTATCGAGCGCGCCAGCCGCGCTCGCGACGATATCGGAAACGGACTGGCCGAGGCGCTCGCCTCGCTGGAAGTGCGTCATGGCACCTTACGCGAACGCGTTCAGGAAACGATCGAAAGGCTCGATGTCCTGATCGGGCAAGAAGGAGCGCGCTGATGGCGCAGGTCAAACTGAATGTCGGCGGACGCAGCTACGAACTCCTGTGCCGTGACGGCGAGGAGCCGCATCTGGAAATGCTGGCGAGCATGCTCGACGCCAAGGCGCGCGACGCGGGCCAGCTGGTCGGAACGACGAACGAGGCGCGCCAATTGCTGTTGGCCGGCCTGCTTCTCGCCGACGAATTGAGCGACCTGCGCGCGGGTGCGCCGGACCCGGCCAAGGCCGCGCTTGCCCGTACGCTGGATCAACTTGCCGCCCGCGTAGAATCCTTGGCGGACCATCTTGAGAAACGGCCTACCAACACCTAGATAAGATCCTGGTGGGAACTGCCCGATACGATCCTAGCGAAAATCCCTGAGGCGATTCATCTTTCCTAGGGAGCCGTCCCTGGCCGGACCCCGGTCCGAACTACATGGCCCCCACCTGACGTTTACGGCGTCAGAGGATTATCCGGAAAACGGTCATGGCGGTCCCACCACCCTCTTCCGACCCGCTGGTTCCTGATCCAGCCAAGATCAGGCTGCGTGAGGCGCTCAAGGCACGCCGCGCAGCCCATGTGGTCGAGATCGGCGCCGAAGGGGCCACGGCGGCCGCCGAAGCCGCCATGCGGCACATCCTTCCCCACATTCCGCATGCCGCCACGGTGGCGCTGTACCTCGCGCTGAAAGAGGAACTCGATCCCTACCCGCTGATCGAGGCGCTGCACGCGCGCGGCCAGTCCATGGCCCTGCCCGCCTTGTTCGATGAGAGCGCGATGCGCTTCCTGGCATGGGCGCCCGGCGCGCCGCTGGAACGCGGCCCGATGCGGCTGCGGCAACCGCTCAGCAGCGCGCCGGAACGGGCGCCCGACCTGATCGTGACACCGCTGCTCGCCTTTGATCGGCACGGGCACCGGATCGGCTATGGTGCCGGCCATTATGATCGCGCCTTCCAACGCCTGCCCGGCGCGCACCGCATCGGTTTGACCTGGGCGGTGCAGGAGGTCGATCGAATTCCGCACGACCCCTGGGACGTGCCGCTCCATGCGATCGTGACCGAGCGGGAGTTCATCGCGGCATGAAGCCCACGTGGCGCAAGCCCGCCGGCATGGGGCTGATCCTGCTGCTGATCCTGTTCTGGGCCGGATTGGTGGGCAGCCAGGCCCAGCGGATCGCCAGCCTGCCCTGGCCTCTCCAGGCGATTGTCTATTGCATCGCCGGCGTGGTCTGGATCGCGCCGTTGAAACCCCTGCTATTCTGGATGGAGCACGGCCGCTGGCGCTAAGCCCAGCCGCCGCCCGAGAGCTGCTGAACGGGCGTAGGCTGAATTCCACGCAGTAAGCGGTTCGCGACTTTAAACGGCGCCACGACCGCTCCCAGGAGGGCGCGTTCACCTGCGATGACGCGATTCGGAAAGTACGCTGATCCAGCGACGCCGATCGTGCATCTGCACGGTTTGGATCCTCTGAAAACGGGCTGATCCGCAGCATTCGCCATCCAAAAAGGATGGCGCGAGTGACGGGGCTCGAACCCGCGACCTCCGGCGTGACAGGCCGGCGCTCTAACCAACTGAGCTACACCCGCATGAGCAGTTCCCTGCGGAGACGCGCCGACTAGAGAGGAGGACGGGGGCTGTCAACCACTGTGCGTCGGGTCAGGCGGTAAAGGTGAAGAAGCTTCCGGAATTGGGCTCGTCAAAGTGCCATCTTCGAACAGAAAACCGGCGATATCCGGCTTGCCAGCCGCATCCAGGACGGTTTTCGTGATGATCAGAAGCGGCACCGCCAGCAGCGCGCCGACAGGGCCCCACACCCACCCCCAAAAACTCAGCGAGACGAGAATCAGCAACGGATTGATAGTCAGCCGCCGCCCGACGAGCGCCGGCGTGACCAGATTCGATTCGATCAGATGGCAGCCGACGAAGGTCGCGACCGGCAGAATCGCATACCAGGCATCACGAAAGACCATCAGACCGCCCAAGGAGAGGAGCAAAGACGCCATGATCGGCCCGAGATAGGGCATGTAGTTGAACAGCGCGACGATGCCGCCCCACATCAGCGGATCGGGCAGACCGATCAGCCAGAAGGCCGCGGCGACCAACAGGCCCAGGCTGACGTTGATGATGGTGATCGTCGCAAGATAGGCCGATGTCGCATCCACCATTTCCTGAATGACGCGGGCCGTGGTGAGCGCGCTAGTGAAGCTGCCGCGATTGGTGATGGTTTGACGCCGCATCCGCGTCCATCCCGACAGGAAGAAGTAGACGACCAGGATCGCGAAAAACATCTGCAGGATAGCGACCGGGGCCGAGCTGGCCACCACGTCCAGCAAAGACGTCGGCTTGCCCAGCGTGACGACCATCTGCCGCCCACCCTTGCCCATGAAGGTCGCTTGCGTGTTCGTTACGAAGCGATCGAGGCTGGTATAAACTTCGAGTAGGGGGCGGAGGTTGTGGCGGATGCGCACGACCCGTTCCGGCAGCAGCGCGAACCAACCCGATGCTGGTACGATGATGGCCGCGACCGCGGCATTGGCCACCGCCAGAAAGATCATGATCGACAAAAAGGCCGCGAGTGAAGACGGGAAGCGGCGTCGCTCGAACCATTCCAGCATCGGCACCAGCGCGATGGCGATGACGAGCGCAGCTGTGACGGGCAGGAAAAAGGCTGCACCGGCCTGGAGCGCAAAAGGCAGCGCAATGGCGATGCCGATCCCCCCGAACAGCGCGATCGCGGCAAGCAAGCGATCACGACGCAGCGCCTCCGCCGTCCGACTCGACAGCAGGCCGTGCAGAAAGGACGTGCTTGGTCGTTCTTCCACCTCTGTCCTCCCCGAATCGCGACGCCGCGACCGGTATGGTGGACGTCATGCCGCAAACCTTAAGTGAACGGGAGAGAATCGCACATAATCATGACAGAAGCAGTGTCTGCGTGGCCGGATTATTCCTTGCCCGCTCGTTTCAGTGCCTCGGGTCGTCCCACGCGCATCACGGTCTGCCGTGCATTTCTTGACGCGGTGCGGAAAATTTCGGAACGGGGGCGCTCAGATGGTCGCCAGGGACCGCGTTTCCCTAGTCCTGCCGACAAGACGTAAAACACGCAGCCGTTGCTTAGTATCCGCAGCGGTCGGCGATTTCGCGCATGGTTAAGAGTTCTGAATGTACATCAAGCGTTCCACGCTTGCTACCGGCGCAGCGCTTCTGCTCGCCACGTCCGGTATGGTTTTTCCGGCAACCGTCGGTAAGGCCGCGGAGCTGGTGAAGACACCGCTCCTCCCCTACGATCTTTCTGCTACCGCCTCCGCTACCCCGGCGGACCGCGCCGATCCGAGCTTGCAGGCGGCGTCAGAAACCCTCTCCCAAGTCGCCGAATCCGATGCCAGTGCGCCTTCCATGGCAGCGTCGGCCGATGCGGCCTCCGTCGAATGCATGGCCAAGGTCGTGTTGCATGAAGCTGGCAACCAGCCGCGCGCCGGCAAGATTGCAGTCGCACAGACGCTGATGAACCGGCTGAAGGCCGGTCGTTTTGGCGGCACCATCTGCGAAGTCGTCAATCAGCGCGGACAGTTTTTCCAGGTCTCCAGCTTCCATCCCGATCGCCAGGCGGACGGGTGGCAGGACGCTGTCGAAGTCTCCCACGAGGTTCTCGCCGGCGAGACAGAGCCGGTTGCTCCCGGCGCGATGTTCTTCCGTGCTTCCTATGCGCCCGCGAACAGCTTCTTCCGTACGCGCCAGCGCGTCACGACGGTCGGCGCGCACATTTTCTATCGCTGACTGGGGGGCGCGTCCGCGTCCTCTCCTGCCTGACCATCACCATGGAAGCGCGCCTCTTCGGCGCGCTTCCATTGCGTGTGCATGGCATCCCGCGGAACGGCCAGGCCGATCGCCTGGGTGAACGCATACCATTGATCCGCGACAGCGGCCGCCTGCGCTTGGGCGGGGCTCGGCGGTTGATCGTCAATCCAGTCGCTGAGCGATACGGCATTGGTTGCCAGCAGGAACAAGGTGGCCACCGCGATCACGATGGCGGTCCAGCCAAGCCCTGGTCGCTCCAGCTCGGGTTCCGGCAGATCGATCGGCGATGGTGCTTCCTTGTGCATCCGCTGGCCTTAAAACTGATAGTAAATGAAGGGCGCGACCCCTTCGAAACGCATCGCATCAATGATCAGGATCACGATGCCCGCAATCAGGCCCAAGGCCGGCGCGGGCAATGTGCGCAAGCGTAGCGCCAGGCGCTGGCCGAGATCAGGCGGCGTGAAGTGGATTGCCATACCGAACACGATCAGGACACACGCCAGCGGCGTCAGCACCGCGCTGGCGGCCGTGCTGGTTGCCAGGCCGCCAAGGAAAGCGATGGCGGTGTCGAACGTCTCCGCGCGGAAGAGAATCCAGCCGATCACGACGATGTGGAAGGTCACCAATAAGGCGAGGATCTTCGGCAGGCGCGGCAAGCCTTCGGGCCGATAACGATCCCAGATGCGCTCCAACGCAAGCACGCTTCCGTGGAGACCGCCCCAAATCACGAAGGTCCACTTGGCACCGTGCCACAAGCCGCCGAGCAACATCGTGATGAGGACGTTCAGGCATAGACGCGCAAAGCCTTTGCGATTGCCGCCGAGGGCGCCGATGTAGAGATAGTCGCGCAGCCAGCTCGACAGACTGATATGCCAGCGCCGCCAGAAATCCTGCAGCGAGGTCGCGCGATAAGGCTGATTGAAATTGCGGGGAAAGCGATAGCCAAGCAGCGCCGCGATACCTATCGCCATGTCGCTATAGGCGGAAAAGTCGCAGTATATCTGCACCGCATAGCCATAAGCCGCCGCGATCAGATCGAGCCGCGAATGTGCGGACGGATCAAAGAAGACCGGATCGACCAGTCCGGTCGACAGCTCCGAGGCGACCACCGCCTTTTTGAACAGGCCCCAGACGATCAGGATCAGGCCCATGCTTGCCATGTCGCGCGTCAGGCGCGGCGCACGCTGAAACTGCGGCAGCAGATCCGATCCGCGCACGATCGGCCCCGCCACGAGATGCGGAAAGAAGGACATGAGCAGCGTGACATCGAGCAGTCGCGCCGGCGCCAGACGCCGGGCATGGACGTCGGCCAGATAGGACATGCCCTGGAAGGTGAAGAACGAGATGCCGACGGGGAGGACCACCTGCATCAGTGGCAGATCGCGCTGGAAGCCGACCGAACGCAGCACATCGCCGAGCTGTTCGACGAAGAAGCCGTAATATTTGAAGAAGCCCAGCATGATCAGATTGCCGATCACGCCGATGATGAGGATCGCTTTGCGCTGGGTCTTGGCCCAATCCGGCTGAAGCGCGATCAAGCCGGCTGCCCCCCAGTTGAGGAAGGCCGACCCAATGAGGAGCGCGACGAAGCGCCAGTCCCACGCGCCGTAGAAGATCCAGCTGGCAATCAGCAGCAGGATCTTACGCCATTCGTTCGATCCGTTTGCCGACCAGGTGACGGCAAAGACGACCAGGAAGAACAGGCCGAAGGTGAGCGTCGGAAAAAGCATCAGCCGTGCGCCCGATCAAGCATGGTCACCGGGCAGCCGCCTTTTCAATGTCGTTTTCCAATCGGCGAGCAATCTCCCGCCCGCCAGCGGACGTATAATGTACATAGTCGCCGCGCATCATCGGCGGATCCATGTGCACCCAGCGATCCGCCGTGCAGCGGCCGCCCATCGCGGCTTCCCAATCCCAGAAAGCGACGTTGAGCGATGCGGCGATCCTGCGCTGCATGTCGCGTACCGCCTTCAGCCCGGCCGGCGGGAAAAGCGGGCCGCGCGTCGTGCCAGTGGACATCGCCGGCGGCGGCGGGGCGACCACCACCGGCGCGGGATCGGGCTGCGGCGCATCAGACGACAAGCCGATACTGTCTCGCAGGCGGTTCATGATCGAAGTGACGACATTCTCCCGCGGCACGACGGGCGCCGCGATCGGTGTGCCGCAATTGGCCGACGGGCCGATCGACGCATTGGCACGCATCTCAGCGCGACGGCTAAGCGCGTCAGGCGCACCGAGCAGCAGGATCGGCACATTGCCGGCGATGCGCCGAACGCGACCGATCTGCGTGCGCAGCGTCGCTTCAAATTCGAAGTCGCTGACCCGCGGGGAGAACCCCTCGTTGGTGCCGAAAGCGATGACGATAAGATCCGGTTTGTAGGTCCGCATCTCTTCGGTCAGCACGGCGTCGTCGGTCCGTGCCCAATGGACCAGCTGCGACCCAACGACGCCCAGGTTCGACAGAACGACGCCCCCGCCCCCGCCGTCGTGAAACGTGCCCCACGAGGTCATCGTCACCATACCGTCGCTGGCCGTGACATCGGCGCTGGTGACAAGCGACGACAAGCGCAGCGTGCGGCATTCCGGCCGCTCGGTCGGCGAGGACAGATCGAAGGTCACGCTGTTGACGCCGGCCCGCATCTGCAGCTTGCCGCCGCCGGGCCGCATGATGGCGCATACGACGAAGCGGTTGAACGCCTGGTTGGGATCGGCCGAGATCGCCATCGATGCACCATCGGTGCGCGTCGTCAGCGAATAAGCGCTCATCCCCAAAGGCGGCGACGGTGACGACCATGCCGAACCGAAATCGCCGGCAATCTGCCAATCGGGTGACATCGAAACAGTGACGCCCTGGGTGATATAGCCGTTGAACGGCCGGCCCGGCGGCAGAATACCGCGACCGGCACCGCCATATTTCTGCTGCAGCAGATCCCGCCAGGCGCCGGTGATGGTATCGCCCGCCGTGTGGCTGTCCCCGATCTGGAGGATGTGCACGGGCCGCGCGTTCGCCTGATGCAACTTCGCCAGAAAAGGCGCGAGTTCATTGACGCCGCACAGCGAGCCGACACAATTGCCCGAGAACGATAGCGCCGCCGCCGCGGCCAGTGCAATCACGGCGTCGGCGCTCCGGCATCGCTCTTGCCCTTTGCGGCGGCGACGCTCGCCTGGATGCGGGCAGCCAGGCCCTTGGTAACGTGCATATAGCCGTTCATCGACATGTGAATGCCGTCACCTGCGCGCAGCAGCTTCGGGCTGCCGCCGGGATCGCTGTAATAAGCCTGATAGCGCCCCTGCGCGTCCACGGTGAACGGGCGGATGTCGATATAAGGCACGCCCAGGCGTTGCATCAGCCGTTCGTAAAACTGATCCATCGCGAGCGCGTCGGCATCGAACGATGCGTCGCGCATCACCGGCAAGCCCACCCAGTAGATGGTGGCCCCGTGCCGGCGCAGCATGTTGACGTAAGATTCGACGCGGCCGCCGATCACTTTCTGCCAGAAGTCGCTCATCAACGTGCCGCAGTGGCCGCCGTCGCATACGCCCTGCGCATCGTTCGCGCCGAAGGCGATCACCGCGATATCGAGCGGCTGGCCATCGATCTGCTGATCGTCGTGATTTTCGAGATTCAGGCGGCGATAGCGGGTGAAACCGGTCGAGGCCTGCGAATATTTGTCGACGCGATACTGGTCGCGCGGGAGCAATTTATACAATCCGCTCCAGACGCCGTCGCCGAAGCTGTCGCCGAACACGCCGACATGCACCTGCTTGCCCTGGGTAACGGTACTCGCCAACTGGTTGGTCGGCGTGTCAACCGGCACCGCACCGGGCGTGGGCTCAACCACCTCGCCCGGGGTCGTAGTGGGGGTCTGCACTGTCGCACCCGTCGGCGCGGCAGGCCCGGTCGGCGGCGGCGGTGCTACGGGGCGCGATGCGGCAACGGGCGCCGCTTCCGGGGCGAGGCTGACCGCCTGCTTGGTTTCGTTACCGGTGCCGAACGCATAGCCAATCGCCGCTCCGGCGGCGACGCCGAGGAACAGAACAGCGGTTCGGTCGAGGAGAAAGCGAAGCCACGTCATCGAATGCGCATGGGATAAAGCCACGTCCGTTATTGGCAAGAGGCGCCCGCCGTGAATGCGACGGTCGGAATCCGGGGGTCGACTATCCGCGTGGCCGCGCCTGAGAATAGGTGCCGAGCACTCGCAGCCATTTGGTGTGAAATGTAAGCTCCTCCAGCGCCCGGCCGAGATTCGGATCCTCCGGACTCCCTTCGACGTCACAATAAAATTGCGTTGCCGCAAAACTCGTGCCGCGCTGATAGCTTTCAAGTTTGGTCATATTGACGCCGTTGGTCGCGAAACCGCCCAAGGCTTTGTACAAAGCGGCCGGCGTATTCCTGACCTCGAACACGAAGGTCGTCATGCGAGCACCGGACACGGGGGCGGCCATCGCTTGCGGGGCCAATGCCACGAAGCGGGTGGTATTGTCGTCGCTGTCTTCCAGATGGTCGGCGAGCAAGGTGAGGCCGTAAAGATCCGCCGCCAGCCGCGGCGCAATCGCGCCAATAGCGCTGTCGCCCATTTCCGCCACCATGGCGGCGGCGCCGGCCGTATCGGGATAGGCGGCCGGCTTCAGCCCGTGCGCGCGAAGCCAGTGACGGCATTGGCCCAGCGCCTGAGGATGGCTCATCGCCTCGCGGATCGTGCCGCTCGTGCTGCCGGGCAGCCCCATCAGCCAATAGCGGATCGGCATGAAATGCTCCCCCACGATCGACAGACCGGATTCTGGCAGCAGGAAGTGGATATCGGCGACACGCCCGTGCAGGCTATTTTCGATCGGGATCAGCGCGCGCCCCGCTTTGCCATCGCGTACGGCGTCGAGCGCATCCTCGAAACTGAAGCAGGGCAGAGGCAGCGCATCCGGAAACGCCTCCAGCGCCGCTATGTGCGAATTGCACCCCGGCGCGCCCTGAATTGCGACGGCACGCTCCGGCGATGCGGCTGCGGCGCTGGTCATTTCCGCGACAAGGGCACGCGCGGGTGCGGGATAGCTCTCCATGATGGCGGCGGCGGATAGAGGGTGCCGACGCAGCCCGCAACCTTGCTCGGGCGGCTTGCGGCGCTGACCAACCAACACTAAGGACCAGCAATTCCCGGAACGGGCGGCATTTTTCTACCTAGGGTTAGGCAGGGCATGGACGATCGCGCGAACACGATTGCAGGGTGGGCTTTATTTGCCGGTATTGCGGGGCTTGGCCTGACGATCGTAACTGGCGAATATTTCCACGCCGAGCGGCCCGAGAAGATGGGCTATGAAGTTCAGGGCGTCGAACAAGAGGCTGGAGCTGGCGCCGTCGCCGAAAAGCCGTTCGCTTTCTACATGAGCCAAGGTGATCCGGCGAAGGGCGCGGACGTCTTCAAAAAATGCGCGGCCTGCCACAATGCCGACAAGGGCGGCGCAAACGCGCTCGGCCCCAATATCTACGGCGTGGTCGGCGATGCGATCGCTTCAGGGCGCGGCGGTTTCGCATTCTCCGATGCGCTGAAGTCCAAGGGCGGCAAGTGGGACTTTGATTCGCTCAACGCCTGGCTGACCAGCCCGAAGACCTTTGCACCCGGCACCAAGATGACCTTCGCGGGCTTGTCCAACCCGCAGGACCGCGCGAACGTCATCGCTTACCTGAACCAGCAGGGCGACCACCCCCTGCCCCTGCCCTCCGCGCCGCCGGAAGGCGCCGCCAGCCCGGACAAGGCCGCCGCCGAAGCGGAAGGCGCAGATGCCGCCAAGGCGAAGAACGTGCCGGTCCAGACCGAGGCACAGGCCGCCAAGCAGGCGGACGGCAACATCAAGGGCGATGCCGCGCCGGCGACGTCGGGTACATCCGACAAGAAGCAGGACAAGAAGTAAGACGCCGCTCCGGCGGAGGCCGGAACCTTTATCTTGTTCGCCAACACTCCAGCGGCCCCGGCCTCCGCCGGGGCGACGAATGTCGCCATGTCCGATCCTACCACCATCCGCCGCCTGTACGGTCGCCGCACAGGACACAAGTTGCGCGTCGGCCAGGCCGCCCTGGTCGAGAATCTTCTGCCGACCATCGCCGTACCGGACGGGCCGCTCGACGCGCCTGCCTTGTTTGGTGACGATCGCCCGCTGGAACTGGAGATCGGCTTCGGGAGAGGTGAGCATCTGGCGGGTCAGGCGCGCATGCGCCCCGATCACGGCTTCCTTGGCTGCGAGCCCTTCGTCGACGGCGTGGTCGGGCTGCTGCTGCACGTCGAGGAGCAGGGGCTGGACAATGTGCGCATCCACATGGGCGATGCGCTGGAGGTGATCGAGCGGCTGCCGGATGCGAGCCTAAGCCGCGCTTATTTGCTGCATCCCGATCCCTGGCCGAAGACACGCCATGCCAAGCGGCGCTTCATGAACAAGGGCCCGATCGATCTTCTCGCAGCGAAGTTAAAGCCGGGCGCCGAGTTCCGATTCGGCACCGACCATCCGATCTACTGCCGTTGGGCCATGATGGTGATGGGCCAAAACCCGCATTTCGAATGGCTCGCCACCGGCCCCCAGGATTTCCTCGTCCGGCCCGCAGACTGGCCGGAGACGCGCTACGAGGCGAAGGCGCGGCGCATCGGCCATGAAGTCTGGTATTTCCGCTACCGCAGAAGGTGACCTTTCAAAACATGGCCTTCGCTTGATTTGCGATGCTCCGCACCGGCGCTGCTGCCGGTCGGCCATATAGATAGCCTTGGCCGAGATGGCAGCCGAGCTCGGCCAGCCACAGCGCCTGCGCCTCATTCTCGATCCCCTCGGCGATCACGACCTTGCCGAGGCCACGACCCAGGCCGACGATCGCGCGGACGATGGCGGAGGTGCCTCCACCCTTCTCCTCAATTCCGGCGATGAAGGAGCAATCGATCTTGATGCTGTCGACCGGCATGTCGCGCAGATGGACGAGGGACGCATAGCCCGTGCCGAAATCGTCGAGCGCGATCCGCACGCCGGCCGTGTGCAAAGTCTGCAATGTCGCGAAGATCGTATCAGCGGCGCGGTCCAGCATGACGCCTTCGGTCACCTCCACGCAAAGCGAGGCAGGCGCGATGCCGTAATAAGCGAGGCGGCTGAGGACGCGCACCGCCGATTTCGGGCCGGCCAATTGGGCGGAGGTGAAATTGACGCTGAGACTCGGCATCTGGTCACCGCGATCGCGCAAGGCTGCGAGCGCCAATTCCAGAACATGTTCCTGAATGCGCAAGCCGATCTTTTCGGCGACCAGCACATCGCCAAACCGATCGGGGCTGATCAGACCGTAATGGGGGTGCTGCCAACGCAGCAGCGCTTCGTATCCCTGGATTTCGCCCGAAGGCAACGCCACGATCGGCTGGAAATCGAGGTGGAATTCGCCGCGTTCGATCGCCGCTTCGGCGTCGCGGGTGAACTCGATCTGCAGATCGCGCAATATGCGTTGCAGCGCATCGTAGCGGTAATGGCGCGAGCGCCCCAGCCGCTTGGCATTGTAGAGCGCCAGATCCGCATTCTGGTAAAGAATGTCGAGCTCCTTCGCATCCTCCGGAAAACGCGCGGAGCCGGCGCTGAGCGAGATTGTGCGGGTCTGTTCCTTGAACTCCCACGCCTGCCCCTGCAGCGCGGAAAGCCGCTCGATCAGGGCAGTTTCAACTGAGTTCGTGCAGGGGCACAGGATAGCAAATTCATCGCCGCCGATGCGCACGATCCGCGTCCGCGGCAGCGTCGCGGTGATTTCGCGGAGCATTTGCGCGACCCTTTGCAGCAAGGCGTCGCCGCCCGCATGACCGAGTCGATCATTGGTATCTTTCAGATAATCGACATCGATCAGGAACAGGCTGAACGGATCGCCGCGTTCGATCAGGTCGTGCGTCGTCTCCTGAAACGCGGCTCGGTTACCGAGCCCGGTCAGAAAGTCGGTTTGCGCCGCGATGCGCAGGGCCGCGGCTTCGGCGCCGGCCATATCGCGGCGCTGTTGCGCCAGCTCCAGTTCCCGACGCACCAACCGGAAGCGATCGGCTATGGCGAGCGACAGGACCAAGGCCTCGAAGGCCAGAGCCGCGAACGTGGCCATGTCAACGAAGTCGATCTGGGGCACGAAGCCCAGGTTGCGCATCAGCCGTGCGACAAAGACGGTGATGACAGGCGACCAGCCGATCAGGTAGAACCATACGACGCGACTGCCGCGGCGCACCGCGATCGAGCAGCTTATGGCGACGGAAACCGCGGTTGCCGCGATCACGTAATTGAGCAGGCGGTCTGTCAGAACCGGGGGCAGAAGCCAATCCGCAGCCGCCGCGCAGCCGAGCACCGCGCCGGATGCGGCCAGCATCTGGCCAAATCGGACGAGAAAGCGTGGAAGAATGCCGTCTTCGATCACCGCGAAGAAGAACATGTTCCCGGTCGCCACCAGCAAGCCGACCAGCACGAAATCCAATCGTACCGCGGCTGGACCGACCAGGCCGGGAAAGACGAAGGCGGCGATGTTCGTCCAGGCCATGCCGTAAGAGAAGGCGGTTGCAACCCAGGCCAGATACCAGCGCTGGAAGGGCGGACGTTTGCCCGTATGGATGACGAAATTGTAGAGCAGCGCAGAGAATAACGTTCCCGCGAACAGCCCCATGAGCAGCAGCCATTTCGCGTCGGCAATCAGCTGAACGGAGGCGGGAACGGCCGCGATCTTCCGCATCAGTGTGAGATCGTCGATATTGCGGAAGCCCAAATAAAGACCGCGTACGTCACGCCCGGGCGCGTCGATCGCAAACTGCAGCAGTCCACCTGGCGCCCAATGTTCCTTGAGATCGCCCGGATCACTGGTGCTGCGCCGCAATTGACCACGATCGTCCAAGAGGATGGCGATCTGGTCGAACCGGGCCTGGTCGACCATCAGGTGCCAGCCCGCGGGCAGCGCCGCCAGCTGGCGATGGTCCAACCGCAGCCAGACCCAGTTCCTGTCCTGGGTCGGCGCGTCGGGGCCACAGCTGTAGCCCGCGTCTCGTACAGCGCTGTCGGGCGTGCCGTCCGGCAGGACCGCCACGCAAGCGCTGCGGCGCAGGTCAACCCCGGCCGCCATCGCCCTTTGCGGCGATGCGCACAGGAAGAGGAGCAGGAAGGCTCCGATCCAGCTTATCGTACGTCCCACGCCCACCCCCGCGGACAGCTAGACCGGCTCGTCGGCTCGCTCATCTATTCTTCAATAACGGTCTTCACTTAGCGCCCCTTCCCCGCCTGCGACAATAGCGCCTTAATCCGAGAAATCTCCGTTTTTCGGCTGCACATCCACCCCGCGGCGGATGTAAAATAATATGCCGTGCTGCCTTAAGTTGGTGGAACGCGGAACCCAAGCGGCGTAAGGCCCTTGTCTGAGCGCGGCGCGAGGCTTTGCAGGGGTTATCGATGGGCGCTATCGGCAAAAAATACTTATTGCCGATCATGGCCCTCCCACTGCTGGCAAGTTGCAGCCAGGGTATCCTCCATCCGGAAGGTCCGGTTGGTGCGGCGGAACGCACGATCCTGTTCAACAGCCTTGGCATCATGCTGGCGATCGTGATCCCGACGATCCTTGCCGTCATTGCCTTTGCCTGGTGGTTCCGCGCCGGCAACGACAAGGCGCAGTATCTTCCCGAATGGTCGTTTTCCGGACGGGTCGAGCTGGTCGTCTGGTCGATCCCCCTGCTGGTGATCCTGTTCCTGTCCGGCGTCATCTGGGTCGGCAGCCACCAGCTCGATCCCTACCGCCCCCTGGCCGCGAAGGTGAAGCCGCTGGAAGTGCAGGTGGTCTCGCTCGATTGGAAGTGGCTGTTCATCTACCCCGAGCAGGGCATTGCCAGCGTCAACGAACTGACCATTCCGGCCGGCGTGCCGATCCATTTCTCGCTGACGTCGGCCAGCGTCATGAACAGCTTCTTCGTGCCGCAGCTGGGCAGCATGATCTACACGATGAACGGCATGGTGACGCAGCTGCACCTGCAGGCGGACAAGCCAGGCACCTATTGGGGCCAGTCGGCGCAGTTCAGCGGCGACGGCTTTGCCGATATGAACTTCCTGACGCGATCGGTACCGGCCGGCGCATTTGCGGCATGGGCAAGCCAGAACAAGCGCAAGGGTCCGGTGCTGGACGCGGCGGCCTATTCCATGTTGGCCAAGCAAGGCACCGTCGAGAAGCCGTTCCACTATGGCAGTGTCCAGCCAGAGCTTTTCAGGCTGATCGCGACGCAGAGGATCGCACCGTCCACCGGTCCGCAGACCGGCCGCGGTGGCCCCAAGACCGTCACGCCCAGGAGTAAGTCATGAACATCCTCGGCAAGCTCGATTGGTCAGCGATCCCGCTGGATCAGCCGATCCCTTTGATCGCAAGCGCGGTCGTCGGGCTCGGCATCACCGGCGTGCTCGGCTTCGTGTTCCTGAAAGGCTGGTTCCCATATCTGTGGCGGGAATGGCTGACGAGCGTCGATCACAAGCGGATCGGTGTGATGTATATCGTGCTGGCCCTGCTGATGCTGTTACGGGGCTTTTCCGACGCGATCATGATGCGGTCGCAACAGGCGCTCGCGCTGCATGGGGCGGCGGGATACCTGCCGCCAGAACATTATAATCAGGTATTCTCAGCCCACGGCACGGTCATGATCTTCTTCGGCGCGATGCCGTTCATGATCGGGCTGATGAACTATGTCCTTCCGCTGCAGCTGGGCGTGCGCGACGTGGCGTTCCCAACGCTCAACTCCACCGGCTTCTGGCTAACCGCGTCGGGCGCGTTGCTGGTCAATATCAGCCTGGTGATCGGAGAATTCGCCCGCACCGGATGGCTGCCCTACCCGCCTCTGTCTGAGCTTGCCTACTCCCCAGGCGTGGGTGTCGATTATTATCTGTGGGCGCTGCAAATCTCCGGCGTCGGCACGCTGATGACCGGCATCAACCTGGTCACCACCATCCTCAAGATGCGGGCGCCGGGCATGTCCTACTTCCGCATGCCGATGTTCTGCTGGACGAGCCTGGCCGCCAATATGCTGATCGTTGCGGCTTTCCCGATCCTGACCGCGACTTTGGCGATGCTCACGCTCGATCGCTACATGGGCTTCCATTTCTTCACGAACGAAGCGGGTGGCAATCCGATGATGTTCGTGAACCTGATCTGGGCCTGGGGGCACCCCGAAGTCTACATCCTGATCCTGCCGGCCTTCGGCATCTTCTCCGAAATCTTCTCCACCTTTTCGGGCAAGCCGCTGTTTGGCTACCGATCGATGGTGATGGCGACCCTGTTCATCTGCATCGTTTCGTTCCTGGTGTGGCTCCATCATTTCTTCACCATGGGCGCGGGCGCGGGCGTGAACTCCGCCTTCGGTATCGCCACGTCGATCATCGCGGTCGGCACGGGTGTGAAAGTCTATAATTGGCTGTTCACCATGTATGGCGGCCGTATCCGCTTCGAAGTCCCGATGCTGTGGGCGCTGGGCTTCATCATCACCTTCATCGTCGGGGGCATGACGGGCGTGCTGCTGGCCGTACCGCCCGCCGACTTTGTCCTCCACAATTCGCTGTTCCTCGTGGCGCATTTCCACAACGTCATCATCGGTGGCGTGCTGTTCGGTGCCTTCGCAGGTTATGAATATTGGTTCCCAAAAGCCTTCGGCTTTCGGCTGCATCCGGGTTGGGGCAAGACCGCCTTCTGGCTGACAATTACCGGTTTCGTGGCGACGTTCATCCCGCTCTATATCGTCGGATTGCAGGGCATGACGCGCCGGCTGCAGCATATCGACAATCCGCTGTGGGACACGTGGATCCTGATGGCAGGCGCCGGCACGGTCGTGATCTTCCTCGGCGTCGCGAGCCAGGTGGTGCAGTTGTTCGTCTCGATCCGGATGCGCGACCAGCTGCGCGACACGACCGGAGACCCCTGGAATGGCCGCAGCCTGGAATGGATGACGAGCTCGCCGCCGCCCAGTTTTAACTTCCCGGTGATGTACGACGTCCATGGCGAGGAAGCCTATTGGGGCATCAAACAGGCCGCGATCGCGCGGGAGAAGCTGCATGACGAACCGGACTACGAGCCGATCGAGATGCCGCGTAACAGCCCGACCGGAATCGTCACCGCCTTCTTCACCAGCTTCATGGGTTTCGCGCTGATCTGGCACATCTGGTGGATGGTCGCGCTGGGCTTCGTCGGCGCTTACGCCACTTTCGTGGTGTTCGCGTGGCGCAACGAAGAGGAATATGAAATTCCCGCCGAAGAGGTCGCACGGATAGATCGGGCCCGCCGCGCGGCACGCGGTGGTGACTGGCTTGCCAGCGTGGCCAAACCGGCATGAGCGAGACATCCGCCCCGGCTTCGGTTGCCGCCGCCTATCTGGAACATGGCCCTTATGCGCGCGGCCATGACATGCACGGCCGCGGCGACCCCGACGCGCGGGGCCATGGCGCGGGCGGCCCGGCGCCCAAGCGGGTCATCGTCGGCTATGGCTTCTGGATCTTCCTCCTGAGCGACATCGTGATGTTCTCGGCCTTCTTCGCCGCCTATGCGGTGCTGGTCGGGGAAACGGCGGGCGGACCGTCGGGACGCGATCTGTTCGACCTGAAACGCGTCGGCATCGAAACCGCCTGCCTGCTCGCCAGCAGCTTCACCTGCGGGCTCGGCTATGTCGCCGCCATGCAGCGCAAGCAGCTCCAGACCCAGTTCTGGATGCTCGTCACCGGACTGCTCGGTCTGATATTCGTCGTGCTGGAAGTCGCCGAATTTTACGAGATGATCGTAAAGGGTGCAGGGCCTGGCCGCAGCGCTTTCCTATCCGCCTTCTTCGCGCTGGTCGGCTGTCACGGCCTGCACGTCAGCGTCGGCGGCCTGTGGCTCGGCACGATGATGGCGCAGATCTGGTTCAAGGGCTTTCGGCCCGAAATCATGCGCCGCCTGCTCTGCTTCAACCTGTTCTGGCATGCGCTGGATATCGTCTGGGTCGCCTTGTTCACGATCGTCTATCTATTCGGAGCGGGATCATGAGCCGCCATGACGAAGAGCCCGACAATGCCGAAGATGCCGCCCCAGGCGAAGCGCATAAGGGCGAATCCGGGCATGGTGCGGCGCAGGTTTATCTGCTGGGCCTCTTGCTGGCGACGGCGCTTACGGCCGCAAGCTTCTGGATCGCAGGCTCCAACATTGTGTGGGGGCCGGCCATACCGGCGGCGCTGATCGCGCTCGCGGTGGCGCAGATCGGCGTCCATCTCGTCTTCTTCCTGCACATCACGAGCGGGCCGGAAAATGCCAACAACACCATCGCGCTGGCGTTCGGCGTGTTGATCGTGGTTCTGGTGGTCGGCGGGTCGATCTGGATCATGGGGCATCTCAACCACAACATGATGCCGATGGCCGAGATGCTACAGATGCAGCATTAACCCGCGGATGGCGTCTGCGTCGCGCGATTGAGGTTGGCGACTGCCTCTTTCTCCAGCGCGCGCAATTCCTCGATCGTTTCTTCCAGTGCCTTCTTGCGCTGTTCCATTTCCTCGATCCGCTGGCGAACACGCAGCGTGAACCGCCGCATCTGTTCCACGTGCTCCGGATCGGCGTCGTACAGATCCAGGAATTCCTTGATCTCCCGGACGGTGAAGCCAAGTCGACGTCCGCGCAGGACCAGCCGCACCCGCGCCACCTCCCGGCGGCCATAGATGCGCGTCGTGCCCACCCGTTGCGGCGCGATCAGTCCCTTGTCCTCGTAAAAACGAAGAGCGCGCATCGTCACGCCAAGCTCCTTGGCGACCTCCTGAATGCCCATCAGGCCGGCATCATGATCCTCGGCCGGCTTGCGGCTGCGCGCGGTCGCCATCATGCGTGCTTTGCAGCCTCCTCATCGACGAGCGCCTTCTTGGACAATTTGCCGATCAGCGTCTTGGGCAGAGTCTCGCGGATCTCGATCGCGCTGGGCATCTCGATCTTGCTGAGACGCTCTTTCAGGAAAGCACACAGGGTCTCTTCGTCCGCCTGAGCGCCGGGTTTCAGCGACACGAATGCCTTGGGGGATTGCCCACGATATGTATCTGGAACTCCGATCACGACCGCCTCCGCCACGGCAGGATGCTCATAGAGCGCATCCTCGATCACGCGCGGATAAACGTTGTAACCTCCGCACAGGATCAGGTCCTTAATGCGATCGACCAGGAAGAGATAGCCGTCGGTGTCCAGATAGCCGACGTCGCCGGTGCGCAGGGCACCATCGACGAAGGCCGCGGCAGTTTCGTCGGGCTTGTTCCAATAGCCCTGCATGACCTGAGGCCCGCGTGCGCACACCTCGCCGCGCTCCCCCGCCGGCATGACGGCATAAGGGGGCTCTAAATCGCGTATCTCCAAGATGGTGTCCGGAAATGCCGGGCCACAACTGTTATTCTTGACGAGCCCTTCGACCGGATTGCACGCGATGATCGGCGACGCCTCCGACAGGCCATAGCCTTCAACGATCCGGCAGCCCGTCCGCTTTTCGAACAGCTCACGCACTTCCAGCGGCAGGGGCGCGCCGCCTGAGACGCACACGCGGATCGTCGACAGGTCAGGAAGCGCCGCGGGATCGAGCCGGTTTACTGCCGAATAGAGCGTAGGAACGCCAAAGAATTGCGTCGGCTTCGTCCGCCGAATGGTTTTCAGGAACTGCTTCATCTCGAAGCGCGGCAACAGCACCATTTCGGCCGCCGTATCGATCGAATAGTTCAGGACAGTCGTCAGCGCGAAGACATGAAACAGCGGCAACACGCCCAGCGTCCGCTCCTGCCGTTCCGGAAGGTGGCCGACATGCGCGATCATCTGCGCACTGTTCGCCGCCAGATTGGCATGGCTCAGGCAGGCGCCTTTGGGCACGCCGGTCGTGCCGCCGGTATATTGCAGCACCGCCAAATCGTCGGGCACCACCGCCACCGGATCAGGATCGACATCATCTGCGACCAGTTCCGCAAACCACATGTGGCGCGCGTCGTCCGGCACGCGTGCATGGTCCTTGCGCTTGAGGAGCCGGAAGCCCCAGCGCAGCGGCCAGGGCATGACGTCGCCCATCGGGCAGACGACGATCTGATCCAGCCCGGTCTCGGCCGCGAGATGGAGCACTTTGTCATGCACCATCCGTAGATCAGGAACGATCATGACGGTCGTGCCGGAATCCAATATCTGATGCCGCAACTCGCGTTCGACATAGAGCGGGTTGAAATTCACGACGACGCCGCCGGCGCGCAGGATCGCGAAATAACAGATCACGAAATAGGGCGTGTTGGGCAGGCATAAGCCAACCCGCGTCCCCGGCTTTACACCGATATCCTGCAACCCGCGCGTGGCGCGGCGCACCAGCTCGCCCAGCTCTGCATAAGACCAGCCCTTCCCGAGGAAATCGATCGCCGGCCAATCGCCATGTTCGGCGACCGCCCGATCCAGCAGATCCGTCAACAGCCGCGGCGCGATCGGCGGCATGCCCCCGGCGGGGTCCGCCGCCGGGAATGACTGGATCTCACCCTGATGCACCGCGGCTGCCGGCATCAGAAGGTCAACCGCGCGCCCAGAGCCAGAACGACGGCATGGGCATTATCAAGACGACCATTCACCACGATCGGCGTCTGCGCGGCAGTACCGGCATAGGCCGCCGTAAGCCGATCGATGCTGGCATTCTTGAACTTGATGTAGGAGGCCGCCGCATCCAGCGTCAGACCACGGGTGACCGCCACGCTGGTGCCGGTCGAGAAGTTCCAGCGATCGCCATCGGGGACGCGGGCATCCCGATTGCCGTTCTGCGTCGGCGTCTCGTCACGCTGGATACCGGCGCGCAAGGTCCAACCGGGATTTACGGCATAATCGACGCCGCCGGCATAGCTCCAGGTGTTGCCGTAGAGTTCAGGAATGGCGGTGTTCAGGGGCGCGCCGAGGCGGATCGCATCAAACTTGTTCCAGCCGAAGCGGACGATCTGGCCGTTGAGGGTCAGCTTGTCCGTAGCGCGAACGCGGATGCTGCCGATTGCCTGCCAGGGTGTGCGGAAATCGGCCTCTGCATCCAGCTGGCGGTTCTGCGCGGCGAGCGGACCGAGCAGACCTTCGGTGGTGACGGTGCCGCTGAGCTTATGCTTGACGCTGGATTTGTAGCTGAGGCCGACCGAAACTGGGCCTGACCGGAACTGGCCGCCCACGCTCCAGCCGAGATCCCAGCCTTTGCCTTCGAGCGACTGATGCCCATCGGGCAGGGCTGCGGAGAGGTTGGGCAGATAGTTGCTGAGCGTTGCATCCGCATGCTCGATATTGGCGGCGGCGCCGATGCTGAATTCCGGGGCGATGGCGAAGGCTATCGACGGTTGCAGGTCGATGGTGCGCAGCTTCGTCTTGTCCGCCGTGTAACGTGCCCAGCTGTCGGCCGCATAATTGGTCGTGAAGCTGAAGGGCGAGGTGACCGCGAAGCCAACCGAGAGGCGCGGGGTCAGCGCGTAGGCGATCGCCCCCGACGGCAGGACGCCGTTATTGATCGGATTTTTCGCCCTGGGATTGCCGCCGACGCCGGCCGGCGGCTGTCCCGGACGCACGATCGCTGTACCGCGATCTTCGACAGTGCCACGCGGCAGGATGGCGCTGACACCCAGCGCAGCTTCACCGCCGGTCATTCCACCGATCGAGGCCGGGTTCCACCACAAGGATGCGGCGCCCTGATCGGCACCTTCCCCGGAGAAAGCGCGGCCAGCGCCGCGGATGGACTGCTCCTGCAAGTAAAAAGCCGCGGCATTGGCAGACGAGGCCATCGCGGTGGCGAGAAGAGACGCACCTGCGGCCAGAACGATACGCTGCGAAATCTTAGTCATCCTACACTCCCGTGATTTTATAGTGTTGCGGCGCGCTTATCGAATGCGCGTCCAAGTCTGCGTCTTGCAAAGAGGCCACATGATGCAGCCACGCACCTTCAGACGATCGGCATCGACCGGAGTGACGGTGGCCTTGTAGGTGCCGCCATCCTCGCCGTTATAAATCGTGCCACCGGTCCAGGCGCCGTCGGCCCGGGTGAAGCCGCGCAGGATCGTCAGTCCCATCAGCTTGCGGTCGCGCAGGGACGGGTCCTTGTTCTTGCTGTCGAGCAGGTTCGGATCAGCCTTGAGCCCATCAGAACCGACCAGTGTGCCGCAAATGGAGGAGCCGCATCGTTCCACTTGGACAATGCCGTTGCGGGTTTCCGTCCGCCACCGCCCGACGGCGGCGTCGGGACTTAACGCTGCGGGCGCAAGCACCGCGAGCATGAAAAAGCCAGCCATACCTCTCCTCATCTCTCTCCGCCGCCGCGCTTTTGCGTGGTCGGCCTGCGGCCGGTTCGAGCCGGTCGCGAATCACTTGTGGCTCAAAAATCGCTTGACGTATAGGGAAACTATCGCACCTTTAGAGGCAACACGGCACGCAACGGTAAGAAGACCGTCAAGTCCGTGCGGAGAGTGATAAATGCGCAACGTCGTGATTGCCGGCTACGCCCGGTCCCCCTTCCATCTTGCGACCAAGGGCGAGCTGGCGCGCGTGCGTCCGGACGATCTTGCGGCCCAGGTCATTCGTGGCCTGATCGAGCGGACCAATGTCGACGCCGCGGATATCGAGGACATCATCCTCGGCTGCGCCTTCCCCGAAGGCGAGCAGGGATTGAACGTGGCCCGGCTGATTGGCCTGCTGGCTGACTTGCCGCTGTCGGTCGGCGGCATGACGGTCAACCGCTTCTGCGGATCGTCGATGAGCGCCATCCATATCGCAATGGGGCAGATCCAGATCGGCGCAGGCGAAGTCTTCGTCTGTGCGGGCGTCGAATCGATGAGCCGGGTGCCGATGATGGGGTATAACCCCCTGCCCAACCCCACCCTCGCGGCCAAGAGCAGCGCCTATATGGGCATGGGCGACACTGCCGAGAACGTCGCCACCCGCTACCAGCTTACGCGCGGTGAGCAGGAGGCTTTTGCCGTCGAGAGCCAGCAGAAGGCAGCGCAGGCACGTCAGGGCGGCAAGCTTGCCGACGAGATCGTGCCAATCCAGACGAAGACAGGCGTGGTGCGTGAAGACGGCACGCTTCGGCCGGACACCAACGCCGAGGCTCTGGCCGGGCTCAAGCCCGCCTTCGATGCGAATGGCTCCGTCACCGCCGGTACCTCATCCCCCCTCACCGATGGCGCCAGCGCGGTGCTGGTGACGAGCGAGGATTATGCCCGCGCACACGGCCTGCAGATCCTGGCCCGGATCAAATCGGTGGGGATCTCCGGCTGCGCGCCGGAGATCATGGGGATCGGCCCCGTCGGCGCGTCCACCAAGGCGCTGGAGCGCGCGGGCATCGCGGTGGGCGATCTTGACGTGGTCGAGCTCAACGAAGCTTTTGCCAGCCAGGCGCTGGCCTGCATGCGCGATCTCGGCCTCAAGCCGGAAACAGTGAATATCGACGGCGGCGCGATCGCGATCGGCCATCCCCTTGGCGCCACCGGCGCCCGCATCGTCGGCAAGGCGGCGGCGCTGCTCAAGCGGGATGGCGGCCAATATGCGCTGGCAACCCAGTGTATCGGCGGCGGCCAGGGCATCGCCACCGTGCTGGAGGCCGCCGAGTGAGCGAGAGGATCGAGAAAGTCTGCGTCATAGGCGCAGGCGTGATGGGCGCGGGCATCGCCGCGCAGGTGGCCAATGCCGGCGTTCCGGTGCTGCTGCTCGACATCGTGCGGGACCCGGCACATCGTAACGCCGTAGCCGAAGGCGCAGTCGCCAAGATGCTCAAGACGGATCCCGCGCCGTTCATGTCGGCGCGCGCGGCCAAATTGGTCGAGACCGGCAATATCGAGGATCACCTTGCCAAGGTCGCCGAATGTGACTGGATCATTGAAGCCGTGGTCGAGCGGCTCGACATCAAGCACGACCTCTACGCGAAGCTGGAAACAGCCCGTCGCGCCGGCACTGCCCTTTCGTCCAACACCTCGACGATTCCGCTCGACAAGCTGGTGGAGGGACGTTCGGATGCATTCAAGCGCGACTTCCTGATCACCCACTTCTTCAATCCACCGCGCTACATGCGGCTGCTGGAGATCGTGACCGGCAGCGCCACCGATGGCGATGTCGCTGCACGCGTCGAAGCATTTGCCGATCGCGCGATGGGCAAGACCATTGTCCATGCCAAGGACACACCGGGGTTCATCGCCAACCGCATCGGCACCTACTGGATCCAGCTTGGCCTGAACGCCGCGTTCGACCTCGGCCTGACGGTGGAGGAAGCGGACGCTGTCGGCGGGCGGCCGATGGGTGTGCCCAAGACCGGCATCTTTGGCCTGGTCGATCTGGTCGGGATCGATCTGATGCCCCATCTCCAGAAAAGCCTGACGGAGACGCTGCGGAAGGACGATCCGTATCAGGCGATCGCGCGTAGCCATCCGCTGATCGAGCGTATGATCGCCGACGGGTTTACGGGGCGCAAAGGCAAAGGCGGCTTCTACCGCGTCAATCGCGACGTGGGAAAGCGCAAGGAGACGATCGACCTTGCCACGGGCGAATACCGGCTGCCGATCAAGGCAGGCGGGTTGCCGGCCAGCGCAGCCAAAGGCGATCTGAACGCCCTGATTGGCCTTAAGGGCAAGCTGGGCGCTTTCGCGTGGGCCGTGCTCGGCGGCACTCTGGCCTATGCCGCGCGCCTGATACCGGAAGCCGCCGACAGCATCGTCGCCGTCGATGACGCGATGAAGCTCGGCTATAACTGGAAGTTCGGCCCGTTCGAGTTGATCGATAAGATCGGCGCGGCCAAGCTTGCCGACCGCCTGACAGCGGACGGGCAGGAGGTTCCGGAACTGCTCCGCCTTGCCGGCGATCGCAGCTTCTATCGGATCGAGAACGGCAAGCGCCAATATCTTGGAACCGATGGCAAATATCACGATGTCGTTCGCCCCGAAGGGGTGCTGCGGCTGGAGGATGTGAAGCTGGCCGGCGCGCCTCTGCTCAAGAACGGTTCGGCCGCCTTGTGGGATGTCGGCGACGGCGTCGCTTGCCTGGAATTCACCGGCAAGATGAACGCACTCGACGGCGACGTGATGAAGCTGATTGGCCAGGCGATCCCGCTGGTCCAGAAGAGTTACAAGGCGCTGGTCGTCTATAATGACGGCAGCAATTTCTCCGCCGGCGCCAATTTGGGCCTCGCGCTGTTCGCGCTGAACATCGCCGCCTGGAGCGAAGTCGACAAGCTCGTGGCGGGGGGCCAGAAGGCCTACAAAGCGCTGAAATATGCGCCCTTCCCGATCGTGGGCGCGCCCGCCGGCATGGCGCTGGGCGGCGGTTGCGAGATCCTGCTCCATTGCGATGCGATCCAGGCGCATGCCGAGCTGTACATGGGGCTGGTCGAATGCGGCGTTGGCCTGATCCCTGGATGGGGCGGTTGCGGCGAGATGCTGCAGCGGTGGCGCGATACGCCAGCCATGCCGAAGGGACCGATGCCGGCGGTCGCGAAGGTGTTCGAGACGGTCAGCACCGCAACCGTCTCCAAGTCTGCGGCGCAGGCCAAGGAATTGCTGTTCCTACGGCCCGACGATGGCATCACGATGAACCGCGACCGACTGCTCAATGACGCGAAAGCCAAGGCGCTGGCCCTGGTCGAGGGCTATCAGCCCCCTGCCCCGCCCGAGTTCAAGCTGCCCGGCGAGAGCGGCCATGTCGGCCTGAACATGGCCGCGCAAGGCTTCCGCAAGCGTGGGCTTGCGACGGACTACGACATGGTGGTGTCCGATGCGCTCGCAGGCGTGCTGACCGGCGGCACGGCCGATCTGGTCGACACGGTCAGCGAGGCGGACATGCTGCGGCTGGAGCGCGAGGCCTTTTCCAAGCGTGTGCGCGATACCCGTACGATCGCGCGGATCGAGCATATGCTGGAAACGGGCAAACCGTTGCGGAATTGACGTGCCTGGCACGTCACCCTGGACGTGTCTCAGGGTTCATCGCGCCACAGGCGCGACGGTGTGAATGATAGGTGGATGCTGAAACAGGTTCAGCATGACGATTTAGTGAGTGAGAGGCCCTAAAGATGCAGGTCTACGAAGCGCCCCTTCGCGATATGAAGTTCGTGCTGCACGAGCTCCATCAGGATGACGGCTTCGGCGGGCTGGAGGCGCTGAGCGAGTTCACCCCCGACCTGACCGACGCGATCCTGGAAGAGGCGGCGCGGCTCGCGCGCGACGTGCTGTTGCCGCTCAACCGCAGCGGTGATGAGGAAGGCTGCGTGCTGGAGAACGGCGTCGTCCGCACGCCCAAAGGCTTCAAGGAAGCCTATGACCAGTTTCGCGACGGCGGCTGGTGCGGGCTTGTCTCCGACCCGAAATGGGGTGGCCAGGGTCTGCCGGAGGCGGTCAACAAGCTGACCGAGGAGATGATCAGCGCCACCAACCTGTCCTTCGGCCTCTATCCGGGCCTGACGCATGGCGCGACGACCGCGATCGAGGGCTATGCGCCGGAAGACCTGCAGAACCGCTATATCCCCAAGCTGGTCGAAGGCCGCTGGTCCGGTACGATGTGCCTGACAGAAGCGCATTGCGGCACGGACCTGGGCCTTTTGCGCACCCGCGCGGTGCCGCAGCCTGACGGCAGCTACAAAATCAGCGGCTCCAAGATCTTCATCTCGGCGGGCGAGCATGACCTGACCGAGAATATCATCCACCTCGTCCTCGCGCGGCTGCCCGATGCCCCCGCCGGCGTGAAGGGCATCAGCCTGTTCCTGATACCCAAATATCTGCCGAAGGAGGATGGCTCGCTGGGCCCGTCCAACGGTGTCTCTTGCGGTGCCATCGAACATAAGATGGGGCTGAAGGCGTCGGCCACCTGCCAGATGAACTTCGACGAGGCGACCGGCTGGATCGTCGGCCAGCCCAACAAGGGCATGGAGGCTATGTTCACCATGATGAACACCGAACGCGTCTCCGTCGGCGTGCAGGGGCTGGGCGTCGGCGAGGCCGCCTATCAGGCCGCGGTCTATTATGCCAAGGATCGTATTCAGGGCCGCGCCCTGTCCGGCGCCAAGAACCCCGACAAAGCCGCAGACCCGATCATCGTGCATCCGGATGTGCGCCGCATGCTGATGACGATGCGCGCCTATAATGAAGGCTGTCGTGCCGTGTGCGGCTGGGTGAGCCGTGCCCTCGACGCGGAGCGGCATTCGCAAGACCCGGAGGTGAAGCAGCGGGCGAGCGATTTCGTCGCGCTGATGACACCGGTGGTGAAAGCCTTGTTCACGGACATGGGGTTCGAATCCGCCAACCTGGCGGTGCAAGTCTATGGCGGCCATGGCTACATCCGCGAAAGCGGGGTCGAGCAATATGTGCGCGATGCGCGGATCGCGATGATCTATGAGGGCACCAACGGCATCCAGGCGCTGGACCTCGTCGGGCGTAAACTGGGCGCGCATATGGGCCGCTACCTGCGCGCCTTCTTCCACCCCGTCTCCACCTTCCTTGAGGATCATGCCGAGGACGAAGCGTTGGCCGGGATCCTGCCCGGCCTTGCGCAGGCCTTTGGCGCGCTGCAGCTTTCAACCGGCACGATCGCACAAAAGGGCCTTAAGGATCCGGAGGAAGCGGGCGCGGCGGCGAACGATTATCTGCGCCTGCTGGGCCTGGTGGCGATCGGCTATACGTTCGCGCGCGCCATGAAGATCGCCCAAGCCAAGATTGCAAGCGGGGATCCGGATACGGACTTTTACAAGACCAAGATTGCCACGGCGAACTTCTTCTTCGATCGCATCCTGCCGCAAGCGACCGCCTGCTTCCTGGCGATCAAGGCGGGCAAGCAGTCAATGATGGCGCTGAGCGAAGACGCGTTTTAGGCCCGTGAAACCGAACCAGCTTTCGTCCGCCCTGAGCGGCGTCGAAGACCGTATGGCGACGTGCTTCGACTTCGCTCGGCACGAACGGGGGATGGAATTGGCAAGGCGCTTCACGCGCGTCAGGGTTGCGCGATGAGCATCCCGCCGCAACTCGCCGGCCGCCTCGCGATGCCGGCGATCGTCGCACCGATGTTCCTGATCTCCGGACCGGATCTGGTGGTGGAATGCTGCCGGGCAGGCTTGCTGGGCACCTTTCCCGCGCTCAACCAGCGGACGACCGAAGGCTTCGTCGCCTGGCTCGATGAGATCGAGCGGCGCCTGGAGGACGACAGCGCCCCCTACGGCGTCAATCTCATCGTTCATCGCAGCAACAGCCGGCTGCAAGAGGATTTGGACGTCATCGTTGCACGCAAGGTTCCGCTCGTCATAACCTCGCTCGGCGCGGTTAAGGACGTGGTCGATGCCGTGCACAGCTATGGCGGGCTCGTCTTCCATGACGTGATCAGCGCGCGCCACGGCGAGAAAGCTGCCGCAGCCGGCGTGGACGGCCTGATTGCGGTCGCCGCCGGCGCTGGGGGTCATGCCGGAACGATCAACCCCTTCGCACTGCTGGACGAGCTCCGCGCGATCTTCGATGGCACGTTGATCCTCAGCGGGTCCTTGTCGCGCGGGCGCCATGTCGCCGCAGCCGAGCTGATGGGGGCCGATTATGGCTATTTCGGCAGCCTGTTCATCGCCGCGAGCGAGAGCCTCGCCTCCCAAGAACAGAAAGACATGATGATATCAGCCCGCGCCGCCGACATCGTTCACACCGATAAAGTGACCGGTATCGCAGCCAATTTCATGAAGGCCAGCCTTGCCGCAAATGGCCTGCTGGATCAGCCCGGGCATGTCGGCGCGCTCGATCTGGAGGGTGAGGCACGCGCCTGGAAGACGATCTGGTCGGCCGGGCACGGCGTCGGCGCCGTGCGAGCGGTCCGGCCCGCCCGCGCGATCTGCGCCGAGTTGATCGCCGATTATCGCGCGGCGCGCGGATGAGCTGCACATCCGGTACCGATGCGGTCGCCGCCTTGGCGACGCTGCTTGATGTGACGCCGATCGAACCGGACCTGTTTCGCGGCGCCCGTTATACTGGCGGCAGAGGGCGCGTGTTTGGTGGGCAAGTTGTCGCCCAGGCTCTGATGTCCGCCTATCGCACCATCGGCGAGGATCAGCCGGTCCACTCGCTCCACGCCTATTTCATGCGGCCGGGTGATGAGGCTTTGCCGATCGCGTATCGCACGCTTGCCGATTATGACGGCAACAGCTTCAGCACGCGCCGTGTCGTGGCGCTCCAGAATGACCTGCCGATCCTGACCATGTCGGCCTCCTTCCAGCGCCGTGAAGACGGGCTGGAGCATGGCGTCGCCATGCCGGACGTTCCGCCACCCGAGGCGTTAGCTGAAGATGACAAGAGCGGCGGCGGCTCGCCGATCATGGCGCATTTCCTGAAGCGCTTCACCGCCTTTGAATTTCGGCCCATTCCGCCGTTCGGCGAACCTGCGCCGGAAGCCCAGCCGGGGCCGAGCCGGCTATGGTTCCGGCTCGCCGCCCCTGGCCCGTCCGATCCCGCGCTACAGGCGGCGATGCTGGCGTATCTCAGTGATTTTGGGCTGCTGACCACGGCCGTGCTTCCGCACGGAATTCCCTTGTTCGGCGGGCGCATTCAGCCGGCGAGCCTGGATCATGCTCTGTGGCTGCACGCCGCGCCCTCGCTGGACCAATGGCATCTCTTCACGATGGAAAGTCCGTGGGCCGGCGGCGGCCGGGCGCTGACGCGCGGCATATTTCATGCGTGGGATGGCCGCCACATCGCGAGCGTTGCACAAGAAGGCCTGATCCGCCCGGTCAAAGCCGACTAGCGCGGGGCCGGCGAGCATCGGCGCGCTTATCACTTGGCGGTGGGCAACCTCAGCCGCACCAGAAGTCCGCCCAGATCCTCGCTCTCCTCAAGCTTCACGGTACCGCCGTAAATCTCAGCCACATCGCGGACGATGGCGAGCCCGAGACCGGTACCGGGCTTGCCGGTGTCGAGGCGCGCGCCCCGTTCGAAAATGGCGTCACGCTGCGCTTCGGGAATGCCGGGCCCGTCATCCTCGATCAGCAGTTCTGCAAATTCCGGCCCCTTTTCGACCGTCACGAACACACGCCCGCCGCCATATTTCGCGGCATTTTCGATGATATTTCCGAGCAGTTCATCCAGATCCTGCCGTTCCACGTGAACGCGGGTCGAACGATCACCTGCCACGTCCACGGTGACGTGGGGGTAAAGCCGGCTGACGGCGCGCTCCACCGAATCCAGGCTTGGCCATAACGGCGCGACGCTCTGACCGGCCGCGCGTCGGCCGACCGCACGTGCCCGCGCGAGGTGGTGATCGACTTGGCGGCGCATCGTCGTCGCCTCGCGGATCACCGCCTTGCACAGATTGGGGCTGTTGGCGCTCGCCTCATTCATGATCACGGTGAGCGGTGTCTTGAGGGCATGGGCAAGGTTGCCGGCGTGGGTGCGGGCTTCCTCTGCTTGGCGCTCATTGTGCGCCAGCAGATCGTTCAACTCCTGCACCATCGGCGCGATCTCGATCGGCAGGCGGGAATCGATCCGTGCCGCACGCCCTGCCCGCACCGCGGCGATCTGGCGGCGTACCTTGCGCAGCGGCCACAAGCCGAAGGTGGCTTGAAGGGTAGACATGATGATCAACCCCAGGCCGAGGATAGCGAACGAACGGACCAGCGTCTTGCGTAGGATCGCAATCTGCGCGTCGAGGCCGCCGCGATCCTGCGCTACCTGGAAGCGCCACGTCACCGGCGAGCCGGGCAGACGCACGTCCCGTTCCATTACCCGGAGGGATTCGTCCTTCCCGAATTCGTCGCTGTCATAGATGTGGTTGCTCTCGTCATGATGCGCGACCGCGACCTGCAATCGCCGATCCCACAGGGAACGGGAGCCGAACGGCTCGTGCCCGGTCGCTGAGACCTGCCAGTAAAGCCCGGAATTCGGCTCCAGGAAGCGCTGATCGCCCAACGGGCGGATGAAGCGGATTTCCCCATCTTCATCCAGCTCGGCCGATGCGATCATGGCGGAAAGGACATATTGCAGCTGGGAATCGAAGTTCCTGGTCACCGCATTGTCGAGCACGCGATCGAGCGCGAGCCCGCCACCCGCCAGGAGGACGCCTATCCACAAGGCAGCAATGCCGAGCATGCGCCGCGTCAGCGAGCCCGTGGTCTGCGGCGTAACCCGTGGCGGCTCCCCCTTCACGCCGCCGACGCGCAGCGGCAGCCCGAAGATCAGGCGGGTCCAATTTACGGGATATTCGGTCCATCGCACGAGGGCCGGCTTGAGGCCGGCAAGGCGCATATCAGGCCGGCTCTTCGAGGCTGTAGCCCAGTCCGCGGATCGTGGTGATCACATCGGGGCCCAGCTTCTTGCGTATCCTGGTAACGAATACTTCGATCGTATTGGAATCGCGATCGAAATCCTGATCGTAGATATGCTCGATCAACTCGGTGCGGCTCACCACCTTGCCCTTGTGATGCATCAGGTAGCTGAGCAACTTATATTCCTGCGCGGTCAGCTTCACCGGATCGCCGTCCTTGGTGACCTTGCCCGATCGCGTGTCCAGCCGAATGTCGCCCGCCAGCAATTCCGACGAGCTGTTTCCCGACGCGCGGCGGATGAGCGCCCGTAACCGGGCGATCAATTCCTCGGTCTGGAAAGGCTTGGCGAGATAATCGTCCGCCCCGGCGTCAAGGCCGGCAACCTTGTCAGACCAGCTGTCCCGCGCGGTCAGCACGAGCACCGGCATGTCCTTGCCTTCCTTGCGCCAGCGATCGAGCACGGTGAGGCCGTCAATCTCCGGGAGGCCCAGATCGAGGACTACCGCATCGTAATTCTCGGTCGAACCCAGATAATGGCCGTCTTCGCCATCAGTCGCGAGGTCGATGGCATAGCCTGCCCCTTCCAAGGTCGCCCGCAGCTGGCGCCCCAGATTGGGCTCGTCCTCAACAATCAGCACGCGCATTCGATTCTCCATGGACGGTCACGGTCAGCGACATAACCGCTCCGTAACGAATAAGTCGGGAATTTGCGCCGCTCAATCGCCGGA
>NZ_JBMDXN010000008.1:0-91074 GCF_048595155.1 Sphingomonas sp.
CTCGCCATCGACTGTGACGACACCCTCGACCTGCCCCACATTGACGACCGCCAGCTCGCGCCGCTCCAGGAAGGGATGGCCCGCAGCCGACGGCGGCTCCGTCTGATCGGGCAGCTTCACGCTGCCCGCACCCACCGCCACGCCGCCGATCACGAAGCGATCGGCATGCGTGTAGTTCAGCACGCATTCGCCTTCGCGAAACAGCCCCGAGATCAGATAACGATCGCGCAACTCCTCATTGGCGACGCACTCCATCATGTCGGGATGGGTCGCGTAATAGGTCTTCTCGTACATTCCACTCTCCCAAACTTAAGCCACCGGTGTCATCGATCGCAAATGCCGATCAGCTCGCGGGCGGTCCGACCGATCCGCGCGTAACGAGGCTGGAGACGAACATGGACGGTTCCTCAACTTCATGATCCTCGTCGATCATGTCGGCGATCAGCTTCAACGCGGCCGATCGTGCCATGGATTCCGTTGGCCAGTGGACCGTCGTCAGTGGCGGCCACAGCCGGGCGGCGAGCGGGGAATCATCGAAGCCGACGATCGAAAGCTGCTCGGGCACCGACAAACCCCGCTGCCGAGCGGCCAGCAGGACACCGGCCGCCATATCGTCGTTCGAGGCGAAGATGGCAGTGGGGCGCGGACTCACGTCAAGCAGGCTCTGGGTGGCCGCGATCCCGCTTTCGAACGTGTAATTTCCGTCCGCGATTAAACTGCGCGGCAGCTTGATGCCGGCTTCGGCCAGCGCATCCTCAAAACCCTGCCGACGCTCGCGCGCCGAACGGAAGCCATGAGGCCCCGTGATCAAACCGATCCGGCGATGCCCCTGCTTGATGAGGTAGCGCGTCGCGTCGGCCACCGCCTGGCGATCGTTAGAGGCCACCATGTGGCGCGGATCGTCCAGTTCGGCCGACCCCATTCGCACATAACGACAGCCGAGTTCACGACAGACTTCGGCGAGCTGATCATTCTCGGAAATGGGCGGCAGCAGCACCACGCCGAAGAGGCGCTGCCGCGCGAGAAAATCGCGCACGTCCGCCAGCATCGTCGCCGATCCGCGGTCCACCGGGCGCACGATCATCTCGAATTCGGTATCTCGCAAGGCACGCAATATCCCCTGCTGGACGTTCAGGACGGTCTGCGCGCTCGGATTGTCGTGGACTAGCCCAATCAGAAAATTGCGGCGTAGTGCCAGCGCGCGTGCCTGTGGATTGGGGACATAACCCGTTTCCTTGATGACCGCTTCGACGCGATCGCGGGTATCGTCGTTGAGCAAAGGCGAGCGGTTGATGACCCGGCTGACCGTCTTCTTCGACACCCCCGACAAGCGCGCAATATCGTTGATCGTGGGTTTCGCCATCCGTTCGTTCCGCTCCCTTGCGCACGAGCATAGCGTGCCAATATGGCCCTGTCCCGCCGATCTTACGCCAGAACCGATGCAGAGCCGCTTGCGATTGACACCGGTTTCCCTTACCCCAACGCCCGACAATCAAGGGAGTGAGGGGCGCGTGACGACGGCTGCAAGCAAGGAATTCCGCACGATAGCCGAACGTTTCGTGGCTGCACGCCGGAGCGCGACATCGCCGATCGACTATCCCGGAACGATGCCAAGCACGCTGGAAGACGCCTATGCCATTCAGGATCTTGCGATCTCAGCCTATGGGGACGAGGTCGTGGGTTGGAAAGTTGGGCGGATCGGCGAGGCGGATCTTGGTAATTTCGATACCGATCGCCTGGCAGGCCCGATCTTCGCGCGCCATGTGGTTGTCGAGCCGGCAGCTTCACCGGCTATGCCTATATTCGCGCAAGGCTTTGCTGCCGCCGAAGCGGAATTCCTTCTGCGGATCGGCAAGGGGGTAGATCCGGATAAAACGACCTACACAATGGAGGAAGCCGCAGCGCTGGTTGAGGCGGTCCATGTCGGCATCGAGATTGCAAGCTCCCCCTTTGCCGGCATCAATCAACATGGTCCTACCGTTACCGTCTCGGACTTCGGAAATAATAACGGCCTGATCGTCGGGCCAAACATCCCGAACTGGCGCGCGAGCGGCTTCGAACGCTGGCCCGTCAGCGTACGGATCGAAGGCGTCGAGGTGGGGCGCGCCACGACTGAGACGATGCTGGACGGGGCGGTCGGCGCGGTGCGGTTCCTGCTGGAACTGCTGGCCCGCCGTAAGATTGCGGTGCAGCGCGGCTTATGGGTCTCGACAGGGGCCGTCAGCGGAGTGCATGAGGTCCGCCCCGGCCAGCAGGTCGAGGCGCGCTTCGGCGATATGTTCGCCGTGACCTGTACGATCGAAGCGACGAGCACGGCGTGGTAAAAGCGGAGAGAATTTCATGGCAAGCAGCGGTGTTCCCCAACCGGAAATAGCGGCTGCCGTGAAGGTGGGACGCTATCGGTGGGTCATCTGCGCACTGCTGTTCGCGGCCACCGCCATCAACTATATCGATCGCCAGATGATCGGGGTGCTGGAGCCCGATTATCTTCGGCCCGAATTCGGGTGGAGCGCAAGTGATTATGCGCGACTGGTCTTCTATTTTCAGCTGGCTTACGCGATCGGCTATCTGGGCTTCGGAAAGTTCGTCGACTGGATCGGCGCGCGGCTCGGTTACGCGGTCGCGGTCGGCGTATGGACGTTGTTCCACGTTCTGCATGGCGGCGTCCATTCGGTCACCCAGTTCGCCATGGTCCGCTTTGGCCTGGGCGTTGGCGAATCCGGGAATTTCCCAGCGGGCGTAAAGGCGGTGACCGACTGGTTTCCACAAAAGGAACGTGCGCTGGCGATCGGCGTGTTCAACGCCGGCTCCAATGTCGGCGCGATCCTGACGCCCCTGATCGTGCCGGCCATCACCCTCGCTTACGGTTGGCGAATGGCCTTCATCGCCACCGGCATTCTGGGCGTGCTGTGGGTGATCGCCTGGCTCGCTCTGTATCGCGACCCGCACACCCATAAGCGCGTCGGCGCAGCGGAGCTTGCCCATATTCAGCAAGATCCGGCCGATCCGCCCGTGCGGGTGAAAGGTCTGTGGCTCAAGCTTTTGACCACGCGTGAGACCTGGGCGTTCGCACTCGGCAAATTCTTCATCGACCCGATCTGGTGGTTCTATCTGTTCTGGCTACCGCCTTATCTGCACGACACTTATCACCTCGATCTGATCGGCTTCGGCCTGCCGATCGCGGCGATTTACCTATTGTCCGATGTCGGCAGTGTCGCCGGGGGCTGGCTGTCCGGGCGGCTGATGAAATCGGGTATGACACCGAACAAAGCGCGTAAGTTGACGATGCTGATCTGCGCCATCTGCATTCTGCCGGTGGTAACGACCCAATATATCGACAGTGTGTGGATCAACGTGCTGATCATCGGCGTCGCGGCGGCCGGCCATCAGGCTTTTTCGGCCAACCTCTACACGGTACCGTCGGACACCTTCCCACGCTATGCGGTCGGCTCCGTTATCGGCATCGGCGGCACGCTTGGCGCCGTGGGCGGCATGCTGTTTTCGCTCTACATCGGCCGGATTCTCGACAGCCTGGGCACCTATTCGGCCATCTTCGCCGTAGCGGGCGCGTCCTATTTCGTCGCATTGCTCTGCATTCACCTGCTCTCGCCCCGCCTCGCCCGCGCCAAAATCGCGGCTTGAGCGCACCATAGCGGGGTGCCGGAGGGTGGTTTGAAGGGGCTGCAAGGGCCTATGAACGCGCGCGCTTGCGCAAAACGCACTTCTCCGGCAATCCGCCACAGATAGGGCCAGAGCCTGCGAGGATAGCGTTCGGTCAACATGAAAGCGCCGGTTTTTTTCGATCCAAGCGGACGGCGGCGGCGCTGGTCCATGCGGTTTCTGCTGGGCCTCATCATCGTGCTCGTCGGGGCGGCCTTCGGCTTCGCGGCAACGATCCTCAACGTACCTGCGCCCGACCAGCTGAAAGTCGGCATGGAGCGGGCGCAGCCACGCTCGCTGAAGCAGGAAGTCAGCCATTTGCGCCGGAAGGCGCGAGAATTTACGGCCTGGTTGCCGGGGTCGAAGAAGCGGACGCCGCAGCGCCAGATCGTTGTCGGATTTTATACGCCGTGGGATGATGCCAGCCACGCCAGCCTTGCCGCCCATATCGGCGAATTGGATTGGCTGGTGCCTGTTTTAGGCACGGTGACCGGGCCCAATCATGATTTCGCCTATGACCGGGATCGCGCACTGCAGGCGGTACTGGCCAGCCATCAGCATAAACCGGCGATCCTGCCGATGATCCAGAATGTGCGCGGCGGCGTGTGGGACGGCGCCAACATGGCGGTGCTTCTGCGCACGCCCCAAGCCCGCAAGGCGCTGCTGGACAGGGTCGAATCGATGCTGATCGAGCAGCGCGCAGCGGGTGTCTCGTTCGACTTTGAGGAATTGCCGGCCTGGTCCCACCCCTTCTACCTGCGGTTTCTGGCGGAAGCGCGGGCGCGGCTGGCGCCGCACAAGATGCTGATCACGGTGCAGGTGCCGGTCGGCGATGCGGCGTGGGATCTGAAGGCCTATGCCCGCGTCGCCGACAAGCTGTTCCTGATGAATTATGATCAGCATTATCCGGGTGGCGATGCCGGTCCGATCGCGGCCCAGCCCTGGTTCGTGCAGCAATTGCGCGCGGCGCTGCAGGCGATCCCGACCGACAAGCTGATCGTGGCCATCGGCAATTATGCCCAGGATTGGCCCGACGGAGAAACCGACGCCAACGGCTTGTCGGTGCAGGAGGCGTGGCTTCTTGCCAATGACAATAGCTCACCAACCCGGTTCGACCCGGCCAGCGGCAATGCGACCTTCGATTACACGGACGACGACGGCAAAGTGCATCATGTGTGGATGCTCGATGCTGCGAGTGCCTGGAACCAGCTAAGGGCGATCAAGATTTCCGGCGCGTCCGGTGTCGCGCTGTGGAAGATGGGCGGCGAAGACCCGGGCGTCTGGGATGATTTTCGTGCCATTCGTGCCGGAACGACACCTCCTGCCTTCGGCGCGATCGTTCCGCGCGGCAATACGCCGGAAGTCGTCGGCCAAGGCGAGATCGTACGCGTCACGGATGTGCCGGCCAACGGCATGCGCACGGTTACGACCGACAAACGCGGCCTGATCCGCGACGAGCATTTCGCGGCCTATCCGACGCCTTATGTGATCGAGCGAACCGGCTATAAACCAAAGCTGATTGCGCTGACCTTCGACGACGGCCCCGATCCGCACTGGACGCCGCGCATCCTGGACGTGCTGAAGGCCAAGCACGTGCCTGCGACCTTCTTCGTGATCGGAGAAAATGCGCTCGCGCATCCGCTGCTGCTCAACCGCATCCTCCAGCAAGGCTCGGAGCTCGGCAATCACACTTATACGCATCCGGACATGTCGCTGGTGTCGCCGCGCGGCGCCCGCATCGAGCTGAACACGACCCAGCGCCTGGTCGAGGCCTATACCGGCCGATCGCTCCGCATGGTGCGCATTCCCTATTTCGGGGACGCCGAGCCGACGACCGACAACGAATTGCGACCGGTGCTGGAGGCGCAGCGGGCCGGCTATCTGAATATCGGCCTCCACGTCGATACCGAGGATTGGCAGCGGCCCGGCGTGAAGGCGATCATCCAGAACGCGCTGGATTCCATCCAGGAAGGGGAGGATGCCGATCCGCTCGCCGACAACAAATCGCGCAATATCGTCCTGCTGCACGACGCGGGTGGCAACCGCGAGCAGACCGTACAGGCGCTGCCCATATTGATCGATACGTTGCGCGCACGCGGCTACACGTTGGTACCTGTCTCCGCGCTGGCGGGGCTGACACCCGCCCAGGTCAACCCGCAGATCAGCGGATCGGATCTCGCCGCGGTCCGCTTCGACGTCGCGATCTTCCTGCTGCTGGCAGCGCTCGCCAACCTGCTCAAATATATGTTCTTCACCGCCATCTTCATCGGCGCCGGCCGGGCAATCATCCTGGCCGTGCTGGCGGTAAGATCGAACCTCAAGCATAACCGCCCGGTCGCGCCGCCGATCGATCCCGAGCGCTTCGTATCGGTGCTCATCCCGGCCTATAATGAGGCACGCGTTATCGAGAAGTCGGTGCGCGGCGTGCTGGCCAGCGAACAGGTAACGGTGGAGGTGATCGTCATTGACGATGGCTCGACCGATGAGACCAGCGCGATCGTGGCGCGCGCCTTTGGCGACGAACCCCGTGTGCGCCTGCTGACGCTGGTCAATGGCGGCAAGGCACGCGCCTTGAACGAAGGCCTGAAGCTGGCAACGGGCGAAGTCGTCATCGCGCTCGACGCCGACACGCAGTTCGAGCCGCTGACGATCGCCCGTCTCGCACGCTGGTTCGTCCATCCCGAGATCGGCGCAGTGGCTGGCAATGCCAAGGTCGGCAACCGCGTGAACCTCGTCACCCGCTGGCAGGCGGTGGAATATGTCACCTCGCAGAACTTGGAACGGCGCGCGCTGGACCGGTTTGACGCCATTACGGTCGTACCGGGCGCGGTGGGCGCGTGGCGGCGCGCCGCGCTCGATGCTGTGGACGGCTACCCGCACGATACGCTTGCCGAAGACCAGGATCTGACGATTGCGATCCAGCGCAAGGGCTGGCTGGTCGAATATGATATCGACGCGGTCGCCTGGACTGAAGCGCCCGAGACGTTCGTAGCCCTGTCGCGCCAGCGATTCCGCTGGGCGTTCGGCACGCTGCAATGTCTGTGGAAACATCGCCGCATCTTGCGCGAGCGCCGCCCGCCGGGTCTGGCGCTGGTCGGTATTCCGCAGGCATGGCTGTTCCAGATCGGCTTTGCGCTCATCTCGCCGCTGATCGATCTGGCGCTCGCCGTCAGCATCATATCCACCATCCTGCGCGTCCAGCAGCATGGTTGGGCGCAGACCCAATCCGACGTACTCCAGATGGGTGTCTATTGGGTGGCTTTCACCGGTATCGACGCGATCTGCGGCTGGATCGCCTACCGCCTGGAACCGCGCGAGAAGCGTTTCCCGCTGTTCCTGCTGCTGGCGCAGCGGTTCATCTACCGCCAGATCATGTATTCGGTGGTGGTGCGCGCAGTCACGGCAGCCATTCGCGGTCCATGGGTGGGCTGGGGCAAATTGGAACGATCGGGGCGGGTGTCGACGCAAGGTTAAGCGTCCGGCATCGGCAGTGAGGCACGATCAACGACGCTCTCTGTTGGAGATCGTGACGCCCAGCCTCAACGAGCGCGGCATTTTGTCTTTAAGCCGTGCCTTCCCACGCACGGGGCTGCACGATTAGGTGAAAGGCAATGCAGGGCCCAGCCTTTGGCACTTGCGACCCGTCACTTCCTAACGGTGTGGCCGGGCTCCAGCGCCACAGGGGTCACGTTCGATCTGGATGGTGGCGTGCCCGATATGGAAGCGATGATCGAGCAGGCGCGCGACCCGCAAGCGGACGTCCTCGCCGTCGGCATCGTCGGTAATCGCGATGTGGACGGTGCCGTTCACGTCGCTGATCGCCATAGACCAGACATGCAGGTCATGGACGTCGCACACGCCGGGCAAGTCTGAAATGGCGGTGCGTATCTCCGCGAGATCGATGCCCTTCGGCACGCCTTCCAGCAGCACGTTGACGGTGTCTCGCAAAAGCGCCCAAGTGCGCGGCAGCACCCAAAGCGCAATGCCGATTGCCACGACGGGATCGATCCAGAGCTTGCCGGTGACGCGGATCAGGATCGCGCCAAGGATCACTCCAACCGATCCGATCGCATCCGACCAGACCTCCAGATAAGCGCCTTTCACGGCCATGCTCTCGCCACGCCCTGCGACGAGCACGCGCATCGAAATGAGGTTGATGGCGAGGCCGAGGGCCGCAACGATCATCATGCCGGTCGCGGCGACGGGTTCCGGTTCCCGGAAACGGCTGACAGCCTCCACCATGACATAGGCTGCCGCGGCGAAGAGGAGGAGCGCGTTGAACGCTGCCGCCAAAATCTCGAAGCGTTTATAGCCGAACGTCCGCTTATCGTCGGGCGCCTTGTCGCCGATCCTGACCGCCATCAATGCGATCGCCAGCGCGGCAACGTCCGTCAGCATGTGCGCCGCGTCGGACAGCAGCGCCAAGCTGTTGTACAGGAAGGCGCCGGCCAGTTCGATCAGCAGAACCGATCCCGTCAGGATCAAGGCGGTCGTCAGCGCCCGCCCGCTTGCGCCGGCCGTATGGTCATGATGGCCGGAGCCATGCGCATGATCATGACCGTGGTGGCTGTGCGCGTCGCCCATGTCGTGCCCTTAGAGGAGCCGCCGCTCAAAAAGAAGACGCGATGCGGGAAGGGCGTCCCTGGGATTGCGATTGGAACCTACGGTGGGCCCACGCATAATCTATGTATCGAAAGTTGAGGGGACGGGTGATGCTCTACTTCTTTGCAGGAATCGCGCTGCTTGCCGCTCTGATCGTCTTTTCCGGCATCAAGGTGGTCCGCCAAGGGCATCAATATACGATCGAACGGTTCGGACGCTTTACCTATGTCGCGCGCCCCGGCTTCAACTTTCTGGTTCCGTTTTTCGATCGCGTCGGCCGCCGCGTAAACATGATGGAACAGGTTCTCGACATTCCCGGCCAGGAAATCATCACCAAGGACAATGCGATGGTCGCCGTGGATGGCGTCGTCTTCTTCCAGGTGCTGGATGCCGCGAAGGCCGCTTACGAAGTCTCGGAAATCTACGTGGCGATCATGCAGTTGACGACCACCAATCTGCGCACCGTCATGGGCTCGATGGATCTCGACGAGACTTTGTCGAAGCGCGACGAGATCAATGCCCGTCTTCTGTCGGTCGTGGATCACGCGACCGAGGCCTGGGGCGTCAAGATCACCCGCGTGGAGGTGAAGGACATCAGACCGCCGGCGGATATCGTCAATGCCATGGGTAGGCAGATGAAGGCCGAGCGCGAGAAGCGCGCGGTGATTCTGGAAGCGGAAGGCAGCCGCGCGTCAGAGATTCTGCGCGCAGAAGGACAGAAGCAAAGCCAGATCCTGGAAGCCGAGGGACGGCGCGAGGCTGCGTTCCGCGACGCCGAAGCGCGCGAGCGTGCCGCCCAGGCTGAAGCCAAGGCGACACAAATGGTGAGCGAGGCGATCGCGAGCGGAAACGCCCAAGCGATCAACTATTTCGTCGCACAGAAATATGTCGAGGCGATCGGCCAATTCGCAACCTCGCCCAACGCAAAGACGATCCTCTTTCCCGTGGAGGCGACCCAGTTGATCGGGACGCTCGGCGGCATCGGGGAATTGGCGAAAGAGGTCTTGAGCGGATCCGAGGCGCAGACCCCCGTGACAACGAGGCGTAATCCCGCCCAGGTTCCGACCAGCCGAGGCTGAGCGGATGTACGGCTGGATCTGGCTGATCGCAGGACTGGTTCTTACGGGCGCAGAATTGGTCGCGCCGGGCGTGTTCCTGATCTGGCTGGGTGCGGCCGCTTTGTTCACCGGCGCGATATCCCTCCTGTTCGGACTGCCCCTCTCGGCAGAATTCGCGCTGTTCGCGGTCTCCGCCTTCCTGACGGTTTTCGCTGGGCGTGCCTTGGCGCAGCGCGCGCCGATCATCTCGGATGATCCGCTGCTCAATGAACGGACGGCTCGGCTGATCGGTCGCAAGGTGATCGTTGTGGAAGCGCTGCAGGGTGGCGAAGGCCGCGTGCGGGTGAGCGACGGGGTCTGGTCCGCGATCGGACCCGAGGCAGCCGTCGGCACCTGGGTGGAAGTGGTCGCGGCCCATGGCGCGCGGCTGGTGGTCGAACCTGTACCCCCCGACGTGCAACCCCGGTTGAGCGAAGGAAATTAAGCGGCTATCGCCGCGCCAGGCGCGTAGTTGGGCTGTGCGAAAGGCGAACATGTCGGCATCGATCGCGCTCGTCGACGACGATCGCAACATCCTCACCTCTGTCTCGATCGCGCTCCAGGCGGAAGGATTCGTCGTACGAATCTACACCGATGGGGAAACCGCGCTGAAGGCGCTGACGGAGAATCCACCGGATCTGGCGGTGCTCGACATCAAGATGCCGCGCATGGACGGGATGGAATTGCTGCGCCGGCTCCGCGAGAAAAGCCCCCTGCCCGCTATTTTCCTGACGTCGAAAGATGACGAACTGGACGAGGCGCTCGGCCTCGCTCTCGGCGCCGACGATTATATCACCAAACCGTTCAGCCAGCGGCTGTTGATCGCGCGCATTCGCGCCATCCTGCGCCGTGTCGAAATGCGCGGCAAGAATGACGGCGAGGATGGCGCGCCCGTCGCCGAGAAGATCGTGCGCGGGCGATTGGAGATGGATCCGGCGCGCCACCGGGTCACTTGGGACGGACGCGACGTGACGTTGACCGTCACCGAATTCCTGATCCTGGAAGCGCTGGCACAACGCCCCGGCTTCGTGAAATCGCGCGACCAATTGATGGACACCGCCTATCAAGACGATGTCTATGTCGACGACCGCACGATCGACAGCCATATCAAGAGACTGCGGCGCAAATTTCGGCAGGTGGACGGCGATTTCAAAGCAATCGAGACGCTCTATGGCGTTGGCTACCGTTTTTCGGAGGAGTGATGACGGGGAGGCGCCCTGGCGATTGTCGCTCACCGGACGCATCCTGGCCGTCAACATCTTCGCCCTGGTCGTGCTCGCCGGCGGCTTCTTCTATCTGGATTCCTATCGCACGCAGCTGATCGAAGAGCGGAGCGATCGGATCGGCACAGAAGCGCAGCTTGCGGCAGCCGCTATCGCGGGTACGCCCCCCGCCGCGGTTCCCAACCTGCTGACCCGAATGGGCGCCGCCAACCAGACGCGCCTGCGCCTGTATCGCGGCGAGGGTCCGCCGATCGACAGCTGGGATCGCGGCTCTCCGACCTACGTGTTGCGCGATCCGGCCGACGAGCCATGGCGTCGCCATGTCGCGCGCTTCATGGACCGGGCGATCGACCATATCGTCGGCGCGGAGGTGCCCGAGCGTTTTGTCGAGCCCGCTGTCGACCGCCTGGGTGCTTGGCCGGAAGCGATCCGGGCGGAGAAAACGGGCACGCTTACCATGGCGATCCGACGCGCACCGGCGCGCACGCCGGTCATATCTGCGGCGCTGCCGGTGAAGGGGGACAATGCCGGTATCCTGCTGCTGACGAGCGACCAGCGCGACGTGGTTCGCACCGTACGGGCCGAACGGTTCTGGCTCGGCATCGTGCTGCTGGTAACGACAGCCCTCTCCATCGCCCTCTCCCTATTCCTCGCGCGCACGATCGCCCGCCCGTTGCGCCGCCTTGCGCTGGCGGCACACCGGGTCCGGTTGGGGCGGTCGCGCGAAGTGCAGGTGCCGCGTCTGCCGTCGCGGCGGGACGAGATCGGTACGCTCGCCCGCGCGCTTTCCGACATGAGCCAGGCGCTGCGGCAGCGGATAGACGCGACCGAGGCTTTCGCAGCCGACGTGGCGCATGAGATGAAGAACCCGCTGGCGTCGCTGCGATCGGCCATCGACAGCCTGGAGCGCGTCAGCGATCCGGAATTGCGCGAACGTCTGCTCGTCGTGATCCGGGACGATGTGCGACGGCTCGATCGGCTGATTACCGACGTGTCCGAAGCGTCGCGCATGGATGCCGAACTGTCGCGAGCCCGCTTCGAATCGGTCGATGTCGGTCATATGATCGAGCAATTGGTCGAAGCGCGCGAGGCACGTGGTGTGATCAACGGGATCCGCTTGGCATTCGGCCGGCCGCACCGGGGCAGCGCAGTCGTCTTCGGCGACGGACAGAGGCTTGCGCGCGCCATCGAGAACTTGATCGACAATGCCATTTCCTTCTCGCCACCCGGGGGATTGGTGCAGATCACCGCCATGCGCGACGGGCAGCAGGTCGTGATCCGGGTGGAAGATGACGGCCCCGGCGTTCCGCCAGGAGAGCGGCAGGCCATCTTCAACCGCTTCCATTCGATCCGGCCAGAGGGTGAGGTGTTCGGTCGCCATTCCGGTCTTGGCCTCGCCATCGCCAAGGCGATCGTCGAAGGCCATACCGGGACGATCTCCGTCACCGACCGCGAAGACAATAATCGCGGCGCACGCTTCTCCATCCGTCTGCCCGCCGCCGAGAAATGAGCGTCACCCTGCATGCCAGCTGCGTTGCCATCCACGGCCGTGCTGTCCTGCTGACGGGCGTTTCGGGATCCGGAAAATCCGATCTCGCCCTGCGCCTGATCGATCGCGGTGCCACCTTGGTGGGCGACGACGGCATCGTCGTCGAGGCGCGGGGTGGCCGCCTACATGCCCGGTCGGGCCCGAATATCGAAGGGCAGATCGAAGTTCGCGGCATCGGCATCCTGACGGCGCCTACCATCGCCGAGGCGCCGCTCGCGCTCGCCATCGCGCTCGATCGACCCGTTCCGCGCATGCCCGACGAAACGCTGCCGGTGCGTGTGATCGAAGGGCTCACCCTCCCCCTCCTGGCGCTCGATCCGTTCGAAGGCTCCGCGCCAGTCAAGGTTGAGAAAGCTTTGCTTCTCTATGGGTTAGCAGAATGAGCCGGCCGATTCGCATTCTTCTTGTGACTGGCCTTGCGGGTGCTGGACGGACCACCATCCTCAAGACGCTGGAAGATATTGGCTGGGAAACAGTCGACAATCTGCCGCTGAGCCTGCTGGATCGCCTGCTGTCCAATCCCGTGCCCCAAGGTACGCAGGATCAGGAGCGCCCTCTTGCGCTTGGCATCGACAGCCGGACGCGCGGGTTCGATGCCCAATCCATCCTTGATCGGGTGGCGACATTGCGGCGTCAAAAATATCAGGATGTCGAAATTCTCTTCGTCGATGCAGCCGACAGCGTTCTGGCCCAACGGTTTTCGGCCACGCGCCGCCGCCATCCCTTGGCGCTCGACCGGCCGGCAGAAGTGGGAATCACGAGCGAGCGCGCCTTGCTCGGCCCGCTGCGCGAGGCGGCCGACCATCTGATCGATACCACCGACACCAATACGAACATGCTGCAGCAGGATATCCGCCAGCGCTTCAGCGGGGCGGAACGGGGCAATTCGACCCTGGCCGTCATGTCGTTCAGCTATGCCCGGGGGCTGCCGCGCGATGCCGATCTGGTGCTGGATATGCGCTTCCTGCGCAACCCGCATTGGGATGAGGCGCTGCGAGCCGGGACGGGGCTGGACCCTGCGGTCGCGGCCTATATCGCGCAGGATCCTGCCTATCAGCCGGCTTTCGACCAGATCGAGCAACTGCTGCTAACGTTGCTTCCGCGCTACGAGCGCGAAGGAAAAAGCTACGTCACCATCGCTTTCGGATGCACCGGAGGGCGACATCGCTCGGTTCACACCGCCGAAGCGATGGCCAAGAGGTTGCGCGCAGCCGGTTTTTCGCCCACCATCGCGCATCGTGACCTGGTTCAGAAGCAGCCAGGCATGCGGGAGGGGAAGCCGGACGATGGCAGAGGGGCAGTCCTGGCGGTGAACAGATGATCGGATTGGTGCTGGTAACGCATGGCCAGCTTGCTGCAGAGTTCGTACGCGCGATGGAGCATGTTGTCGGCCCACAGCAGGGAATCGAGGCGATTTGCATCGGCCCCGATGACGATATGGAGGCGCGACGTGCCGACATTTCGCAGGCGGTGGCTGCGGTCGACCAGGGCCGTGGCGTTATTTTGCTGACCGACTTGTTCGGCGGCACGCCGTCCAACCTGGCTATCTCGCTGATGGAGCCTGGACGGATCGAGGTGATTGCGGGCGTTAATCTGCCGATGCTGATCCGACTCGAAGGCGCACGCAAGATGCTGAAGGTTCAAGCAGCGGTTGCCGCCGCGCGGGAAGCTGGCCGCAAATATATTTCCGTGGCCTCCGAAGTGCTGGGCGCCGCCGCCGCATGACGGTCGAACGAACCGTCATGATCACCAATCGGCGGGGACTGCATGCGCGGGCCAGCGCCAAGTTCGTTACCCTCGCCTCGGCCCAACCCACGATCGTCGAGGTCGAGAAGGACGGATCGAAGGTGGCCGGAACGTCGATCATGGGACTGATGATGCTCGGCGCAGCCATGGGCGACAGCGTCACGATCAGCGCCGAGGGCGAAGGCGCCGACGTCGCCGTGGGCGCGCTGTGCGAATTGGTCGAGGCCAAGTTCGGCGAAGAATGATCTGCCAGGCGATCAGCCGGTCGCCCGTTCCGACAGCAAGCGCAGTTCCTCGCAATCCAGCAACCGGACCCGGCCGCGACCGCCGGCGATTAGCCCCGCCTGCTTCCACCGGCTCATGATTCGGCTGACAGTCGGCAGCGTCGCGGAGGTGAGATCCGCGAGATCCTGCCGCGACAAGGGTAGGTCGCATCCGTCCTGGGCTGGGTCGCCATATGATCCCTGCGCCATCCGCAGCAGGGTTCGAGCCAGCCGCTGCTCCACCGGCACGCTCGAAACCTCTTCCAGCCGTTCGATCATCTGTTCGGCATAGGTGGAGACGGTCCGCAGCACGTTCAGCGCAAGCGTGGCATTGCTGTCCATCGCCTCACGCAGGCCACGAAGCGGCCAGACGAGCGCCTCAACCGCGGTGATCGCGCTCACAGTTGCGTGGTTCCGCACGTCCTTGGCGGCGCCAAGTGTGCCGATCGGCGCGCCCGGCCCCAACAAAGCGAGCGTGAGCGGCGTCCCGTCTTCCGCTGCCCGCCAAATCTTGATCCGCCCTCGGGTGACTACGAACAAGGCGGTCGCGCTTTTCCCCTGCGCGAAGAGCGACTCACCGGGGCCGAACTTGCGCAGGGTCGCACGCCGCACAATGGCGTCACGGTCGTCTGGCGTGATGCCGACAAAAAGCGGGCTGGAAAGTGTGGATGTCCGGTCCTGCGCCACGATTTCCCCGGAAACGGTTCGCCAGACCTTATTAGCATGCCGTCACATTCGAGTCCCGTTACTTGTCCTGGCGCAAAGACGGTGCGGCCACAGTCTGCGAAGGGCAGAGTGATGGCGTAGGTGAAAATCCTGCCCACCGCCGCAGGGCGATGCTTTCCCCCAAGCCAGCATCGCCTCTGTTGAGCAGACATGGATGCCGGCCTGTCCTGAAAGGGATCTCTGCGCCGGCAAGAGCGCCCCTCCCCCCCAAACGCGCTCGCAGGGTGCAGACCAGCCCATGTCGCCTCCATCGGACGAAGCGCCGCGAAGGACAGACCGGCAATCGCTCCGCCTCCAATGCGGCCTTGCCGCCACGCGAGCGGCCCCCTAGCTAACAAGCATGGCCGAGGCGCTTCCCCATCCGCTGATCGACGCTTTCGGCCGCCGAATCAGTTATCTGCGTATTTCGGTGACCGATCGCTGCGATCTGCGCTGCCGCTATTGCATGGCGGAGGTGATGCAGTTCCTGCCGACATCCCGGCTGATGACGATCGAGGAGATCGGTTCGATCGCGGAGGCGTTCATTGCGCGCGGCGTGCGCAGGATCCGGCTGACCGGCGGCGAGCCGCTCGTCCGGCGCGGCGTAACCGAACTTGCGCGCACCATCGGGCGTCACATCGGCCAAGGCTTGGACGAGCTGACCCTGACGACCAACGGCACCCGACTGGCAGCGGAAGCGCAGGCGCTCGTCGACGCCGGGGTAAGACGCATCAATGTGAGCCTGGACAGCCTGGACCCCGAACGGTTCCGCCACATCACGCGCACCGGCCAGTTGGACAAGGTGTTGCACGGCATTGAAGCCGGCGCGGCAGCCGGGCTGCGGATCAAGATCAATATGGTCGCGCTGAAGGGACTGAACGAGGATGAGATCGAACCGATGCTGCGCTGGTGCGCGGCACGCGGCCATGACCTGACCCTGATCGAGACGATGCCGTTAGGCGACGTGGAAGGGGATAGGACCGACCATTATCTGCCGCTGGACCAGGTGCGGCGCGGCCTTGAAAGCCGCTTCACGCTGGTCCCGCTGTCGGAACGGACCGGCGGTCCGGCCCGCTATTTCCGGGTGGCCGAGCTGGACGCCAAGATCGGTTTCATCACGCCTCTTACCGAAAATTTCTGCGCCGGCTGCAACCGCGTCAGGCTTACTGCGGAAGGCCAGCTTTACCTCTGTCTCGGGCGGGAGGATCGGATCGATCTGCGCGCAGCACTGCAAGAAGGGGGCCGCCCGGCGCTTGATGCCGCGCTCGATCGGGCGATGGCCGCCAAGCCGCTGCGTCACGCCTTTGCCATCGAAGACGCGTCCCCCGCAGTATCGCGGCATATGAGCGTCACGGGCGGATGAGCGGCGAACGCAAGCTTGCGCTTGCAGCCTCCAACGCGGAAGCGGCCCAGGCCGCCGCCAAGGAGCTGAGGCAGCGTTACGAATGGGTGCCGCCCGCCGAGGCCGATATCATGGTGGCATTGGGCGGGGACGGTTTCCTGCTGCAGACGCTGCACGCCATGCTCGACCGGCACCGCGCGCTGCCGGTCTTCGGGATGAATCGCGGTACGGTCGGCTTCCTCATGAACGAGTGGAGTCCGGATCTGCTGGAGAACCGCCTGCTTGCGGCCAAGCCGATCAAGGTTGCGCCGCTCAGGATGGAAGCGGTGACGATCGACGGGAAGAAGGAAGCGCTGTCGGCGATCAACGAGGTGTCGCTGCTGCGCGAGACGCGTCAGACCGCATGGATCGAGGTGAGCGTCGACAAGAGGGTCGTGCTGGCCGAACTGGTCGCCGACGGCGTGCTGGTGGCGACGCCGGCCGGATCGACCGCCTATAACTTTTCCGCACACGGGCCGATCCTTCCGCTGGAGAGCGCGCTGGTGGCGCTGACGCCGATCAGCCCGTTCCGGCCGCGGCGCTGGCGCGGCGCCATCCTGCGCGACAGCAACCGCATCACCTTTCGGGTGCTTGACCCGATCAAGCGCCCCGTCAGCGCCGTCGCGGATCAGCGCGAGATCCGCGATGTCGCGAGCGTGGAGATCATGGTCGATCGCGGCAATCCGCTGACGTTGCTGTTCGATCCGGAGCATGCGCTGGACGATCGGATCGCGATGGAGCAGTTCGCGATCTGAAATAGCGCACCGAAGCGCTTGCCACCGCGCACGGCTTTGCTATAGGCCCTGCCTCGCACGCCCCACGGGGCATGTTCCCCGGTAGCTCAGCGGTAGAGCATCCGACTGTTAATCGGACGGTCGCTGGTTCGAATCCGGCCCGGGGAGCCATTTCTTCCAGCTAAATGGCTGGAAAGCGCGCGGCATCGGCCAGATCGCGAAGGCACATTCTTTCCGATCGGCAGCATTGCCGTCGGACAGCGCCTATCAGTGATTGGCAGTCTTACCGCCTTTCCGGCCAAGCTCCGCCTGCGCCGACGACGATTTTCTGGGGTTCTTCTTGCCGTCTCTCGCGGCTTTGGCGTTCGCCTTTCGCGCAGTGGCGCTGCCATGACCTTTTTCGTCTGCCATCTGTCTTCTCCTGTCTTGCTCGAACGTCGCACGCACGAGCGGGTTCAATCCTCAACCACTTAGATACTGAAGAGGCGATGGCGAATCGTTGGAGCATCCCCATATCGGCAGGATGCTCGCCGAACGGATCAGGGTCGTCGATCTCGAGACGACGGGCTCCTCACCGCCCGCCCACGACGTGTGCGAGATCGGCTGGCAGGACGTCATCCGCGAGGGTGGCCGCTGGATTGTCAACGAGGAGCGCGGCTCCGCCCTCGTAAATCCAGGCCGCGCCATCCCGCCGGTCACCATGGCCGTGCATCATATCATGGATCGGGACGTTATCGGCGCTCCCTTCTGGAAAGAGGCGGCGCCGCCAGTCCTGCGCCCGGCTGGTGGCGTCATCGCCCTGGCCGCTCATCGCGCGAGCTTCGAGCAACGCTTCTGCACGCCAACGCTTTCGGGGGGCGCGCGATGGATCTGCACGTGGAAATGTGCGCTGCGCCTATGGCCCGACAGCCCTGGCTTTTCCAATCAGGTGCTGCGTTACTGGCGAATGCCTGAGGGTCTCGACCAGCAGATCGGATTGCCCGCCCATCGCGCTTTGCCGGACGCCTATGTCACCGCGCATCACCTACGCGACATGCTGAACGTTGCGTCGGTCGACCAGCTTTTGCGATGGAGCGAGGAGCCGGGTCTCCTGCCGCGCGTGCCGGCGGGCCCGGATCGCGGTCGCACGTGGTCGGAGCTGGATGCGACTGCGCTCGCCCGATTTGCCGAAGATCGCAATGAGGACGTGCGTTTCTCGGCCCAGGAAGAACGGAAACGCCGCGGCGGCACCACGACGGCCTCACCGACGCGCGCAGCCTCCCAAGGCCAGCTTATCTAGATCGGCTGCCCAGCGCGTTGCCTTGTCGCACGCCCGCCAAATTCGTCAGCGCGCAGCGACGGAACGCGCGACACGCGGCGTACAACGTCTGTCCGGCGGGCGAAAAGCTGGCCGACAGGTTGCGAGGACGAGTGTCATGACAAAGATCCTACTTGGCGCGATACTGGCTGGTGCTGCGGCTATGGCCTTATCGCCGGCCGAAGCCGCGCAAGGCTGCGGCCCGGCAGGGCATCGGGATTGGCGCGGCTGGTGCCGCCCGAATTACCGGCCCGTCTATGTCGCGCCGGCTCCCCATATCGGCGTCTTCTATCCCGGCCACGGCTATTGGGATGGCCGCCGCTACTGGCATCATCGCTACTGGCACGGCGGCTGGCGCTATCGCTGACGCAGACGCGCGGGGCGAAGTCTCTCCCACCCCTTTCTCATGCTGCGATGCGTCGGGCTGGACCAGCGCACATGACCGCTTTGATCAAAGGCTATAGCATGATGAAAATGATGATCGCCGGCGCTGCGCTCGCCGCTGCACTGCTCGATATGCCCGCAAGCGCCCAGGCCACCGCAGACCAGACAAGGCCGCCACACGATGGCGCAGCGGCCGGCAAATCGATCACGCTGCAGGAATTCGTAGAGCGCCATGCGCGCAGGTTGATGGCTGCGGATAGCAATGGCGACGGCAAGATCACGCAGGCCGAGTTCCTTGCAGCGTCGCAAGGCGGCAGAGGGGATCCGGCCAAGCGCTTCGCCCGCATGGATCTGAACGGCGACGGGGTCCTGGACCGCAGCGAGATCGAGGCCATGCTGACCCAACGCTTCAAACATATGGACACGAATGGAGATGGCGTCCTCACCGCGGATGAGCGTGCCGCAGCAAGACCGGCCCGCGGCGGCCCCGGCCAGGAGGCATCGGCGCGATGAGCGCCGACGGGCCCTCGTGAGGCTAGGAAAGCGCCCGATTGAGCGATCCGGATCCAGATGCGCGCCTGGTCGAACGGCTTGTCCGCAGCGAGCCGGCGGCCATGCGTGCGCTCATGACCGCGAAGCTGCCGCGCATGCTGGGGCTGGCGACACGCATGTTGCGCGACCGCAGCGAAGCCGAAGACGTTGCGCAGGAGGCGCTCCTTCGCGTGTGGCGCAATGCCGGCGTGTGGCGCCCGGAACGCGCCCGCTTCGACACGTGGCTGCATACTATCGTGCTCAACCTGTGCCGGGATCGCCTGCGCCGTCGCCGGGAAAGAACCAGCCACGATATTCCCGAGACGGCAGACCCCCGTGCGGATGCGGAAACGGGGCTGCTCGAAGCGGAGCGAGGCGATGCGGTGGCGCGAGCCATCGCCGCGCTTCCGGAGCGGCAACGCGAGGCAATCCTGCTCGTCCATTATCAGGATCTGCCGGGAAAAGAGGCCGCAGCCGCACTGGAGATCAGTATCGAAGCGCTGGAATCGCTGTTGGCGCGCGGCCGAAGGACATTGCGGGCGCAATTAGCGGGTTCGCTGGAGCATGAGTCATGACTGAATCCCTTAGCTTCGCGCGCTTCCAGGAGCTTGCCGACGCTTATGGCGGCGTCATCGCGCGCTGGCCGGAGGAGGTGCGCGATGACGCCATGGCATTGGCGCGCGACGCGCGCGGCGCCGCAATCCTGGAGCAGGCCGCATCGCTCGATGCCGCACTCGACAGTTGGACGGTGGCACCGCCTTCACCCTCGCTTCAGCCGGCGTTCGCCACTGCCGCACGCCCCGCCATCGCAACCCGGATACGGCTCTGGTGGTCCGCCATCGGCTTTGCCGCCGCGCTGGCGGGTGCGGTAGCAGGCACGTCCGCCGTGGCGATGGCCGTACCCTTCGAGCCGTCCGCCATTGGCAGCACGTCCTTCGGAGATGTGAGCGGACAGGATGGTTGAGCAATGAGCAAAGTCAGGATCGCACTCGCCGCCTCGATCGTCGTGAACCTGTTTCTCGCGGCCGCATTGGTCGCGGGCATCGTCTCGCTGAATGGCCGCACCCGCATGATCAACGCCGGGTCGCTGCGCGTGGCCGGGGCGGAGCTTTCCAAGGCGGAACGGCGGCAATTCCGGATGACGCTACGGGACGCGCGGCGCTCCATGCGGCCGACCATCGCGGAATCGCGCGGCGCGAAGGCTCAAGCCGCGCTCTTGCTGCGCCAACCCAGCGTCGACGAAGCGGCGGTAAACGCCGCACTGGACCGCGCACGGGACGCGGATTCCCGCGTCCGAGCGGCCGTGGAGCGTAGTGCCGTTCATTATGCGGCGGCGCTCCCGATCACGGAGCGTAACAAGCTGGCCGACGCAATGACGCGGCGGGCAAGATAGGCTCGGCATCCATTCCGTAACGGCAGCGACGGAACCAAGGATGCGCCGCGTACCAGCTGTAGATCAGTTGCGAGGTACGCTGAGTGTCGCTTTCCCCTCCGCCCCTTTCCCCGGCCGCGATCGCGCTTAATCGCTTCGGGCTCGGCGCACGGCCGGACGACGCCATTCCCGCCAATCCTTCGCATTGGCTCACCGATCAGTTCGGGCGCTATGATGCGAAGCCGCCGGCCTTTGCCGCGTTGGCGGATGCGGGCGCTGTCGTGAGCCACTATCGCGCGGAGCAGCGGCAAATGCGCCGGGCCGCCAAGGCCGACCAGGGTGCGCAGACGGGCTCGACAGGCCCGTCTGACGACGTCAAGGCGGCGCGGCAGGCCTTTCAGCACGATGTGCAGGATCTTTACCGTGCCGGGGTCCAGGCGCGTGCCGACAGCGCGCTGGCGACAGAGGCGCCGTTCGTGGAGCGCATGGTCCATTTCTGGTCCAACCATTTTTGCGTCTCGGCGGATAATGCGCAGGTGACAGCACTGGCGGCGCCCTTCGAACGCGACGCCATTCGGCCGCACGTGCTCGGCAACTTTACCGATATGCTCCTGGCGGTCGAGCAGCATCCGGCCATGCTGACCTACCTCAATCAGGCGCAATCGATCGGGCCCAACAGCCCTGCGGCCGAACGCAACCCGCATCGTCGCCGAGGTCTCAACGAAAATCTGGCACGCGAGATCATGGAGCTGCACACGCTCGGCGTGCGATCGGGCTATACTCAAAATGACGTCACGGAGTTCGCCCGCGCGCTGACTGGCTGGACCATCGACGGAGAGGATGGCGGCGAAGAAACGACCGCGGCCCCGTATCGCTACACCTTCCGACCCGCGCGACATGAGCCTGGCACGCGCATGATCCTGGGCAAGCGCTATCCCGAGGCGGGAGAAACGCAAGCGCGGCAGGCTCTACTGGACTTCGCCCGTGCGCCGGCCACCGCGACGCATATCGCCACCAAGCTTGCCCGGCACTTCGCCGGCGATGATCCGCCACCGGCCATGGTCGCCCGGCTTGCGGCGAACTTCATGGAGAACCGCGGCGACCTGCCGAGATTATATCGTTCCCTGATCGGGTCGCCGGAAGCCTGGGCTCCACGCCCGACCAAGTTCAAGACGCCGTGGGAATGGACGATCTCCTCGCTTCGCGGCCTTGGCTACCACGAAGCCGGCGACATCCAGCTGGCGGCGCTTGAGACGCAGCTCGGACAACGCGTCTGGAAACCCGGCTCCCCTGCCGGCTGGGACGATATTGCCGCGAGCTGGGCCGGATCGGACGCGCTGCTCCGGCGCGTGGAGGTAGCGCAGAAGCTGGCCGCACCGCTCGGCGGCTCGATCGATGCCCGCGCCACGGCGCCAAGACTTATACCTGCCTCGCTCAGCAATATGACAGCGGAGCAGATCGGCCGGTCCGAGAGTCCCGCCGGCGCGATCGCACTGATGCTGGTGTCCCCTGATTTCCTGAGGAGATGATCGAATGATCGCTCGCCGCCAGTTTCTCTCCGCGGCTGCATTGGGGGCTGCCGGCCTCTTTGTCAGTCCCGGCATCGCCTTCGCCAACGCCGCCACCGATCGACGCTTCGTCTTCATCATCCAGCGAGGGGCGGCGGACGGGCTCGACATCGTACGCCCCACCGGCGACGCCGCTTTCTCAGCCCTGCGCGGACCCTTAGTCGACGAAGCGGGGCCCGGTATCCCGCTGGACCCGCACTTCAGCCTGCACCCCGCGCTGGTCGAGCTTGGCAAGATGTACGGCGGTGGCGAGGCTCTATTCGTGCATGCGGTCGCTTCGCCCTATCGGGATCGTTCACACTTCGACGGCCAGAACGTGCTCGAGACGGGTGGCACGCAACCCTATGTCTTGCGCGACGGCTGGCTGAACCGGCTGACCGCCATGCTGCCCCGCGCAAGCGAGGATGCCATCGCGATCGCGCCAACTGTACCGGCCGCTCTTCGCGGCCCGGTCCAGGTTGCCTCCTTCGCGCCGTCGGGCCTTGCCCAGCCGGTGGACGATCTGATGACGCGCGTCACCATGTTGTACGACGCCGATCCGGCGCTTCACCCGATATGGTCGGCCGCGCTGGAGACAAAGGCCCTGGCCGCGGGTACAGCAGCGAAGCAGGATCCCGCGAGCCTTGGCCGCCTGACAGCGAAATTCCTGACGAAGCCGGCCGGACCCCGCATCGCGATGCTGGAGACGCTAGGCTGGGATACGCATGATGCCCAGCGCGGGCGCCTCTCGACCCAGCTCAAGAACCTAGATACCCTGCTCGTCGGTTTGCGCGAGGGGCTGGGGTCCACCTGGGGCAGTACGACCATTCTGGTCGCCACCGAATTCGGCCGTACCGCCGCGATGAACGGCACGGGCGGAACCGACCATGGCACCGCGTCCGTCGCCATGCTGATCGGCGGAGCGGTGAAAGGGGGTCGCGTTGTGGCCGATTGGCCTGGCCTTGCGCCCTCGTCTCTCTACGAGGCCCGCGATCTTCGCCCAACCACCGCGCTCGATGCGTTGATTGCCGGTGCTGCCGCGGAAGCGCTGGCGCTCGATCCCGAGCGGGTGGGACGCGGGCTATTTGCGCAGGCGACGACGAGCCGGCCTATGACAGGGCTGATTAAAGCTTAGCCGATCACGGCAGAGGGTTGCGTCAGCCTTCCAGTCCGAACTTCGCAGCGCGTTTGCCCACATCCGGGTTGATCGCCAACGCCGCCTTACGATCAGCTTCGGCGGCGTCCGTCCTGCCGGCACGCTTCTCCGCGATGGCGCGGACATAGAGCGACCAGGCGTTACGGGGCGTGAGCGTGAGCGCCGCATCATAATCGGCGATCGCGGCGTCCAACCTGCCGAGGCGGAGTTGCACGAGAGCGCGGCTGTCGAGGAAGGCGGGATAGCCCGGACGAAGCCGCAACGCTGTATTGCAATCCGACAAAGCACGCTCAAGCTCGCGATTGAGCAAGGCCCGCGACCAGCAGCGGCCATTATAGGCGCTTGCACGATCGGCATCCTCGCTGTGCATCTTCAGCCAGGCATCATAGTTGGTGATGGCGGCGTCAGGCTGCTCGATGCTGTTATATAGGCCGGCAAGTTGCAGCCGGTGATCGGATGCTGCCGGCAAGACGCGATCCGCGGCCTTGATATCCTCTGCCGCACCGTCCGTATCGCGATGCCGCAGGCGCAATCGCGCCCGGGTGAGGCGCATTTCGGCGTCGTCCGGCGCCAGCGTCACGGCTTTGTCGAGATCGGCCGACGCGAGCAAGCTTTGCCCCAGCGCGAGATGCGCCAGCGCGCGGAGATAAATATAACGCCCCTGCTGCGGAGCCATGGCAACGGACTTGTCGAAGTCGGACAGGGCGTCGGCAAATTTGCGTTGCGACATCAGCACCGTGCCACGGCGGCTAAACCCTTCCGCATCGGTCGGGACCGCAGCCATGTCGGTAAGATCGATCTTTTCGCCTGCGGCACTGCGGGCTCCCGTGGGGGTGATACCGAATAGCCGCCCACCCTCATAGGTCATGTAGAGCTGGTGATTGGCGTTCGACACGAACATGCGGTGCGTGAGGAAGAAGTCGAATCCGATCAGCATATCGCCATCAATGTCGATATTGGCGATCCTGAACTTGGGGTGCGGCACGATCTCTCCGCCGAGATCGATCTTGTCGAACGAAGCCAGCCAGGAGGGCACCTGCTTGGAGCCGAGGCCGGTGGAGGTTCCCACGCTGACAACGCCGGGGCTGGCAGGCGTGATGCCCGCGCGTTTGGCGGCGGCCAATGTCATGATCGTGGAGGTCGCGCCGGTATCGAAAATCGCCCGCATCTTCACGCCGTTGACCGAAACGGTCCCCACGGTATGCGGCCGGAAACGTTCGTCGCTGTTGCGCTCCAGCGGGATGATGGAAAAGGGCTTGCCTTCGGCCCAATAGGCCAGGTCCACATTGCCGCAGCCGGTAACCTTCATCAGGCGGACCATCCCGTGCGGAAGGTCATATTCCACGTCGGCAAGACCCAGGATGTTCTGGCCGAGCAAACCGGCTGTTCCGGTATCGCTGCCGCCGACGATGAACTCGACCGGAGGCAGCGCAATTCCCGCAAGCGTGAAATTCTTGGCCTTGGCGATGCCAGCCGAGGTATCGCCGTTAATGCCTCTCAGCCGGAAGGTTGGCGGGGCAGGTTCGGTTGACAACTCGAATTCGGCGGCCGACGCGCGCGACAAGGTGCTGTAGAAAGCTCCACTGTCCAGGATGAAGCGCGTTTGATGCGTCCCGAATTGCGCGTCGACCATGGCGCGTTGCCCGGAAAGCATGACGGGGATTTCGGCCATTCGGGCGACCTGACAGGCCGCTTTAGCGGTGCCTGGGGACATGATGCAGACCAGGCTTGCCGCCACGCAAGCCGCCATTGCCACCCCGCGCATGTGCCGTCTCCGCAGCCAAGCTCACCCTTTGGCTAAGCAAGCTATCGAACTTTGGGTCGGCCGCAAGTGGGAAGCAATAGCCTGCTTGTATCAGGCCGGTTCCAGAGGCCGCGCGGGCCGGCGCGTATAAAGGCCGTAGGCGGCAATGACGAGATAACAAGCGGCGGGCAAAGCCAGCGACAGATGAAGGCTGCCTGATCTATCCGCCAGATAGCCGGTCAGCGGCGGGATGATCGCGCCACCAACGATTGCGGTGACGATGACGCCCGATCCTTCTGCCGTACGCCGGCCCAACCCCTCGCTCGCGAGCGAGAAGATGGTCGGGAACATGATCGAGTTCATCAGCCCGATCGCGAGTAGCGACCAGCCGGATACGGCGCCGACGCTGTTGGCCGAAAGGAGGATCAGCAGGATCGATCCTGTGGCAACCGTAGCGAGAACCTTGCCGGGGGAAATATGCGTCAGGACATAGGCGCCGATGAACCGGCCGACGAGGGCACCGCCCCAATAATAAGGGACGTGCTTGCCCGCCTCGGCCGCGCTCAGGCCCAGCGTGGCGGGCTGCATGAGATAGTTCACGATCAGCGATCCGATCGCCACCTCGGCGCCGACGTAGAGAAAGATGCACAAGGCGCCCAAGCCGAATCGCGGCCGCGCCAACAGATCCAGCGCATGGAGGACGCTTTGGCGCGGCGCCTGCTCTTCCTTTAGCCGATGACGGCGCGACCAGACGACCAGCGCGATCAGCGCGAGGGCGGCGGCAAGCCCCAGATAGGTCATGACGACCATATGGGTTTCAGCCGCGCGATAAGCGTCGAGCGCGGCACCCGTCAGCGTCTTCGGATCCACTGTCGCGAGGTTGCCGAGAATGAGGACGGATCCGACATAGGGGAAGACGGTCGTCCCAAGCGCGTTGAACGCCTGCGCAAAGGTCAGGCGACTATGGGAGGATTGCGGCGGCCCCAGGAGCGAGATCAGCGGATTGGCAACAACCTGCACCACCGTGATCCCGGCAGCGAGCACGAACAAAGCGAACAGGAACAGCCCGAAGGTGGCGGAACGCGAGGCCGGCACGAACAGCAGGCAGCCGAGCATCATGGTCAGCAGCCCAAGCGCTGCGGTGCGCATATAGCCTGTGCGGCGCACGATCGCGGCGGCCGGTATCGACACGATCGCATAGGCCGCGAAGAAGGCGGATTGCACCAGCAGCGCCTGCGCATAATTGAGCGTGAACAATTCCTTCAGCTTGGGAATGATCACGTCGTTGAGGCTGGTGATGCCGCCGAACACGAAGAAAAGCGCGAACATGAAGATGCGTAAGTCCGGCGCATCATAGCCATAGCCTGCGCGTTCGGATGCGGCCGCGGACGCCGTGGATGTTGCCGCAGATGGATCAAACTGCACCCACTTCTCCTCTCATTTTTCGGTCACCGCTGCGCGGGGCGAAGGCTTATGCGCAGGTGAAGATCCGGTCGCTGCGCAGCCAGCAGGGCGGCAGACACATCGGCGTAGAGGACAACGGAAGCACCGAGTCTGCGAGACGGACGCCGAGCTGTTCGGTCATGAACCGGCGGCGTGCCTCCATGCGGCGCCAGACATCGGGATGGCGTTCGGCCAGTTCGGCGCGCAGTGCCTGATCCGCGAACACGACACTATCTTCGCAATTCAGGGCCCAACCGTCCTGAACCGGTGTCGGGATGACATCCACCTGCATGTGCATGCCGGACCGGATCGGTTCGACCGACGCTGGCCGGATCGGCGTATTCGACCATTCCTCATGCCCGGTCAGATGGCCGGGATTGAGCATCGAACCGAGACCATTGCGAGCCAGCGTTTCCGTCACATGGCTGTGCAGGGCGCCGCCCGCCACACCGATATCGGCCACGGCATACCAGGCGAGCAGCCCTTCGTAATAATGAGCGGCGAGCGTCTCGAAGGCGGCGTCTTCGTCCGTGACGAGACCTGCCCGCGCCGTCAGCCCGCCCCAGAGACCGACCGCAGTGGAAACACCGTCGCCGCGCTCGATAATCCGGCCGCCGGGGCTGGCGAGGCCGATCACCGGCCCGTTCGCTGCGTTGCTGGACGCAAGCATGGTATGCACGTTGAACGGCTCGCCACGATAGGTCATGCGCGCGGCGGCTTCCCACTCGCGATCCCCCGGGCGGATTTGGCTGAGCGCGTTCCAGACCATTTCCGAACTGCGCGCCGCGGCGGCCTCGAAAATGGCGATCTGATCCGCATCGATGATCGAGCGCTGACCGGTTTCCGGATGCAGCATCACATCGGTGCGATCAATCACGTGCCCTGAAACCCGGCGGATTGCCTCCAGATAAGCTGCCGGCAGGAAGGATGGCGGCGCGTCGCCCTCCCATTCGTCGGCGCCGAGATATTTCCAGCTCGCAACGCCGACGCTGTCCCCGGCGCCGATCCCGGCATCGCGCAGTACATCGGTGAGCTTGGGCGCCCGACTGCGATCCTGACCAAGTAGGCTCATCGTCTGTGACAGCCGTACCTCCAGGCCGGGCAAGGGGGATCGCGCAGCATAAGAAACGCATTCGTTGCCCGTGATCAGAATGCGCTGATCCTGGGGGCCAAGCAGCAGCAGCGCCTCCTCGAAGCGCGGTTCGAAGCCCGACAGGAACATGACATTCGCCAGATGCTCCCGGTCCGCATATAGAATGAGCCAGTCGGTCCCTGCGCTCGCGTGGGCAGACCGGCAACGTTGCGCGTAGCGTTCGCCCTCAAGCGGTGCCGGCGCGGAGATGGGGCCAAAATCGGGAATGGGGATTTCGCGCAGCCGTATCGTCATCCGAAGCTCTCCTCTTGCTCCGGCGAATATATATGACTTAACCTGGACGCAAGCCGTCAGCCGGTGATTGCGAATCTTCCAAGGAGCTTGCGTGCGCACCTCATCGATCTTGCTTGTCGCCGCAGCCGCCACGCTGCCACTTCCCGCCAGCGCCGTAGATCGTGCACCGGGGGAGCGTACCAGCCGGGTCCGCATCGTTCGCGACAGCTTCGGCATCGCCCACGTCCACGGCAAGACGGATGCGGATGCCGTATTCGGCATGGCCTATGCCCAGGCGGAAGACGATTTCCCACGGATCGAGCAGAACTACCTGGTCGCATTGGGCCGGCTTGCTGAGGTCGATGGAGAGAAAGCGGTCTGGCAGGATCTGCGCCAGCGCCTGTTCCTTGATCTGGACGATCTGCGTGCCCAGTACCGTGCGTCGCCACCTTGGCTGAAGACATTGATGGAAGCCTGGGCGGACGGGCTGAACCAGTATCTCGCCAGCCACCGCGACGTCCGACCGCGCATTCTTACCCATTTCGAACCGTGGATGGCGCTTGCCTTTTCCGAAGGAAGCATCGGCGGCGACATCGAGAGCGGTGTCGATCTTGCCCAGCTTCGCGCCTTTTACGGACAGATAGCGCCCCCCTCGCCCGCCGCATTGGCCGCGCGCGACAGCGAGATGACGGAACCCCAGGGATCGAATGGCATCGCGTTGGGCCCCAGCCGCACGGTCAACGGCTATCCTCTGCTGTGGATCAACCCGCACACCTCCTTCTTCTTCCGGGCGGAACAACAGGTCACCAGTGATGAGGGCCTGGACGTCTATGGGGCCGCCACGTGGGGCCAATTCTTCGTTTATCAGGGGTTCAACCGACAGCTTGGCTGGATGCACACGACCAGCCGGGTCGACAATATCGACGAATTTGCCGAGACCGTCGAACGCCGCAACGGACGGCTGGTTTATCGCTATGGCCGCGCCTGGCGGCCGATGCGCCAGCAGGTCGTGCGCCTGCAGGTGCGCAGTGACGATGGCCATTTGAAAGAGCGGGTCTTCACCACGCTGGCCACCCATCATGGCCCGGTAATCCGCAGCGAGAACGGGCGGTGGATTGCAGTTGCGATGCTGAACAATCCGCGCGCCGCGCTCGAGCAAAGCTTCCTGCGGACCAAGGCGACCAGCCTGCGCGCGTATCAGGCGGTGTCCGAGCGCAAGGCGAACTCGACGAATAACACGCTTCTTGCCGCGGCTGACGGATCGATCGCGTTCCTGCCGCCGCAATTCGTGCCGGTGCGCAGCGCGCGCTTTGATTACACCCGACCCGTGGACGGCAGCGATCCGGCGACCGACTGGAAGGGCCTGCACCGCCTGAACCAGCTTCCGCAGGTCATCGCGCCGTCGACCGGCTACGTCATGAACACCAATAATTGGCCATGGAGCGCCGCCGGCAGCGCAAGCCCGCGCGCGGCGGATTACCCCCGATATATGGATCAATTGGGGGAGAATCCGCGGGGCGTCCACGCCACCATACTGCTGTCCGGAACCACCAGATTTTCGGCGCAAAGCTTGAGCAAGGCGGCATTCGATTCCTTTCTTCCCTTCTTCGAAGAACAGATTCCGCTGCTGTTGCGTGGGTATGACGCTCTCCCGCCGCGCGATCCGCGACGCGCGCGGCTCGCAGCGCCTATCGCACTGCTGACATCGTGGGACCGGCGATGGGCCCTGACGTCGCGCCCGACTTCGCTGGCCGTCCATTGGGGCGAGGCCTTATGGGCATCGGAGGGTCCAAAGGCCAAGGCGGCCAATGTGCCGCTCTTCACCTGGTTTCGGGAGACTATGAGCGATGCCGACAGGCTCGCCGCGCTGGGCCAGGCGATCGATCAGATGCAGAAGCGCTGGGGAAGCTGGCAGGTCGAATGGGGACGGATCAATCGCTTCCAGCGCGTGAGCGGGGCGATCCACCAAAACTTTGACGATGCCGCGCCGAGCCTGCCGATCGCCTTCACCTCCGGAAACTTCGGATCGCTCGCCTCCTTCGCCGTGGAGCGGCAGCCAGGACAACGCTGCTTCTATGGCACGAGCGGCAACAGCTTCGTCGCGGTCGTGGAATTTGGCCCGCACCCGCGCGCCTGGGCGGTTTCCGCGGGCGGCGAAAGCGGAAATCCGTCCTCCTCGCACTTCAACGATCAGGTCAGGCGTTATGCCGATGGCGACCTTCGGCCGATCCCGCTCGACGAAGAGGATCTGCGCCCGTTCATGGCCAATGCTTATCATCCCGGCGATCCGCGACCGTCAGAAGCGGCCGCCCAGCCTATCCCCGGCGCAAGCCGCTGCGGCGCGCTATGATCCGGCGTCCGCTCGTCAGGGCCGGTGGGGGCGGTTGCCGGCGGTCAGCAGCAGGTCCAACGCGCCTTTGATCAGATCGCGCATCCGCTCGCCGGCGAGCGTGGCCTGCCCTTCCACAATGGCGTCGGCAACGCGCTTGTGATCGCGGGCGCTGGCGCGGGGAACGCCCTTATATTCGTTGGTCCGCGTGATTGAGAAACGCAGCGTCGTCTCCACCAGATCGGTAAATTGGCGCATGAAGCGGTTGTTGCTCGCCTCCAGCACGGCGATGTGAAAACCGATATCGGCTTCCAGCGAGTCTTCTTCCCCACGATCGGCAGCCAGCATTCGCCCAATTGCGTCAACGATCGCGCGGCGTTGCGGGCCTGTGGACGTGTGGGCGGCCAGCGTGGCGGCGCGAGGCTCGATCGACATTCGGATCTCAGTGAAGTCGATCAGCAGATCGATCGAGAAGCTTCGCTGCAACATCCAGTTGAGCACGTCTGGGTCGAGCAAGTTCCAGCTCGCCTCCGGCTGGACGACCGTCCCCGCCCGCTTGCGCGCATGCAAGAGCCCCTTGGCCGTCAGCATCTTGACCGCTTCGCGCACCACCGGGCGGCTGGCGTGATAGCGTAGGCAAAGCTCCGCCTCGGTGGGGAAGGCGCGTTCCTGCGTGAACGCCTCGGTCACGATCGCCCGACCCAGATCGTTGACGATGCTGGCGGTCAGGTTGCGGCCGTCATCGCCAAACTTTGTGGAGAAGCCTTCGATCGGGGCAGTGACCATGCCATCCTTCATGAACGTTAACCCGATGGTCGGGGAAGCGCGCGCGCCCGGTTTCAGTTTACAGCGCTCTCCCGGCGAAAGCTATCGGGGCCAATCCGGTGACGCCGGGCTCGATCTCGAACAGCACACCCTGCATTTCGCCGCCATCGGTTTTGAGCGAGGCGGAGGTTACGAACATCCGGTCCAATCGGGGACCGGCGAAGGTACAGCTGGTGATGTTGGTGGCAGGAAGCGCGATCGAGCGGTCGAGCTGCCCATTCGGATCGAAGCGGCTGACCCGGCCCCCACCCCAATGGGCGATCCATAGATACCCCTCGGCATCGGTTGTCATGCCGTCGGGCGCACCCCAACCTTGTTCGAACTGGATGAAGATGGATCGCTCACCCAGCATTCCGTCGGCGCCCAGCGGAAAACGATAGACCAGGCCGCGGCCGCTGTCGGTATGATAGAGCCAATCGCCCTCAGGGCTGAAGGCAGGCCCGTTCGTGACCTGATAGCCATCATCGTGGCGCCGCACCCGCCCAGAACTATCGAGACTATAGAGCGCGCCGCTCGCCTCCTGATCCCGATCATCCTTGCTGCCAAACCAAAGCCGGCCGGTGGGATCCACCTTCGCATCGTTTAATCGATTGTGGGGACGAGCCGGTTCGGGCGACAGCCGCGGGCGGATCACGAACGGATCGAGCGACACATCGGCCACGCCGCTCTTGAAGCCGGCGAGCAAATCGGCACTGCCGGCTTGTTCCACCACCCAGCAAATCTTCTCCGGCATCGCCCAGCTGCGCAGGCGATCATCCGCCAGCGTCAGCGACCATAGTCGCTGCCCGACAATGTCGACCCAGAACAGGGTGCCCGAACGCACCGACCAATGAGGCCCCTCGCCCAGCACATCCCGTTCTGCCCGGGCCACAATCCGATAGTTCGTCATCATCACCTCACGTTATAAGTATGATATAAATTGACGTGTGTCGATTCCGAACGCATGATTGCGACAACAGGATGAGGCGGGACAACGATAGGTGCTGGTAAGCAGGAGAAGCTGCCTGACAGGAGGTGGCGCAGCGGGCATCGCGCTGCTTTCGGGATGTGCGCGCGCTCCGGCTGCAACCCGTATAGGCTTCATCGTGAAGCAACCGGAGGCGCAATGGTTTCAGGATGAATGGCGCTTCGCACGGGCGGCCGGCCGAAAGTTGGGTTTCGAAATAATCGCGATCGGCGCGGAAGATGGCGACCGGGTGCTGGCGGCTCTCAATACGCTCTACGCACGCTTCGCCGCAGGCTTCATCATCTGCGCGCCGGACCCGCGGCTGGGCCCGGCGATTGCCGGCTTTGCCCGTACGACCGGCTTGAAGCCCATGTCCGTCGACGATCGTCTGATGGCGGCCGACGGCCGGCCGATCGCGGACATTCCCTATACCGGCATCTCCGCCGTTTCGATCGGCCGGCTGGCCGGTGAGGCTGCCGCCGCCGAAGCCACACGGCGGGGATGGGCACGCGACACGACCGGCATTTTGCGCATCAGCTTCGACAGCCTGGAAACCGGCCGCGAACGCACGGCCGGTGCGGTCGCTGCCCTCCGCGCGGCAGGGTACCCCACCACTGCGATCAAAGACGCGCCGCAAAGGACCAGCGATACGGAAGGTGCATTCAGCGCCGCGGCTCCCGTCCTGACCGCCAACGCACGCTATGATCGCTGGATCATCCTGGGACTGAACGACGAAACGGTGATCGGCGGCGTCCGCGCGGCCGAAGGCCTGTCGCTTGGCTCGACCGAGATTATCGGCGTTGGCATCGGCGGATCGGAAGCAGCGATTGCCGAACTCGCCAAGCCCAGCCCCACCGGCTTTCACGCCTCAGTTCTGCTAAGTCCGCGCGCGCATGGTTATGATACGGCAGCGGCGATGTACCGGTGGATCACCACCGGCCGGGCGCCGCCGCCGGTAACGCTGACCAGCGGCCGGTTGCTGACCCGCGCCAATTATCGCGACGTGCTGGCGCAGGAAGGCATGGCATGAGCGCGTTGCTGGAATATCGCCGCATCACCAAGCGCTTCCCGGGTGTCGTCGCGCTGGATGGCGTCAGCTTCCAAGTGGGCGCAGGCGAGGTGCGCGCACTGATCGGGGAAAATGGCGCCGGCAAATCGACGCTGCTGAAAATCTTGGCCGGCCAATATCAGCCCGACGGCGGCGAGTTGGTGGTGGGTGGCGCCCCACAGCATTTCGCGCGCCCACGCGAGAGCCAGGATGCGGGCATCGCGATTATCCATCAGGAGCTTCAGCTCGCTCCGGACATGAGCGTGGCGGAAAATCTGATGATGGGCGCGCTTCCCAAGCGGTGGGGCATGATCGATCGCAGCGCGTTGCGGGCGCGGGCGCGCACCGTGTTGGAGCGGTTGGGCGAGCCCATCGATCCGGACAGCCGGCTGGGCGATCTTTCGATCGGCCGGCGGCAAATGGTGGAGATTGGCCGGGCGCTGCTGCGCGACGCGCGCATCATCGCCTTCGACGAACCGACGAGCTCGCTCAGTACGCGTGAGACGGCGAAGCTGATGGAGATCATCCATGGCCTCCGCGCGGAAGGCCGCGCGATCATCTACGTCAGCCACCGGATGGAAGAAGTGTTCGCGCTGGCGGATACGGCCACGGTACTGCGCGACGGCACCCATGTGCTCGACGCCACGAACGTGGGCCCCGCTGACGAGGCGCGGCTCGTATCAGCCATGGCGGGCCGCACGGTTGCGGACATCTATGCCTATCGCGCGCGTCCGTTGGGCGCCACCGCCCTGCAGGTGGACAGTGTCGAAGGCCCCGGCCTGCGGGCACCGGTCTCGTTGCATGCCGCCAAGGGCGAGATTGTCGGTGTCTTTGGTCTGGTCGGCGCTGGCCGAACCGAGTTGTTCCGCTTGTTGTTCGGGGCGACGGCAAGGACGGCCGGAACCGTCGCAGTGAACGGGCAGGCGATCGATAACGATCCGCGGGCTGCCATCGCTGCCGGCATGGGATTGGCGCCGGAGGATCGCAAGGATCAGGGTATCGTACCGCTTGCATCCGTACGAGAGAATATCGCCTTGGCCTGGCGTAACCGCGGCGGGGAAAGCGCAATGCTGCGGCAGCGCGAGGAGGCCACGCACGCCGCCGAGGAAATCGCCCGGCTGCGGATCAAGACACCCGGATCGGAGGCCGCGATCGTCACCCTGTCGGGGGGGAACCAGCAGAAGGCGATCATCGCTCGCTGGCTTTTGGCCGAGGCCTCCATCCTGCTGCTGGATGAGCCCACGCGCGGCATCGACGTGGGCGCGCGCAGCGAGATTTACAGCCACATCTACGATTTCGCCGAACGTGGCGGGACCATATTGCTGGCGTCGAGCGATCTTCCCGAGGTGCTGGGCGTGGCCGATCGGATGGTCGTCATGCGCGACGGCGCTGTCGCCGGCATCGTGCCGCGTGCCCATGCCACCGCCGAACGATTGCTGCGACTGGCCCTGCCGGATGCGACCGCCGCGTCGCCCTTCCCCATCGTCAAGGATGCAAACCCCGCATGATGAACCGCCGGCTGCTGCGCCGATCAGGTCCCCTGATCCTTCTCCTGCTGCTGATGGCCTTGCTCTCGGTCGCGGTTCCCGACTTCATGGGGCTGCGCAATTTGCGTGGTCTGCTGCTGTCCATCACCCTTGTCGGCACCATTGCCGCGACGATGATGCTGGTGCTCGCAATGCGGGAAGTCGATCTATCGGTGGGCTCCACCGTGGCGCTCTCCGGCGTGATCGCCGCGGTGGTGATCGCAAGCACGGGCAGCCCGATATTGGGTGTGGTTGCCGGCTTGGCGGGCGGCGCGGCAGTCGGCCTGTTCAACGGTGCCGTCGTCGCACTGTTGAAGGTCAATTCGCTGATCGTGACGTTGGCGACGATGGAGATGGTTCGCGGACTGGCCTTTCTGGTGTCCGGCGGCGAATCCGTCGCCATCCCGGCACAAAGCTTCTTCACCTTGGGATCCGGCGCCTTCCTGGGCGTAGGATGGCCGATCTGGGCGATGCTGGCGAGCTTCGCCGCCTTCGGATTTCTGCTCAACCGAACGGTGTTCGGCCGCAACGTGCTTGCCGTAGGCGGCAATCCCGAGGCGGCCCGGCTGTCTGGCGTGCCGATCACGCGCGTTCGGATCACCGTGTTCGCGCTCCAGGGCCTGGTTGCCGGTGTCGCCGGCATCATCCTGGCGGCACGGATTACCAGCGGCCAGCCGAATACCAGCGTCGGGTTGGAACTGGCAGTGATATCGGCGTGCGTGCTGGGCGGCGTGTCGCTGGCCGGCGGCGTGGCGACGATCGGCGGCGTGATCATCGGCGTGCTGATCATGGGAACGGCGCAAAATGCGCTCAACCTGCTGAACGTGCCGACCTTCTATCAATATGTGGTGCGCGGCGGGATCCTGCTGCTCGCGGTGACCGCCGACGGGCTGCGGCAAGGCCGCGGCTGGACCGCCTTCCGCTTCTGGCCTGCCACCGGCCGAACCTTACAGACGAGCGAGACTGACCGTGCATAAGATCGCCACCCTCGAGACTTTTCTCGTCCCGCCGCGCTGGCTGTTCGTCCGGATCGAAACCGATCAGGGCGCGGTCGGCTGGGGCGAGGCGAGCCTAGAGGGCCATGGCGAAGCCGTGCAAGGCGCGATGGAAGCGGTGCGCGATCGCATCATCGGCATGGATCCGGGCCGGATCGAGGACATCTGGCAATTGCTCTACCGGCTCGGCTTCTATCGTGGCGGTCCGGTCCTGATGTCGGCCATAGCCGGGGTCGATCAGGCGTTATGGGACATTAAGGGCCGGATGTTGGGCGTACCGGTATCGGACCTGCTGGGCGGCCGGGTGCGCGACCGCATGCGCGTCTACGCCTGGGTGGGCGGCGATCGCCCGCACGACGTGGCCGCCGCTGCGCTGGAGCGGCGCCAGCAAGGTTTCGACGCGGTCAAGATGAACGGGACCGAAGACATGGACTGGCTGGATAGCCCGGCGAGTGTCGATGCGGCGGCCGAGCGACTGGCGCTGGTGCGCGAAACCGGGGTGGACGTGGGGGTCGACTTTCATGGCCGGGTGCATAAACCAATGGCGCGCCAGCTGGTCCGCGCGCTCGAGCCGTTGCGGCCGCTGTTCGTCGAGGAGGTTCTTGCCAACGAGCAGCCGGAAGCGATTGCCCAGATTGCGGGACAGACCAGCCTGCCCCTCGCCCTCGGCGAAAGGCTGTATAGTCGCTGGCAGTTCAAGCCCTTTTTCGAAGCCGCCGCGATCGACGTCGCCCAGCCCGACCTCAGCCATGCCGGTGGCATTTCCGAGTGCCGCCGCATCGCCGCCATGGCAGAAACCTATGACGTCGCCTTTGCACCGCATTGCCCGCTCGGCCCGCTTGCACTGGCCTCCTGCTTCCAGGTGGCCGCAGTGACGCTGAACTTCGTAATCCAGGAAATGTCGATCGGCATTCACTATAATCGTCCGGATGCGGACCTTCTTACCTTCGTGCGCAATCCAGACGCCCTGCGCGTGACCGACGGAACGGTGGCCGTGCTGGAAGGACCGGGCCTGGGCGTGGACATTGACGAAGATGCGGTACGATCGGCTGCCATCGCCCCACATCGCTGGCGCAACCCAGCCTGGCGCGGGCGCGACGGATCGCTGCGCGAATGGTAGAGGGTATCGAAGGCAAGGTCGCGCTCGTCACGGGCGCTGCCGGCGGGATCGGCAGTGCGATCGCGCGGAGCTTGGCCGATGCCGGGGCAATGCTGTTCCTGATCGACCGTCAACCGCCGGACGCCGTAGCCGGGCTGCTGGGCCCGGCGGCGATGGCGCTTGGCTGCGATCTGGCGGATCCCGTGGCGGTCGAAGACGCCTTTGCCGCTGCCGTCGCGCGGTTTGGCCGCGTCGATCTGCTCGTCAACGTGGCCGGGGTCATGATTTACAAGACGATCGAGGAACAATCGGCAGCGGACTGGCAGACCTTGCTGGCGATTAACCTGATCGCGCCGGCGCTGCTGACGGGATGCGCGCTGCGCAGCATGGCGCAGGGCGGCGCGATCGTGAACATCGCGTCGGTCCATGCGCGCCGTACATCGCCGCTGGTCGCATCCTATGCAGCCTCGAAGGCTGCCATGGTCAGCCTTACCCGATCGACCGCGATCGAAGGAAAAGCGCGCGGCATCCGCTGCAACGCCATCCTGCCTGGGGCGATCGATACCCCCTTGCTCCATGCCAGCCCCAATATCCGATCCGGCGCGGAGGTGGTCGATCCGGCTGACCTGGGGCACCCCGATGACATCGCCCGACTGGCTGTGTTCCTTCTCTCCGATGCGGCCCGGTTCATCACCGGCGAAGACATTGTCGCCGACGGCGGGCGGATGGGCCGGCTTTAGCCGCCCCATTTCCGGACGGATCAATCCTCCACGGCGAAAAGGAGGCGGAGTTCGGAGCGATATTCCTGTCCCGGATCCAACCGTGTCGTCGGAAAGTCCGGCCGATTGGCGGCGTTGGGGAAGGCTTGCGCCTCCAGGCAGAGGCCGGTGCGCCGCGCGAAGGCGATGTGTGAGCCGGCGGGATCGGCCGCCTGCAGCGCGTTCCCGCTGTAGAATTGAAGCGCCGGCTGATCGGTAAACAGCGTCATGACACGTCCGCTTCCCGGGCAACGCAGCCGGGCAGCGAAGCGTGCATCCTCCTGCGTCCCGCCTGAGGACAGAATGAAGCAATGATTGAAGCCATCCGCTGCACGAATTTGCGAATGATCGGCATCGATCACGTCACCGACCGCGCGCGGCTTGCGGAAGTCGAACGGCGTATCGTGAACGGATAGCGCCGCTCCGACCGGCAGCGCCATCGCATCGATCGGCAAGAAGCTTTCTGCCGCAATCTCAAGCTGATGACGATCGATGGTGACAGCGGGATCGCCGGACAGGTTGAAATAGGGATGGCTAACGATGTTCACATGCGTCGACCGATCGGTGGTCGCGCGGTAAGTGAGCGCAAGCCGATCCGGCGCCACCAGTTCGAACCTGGCGGAGGCCGATACTGTCCCCGGATAGCCCTGATCGCCGTCCGGGCTGACCAAAGTCATCTCCACCCCGCGCGGTGTGGCCTGACCGCGCCACAATTGCCGGCTGAAGCCGTCGCTGCCGCCGTGGAGATGATTGGGCGCTTCGTTGGCGTCCAGCGCAAAATGTTCGCCATCGAGGGTAAAGGCGGCGCCCGCTATGCGGTTGGCGACCCGTCCGCAGCTCGCCCCGAAGCGGGGATCCTCGGCCATGCCAAGCGCGGCCGGATAATTCTGGATGTCGACATCGCCCAGGATAACGTTGGCGCGATGCCCTTCGCGATCAGGCGCCTCGATCCGCAGCAGGGTGGCGCCGAGTTCGGCCACCCACACGATCACACCATCCTGCGCGGCGATCCGGAAGATCGACGTCTCGCGTCCGTCCCGCAACCGGACCGTTTGTCGCGTGATCTCGATCGTCATTTGCACGGGCCATAGGGAGGATCATGCCGGCGGCACAATCCTCCCCAATATGGTTCACAAGCTGGCGCGGATGCCGAGCGTGATACGGCGTCCCTGATCGGATTGGGTGATCAGCCGTTCCTGAAAGCGCGAATAGCTGCGGAACTTCTTGTTACCGACGTTCAGCACCTCGCCATAGAGGGAGAAGTTGGGCGTCAGCTTGATCGACCCGCTGAAGTCGATCTGGGTGTAGCCGTTGACGTTTTCCGGCTGGCTTTGCGGCCCGAACGTCTGATTCAGGAACTTGGCGCGCCAGTTATAGGCACCGCGGAACTGGAAAATATCGTCCTCATAGAAGAGGACGAGGTTCGCCGAGTCCGACAAGCCTTCTACATTGAACGTCTGGTTGCTGAGCGACGGATCGAAACGGATCGAGCTTTTCACCTTGGTATAATTGGCCGACCCGCCGAAATTCTTCAGGATCCCGGGGAGGAAATCGAAGGTCGACTGGATCGCTGCTTCGAACCCGTACACGTCGCCATTCTGGGCGTTGTACGGCCGGTTGGCGATGAAGGTCAGACCGAAATATTCCTCTGGCTGCTGGCCGGAAATGATGAAGTTCTGCAGCTTCTTGTAGAAACCGGCAAGGCTGACATAGCTCGTCCGCGTCAGATAATAATCGGCCGACGCGTCCGCGTTCCATGCCAGGAACGGCTTGAGATAGGGATTGCCGCCGCTGACCGTGTTGCTGTTGGGCGGACGGAACACGAAATCCTGCGAGAGACCGAGCCGGCTCAAGGTCGGGCGAGTGAGTGTGCGCGACCCTGCGAGGCGGAAGATCAGCTTGTCTGTCATGTCCAACCGGAAGTTCAGCGTCGGCAGGAAGTAGGTGTAATTGTTGTTGGCATCCACCGGCACGGTTGGGCTGTAGACGGGCACAGCCGCCGTCGGATCCTGGGGATTTTGAATGATGTTGACCAACGTCACCGAATAGCCCGTCGCGTGCAGATCCGTGTGGATCAGGCGGCCGCCCGCCATCGCGGTCCAGCGGCGATCACCAAACTGCCCCTCGAAGCTTGCCTGGATATAACCGGCGAACGTGTTTTCCCGCACCGTACCGGAGCCGCGCTGACGATCGATCGGATCCAGGCTGTTATTGTTGCCGCTATAGACGGCCAGGAAGCGCTGGCGTGCGGCGATCGCGTCCGGATCATTGCTGTTGCCGACCTGATTCACCGCGGCGGCGCTGCCATAATATTTGACCAGGGCGTCGCGATCATAATTCAGCCAGGTCATGTCGCGCCCGAGGACATTGGCTTTGAAGGGCGTGAACAGGTCGGACGGCGCGACGGCGGCATAGCCGCAGTAGAAACAGCCCAGCGGCTCCGGTGACTCGCGCGAGACGGTCGTCTTCAGGCGGTTGGTGAAAAGCAGGCCGGCCTGGAGCTTGGAGAGCGGACCCCATCCTGCGTCATAGGTGCCGTCGATCGTGGCCTGATTGACCTTGTCGCTGTTGCGGCCGCCGCGTTCGGAGCAGCAGTGCAGCCGTGGCTGCGACCGATCGTCCGTCGGCAGAATATTGGTCATGGTCGGCAGACCATCCGGCCCTTCCAGCGTGAAAGTCGGCGTCACGCCAACCTCCCGCGTGCCGACCACGTAGAACAACTGATCGGAATTGTTGCGTGATTTGGAATGCGCGCCATCGAACAGGATCGTGGTGCGATCGTTCGGTTTCCATTCCAGGTTGCCGCCGATCTGATAGGTGCGCTCGTTGACCGGGTTGGTCGCCAAGATGTTGTCGGCAGCCACACCCGCGTTCGCCGTCGCCGGCAGAACCGTGAAGCTTGTGGCCGTACCGTTGCCGTTGACCGTGGCCGACGTGATACGCGCCGGATCGGTGTAGAAACCGAGCTGGTTGGTTCGGCTACTGATCTTCTGCTGGGTGTACAGCGCGTCCATGGTGAACTTCAATTTGTCAGTCACGACATAATCCAGCGCGAAGGTACCGCCGGAACGACGACGATCGTTGCGCGTCGAGGTGAAGTTCAGCGTGCGGGGCAGCGCGACGTCATTACGATCCGCCTTACCGTCATTGTTGGTGTCGACGGACTGGTTGATCACCCAGCCATCCGTGCTGATGTTGGTCAGGTTCGAAATACGCTTGTCGTAGATCAAGCTGGCCATCACGCCGAAGGTACGGTCCTCGTTCGAACTGCTGACCGCGATCGAGCCATAAGGCGTCACCTTGTCGGCCGTATTGTCGTGGCGGCCGGCAGCGTTAGCGGTGATCCGCAAACCGGCGCGGTCGGTCGGCCGCGCGGTGCGCAGGATCACGGTGGAGCCGATGCCGCCTTCCTGCAGCCGCGCTTCGGACGACTTATAGACCTCGGCACCCGAGATAAGATCCGAAGAGAGCAGGCTGAAGTCGAAGGAGCGGCCGCCGCCCACGGTCGCCAGCAAGCGATTGTTGAGCAGCACCGTGTTGAATTCGGGCCCAAGGCCGCGCACGGTGATGCCCTGACCTTCGCCGTTGACGCGATTGATCGACACACCGGTGATACGCTGCAGAGACTCAGCGATGTTCTGATCGGGGAACTTTCCCATGTCTTCGGCAGAGATCGCGTCGACAACGCCGATGGTACGCTTTTTCAGATCGAGCGCGCGCGCGAGGCTGGCACGCGCGCCGGTGACGACGATTTCATCCGGCGTGCCCGTATCGCCTTGAGCCGCAGGCGGCTGTGCCATCGTGCCGCCCGGGGATTGTGGGTCTTGGCCGATCGGCGCGGTCGCGTCCTGCGCATAAGCCGCTGACGCTATGGAAATCGCCGCTGTGGTCAGCAAGATTAGCTTCGTGTGAAACCTCGTGCGCATCATCATCCCCTCTCGTTATGATGATAAAGTATGATATTATTGCTTTCACGTCGACAGGATTCTGTAACAAATCTCCCGGATAGGAATAATCTGTTGCAATTTGAGCACAAAGACGAGAGTCTAAAAGTATGACAAAGAGAAGGATGCCATGTCGATGAAGCTGACGCGGGCCGGACTGATCCTGGCCGCCACCGCCCTGTCCCACGCGGCAGCGCACGCAGAAGCGGGCTTCGACGCGAGCCGGCGCGTGTTCCGCCTGGACGGTGGCGACGTGACCTACGCTTTCAAGATCGACGCTGCCGGCCTGTTGCAGTCTGTCTATTGGGGAGCACGCCTCAGGACCACGGATCCGATCGACGGCCCACAGGGACGCGAGCTCAGCGGTTTCGACGTGGCGGCCAATGTCATCCCGCAGGAATATGCCGGCTGGGGCGGCGGCATCTTCGCCGAACCCGCACTGAAAGTGGCCTGGCCTGACGGCAATCGCGATCTGGTGCTGCGCTATGCCTCACACCGTCTCAGCCGTGATGGCGTCTCGGTCACGTTGCGCGACATCCAGCGGCCTCTCACCGTCACGCTCAACTATGTCATCGACCGCGCCACGGGCATTGTCGGCCGATCCGCTACGATCGCCAATGAAGGCCGCACCGACGTCCGTGTCGATCAGGCGATGGCGGCCACCTACGTCTTGCCCGTCGGCAGCGACTATCGCCTCCATTTCCTGACCGGACGGTGGGGATCCGAATGGACGCGTCAGGAGCGACCCGTCTCTGCTGGTGCCACCGTGCTGGAGAGCCGGCGTGGTTCAACCGGCAGCGAGAACAATCCCTGGTTCGCCATCACCCAGGACGGACGTTCGACCGAGACGGATGGACCGGTCTGGTTCGGCACCTTAGCCTGGAGCGGATCGTTCCGCATCAGCGTGGATCGCGATGTCGCCGGTCGACCCCGCGTGACAGGTGGCTTCAACCCGTTCGACTTTGCCTATCGCCTGAAGCCGGGCGAACGGCTGGAGACGCCCATATTCTACGCCGGCCACGCCGAAGCCGGCATGGGCGAGGCATCGCGTCTGATGCACCGTTTCGCCCTGCAAAATATCGTACCGCGCAAAGGCGAACTGCCGGCATTGCGCAAGGTGTTGTACAATAGCTGGGAGGCAACCGAATTCGCCGTGGACGAGGCGGGCCAGATGCGCCTGGCCGAACGTGCCGCGCGGATCGGCGTCGAACGCTTCGTCATGGACGATGGCTGGTTCGGCGCCCGCGACAACGATCATGCCGGATTGGGCGACTGGACCGTCAACCCCCGCAAATTCCCCAATGGACTGGCGCCGCTGATCAGCAAGGTCCGCGCGCTCGGCATGGATTTCGGCCTGTGGGTAGAGCCGGAAATGGTCAATGCCGACAGCAACCTCTATCGCGCGCACCCCGACTGGATCATCAATTTCGCCGGGCGCCCCCGGACCGAAGGGCGCAATCAATATGTCCTGAACCTGGCCCGCACCGACGTGCGGGACCATCTGCTGCGGCAGCTGGACGCCTTGCTGACCAACAGTGACATCCGCTTTCTGAAATGGGATTATAACCGCAACTGGTCTGAGCCTGGCTGGCCGGCGGCGGACCCGGCCGATCAGCAGAAAATCTATGTCGACTATGTCCGCAACCTCTACTGGATCCTAGCCGAACTGCGGCGGCGCCATCCTAATGTGGAGATTGAAAGCTGTTCCGGCGGCGGCGGTCGCGTCGACCTCGGGATCATGGGCCTGACCGATCAGGTCTGGCCTTCGGACAATACGGATCCGGTCGATCGGCTCCAGATCCAGGACGGCTTCACCCAGGCTTATTCACCCGGGCTGATGATGGCCTGGGTCACCGACAGCCCGAATTGGGTGAACAAGCGGGCGACGCCGCTCCCATTCCGTTTCCTGTCGTCGATGCAGGGCGGGCTCGGCATCGGCACCAACCTCAACAAATGGTCCGAGGAAGATTTCACCACCGCGCAGCATTATGTCGGCGTCTACAAACGGATCCGCGAGACGGTGCAGCATGGCAATCTCTACCGCCTCACGCGGCCCAAGCCGGATGATGTGACGTCGACCACGCTCTACGTCTCACGCGACAAGACGCAGGCGGCACTGTTCGCACTCACGCAAGGCACACACCGGCTTGAGCCGCGGGCGCCGATCCGACTGCTCGGGCTAGATCCGGAGGCGCGCTACGCCGTCGAGACGATGGACGGGACGCCGTTGGGGAACGGCATACCGGCGGTTGCCAGCGGCGCTTATTGGATGGGCCGGGGTATCGACGTGCGGTTGCAGGGCGACTTTCAGGGTGCCGGCTACATTCTCAGCCGACAGCGCTAGCGTGCGGGTGCGATCCTCATCCCCACAGCAGTTTGAGGCACAGGCCGATGATCAGCGCGGCGACCACCCAGGCCATCAGCTGGACCGGCCGGCTGTTGGCGAATTCGCCCATCCATTTGCGATCGCCCGTGATGCGGATGAGTGGCACGATCGCGAACGGGAGCTGCAAGCTTAGCAGCACCTGGCTGAGGATGAGCAGCTTACCGGTCCCGGCGCTGCCATAGAGGCTCGCGACGATCGCGGCGGGAATGATCGCGAGACCACGCGATATCAGCCGGCGCGCCCATATCGGAATGCGCAGATCGGTGAAGCCTTCCATGATCACCTGACCGGCCAGCGCGCCGGTCAAGGTCGAGTTCTGGCCCGATGCGAGCAGCGCGATGCCGAACAGGGCGCTGGCGAAGCCGACGCCCAGCATGGGAGAGAGCAGCTTATAGGCTTCCGCGATATCCGAGACCGAGCGCTCCTGCGCGTGGAAGACAGAGGCGGCCAGGATCAGGATCGCACCATTGACCAGCATGGCGAGGCTCAATGCCAGCACACCGTCCAGCATCGCGAAGCGGACCGCCTCGCGCTTGCCGCAATGATCAGTTGCGAAACGTCGCGTCTGGACGACGGCCGAATGCAGATAGAGATTATGCGGCATTACCGTGGCGCCGATGATCCCGGTGGCGATGTAAAGCATACCAGGGTCCGAGAGGATCGCGCCGGAGGGAACCAGGCCGCCGCCTATCCTGGCAAAATCAGGGCCGGACAGGATCAGCTCGATGGTCAGGCTGGCGGCGACCACAACCATCAGGCCTCCGACCAGCGCCTCCAAACGGCGAAAGCCACGCTGCTCCAGGATTGTTGCCATGATCACGTTGAGCGCGGTCAGCCATACGCCGAGTGTGAGAGGAATGCCGAACAGCAGGTCCAGCGCGATCGCGGTTCCGATGACTTCGGCCAGATCGCAGGCGATGATCGCCAATTCGGCAAGCAGCCACAGCGCGATCCTGACAGGCCGGCTATAATGATCGCGGCAGGCCTGCGCGAGATCGCGTCCGGTCACGATGCCCAGCTTGGCTGCCAAGCCCTGGAGCAACATCGCCATCAGATTGGAAAAGGCGATCACCCACAGCAGCGAATAGCCATATTGCGACCCGCCGGCGAGATCGGTGGCCCAATTGCCGGGATCCATATAGCCGACCGCAACCAGCCAGCCGGGCCCCGCAAAAGCCCCAAGCTTGCGCCAAAAAGAACCGTGCCGAGGTATCGGCACGGTACGGTAGGAACCAGGAAGACTTGGCGAACGCAGCAACCCGCGGTCAGGGTCGACCGCGATTGCTGGCGGAGGGGGCGGTGTCACTCCGCGATCCGCCCCCAACGCTGCGCCTTATCAGCGACCGGAGCGATCAATGGCTTGCCTGACCGCCGCTGGCCTTGCGGTATAGATATTTGCGAATGACCGTCGGCAATATTTCATCGCAGAACGCGACCATCGCCAGCTCCTCTTGCAGCGTCTGTTGCAATAGCGGAATCGCAGTGGTGAAACCGCCTTCTTCTGCCATGACAATCAACGCCTTGTAGGTCGCCGCCTCGAAATTTTCGAACGCGAAATTGGCGAGACTGTTCTTTAGGATTTCATCTGTCGCAAAACCGTGCGCGATAGCCGCCATGTTGCCTGACATGGTCAGCGCGGCATCCTTGAGTGCCGAGGGACTTTCCCCAAGGCTCTCAAGGATCTGGTTGAGACGCGTGATCTGCGTGTGCGTCTCGCCGCGATGCGCGCGCAGGCGTTCCGCGACTTCGGCATAATGAGCGAGGTGCTCGATCTGCCGGTCCATCAGCGCCAAAGCCTGATTTTCCAGCGCATGGGCATTTTTGAGCCCATCGATGAAGACCTCTCGTACCTCGTCAGCTGCCGTCGCCATGGGTCACCTCTTGCAATGTCTTCGGGGAGGTCAGATCAGGCCGGAGCGGTTGCCTCGGCCATGGCCGGCGCCGACTGGATGTCCGGCGCGCCGCCCTTGTCCCCACTGCTCGTGCGGCCTGCGCCTGGTCCCGCACCAAGATCGGCCCCGGTCACCGGATCGCTCGTCGGGTCGGACATGGTCCGCTTCGCCATCTTGGTGGCGACGGCCTGATCCGCGCTATCGAGGCCGACGGTTGCAAGCCCGTCCCCGCCATCGATCGGCATGGTCTGCGCAAGATCGTCGATACGATCCCACTGCTCGCCGGAGTTCCACGGGCCAGTCGTGTCGCCGTCACCCTGTGACGTGTTGACATAGACGCTGGCATATTTCTCCACGCCCGGAAGCTTGCCCGGCGGGAAATTGTCTTCGATTGAGTAAAGCGCCTTTTCGAACGACTTCTGGTGCGCGACCTCACGCGTCATCAGAAAGCCCAGCGCCTCCTTGATGCCAGGATCGTCCGTGATGTTGATCAGGCGCTCATACACGATCTTGGCGCGCGCTTCGGCCGCAATGTTCGACCGCAAATCGACGGTCGGCTCCGATCGGCTGTCGACATAGGCGGCGGTCCATGGAACGCCGGCAGAGTCGATCAGCGCGGGGCCGCCACCGAAGAGCAGCGATTCCTTGGCACTTGTGCCGGTCGCGCCGATCGTGCGGTAGAGTTCAACCTCTTCCATCTGACCTTCGGCCAGTTGCGCTTTGACGCCCTTGTTGAGCATGGCCACGATCGAACCGATGACTTCCAGATGGCTCAACTCTTCCGTCGCGATGTCCAGAAGCATATCCTTGCGGCCCGGATCATCCTCGCCAAGCCCTTGGGTGAAATAGCGCATGGCAGCGGCAAGCTCGCCATCCGCACCGCCAAATTGTTCTAGCATCATTGTAGCCAGGCGGGGGTTAGGCTCCGCCACCCGCACCGTATATTGCAAGCGCTTGTTGTGCATGAACATGGGCGTGCTCCAGTCATATTCGAGAGAATGACCAACCCAGAGCCAAGCAGCAACGTTCCGCTTAATTTACCTATACTAATCTGTGTTTATGCGATACTTGGAACGCCCCCGTTCCGATCATGAGGAACCCTTCTCCTCTTTGCCTTCTAGCTCCGGCGCTATCGGTGCATGGTTCAGCATCGCCACCAGGCAGACGCCGCCGAGACTGTTTCCGATCAGGGTCGGCACGAAGAAGTCGAGCCAATATTGGCTTGGCGTCTTGATGCCCGTCAGCACCGCACAAGCAACCTCGGCGGAGCCCGCGATGATGTGCGGGAGTCGCGCGAGCGCCACCAGGTACGTGATCAGGATGATCACCCACAATTTCGCCGTGCGCGCGCTTGGCAGCAGCCACACCATCAGGGCGATCAGCCAGCCCGCAAAGATGCCCTTGAACACGGTAGTGCCGAACGGATCGTTCCCGACCTCGCCCGCAAGAGCACGCAGGCTTGCGGCAACGTCCGGTCCGAAGGGTTCGCCATAAGCAAGCGCAGCCGCGAACAGCCATGTCCCCGTGATATTCGCTGCCAATACGGATCCCCAAAGACGCAGGGTCGCCATCGCCGTCTTGCGATCGCGGCGCGTCAGCACGGGAAGGACGGCGGTCAGCGTGCTTTCGGTATAGAGCTGCTGACGGCCCATAACGATGATGACGAAGCCGATCGCATAGCCGAAGCTGGCGACAAGGTGCCGCCACGGCAGATCGGGAAGACCACTGTGCAGCAAGGCCTGCCCGGAAAAGGAAAACCCCATCGAGAGGCCGGCAGCCAAGCCGGTCCAAAGCAGCGCCGGGAGCGCACGCTCCAGTTCGCTCTCGCCTTCCTTGCGCAGGATCTCGTGAATCCCGGTCGCGCGCAGCGGCTCGAAACGGGCCACCTGCGCGCGTTCATCTTCTTCGAGATGCTCCGAATCCGAACCTGATGCAGCCACGTCACACCTCCCACATCAGTGAATCGAACGACAAGCCATGCACCTTACGGCTGGCGCAAAGGCACCAACGTACGATCGCCCTGAAGGACCAATTCAAACTTTTACTGACGAATTGACTTAGATTAGCCCGCTTGCTGATCTATGTTATACTCAAATAATTCTATATCAACGCGGCCGGAGCGGAACGAGGAATAAGTATAACCGTTGTCGGGAGCGAATAGGAGAATAAGATGCGCAAACTTTTAATCGCGACTTGCCTGGTGATGGCACCTCTTTCCGTTCCGGCCTTGGCGCAGGACATGGCTGGTGGCGCGCTCTCCGCCAGCGATGTCGGCGCAAGTCCGATGACGGGTACGCCCGCCCAGAATTACGTAGCCTGGGCGGCCGACGGCGACATGTATGAGATTCAGTCCAGCCGACTGGCACTCTCAAAAGGCCGCAGCGATGCGGTGAAAAGCCATGCGCGTGAAATGATTACAGATCACACGACGACCACGAAGACATTGCTTGCGGCGCTTCCGAAGACCGAACCCAAAGTCGCCAAGCCGCCGATGAAGCTGTCGGAGCCCAATGTCGCGATGATTGCGCAGCTCAAGCAAGCGTCGGGCGATGCGTTCGACAGGCTCTACATCCAGCAGCAGCTTCAAGCGCACCAGAAGGCATGGGCCCTGCACAAGGGCTATGCCACCGACGGGACGGACCCGGCATTGCGGCAGGTGGCGACGTCTGCCGTTCCCATCATCGAAAAGCACCTCCAGCATCTGAAGTCGATGCCCGGCGGCGGCGCAGGCGGAATGTAAATCGCGGCCGCCACGCGCGGCCGCACCCATAGGTGATCCATGCAGACGAAGCTTGTGCGCAACGGCGTGCGGCTGACGGCGGCCGCCGTCGCCACCTTGATACTGGCCGGCTGCCAGACGGCCACACCTTACCAGCCGCTCGCGCCCAACGCCCGGTCGCGCGGCGGTTATACCGATCAGCAGATCGAACCCAATCGGTTTCGCGTAACCTTTGCCGGCAATTCGATGACGTCCCGCGAAACCGTGGAAACCTATCTTCTCTATCGCGCCGCCCAGCTCACTATCGACCGCGGCTTCGATTGGTTCGAGATGGCGGATCGCAATACGGAGCGGAACAGCAACACCTATGTGACGCAACCCTTTGGACCGGGCCCTTACGGCTATTGGGGTCCGTCCTGGCGCTATGGGCGCCGCGGGTCCGGCTGGCGCAATTGGGACCCTTATTGGGGCAACCCCTTCTGGGCGGGCAGCGTCGATGTGACGACGGTTACGCGATACGAGGCGGCGGCAGAGATCGTCATGGGACGCGGACCCAAGCCATCGAATAATGTTCGCGCCTTCGACGCCCGCGCGGTCGTCGTGAATCTCGCGCCGCGCGTGCAGACGCCGCGATGACGCGGCCGCTCGTTCGGGCGATCGTCGCGACATCGCTCGGCGGGCTTGGCCTGGCCGGCTGTGCCACCCCGTCGGTCTTGCCGCCGCGTGATGCCCAGCTGGTCGCAGGCAAAACCTATGTCATTACCGGCGCCTCCAGCGGCTTCGGCCGCGGGGTGGCGCTCGCAGTTGGCCGCTACCGTGCCAATGTCGTTCTGGCGGCGCGCCGGGGCGAGGTGCTGGAACAGGTTGCGTCGGAAATCCGTGCGGTAGGCGGTACCGCGCTCGTTGTTGTCACCGACGTCAGCCGTTCCGAAGACATTGATCGGCTGAAACGCGCCGCGCTGGGCAAATATGGCCGGATCGACATATGGATCAACAACGCGGCGGTCGGCACCATCGGGCGGTTCGACACCGTTCCCCTCGCCGATCACGCGCGCGTCATCGACGTGAACGTCAAGGGCGTCATCTTCGGCAGCCATGCCGCGCTGACGCAATTCCGTGCCCAAGGCTATGGCACGCTGATCAACATCGGCTCCGTCGAGAGCAAGGTGCCGCTGGCTTACCACAGTAGCTACACCGCATCGAAACATGCCGTGCTTGGCCTGAGCGAGGCGCTGAGCCAGGAGTTACGGCTGGATGGCCAGAAGCACATCAAGGTCGTCACCGTCATGCCATGGGCGGCCGACACCGCCTTTTGGCAACATGCCGCGAATTATAGCGGCCGAACCCCGCGCATGCCGTGGATGGACAAGCCCGATAAGGTTGTCGACGCCATCACCTGGATGTCGATCCACCCGCGCAAGCGCATCTCGGTCGGCTGGAAGGCCGAAGCCGTTGCCGTCGGCGATCATATCCTGCCCGGTCTGACCGAACATGTAGCGGCGGACATAGCCCATGGCTTCCAGATCGATCGGGGGCCAGTTGCACCGAACACGTCCGGCAGCCTCCATCAGCCGATAACCAAGGGAACCGGGGTAGAAGGAGGCAATCGCGAACGCATCCGACAAGAGGAACGGGCCTTGAAGGGAAAGGCACCGGTTCCGCCACTTCAATCCGATTAAAGGATATGGCTGCCGTTGCCGGGCGCCGCAGCAAGTCGCGCGAGATCCGCGGGGCGATTGACGTTAGCAAGCTTGAAGACTGGTTTGATGCCGATCGCCTCGACGCGGGCCGCCCACCGGCGAAGCGATCGATCCTCCTCGCCCGCCAGATGATCCTCCAACGTCGCAGCAAGCGTGCTGGGCCAGATCCCAAGAATGGGTGCATCCGCCACATAGGCGGGCCGCCCGGCGGCGATCAATTCTTCCATCAAAGCGGACGGCACGACCGGCATATCGCAACCAATCGTGAGAACCCGATCATGGCCGTGGATCGCAGCATGATGCAGGGCCCCACAAAGGCCGCCAAGCGGCCCGAGGTCGGGGCGCGGCCGATCGGCGACACTCGGCAGGCCGTCTGCAGCCTCAACGCGTCCGCAGACGATGATCCCGGAGACGTGAGGCCGAATTGCGCGCGCGGCGTGCGCGAGAAGCGGCTCGCCGGCCAGCAGCGCCAACGCTTTGTCACTGCCGAAACGTGACGAGCGTCCGCCGGCAAGGATCGCACCGAGCGGCTTCATCAAGGCAGCGCCAGCATGGCGTCTTCACGCGCCAATACGACGAGCTTCAGCCCGCACGATTGCGCGCGCGCGATCGCAAGATCGGTCGCGGCAGATATCGTCACCAGCATCGGGCATTGTGCCAAGGCTGCCTTTTCGACCAGCTCATAGGAACAGCGGGAGGAGAGTAACGCAAAACCCCCGTCCCAGTCGGCGCCGCTCCGCCGCATCGCCCCGATCAGTTTGTCGAAAGCATTATGACGGCCGACATCCTCGCGAACATCCAATATCTCCCCGTCGGCGCTGCAGCGGGCAGCGGCATGCACCGCACCGGTTGTGCGATTGAGCGGCTGTCGATCACGCAGATCTGCCAACGCCCGGAACAGCGCCGCATCGCCTGCGTGCGCCGCACTCGTTAAGCGCGGCAGCGGTCGGAGCGCCTGCTCCAGGTTTTCGATGCCACACAGGCCGCAGGATGACTCCGACACCCGATGCCGAACGCGCTCCAGCAAAGCTTCGGTCAGGCCATCCGCCAGCGTGACGCGGACTATCTCTCCGCTGGGGGTCGAATGCAGATCGATGGCGATCACGTCTTGCGCCTGGACCGCCAACCGCTCGCTCAGCGCAAAGCCAATGGCAAAATCTTCGAGGTCGCCCGGGGTCGCCATCATCACGGCATAACCGATTCCGTTGAACTCGATCGCGATGGGCCGCTCGACCGCAACCGGTCGCGTCACCTGGCGATGAGTACCATCTGGCTCGACGCGCTCAAACCGGATCGGCTGCGACGCGCGCTCGTTGCGGATCCCATCGGATGGTGCACTCATGGTGCTGCGTTATTCTATGCTAGACCAGCATGCCAGCAGCACACGCTTAGGGGGAGCAGGATGAACAAAGCGGTCTGGATGGGAACATTAGCCTTGTTCTTTGCCGCGCCTGTCTCCGCGGCCCCGCCTACCATGCCTGCCAACCCGGCCGCTGGTTCGGCCGATTGGTGGAAGCGGAGCGTCATCTACGAAATCTATCCGCGCAGCTTCGCGGACAGCAACAATGACGGCATCGGCGACATCAAGGGGATTGCAGGCAATCTGGAGTATATGGCCGATCTGGGCGTGGAAGCGGTGTGGATGACACCGTTGTTCCCGAGCGCGCAGGCGGTCTTCGGCTATGACGTCTCGGATTATGATGCCGTCGATCCGCAATTCGGCACGGTCGGCGATGTCGATGCGCTGATTGCGAAAGGCAAAGCGCAGGGCGTGAAGTTGATCCTCGACTTCGTGATAAACCACAGCTCCGACAAGCATGATTGGTTCAAGCAATCCCGCGCCAGCCGGGACAATCCGTATCGCGATTTCTACATCTGGCGCGACCCCAAACCGGACGGCAGCCCGCCCAACAACTGGACCTCGCTCTTCGGCGGCCCGGCGTGGGAAAAGGACGCGAAGACCGGACAATATTATTATCACTTCTTCTACCCGCAGCAGCCCGACCTGAACTGGCGCAACCCCAAGGTTGAGAAAGCGATGTTCGATGCTGCCGAATGGTGGCTGAAGCGTGGCGTCTACGGCTATCGGCTGGACGCCGTCGGCACGATGTTCGAGCGTGCCGACCTCAAGGACAATCCAGCCGCGCCAGGCACGGATCCTTATGGCCTGCCCCAGCAGCAACGGCTCTACAACACCGAGCAGCCGGAGATACATCCGGCCTTGCAACGGCTGCGGCAGCAGGTGATCGACCGCTATCCCGGCCGCGTCCTGATCGGCGAAACCTATGTCGCCACCGCGCCCGAACTGACCCGCTTTTACGGCGCACATAATGACGAGCTGCAAATGCCGATGTTCCTGAGCCTGATCGGGACGCCGCTGACCGCCAACGCGCTACGGCCGCGGATCGAAGCGGTGGAACCCAATCCGGCCGGCGGATGGCCCACCTTTGCGCTCAGCAACCACGATCAGCCGCGCGCCGCGAGCCGCTATGCCCGACCCGCCGGCACCAGCAGCGACGATATGGCCAAGATGATCGGCACCCTGCTGCTGACCCTACGCGGCACGCCGATCCTCTATTATGGCGAAGAGCTTGGCATGGTGAACAACGATCCCAAGCGGATCGAGGACGTGCAGGATATTATCGGTAAGAAAGGGTGGCCCAAGGAAAAAGGGCGCGATGGCGAGCGCACCCCGATGCAATGGGATGCCAGCGCCAATGCCGGCTTTAACAGCGGCGCCAAGCCCTGGCTGCCGGTGGCGCCCGATTACAAGACGCGCAATGTCGCGACAGAAAAAGTCGATCCCAACTCAGTCTTGTCGCTCTATCGAAGCCTGATTGCGGAGCGTCGCACCAACCCCGCCTTGGCGGGCGACATGGCGATGGTGGATCGCGGCAATGCGCAGGTTCTGGCCTATGTTCGCGCCGGCGGCGGCAAACGGCTGCTGACGCTGCTCAACTTCTCCGGCACTGCGGCTGACATGCCATTGGCGCGGGTCGGCGGCGGCAGAACCGGGCGGATCCTCACGCAGAACCGGGCGCGCATCGATGGCGCGACGATACGACTTGACCCGCTCGGGCTAATGGTAGTCGAACTGCTTTAGCCGAGCAGTGAACTCAGGCGTAACGCTGCAAAAACGCCTGAGCGAAGTGCGGCGGATTGAGGGTGGCTGCAGAGCGATCCTCTAGCGCTTCGGCTTCTTCGCTGTCGGAGATGGTGACGAACAAGGTCACCCCTTCAAGGTTAGCAGCGCGTTCGGCGCCCAGCGATTGAAAGCCGCTTCCGGCAAATGCAGTCCGTCTTCCTCCTCCGCCATCTGCTCGGCATAAGCCTCTTCGCTGTTCGCGCAGGGGCCAACGGTCATCCCTCCATCGTCCGTCTGCAGACAATCGCGTAAAGCTGTTGGTCCTGTAGGGTCGTGGAGATCTCATCGAAGGCTTTGATTGTCGCATCGCACAATTCGCTGCGCCATTTTTTCCCAGTCCACGACGTTCTTCCCGATGCGATCGTCAGCCATCCTCGATCAATTGCCGTTCAAGCTGCTCGAGCAGCGGCTGCTGGCTTGCCAGCATCTTCTCGCGCGCCTCATCCAGCGAGAACCAAGCCGCGCGATCCACCTCCGGAAAGGCCCGCACGGTTCCGGATTTGGGCGGCCACTCCATCTCGAACATCGTGCTGCTTATGCCTTCCGCATCGAAGTCTCCTTCGAGCGCGAAGGCGTCGACCAGCTTGCCCGCCGCCTGACGCACTTGGCCCAGCGGGCGCGCATCGCCTGTCGGCAAGGATCCAAGCTCTTCCTCGAACTCCCGCAACGCTGCCTCCAGGAGCGCCTCGCCCTCGTCAATCTTCCCTTTTGGGATCTGCCAGGCGCCAGCATCCTTGTTACGCCAAAACGGCCCACCCGGATGGACGAGCAGGACCTGCAAGCCATCTTCCGACTGCCTATACAGCAGGATGCCCGCGCTATGCTCAGGCATGCGGCAACAACTCGGCAGGGCTGATCGGGGACATCACGTTAAGTGGGGCAGTATCTTGTCCATCGTCAAAGGATAATCGCGAATGCGCGCCCCGGTTGCATGGTAGATCGCATTTGCGACGGCAGCACCCACCCCGCATATCCCAAGCTCTCCGACGCCCTTGGCCTTCATCGGCGAGGACTTATCATCTTCTTCCTCCAGAAAGATGACTTCAAGATCTGGAATGTCGGCATGGACGGGAACATGATATTCAGCCATGTCGTGGTTCACGAAGTATCCAAAGCGCGTATCCACGACGCATTCCTCCATCAAGGCGGCGCCGATGCCCATCGTCATACCGCCCAGACACTGGCTGCGCGCGGTTTTCGGATTGAGGATGCGGCCCGCCGCGGCGACGGTGAGCATCCGCCGGACGCGCACCTCCGCCGTATCGCTGTCGACGCCCACCTCACAGAAATGGGCGCCGAAGCTTGCCTGCGCATAATCGTCGGCGAGCGAGCCGACTTTGATGCCGCCTTCCACCACGACGCCGTCCCCGGCAATCTCTGCCAGCGGCACGGATCGCCCGCCGGAGCGCACAGTGCCGTCCGCGAACACCACTTCGGAAACGTTGAAGCCGGCCTTTTGCGCCAGCTGCTGGCGCAAGGTTTCGCACGCGGCGTAGACGCCTGCGGTCGAGCTGTTGCCGCCCCAGGATCCACCCGATCCCGATGATGTAGGAAAATCGGAATCGGCTAGGCGGACCTCGACCTGGCCAAGCTGCACGCCCAGCATCTCCGCCGCGGTTTGCGCGATGATGGTATAGCTGCCCGTGCCGATATCCGTCATATCGGTTTCGACCAGTACGGTGCCGTCCGGGCGCAGGGTAACGCGCGCATTCGAATCCATGGTGATATTCGGGCGGAAGGCGGCGGCCACGCCATAGCCGATCCGCCATTTCCCATCACGCATCTGCCCCGGCTTGGGGTCACGTCGAGACCAGCCGAATTTCTCCGCGCCTGTCCGCAGGCATTCGATCAACTTGCGGCTGGAGAAAGGCGTATCCGGGCCGGTTTCCGGATCATATTGAACATCGTTGCGAATCCGCAGTTCGACCGGGTCCATGCCGAGCTTTTCGGCCAGTTCGTCCATCGCGCATTCCAGCGCGAGCAGGCCCACCGCCTCGCCTGGCGCCCGCATCGAATTTCCGACCGGCAGATCGAGGTCGACAAAGCGCAGCGACGTCATCCGGTCCTTGCCGGCATAGAGCTGCTTGGTCTGGCTGGTTGCGGTTTCGACCGCGCCATCATGCTGGTTGCCGTTGACGCTTTCATGCCCGATCGCCAACAGCTGCCCGTCCGCATCCGCGCCGAAGCGCAGCCGCTGGATCGTCGCCGGCCGGTGCGTGGTCGTATTCATCACCTGCGGCCGTGCGATCGCCAGCTTGACCGGCCGGCCGAGCATGCGCGCACCGATTGCCGCCAGCACGACATCCGCCTGAATCCAGAGCTTGGCGCCAAAGCCGCCGCCGACGAAGGCCGACACGACACGCACCTGGTCCTTTGCCAACCGTAATGTACCGGCAAGATCACGCACCGCCCAATGAACCATCTGGTTCGATGTCCAGACGGTAAGCCGGTCTTCGTCCCAGCGCGCGATCGTGGCGTGCGGCTCCATCATCATGTGGCTTTGATCGGGTGTCGTATAGGTGACATCCAGCGTGACCGGGGCTGCCGCATAACCGGCCTCGAAATCGCCGGCGCCACTGTCTGGATTGCCCTGCGCCTGCTTTGATGTCGGGCGATAGGCGTTCGTCTGTTCCCGCGCGAGATCGAAGCGCCCAGCCTCTTCGGCATAGGAAATCCGCACCCGATGTGCGGCGTCCCGCGCTTGCTCGAACGTCTCGGCAACGATCAGCGCGACAGGCTGATGGTAATAACTGATTTCGTCGCTGACGAGCTGGGGGGCGAAATCTCCTTTCTTGGGCCCCTGCTCAGGCGCGTTCAGGTGCGTGACGACCAGCAACACGCCAGGCGCCGCCTCGGCATCCTGCGTGTCGATCGACGCGATCCTGCCTTTGGCGATGCCGGACGTGACAATGTAGCCATAGGCCGCATCGGGAACCTCGTCGTGATATTCATAGGCGTAAGGCGCCCGTCCAGACACTTTGCGCGGTCCATCGACGCGATCGTGACCGACACCGACCACTTTCTGCTGATCGATCGGATTGGGGCCGGCGGGCCGATCAAATAGAAGCTGGCTCACGCATGTTCCTCCCGCAGGACCGCATTCAGGGTACGTCGGGTCAGGACCGACTTGAAGGCGTTGAGCGGCGTGGTTCGCGCGCCATCGAGCACGATATCGGCGACCGCTGCGGCACCGTCAGCCTTCTCGGCCGCCTCTACCCGCCATGGCTTGTGCGCGAGGCCGCCAAAGGCGAAACGCTGAAAGCCATCGCCGATCACCGCCGCCACCGACACGTTAGCGAAGGCGTAGGAAGCGCGATCGCGGACCTTGCGATAGACATGCTTGCCGCCCACCGGTGCGGGCAAGGTTACCGCCGTGATCAGCTCGTTCGCGCCAAGCACCGTCTCGATATGGGGCGTGTCGCCAGGTAATGTGTGGAAATCGGCGATGGCGATGGTGCGGCTCGCCCCGTCCGGATCGATCGTCTCGACGGTCGCATCCAGCACCCGCATTGCCACTGCCATGTCGGACGGCTGCGTCGCGATGCAGGCATCGCTGACGCCTAGGATCGCATGGTTGCGGCTGAACCCGCCGATCGCGCTGCAGCCGGAGCCTGGCTGGCGCTTGTTGCAAGGCTTGGCAGTATCGTAAAAATAGGGGCACCGCGTCCGCTGCAACAGATTGCCGGCAGTGGTGGCCTTGTTGCGCAACTGACCGCTTGCGCCTGACAGCAATGCACGGCTCAGAACCGCATAATCCTTGCGGACCCGTTTATCCGCGGCAAGATCGGTGTTGCGGACATGCGCCCCGATGCGCAGTCCGCCTTCCTCCGTTGGTTCGATCCGGTCGAGGCCCAGATGGTTGACGTCGATCAGATGGGTCGGCGTCTCGATCTGCAGCTTCATCAGGTCGAGCAGATTGGTGCCGCCGGCGATGAACTTCGCGCCGGGATGGGCCGCGGCTGCCGCTGCAGCGCCTTGGGCGCTCGTCGCGCGCTCATAGGTGAAGGCTCTCATGCGCCCTGCACCTCCCGAATCGCGGCGATGATGTTGGGATAGGCGGCGCAGCGGCAGATATTGCCGCTCATCCGCTCGCGCACCTCGCTGTTGGAAAAGGCGACTTCCATCAGATCGTCCGTGACATGACTTGGAATGCCGTCGCTGATTTCGTCGAGCATGGCGACCGACGAACAGATCTGCCCGGGCGTGCAATAGCCGCACTGAAAGCCGTCGTGCTTGACGAAAGCCGCCTGCATGGGATGGAGCTGTTCGGGTGAGCCGAGCCCCTCGATCGTAGTGATCTCCTCGCCCTCGTGCATCACCGCAAGCGACAGGCACGAATTGATTCGCCGGCCTTCCACGATGACGGTGCAGGCGCCGCATTGACCATGATCACAGCCCTTCTTGCTTCCGGTCAGGTGAAGATGCTCACGCAGGGCGTCGAGCAGCGTGACACGCGGATCCAGCGTGAGTGTCTGTGGCGTACCGTTGACGGTCAGCGAGACCTGCAATGCGGCTGTCATGCGGACGAGGGCCCTTCGAATGTGGTTCTTTGGCGGCGACCAGCCAGGTGCAGCGCAGGCGGCATGACCAATCGCCAAGGGGAACGCTCATCCGCGCGAGCGGGTCCCGCCGATCGGACGAAAGCCGATCCACCCCTGCGCGGCGTGGTGGGGGAACCATGTGGCGCAACCGGCAAGCCGTGCCGATTGCCGGGCCGGTCGAGCCTGCCTAAAGCCGCCACGCAATCGAAGGGATCCGACGCACATGCCTTCTTCCAAGCCGACCATCTTCTTTGGCGAAGTGATGCTGCGGCTCTCGCCGCCCAATCGCGAACTGCTGCTGCAGTCGGCCAAACTGGACGTGTGGGTGGCGGGTGCCGAAGCAAATGTGGCCACCGGCTTGGCACGGCTGGACCATGCGACGCGGATGGTAACCGCGCTGCCGGACACGCCGCTGGGGGACGCGGCGGTCCATGCGCTGCGTGCACACGGCGTCGACGTTTCGGGAGTTGAGCGCCGCGAGGGCCGGATGGGCCTGTATTTCGTCACGCCAGGCGCTGGTTTGCGCGCCACGGAAGTCATCTACGACCGGGCGCATTCCGTCTTCGCCGACACGCCCTCGGATCTTTGGGATTGGGACGCGCTGCTGGCGGGTGCCGGGCGGCTCCACCTTTCGGGCATCACCCCCGCCCTTGGGCCGAATGGCACCGATGCCGCACTTACCGCAGCCGCGGCGGCCACGCGCCTGGGCGTACCTATTTCCTTCGATGGCAATTGGCGCGGGAAATTATGGGCGGCTTGGGAGGGACGTCCGCGCGAGACTCTGGCGAAGCTGGTCAGCCAGGCCGACATTCTGTTTGGCAATCATCAGGACGTGGCATTGCTGCTCGATCGGCATTTTTCCGGAGATGGCGCGGACCGCCGCCGGGAGGCGGCCGAGGCTGCATTCCAGGCGTTTCCGCAGCTGAAGCTGATCGCGTCGACGGCGCGGCATGTAGAAGACAGCGATCGTCACCGGTTGGCAGCGCGCATCGACACCCCGGACCGTGGCTTTCAGACGGACGAGATCGCGATCTCCGGGATTGTCGACCGCATCGGCGGTGGCGATAGCTTTGCCGCAGGCGTCCTGCATGGCCTGATCGAGGCTTTCAGCCTGGAAGATGTGGCGCGCGCGGGTCTGGCCCTGACCGCGCTCAAGCATAGCCTGCCAGGCGATGCGAGCTTGTTCACCCGCCGCGACCTGGACGCTTTCCTCCAAGGCGGGCTGGACGTTCGGCGCTAAGCGTGTCTGCGCTTCCACGGCGCAGGACAAGTGCGATGACGCCTGTCGCCAGCGCGGCGGCGCCAAGCGTCGTGGCGACGCGATGACGGGCGGCCCACGTATAGACGCTGAAACGGCGGCCCTGCTGCCGTCCCGACCGTATTTGTCCCTCGGGAACCGGAGAAGCGACGATATCGCTTCTGGTCGGCGCTTCGTTCGGGTCGCTGAGCATTTGGATCAGCGGGTTCGAGAGCGCGTCTAGCAATCGCGGGAAGTGGGTGCCGATCAACACTTGCAGGCGCGGCATGCCGCCGACGGTAATCTCCCGACGAGGATGCTCCGCCGCGTCGAGGATGGCCTGCGTGACCAGATCAGGATCATAAACGGGCGGCGGAATCAGCCCCTCTTGCTCCAGATGGTTGGCGGCATGCTGCGCGATCGGCGTATCGATGCCGCCCGGCTTTACGAGCGTGACCGACACAGGCACCTTGTCTGCGGCCAGTTCGATCCGCAGCGAGTTGATATAGCCCTTCACGGCATGCTTGGATGCAGCATAGGCGCCGAGGACGGGGGTGGGCAGATCGGCCACCACCGACCCAACCGTGATTAGTGCACCGCCCGATGTACGCATATGTCGCAGCGCCGCCGTCGCACCATTCACAACGCCGAAATAATTCGTGCGGAACAGCGCCTGATGCTCGTCGATCGGGGTATCGCGCAGCAACGCATAGATTGTTACTCCGGCGTCGTTGACCCAGGTGTCGATCCTGCCAAAGCGGGCAACCGCCGCCGTAGCGGCAGCTTCCGCCTGTTGCGGATCACCGACATCCGCCACGACAAAGATAGCGTCGCCGCCGGCTTCCACGATCTGGTCGACCGTAGCGCGAAGCGCGCCCTCATCCCGGGCGACCAGCGTCACTTTCGCCCCCGCTGCCGCCGCCTTCCGTGCGGTATTCAGGCCAATGCCGGAGCTGGCGCCGGTGATCACGATCGATTGGTCTCGCAGCGGCCGCAGCTGGTAGCGCATGGCGATGTATCTCCTTGAAGATGCTGGGGAACGGCCCGCCGGACACGCTCGTTCCCCGACATCTCAACGATCGCGCATTTAATCTCCCCAAGCGCGTCCACGCCGCTAAGAGGCGGCGATGCCCGCAGATCTACCGCCCCCCGCAATCGTCGCCGAGGCCGCCCCGCCTGACACGCAGCCCTATGCCGATATCGTCGTGACCGGACGCGGCCTGGCACAGGTCGCAGGCGATGCGGCCTACGACGTGGCCACCATCGATCGGACGAGGCTTACGTCGACCGCCAGCGGTCGGCTGGAAGACGTGCTGCGCGACGTGGCAGGCTTTCAGCAATTTCGCAGATCGGATTCACGGTCAGCCCATCCGACCAGCCAAGGGGCAACCCTGCGCGGCCTCGGCGGCAATGCCTCCTCCCGCGCCCTTATCGTGCTGGATGGCGTGCCGCAGATCGATCCCTTCGGCGGTTGGGCCACTTTCACCGCGTTCGACCCCGCCCGCCTGGGTGAGGTTCGGGTAACGCGCGGCGGCGGCAGCGGCATTTATGGCCCCGGCGCACTCGCCGGCACGATCGAGATCGATAGTGCCGGCCCGGATCAGCTGCGCCCGGTGACAGCCGCAGTTGCCTATGGCAGCCGCGATTCGATCGATGCGGACGCCGCCGTTTCGGGCAATGCCGGCGCCGGCTTCGCCACCCTTTCGGCATCCTACCAGCGCGGGGACGGCTTCACGCCGATCATCGCGCGCCAGCGCGGGCCGATCGATCAGCCTGCTGCCTACCGCCAAGGTTCGGTCAATGCCCGCGCGATATTCCCGGTCGCCGCGGACACCGAACTACAGGCCAACATGCTGCTGATCCGGGATGAGCGAAATCGCGGCATTGCAGGCACGGAAAACGCCACTACAGGCGCGGACGCCAGCCTGCGGCTGATCGGTCGCGGACGCTGGGGGTTCGAAGCGCTGACCTATCTCCAAATCCGGAAGTTCACGTCCGGCTTTGCGAGCGCAAATGCCAGCCGCACGATTGCGACCCAGACGCTGGACCAGTTCAACGTTCCCGCCACCGGAGCCGGCGGCCGGATTGAGGTGCGCCCGCCCTTGGGCGGCAATGTGGAGCTGCGCATCGGCGCCGACGCGCGCTACACGGAAGGCGAGACGGACGAATATTTCACCTACGTCGCGGGCGCGCCGACCCGCCAGCGCGAGGCCGGCGGCCGCACGACCACTGCGGGAGCCTTCGTCGATCTGAGCTGGCCGCTCGACGATCGGCTTATCCTGACCGGGGGCGGGCGGATCGACCGGTGGTGGATCAGCGATGGGCGTCTGCGCGAACGGGCGCTGGCGACAGGCGATTTCGTCACCAACACCGATTATGCCGATCGCCACGGCACCGAGACGACCGCGCGCGGGGGCGTTGCTTGGCGGCCCGCACGCCATTGGCACGCGCGTGCGGCCGCCTATCTCGGCTGGCGCCTGCCCACCCTGAACGAGCTCTATCGTCCATTTCGGGCTGGCACGGATGCCACGGCCGCCAATCCGGCCCTGCGTCCGGAACGCCTGAAAGGCGTGGATGCCGGCATCGACTGGACGCCTTTCCCGAACACCAAGGTCAGTGGAACGATTTTCCACAATGTGCTGGATCATGCGATCGGCAACATCACCCTCGGCACCGGACCCGGCAACTTCCCCGGCGTCGGATTCGTCGGCGCCGGTGGCGTCTATCGCCAGCGCGGCAATCTGGATGCGATCCGCTCAAACGGCGCTGAATTCGATGCGCAGGTGACCAACGGCGAATGGCGACTGGCAGCCTCCTACGCTTATGTGGATGCCAAGGTGCGCGGCGATGGGCTTTCGGCTGCGCTGGACGGACTCCGCCCCGCCCAGACGCCGCGCCACCAGCTCTCAGCGACGATCGGGCGAGAGGAATTATGGGGTCTCTCGACCTCGGCCACGCTACGCTACGTGTCGGGCCAGTATGAGGACGATCAGAATAGTCGCGTCGACAAGCGTGCAACAACGCTCGATCTCTCCGCCGGCATTCCTATCGGCCATAATCTGGCGATTCAGGCGCGTGCGGAAAATGTGACCGGCACCCTGGTGACGGCGACGATATCGTCGGACGGCACGATCGAGCGCGCGACGCCGCGAACTTTATGGCTGGGTATTCGCCTCGGCGGCTAGACGATCCAGCCTGGCACAGTCGTCACGGCACCGTTTCGGTATCCAGGTGTTCTAGCCGCATCGGACCCAATGTCCGGACGCAGGAGAGACACGATGAAACGCAATATTCTCACATGCGCAGCCGTGCTGGCTATGCTGGGCGCGACCCCGATCGTCGCGCAGCCACCGGGCGCGCCATGGGGATCGGCCAACAGCTGGGATCGGGATGCCTTTTGGCGCGGCGCGCCGGTCGATCCGCGTCAGCGGATCCAGTTCCTCCAGCGCCGGATCCAGCGTGGCATTGCCGATGGCAGCTTGGATCGCCGTGAGGCACGTAATGCGCAGATCGAACTCAATTCGATCCGACGGGATGCAAACCGCCGGGGCTGGAGCCCGGCGCGCGCCGACATGATCCAGCAGCGGCTGGATGCGCTCAGCCAACGGATCCGCTGGGAACGCCGCAACGGCAATTACGCTTATGGCAACGGCGGCTATAACAATGATGGCTATTATGCCGGCAACGATCCGCGCTTCCGGACCCAATATGATGCGTCGCGCTATTATCGCGACGGGCCCAATTATTCGGAGCGGCGCCTGGCGGCACAGGATGAGGTCTATCGCGGATCAGACGGGCGCTATTATTGCAAGCGCAACGACGGCACGACCGGTCTGATCGTCGGCGCCGCCGGTGGTGGAATCCTTGGCAATGTCATCGATGGCGGCCACAACCGCGCCGCAGGCACGCTGATCGGTGGTGCCTTGGGTGCGCTGCTCGGCAAGTCGATCGAGCAGAATAACGACATTCGCTGCCGCTAACGTCTCGTGAGGGTGCCCGGCTCCGCGCCGGGCATCAGTCTGCCAACTTCTCAGGCATTGCCGGTTCGGCGATTCCAAGCGCCCCGGAGACGGCCCGGTAGGCTTCGCGGGCGATGCTCTTACGATCGACTTCGGCGCCGTTTATCGGCGCCATGAAGTGCAAGGTCACCCGCACGGGCGCGGGACGGTTCAGCATGCGCTTGAGCTCGCGCGCGAAGCCCGCACCGGTCGGCCATGCGATCTCGGAGGCGCGGGAGCCATAATCGACCGCGAGGGGCTGTACCTTTACCCCTGCCTCATTGGCAGCAGCGAACAGCGAAGGGCGGAATGGGGTCAACGTCACGCCGTCTCCGGTACCGCCTTCGGCAAACAGCACCACCGGCCGTCCTTCCGTTAGCGCCACCGACACGGCATTGGCCTGTTCGCGTGTCTCACTGCGCTTCTGGCGCGCGACGAATACGCTTCCTCCGATCCGGGCCAGCCACCCGATGACAGACCAGCCGGCAATCTCCGACTTCGCGATGAAGCGCGCCGGCGTTGTCCCACCGATGGCCGGTATGTCGAGCCACGAGAGATGGTTGCTGGCATAGAGCACATTGCCGGCGACCGGCTGCCCACGGACCGTCACGCGCAGCCCGAGCAGCCAACCGACCCGCCCGAGGAAAAAGCGCACCATGAAGGCGCCGTCGCAAAACAACCGGCTTATGGCCCAGATCGGCAGGCACATGAGCAGCAGCATTGCCATGGCCAGCACGCGCACCACCGCCCGAATCGTCATGAAGCGGGCTCAGCTCTGCCGGTCGAGAGGAACGCCGTATAATTCCATGCGATGATCGACGAGACGGAAGCCGAGCTTTTCGGCGATCCGCCGCTGCATGGCTTCCAGCTCGGCATCGACGAACTCGATCACCTTGCCGCTTTCCACGTCGATCAAATGATCATGATGCTCTTCGGCCGCCGCCTCATAACGGGCGCGCCCATCGCCGAAATCATGCCGCTCCAGAATGCCCGCATCTTCGAACAATCGGACGGTGCGGTAAACGGTAGCGATCGAAATACCAGGATCGATCGCGGCCGCACGCGCATGAAGCGCCTCGACATCGGGATGATCTTCCGCTTCCGAAAGCACACGCGCGATCACCTTGCGCTGCTCGGTTATGCGCAATCCCTTGTCGGCACAGAGGGCTTCTACATCAATTTTGCGCGTCATGCCGGCATGCTAACGGCTTTACGGTGCCGTTGAAAGGGCGTCGGACGGATCGAGGTCGATCTCTCGCGCCAACGTCAACGCGTCACGGGTCACGCCGTCCGCGCCATGATAATAGCCGCAGCGCCGGCCGATCTCCGCAAAGCCCGCAGAGCGGTATAGATCCAGCGCGGGATTATCGTGGCGCACCTCCAACAACAGGCGGCGGGCCCCCTTCTCGCCGGCGATGCGGGCGGTTCGCTCGATCAAGGCGCGGCCGATCCCCTGCCCCCGCGACGCAGGCTCGACCGCAAGCAGCAGCAATTCGGCTTCGTCAACCAGGAGGCGGCTGAGCGCGAATCCGGCGGTACGCCCCTCCTGTTGGGCGAAGGACAGCCACACGCCAGGCAGCGACAACATGCCCAGACATTGGCCGGCATTCCATGCTTCCCCGAATGCCGGGTCAAAAGCATGTTCCATCACATCCATGATGGCGCCGATATCGCCCTCGTTGCCCTCCCAGAACAGCGCGCTCATCGCGGCAGTGCCGCATCAGGCGGACGCCCGTAAAGCGGCATGGGCGGCAGGGAAGCAAGCGTCGAGGGCAGCAGAATCGCATCGGCAGCATTGGGCAGGCGCTCCTCCGCCTGGCCATCGCCACGCGCCGCGACCAGTACCGGCGCGCCGGAACCAAGCACGAGGCCATCCTGCACGATTTCTGCCGCCGCTTCCGGACGCAAAGACACCATGGCACCAAGCGGATGAAGCGGCGCAACGGCAAAGCGCTGTACGAAAATCTCGCCGTGGCCGCCGGTAATCGCCACCCCCACCTCATCTCCAGGTGCCGTCGCGGCGATCAATGCCAGCGCGCTATATCCCGCGACATCGACCTGCCACGCCAATGCGAGTGCACGCGCAGCGGCCAAGCCGACACGAATACCGGTAAAGCTGCCCGGACCGCAATCGACCAGGATAAGGTCGGCGCGCGTGGCGCCGCCGGCCGCGAGAACCTCGCTGATCATCGGCACCAGCCGCTCGGCATGCCCGCGCCCGACCACCTCGTGAGCAGATGCGCGCACGGCTGTACCGTCGAGCAACGCCACCGAGCATGCGGCGGTCGCCGTCTCGATCACCAACGTCGTCATGCGGCTAAAGTAGCTGGTTCACTTCCTCAAAGTCGAGACGCGGCAGGCGCGCCTGAACGCTGGCAGGATCACCATAACCAAGGGTAGAAATGAAGTTCGCCTTGTAGGTCGTACCGCCGAAGAAAGCCTCCGTGACCTTAGGCGTATCGAAGCCCGACATTGGCCCCGTATCGAACCCCAGCATGCGGGCAGCGATGATGAAATAGGCGCCCTGCAGCGTCGAATTACGGAAAGCGGATTCCTGGATCAGGCTATCATTGCCCAGGAACCAGGCACGCGCATCGGTGTGCGGGAATAGCCTGGGGAGCTTCTCGTAAAATTCCATGTCCATCGCCAGAATGGCGGTGACGGGCGCGGCGCGCACCTTCGGCGCATTCTGGCCCGAACAGAATTGGGCCAGCTTGTCCTTCGATTCCTGGCTGACGCACCATGCGATCCGCAGCGGCTCCTGATTGGCGGAGGTCGGCCCCCACTTCATCAGGTCCCAAATCGCGCGCAAATCGGCTTCGGTGACCGGCTCGTCGCGATAGCCGTTAAAGGTGCGCGCGGTGCGGAATGCACGGTCAAGTGCCTCGTCGGCTAACGGAACAGCCATCATATCTTCCCCTCAGGCGGCGCGGACTTCCGTAACTTCGGGCACATAATGTTTGAGCAGCTGCTCTATGCCCTGCTTCAAGGTCGCGGTGGAAGAGGGGCAGCCGGAACAGGCGCCGTGCATCGCCAGATAGACGACACCTTTGTCGAAGCCGCGATAGACGATGTCGCCGCCATCATTGGCCACCGCCGGGCGCACCCGCAGCTCGATCAGTTCCTTGATCTGCGCCACGATGTCCGCGTCTTCCGGATGTTCAGCAAAAGCAGCATCATCTTCGATCACGATGTCATGCGCGGTCCCGGCCCGGAACAACGGCGCGTGGCTGGAAAAATGGTCCAGCAATACCGCCAGCACCTCCGGCTTCAGATCGCGCCAATCGGCGCCTTCGCCGGCCGTTACGGCAACGAAATCGCGTCCGAAAAACACGCCGGCAACATCGCCCAACGAAAACAGCGCCGCCGCCAGCGGAGACGCCTCCGCTTCGTCGGCATCGGCGAAATCCCGCGGCGGGCCCGCCTCCATAACCGGACGGCCCGGCATGAATTTCAACGTGGCCGGATTCGGCGTGTTTTCGGTTTCAATTAACATGAGCGGCATGTGGGCCGAGGCGGAAGACAGATCAAGGCTTGGACGACGCTAACTTGCTCAACCGCGTCATCAGGATCGCCGCGCGCTTGGCCTGGCGTGGAAAGCTGGTGAGGTCGGCCGATTCGCCTACCGCATGCGCGCCATTGCCCGCAGCACCGGTGCCGACCAGACCATCCGTATAGGGCGCGACGAAGGCAATATCGCCCGCGCCGCGCTTCATCGGATCGAGCTCGGCCATGGCGGGCAAGCCGAGATCTTGGTTCACCATGTTAAGCTGCGCGAGCAGCGCTCGGCTGCCAGCCGTCGGCGCCATAGCTGGATAGCCCTCATTGAAGCTGATCTCCGCGCCCGTGCCGGGCAGGTGATCGGCCACGATGGCCCGCATCTTTTGTTCGACGCGGGCGGCTTGGTCGTTTGAAAGGGCCCGGATATCGCCGGTCGCGTAGCCTTGCCCGGCAATGATGTTCGATTTGCCTTGCGCTGTGCCCCCGGTGGCCTCCTCCCCTACGGCCGATGGCGTCGCGGTGACGCCGCCGAGAATGACGCCGACGCTGTAGGTAAGGTTGGGCTCGCGCAATTCACGGCGGAACTGATCCACGATCCGGGCGAGTTCGTAATTGGCGCCGAAGCCCTTATCCTCGCTGAAGATACCCGCCGAATGGCCGGTGCGCCCCGTTGTCGTCAGCGTCCACGTGATCGATCCGCGCCGGGAGATGGACCCAACATCCTGCCCATCCTCACGCGCCAGCCCCTCAAACTCCAGCGCCGCATCCGCCCATCGTCCCGCCTCGACCATGTCGTGGCGCGACAGGGCAAGCGGACGGCCGGCACTCTCTTCGTCGCCGGACAGCACGATGCGGATATCGGCGTTCGCCAATGTGCCAGCCTGCTTCATGGCCCGCAGCGCAGACAGCATGATGACGAGGCCGCCCTTCATGTCCGAGACACCGGGCCCGATCACCGTGTCGCCACGACGTTCCATCTTCTGGAACGGGCTGTCCTTCTCGAACACGGTGTCCAGATGGCCGATCAGCAGGATATGCCGCCCCTTGCCCTTATGCTCCGCTAGCAGATGGCCGGCGCGCCCGGTTTCCGGCGTCGGCACCCAGCGAACGGTGAAACCGAGCGGGACGAGCTCGGCTTCCATCATCGCCGCGACCTTGCGCACGCCTTCGAAATTATGGGTGCCGCTATTCTGATCGACCAGCCGCTGGAGCAGCGCCACGTCCTGCGCCTGCCCCGCATCGACCGCGCTGGCCATCCGCCGTTCGGGCTGAGACAAGGCAGCATGCGCGGTGCCGCTCCCCAAAACGACGAGCAGGAGCAGCGCGGAAGCATGGAAGCGTCTCATGCGACCGCCTTAGCATCCGGGTAATCTAGGTCGAGTGATGTCCTGTCCTCGCCGCTGCGCGTCGGTGATCGCCACGGCTGCACCCCCGCCACACTGGCGATGGCGCTGCCACCGAAAACGGCAGGCCGGCCGCGGCCGCGACCAGCATCAAGGCGCGCGCGGTGAGGAGCTATCTGGCGGTCTGTCCCCGTCCAGCGCCTAGCTTTCTTCGATATGGCGCTCATCCTCGGTGGTGATGGCGAGTTCGTGGAAGTCGAGCTCTTCCTGCAGGATGAGGAAGGCGTCGGCGTCGATTTTATGGTCGTTGCGCAAATGTTCGAGCTGCTTGCGCTGGTGTCGCACGGCCATCAACCCCAGCTTGCGGCGCTCCTTGAGCGGCTTCGGATCGTGCGGGGGCACGACCGCTGCTGACAGAGTGGCGAAGCTGTAGCGCCAATAATCGGCCGCCTCACCCTCTTTGCCCTTGAGCGCGGCAATCCCGGCTTCTGCCAAGGTCGCCCGCGCCGCATCCAGCTCACGCTGTGCGCCTTCTTCGCCGTCCAGCCGCAGCAGGCGCACCAAGGGTGCCAGCGTAAGGCCCTGCACCACCAGCGTCGCCAGAACGACCGCAAAGGCGGTCAACACGATGAGATCGCGTTGGGGAAAGTTGCCGGGCAGGGCGAAGGCCGTCGCCATCGTGATCAGCCCCCGCATCCCGCACCACCCCACCAAAAAGCCATGTTTCAGGCTCGCGGGCTTGAATTCGCCCCGCAGCGAAGAGAATCGGTGTGCCAGCCGATTATAGATCAACACCCAGGCGAGCCGGACCAAGATAACGCAGAGTGTTACGACCCCGGCAAATCCGGCAGCCTCGTAAAGCCGCTCCGGCGCCATGCCGCCGATGATGGTGCGCGCCTGCATCCCCATCAGCAGGAAGGCGAGCACGTTGAGCAGGAAGACCACCGTCTCCCACACCGCGAAACTATGTACACGCACTCTGGGAGGCGTCCTCAACCCCGCGGAGCGCGCGACCGACATCGCGAAGGCGACGAGACAGAGGACCGGTGATAGCCCGATCCGCTCGGCGATGATCCACACGCCGAAAGTCGTGAGAAATTCCAGCAGATTGCCGCCCAGCGTGCCGCTGACATAATGTTGGATCCGCCGGGAACACCAGGCCAGTACGATGCCCAACAGGATGCCCCCAGGCGCGGCCAGCCCAAGCTGCAATGCGATATGACCGTCAATCCCGCCGCGGCTCTGTACCGAGGTCGCGGCGCCGAATAGCAACAGGGCGAGAGCGTCGTTCAGCAGGCTTTCCCCTTTCAGGATCGCGACCGAACGACGCGGCATGCTGACGCTGCCCAGGATGGCCGTTGCCGCGGCGGCATCCGGCGGCGCCACGATGGCGCCGAGCGCGAGCGCGGCGTAGAACGGAAGGCCTGCGACGGCGACACCCACCCACGCCACCGCCCCTGCCGTCAGTAAGACCGCGACGACCGCGAGGGCGACGAGGGGCCGCCACAAGCGCCAAACCGCGCCTACCGGGAAATCATAGGCCGCATCCACCAGCGCCGGCGCGATGAACAAGGCCAGGGCTATGTGGGGGTCGAGGGAGATTGATGGCGTACCCGGTATCAGCGCCAGCACCACGCCCGCGGTCGCCAACATGGCGGGATAGGGAATGGAGAGCCTGCGTGACACCTGCAGGAGCAGGATCGACGCCAGTGCAAGCACCAGCAGGCTTTCGAAGAAGCTCATGCCCCCACGGCGCGGTCAGCCGAAGCGACCGCTCGCGGTTCAATCCAGACGATGAGCGTCTTCCACTTTTCCCATCGCCTGACCCCACAGAGCAATATTGCGTCGCGCTTCGCGAACGAACGCGGAATGGCGTATACCCCAAAGGAACAGATCTGCCAGCAATTTACCGGGGAATCGCAAAGGCCTACCGAATTGGATCAGCAGAACCACGCGTGTTTCCGCGGTCTCGTTCCACACCTCATGCTTGTAGGTGTCATCGAATACGAGCGCCTCGCCTTCCTGCCAGCAAACGACTTCCGGTCCCACCCGCAGGCGAATGTCGCCTGCCGGGACGATCAGGCCGATGTGGCAGGTGATCAGGCCTTTCGTGACGCCGCGGTGCGGGGGGATGCGCGCCCCGGGCGCCAGGATCGAAAAGAACGCGCTGTTGAGCTTCGGGATATGCTGGATGAGCGCGGCTGTGCGCGGGCACCGCGCTAGATTTTCTTCGATGTCGGCACCATAGCCGCGTAGGAAGAAACTGCGCCACTTACCGGGGGGCGCGATCCGACGATGATCGGGCGAGACCTCATCAAGCAGCGGCACGGCGTCCGGCTGCGCCAATACGGCAAGTGCTTCGTCCCTGATCTCGGTCCAGTGACGGCGAAGCAGATCGGTCCAAGGGAACAGTTCCGGCTGAAGAACCGGCGCGTTTGATACGAGCGACGACCGCTCGACCACCGCATCGATACGGCGACGAAGCTTCTTGCCGACCCGGATGCTGAGCGGGCGACGCTTCTTGGGCGGCGGGGGTGCAACCGTGCCGGAGGCAGGCGCACCGAAATTTGCGGTGAACATTGCCACCGAAATCGACGAGGCAAGCTTTGGTTCCGATAAAAAGTGTTCAAGCAGTCCACTTGATTTCGCAGGTGCAACAGACTATCTGCCTCGCAGCATCGACGTATATTACGGCGAAGCGAGCAGCGTGAACTCCCGCCAGGCGGGTCGTGCTCGCCATCCGATGCTGTAGCCAAGGGCTCCCCTTTCACGCGGGTCGTCTCATGAACCCGCTTGCCGCGGTTCGGAGCGATTCCGAACGGCTGTTCGCGCACACGAAAGTGCATAACTTGATCAAATTTTCCGACCTCGGCCTCGCCGCTCCCCTGCAGCAGGCGCTTGCCGCCAAGGGCTATGAAATTCCCACGCCGATCCAGGCGCAGGCCATTCCTGTCGTCCTGGAAGGCCGTGATCTGTGCGGTATCGCCCAGACCGGCACCGGCAAGACCGCAGCTTTCGCGCTGCCGTCGCTCCATCGCTTGGCCGCCGAATTCAAGCCGCGGCCGCCCAAGGGCTGCCGCATGCTGGTGCTGGCGCCGACGCGTGAGCTTGCCAGCCAGATCGCCGACAGCTTCACCGCTTATGGCAAGAACCTCCGCCTCTCGGTCATGACCGTCTTCGGTGGTGTGCCGATCAACCGCCAGATGCGCCAGCTTCAAGCAGGCGTGGACATTCTGGTCGCCACGCCGGGTCGTCTGCTCGATCTCATCGATCAACGCGCGTTGACGCTGCGCGATGTTGAGATCCTGGTGCTCGACGAAGCCGATCAGATGCTTGATCTGGGCTTCATTCACGCCCTCAAGCGCATCCACCAGCTGGTGCCCAAGAAGCGCCAGACCCTGTTCTTCTCGGCGACGATGCCGAAGACGATCGCCGATCTGGGCGATAGCTTCCTGACCGATCCCGCCAAGGTTTCGGTTGCGCCGCCGTCGACAACGGCGGAACGCGTCGAACAGTTCGTTACCTATGTAAACCAGTCGGAAAAGCAGGCCCTGCTGACGCTGACGATCAAGCGCGAGACGATTGATCGCGCGCTGGTCTTCACCCGCACAAAGCATGGTGCGGATCGCGTGGTGAAGCATCTCCTCGCCGCCGGCATCGCTGCCAATGCGATCCACGGCAATAAGAGCCAGCCGCAGCGTGAACGCGCTTTGGCTGAGTTCAAGTCGGGCCTTGCGCCGATCTTGGTCGCCACGGACATCGCGGCGCGCGGCATCGACGTCTCCGGCGTCAGCCACGTGTTCAACTTCGAACTGCCGAACGTGCCCGAGCAATATGTCCATCGCATCGGCCGCACGGCGCGGGCGGGCGCGACCGGTCTCGCTATTTCCTATGTAGCGGATGACGAGCGGCCTTATCTGCGCGGGATCGAGAAGCTGACACGCGTACGTCCCACGATCGTGCCGCTGCCGGAGAATTTCCTGGCCGAACAGGCACGCTTGCCGAAGCCTGCCAAGTCCGAGGAGCGTCCCGACCGTTCGCATGGTCAGCGCCACGGCCAGGGTCAGCGTCGATCCGACGGTGGCCGTCCGGCGGGTGAACGCCCGGCCGGCGGTCCGCCGAAGCGGCATTTCGGCCCGCGCAAGGGCGCGCCCGGCGCCCATCGCGGCGCCGTCCGGAAGACCGGCGCCCGCTAAACCTACCGCGCTTCACCCCGACGACGTTTGTGCAGATCGCCGTCGGGGCGAGCCGTTGATCCGCATCTTTCATGGATCAGCGTCAGCTTGACCCCGGCATTGCTTCACTGCGGCGTGCGATCACGCCAATGCAGGCAAGTTCAGCATGACGAATGCAGAAGCGCGCGCTAACCGGCGGGCATGTCGTTCGATCCAGTCGATCTTGCCAGCAAATTGATTGCCTGCCCCAGCGTGACCCCTCACGACGCCGGCGCGCAGCAGGTGATTGCCGAAGGGTTGATCGCGCAAGGCTTCACCGTCCATCGCTTCACCAGCGGAGGACCGCCCGACGGTCCGATCGAGAATCTGATTGCCCTCCGCGGCAGCGGTGCGCCCTTCTTCGCCTTTGCGGGACATAGCGATGTCGTCCCACCGGGCGAGGGTTGGACCGAATCCGCCTTCACTCCACGTATCGAAGACGGGCTTCTCTACGGCCGCGGTGCGGTCGATATGAAAGGCGCCATCGCGGCGTTCATGGCGGCAGCCGCCGACGTGCGCGAGCACACCGGTACGCTCGCTGTGATCATCACCGGCGATGAGGAGGGGCCGGCGACACACGGCACTACCGCCATCATCGATTGGATGCAGGCACAAGGCCATCGACCCGACATGATCCTGGTGGGCGAGCCGACTTCCGGCGCCCGGCTGGGCGACACGATCAAGATCGGCCGGCGCGGATCGGTGAATATGTGGATCACGGTGCCCGGCACCCAGGGACATGTCGCCTACCCTCACCTCGCCGCCAACCCGATACCCGCCCTGGCGCGGATCGTAGCCCGTTTGGCCGCATGGGAACTCGATTCCGGTAATAGCTGGTTTCAGCCTTCCAATCTGGAATTCACAGACGTCGATACCGGCAATGAGGCCACCAATGTCATCCCCGGGGCGGCACGGGCGCGGTTGAACATTCGCTTCAACGACATGCAGCGTGGCGCCGATCTGGTGGAACAGGTACGATCGGTCGTCGCGACGGAGGCACCGCATGCGCGACTGGAAGCGCGTATTTCGGGGGAAGCATTTTTGACCCAGCCCGGCGCGTTTTCAGCGCTCGTCGGTGCCGCGATCACACAGGTCACCGGGGTTTCACCGGAGCTGTCCACTACCGGCGGAACGTCGGATGCGCGTTTCCTGTCGAAGCTTGCACCGACGGTGGAGTTCGGCCTGATCAACGCCACCATGCACAAGCTGGATGAAGCGGTGGCGGTCGCGGACCTTCACGCACTGCGCGACATTTACGCCGATATCATCCGGCGCGCCTTCGCCGCAGGATGACATAAAGCGCGCCGTTACCGCCATGGCGCGGATGCGCGTGGCGGACGGCGGCAATCCGATCGCGATAGCCGGACGTACCCAGCCAATCACCGATACTCGCTCGGATCAGGCCCCGGCCGCGGGCATCGGGTTTAGGCGGCTTTCCGGTGATGACCAGCAGCACCCGCGCATCATCCGCCACCGCCCGCGCGAGGGCATGTTCCAGCGCTGACTGGGCGCTCACCAACGTATGGCCGTGAAGATCGATCGTACGGTCGGGCGCAACGCTTCCCTGCCGCAGGCGTCGATCCCAGCCACCATCCAGCGTATCGGAGGGCGGGCCGGGTGCGGGACGACGCGGACCTGCGCGGTGATCCTGTTTGGCTGGAGCACGCGGCGCACCCAGGGACTGTCTGACCGCTCCCGGCTTGATTGGCGCAGGTGCGGCCTCCTGGGGTGGTGCACGCCCTTCAAGCGGCGTCACGGTTGATGCGACACGCGCCCAAAGCGCGAGTTCCTCAGCGCTGAGACGTGGCCCCGATGGCATCGAGTCGCTCTTCCTGCGCTTCACGCCGCAACTTCGCCAGGGTGCCGCGGGGCACCAGGATCAACATCTGCCCGCGTGCAGACATACCGCCGGCAGTGATGCGTGCTGCCACGCCGGCGCCCCAGAAGGTGTCGACCCGATTGGCGCCCTTGATCGCGCCACCCGTGTCCTGAGCTACCCACAGCCCCGTCGCCTCCGGGCGGTCGGCCGACAGCCAGACTGGCGCACCCAGCGGCACGAAGGCCGGATCGGCGGCAACGCTGACATGGCCGACCACCGGCGCCCCCATAGCGCCGATCGGGCCGGCGCCGGTCAGTTCGCGGAAGAACACGAAGCTCTTATTCGCTTCCAGGATGGTGCGCGTCTGATCGGGATGATCCGCAATATATTGCATGATCCCCTGCATCGATGTCGCATAGCTGGTCCCGGGGCCGATCAGCCCCTGATCCCGCATCATCTTGCCGATCCCGGTATATTCGCGGCCGTTCTGCGAATCATAGCCGATCCGCATCACACTGCCATCCGGCAACAGCAGCCTGCCCGACCCCTGAACCTGCAGGAAAAAAAACTCTACCGGATCCTTGGCCCAGGCGAGTTCCAGCCCTTGGCCCGCCAGCGCACCGGCATCGATCGCCGCGCGATCATAATAGGGGACCAGCTTCCCATCCTGAATCCGCCCGCGCGCCTTCTTGCCCGAAGGAGGACCCCCGGCAGCAAGGCCGGTGTCACGTTCGACCAGATCGGGCGGACGCTTGTAGACGGGAACGTCATAACCCGGATCGTGCGAGCGCGAGCCGTCAATCTCCGGCTCGTAATAGCCCGTCGCAAACAAGGCGCCCGACCCCACCAGGGCCGTTTCGAACTGGGTCTGGAAGAAGGTGATGGGATTGACGTCAGGAGCCGCCGCCGCGGTGCAGGCCGGCGCCCACGCGCCCGGCTCGGTGAGCCCACTCACATCCCGACGCTTCATCAGCGCACGGCAGGACGACTTGAAAGCCGACAAAGCGGCGCTTGCCTGATCAGGCGTGATGTCGAGCGAAGATACGGCCGGGCCCGCCGCTACCCCCGTTTCGGCCGCTGTCTTGGGGTTGGCGGGCCGCACGGGCGGCATCGGCCGAGGGGCCGTTGGCACAGGAGTTGGCGTCGGAACGGGCGCGGTCGGCCTTGGTGGTGGGGTGGTCGCGCAAGCTGCGACAAGCATCGCCAGGGCGAGCGCGCAGCCGGCGCGACGGATTGACCCTCCCCGCATCAATCGATCAAGCCGCTTCGTCGGTCTCGGTCAGCATCCAGTTCGGATTGGGCGATTTGATCTGGCGGCTAAAGGTCCAGACGTCATGCGTCGGCACGGCATCGGTGAGGGATCCGGCCACCACATTCCCATCGCGATCGCGCGTCACCGCCGCCACATCCGCCTCGAAGCGGATACGAATGTGGGCCACGCCATTGTCGATGTGAGCGTCGTCAATCTGCGCCTGCTCGATCGAGATCAGCCGGTTGTCCAGCGTCTCTCCATCCTCCTCGCGCTCCTTGATCGCCTGGGAGAAGGCGCTGGCGACATCCGCGTCGACCAGCTTGTCGAGCGTATCCTGATCGCCGCGCCAATAGGCTTCCAGAACCATGCCGTAAGCGGATCGGGCGCCTTCGATGAAGCGCGCCAGATCGAACTGCGGATCGGCGGCGGCAATGGCGCGCAAGCCGGCAGCGGCACTGGGCGAGGTCGCGGGCTCCTGCCCGATGGCGGGCGTACGATCGGCGTCGGGCGCCTTGACCAGCACGTTGCGCACCTGAGGCACGCTTTCCGGCTTCACGAGCGACTGCTCATGACCCGTGCGCCGTCCAAGCACGCTCCACAGCCGAAGCGCGACGAACACGAATACCAGGGCAAGAACGATCAGCGTGGCCACCCGACCTCCAAAACTTTACACGCACTACATAGGACGCGCGCGGCCAATCTGCAAACCGACCAACTGCTAGACGCGGCGCTGGCCTCGGGGTTCCGCATTGCCCTTGCCCAACCGTGCTGCTAGCGGCGGGCCGCCCGCGGGTCCCAAGCAGCGGCCCCGCTCCAGACATTCAGGACTGATCACGCCATGGCCGAAAACGACAGCAACGCAGCGCCCGAAGGCGCCCTCCCCAACGGTGCGGATACGGAGGCCCAGATCGGCCTTATCGCGCAATATGTGAAGGATCTGTCGTTCGAAAACCCGAACGCGCCCGCCGTCTATCAGACGCAGGTTCAGCCGCAGATCGACGTCCAGTTCCACATCGGCGTGACGCCGGTGGCTGAGGACGTGCACGAAGTGTCAATGAAGATCGAAATCCGCGCGATCGGTGAGAACAACTCGACCATGTTTGCTGTGGAGCTGGTCTATGCCGGCCTGTTCGGTGCGCGCAACATCGATCCGGAACAGCTGGCTCCGTTCCTCTACGCGGAAGCGCCCCGCCTGTTGTTCCCGTTCGCACGGCGGATCGTTGCGGAAGTGGTGCGCGACGGCAATTTCCCGCCGCTGCTGCTCGACCCGATCGATTTCGGCGCCATGTACCTCCAGCAGGCGGCTGCGGCCGGCCAGCTGGCCGAGAGCGAGCCTGCCGGCCAGGCATAAGCACGAGCGGGGGGAATAGCGCCGGTGCGGCTGGCCCGCTCGCTTGGGTCGGTTGGCGGACTGACGTTGGTCAGCCGCCTGCTGGCGCTGGTCCGTGACACGCTGCAGGCGACCTATGTCGGCGCCGGTTTCGCGTCCGACGCCTTCCTTGTCGCGTTCCGATTGCCGAACATGTTTCGCGCCTTCTTTGCCGAAGGCGCGTTTTCGGCCGCGTTCATCCCGATGTTCAACCGCAAGGCGGCAGACGGCAACACGCGCACAGCGATCGATTTCGCCGAACGCGCGCTCGCCGTCCTCTTCCCTTTTCTGCTGGTCTTCACGATCGCGATGCTGATTGCGGCATGGCCGGTGACTTGGCTGCTGGCCGGCGGCTTTCACCGCCAGCATCCCACGCGCGAGCAATTCGCCTTCGCGGTGCTGCTGTCACGGATCACCATCCCTTATCTGATGCTGATCAGCCTCGCATCGCTGCTGGGCAGCATCCTGAACTCGCTCGAGCGGTTCTGGGTGAATGCAGCGGCGCCGATCCTGCTGAATATCGCGATGGTCGCCGGCCTGTTCTTTTTTCACGGGCCGGATGCCTATGCGACCGCCCGGGTGCAGGCAATTTCCGTGACCGCGGGCGGCATCCTCCAGCTGCTTTGGCTGATCCACGCCTGCCGGCGCGCCGGAGTCAGCATGCGGTTGCGCCGCCCGGTCTGGGACGATGACGTCAAGCAGCTGATGAAGCTGATCCTGCCGGCGGCAACCGGGGCCGGCGCGTCACAGATCAACCTCGTCATCTCGACCGCGCTTGCCGGCGCCCTGCTCTCGGCCGGCTCGATCTCCGCACTTTATTATGCAGATCGATTGAATCAGCTGCCCCTGGGCATGATCGGCATCGGCCTTGGTACAGTCTTGCTACCCACGGTTTCGCGCCTGCTGACCCGGGGCCAGGAGGCGGAGGCGCTGGAAACGCAGAATCGCGGCATCGAACTGGCGCTGTTCCTGACCCTCCCCGCGACCGCCGCGTTCATCTTTGCGGCGCATCCCATCGTACGCGGTGTGTTCCAGCACGGCGCGTTTACCGCGGCCGACACCACACGGGTCGCTTGGGCGCTCAGCGCCTTTTCGATCGGCCTGCCATCCTATGTTCTGGTGAAGGTGCTGACCCCCGGCTTTTACGCGCGGGCCGACACCCGCACGCCCGTTCGTTACGCGATCATCTCGGTTGGGGTGAACATTGTCGGAAACCTGATCCTGATTCCTACGATCGGCACGATGGGTCCCCCGCTGGCCACGGCACTGTCCTCCAGCGTCAACGTGGCCATGCTCTATCGCACATTGGGCAAGCGCGGACACTTCACCGCAGACGCACGTTTGCGCCGCCGCATTCCCCGGCTGCTGCTCGCCGCGCTGATGATGGGGGCGGTGCTGTATCTTCTGGCGCCCTATGTCGAAGCCTATCTGATCCGATCGCTGCCGATTCGGATTACCGCCTTGGCAGTGCTCTGCGCTGGCGGTGCACTGGTCTATGCGATCGCCTGCTTCGCCACCGGCGCATTCCGCCGCGAAGACATCAAACTGCTGGTGCGCCGCCGCTAGTCTCAACGGCGACGGGCGGCGCTTGACGGGCCGCATCGCGTGCACGAGAGCGTCGGGATCATGCGCACCGTCTCAGGTATCCAGCCCACCGGCAATCTCCACCTCGGCAATTATCTGGGTGCGATCCGAAATTGGGTGCGCATGCAGGATGCGATGGAGGAGAGTGGAGGCGAGTGCTTCTTCTTTCTCGCCGACCTTCATGCGATCAGCCAATATCAGGATCCAGCGGAGCTACGCCGTGGCATCCGCGAAATGGCGGCGGCGCTTATCGCCTGCGGTGTCGATCCAGCCCGATCGACGCTGTTTCGCCAGCGCGATGTGCCGGCGCATAGCGAGCTTGCCTGGTTGCTGAACGGTACGGCCCGGGTGGGCTGGCTCAATCGTATGACCCAGTTCAAGGACAAATCGGGCAAGAATCGGGAGGGCGCCTCGGTCGCGCTCTATACCTATCCCGTTTTGCAGGCGGCTGACGTGCTGCTTTACCAGGCGACCCACGTGCCGGTCGGCGACGATCAGAAGCAGCATCTGGAACTGGCGCGCGACATCGCTATCAAGTTCAACACCGATTATGCGGTTGAGCTCTTCACCTTGCCGGAACCGATCATTCCGCCCGCAGCGGCACGGATCATGTCGCTGCGCGATGGGGCCGCCAAGATGTCCAAGTCCGACGCGTCGGACATGAGCCGCATCAACCTGGCCGACGACCCGGATTTGATTACCCAGAAGATCCGCAAGGCGAAGACGGACCCCGAACCGCTCCCGGACGATCCAGGCTTATTGGATGGCCGGCCCGAAGCCAGAAATCTGGTGACGATCTATTCCGCGCTGGCCGACGAGCCGGTGAAGGACGTGCTGGCGCGATTTGCTGGCCAGGGGTTCGGAGCGTTCAAGCCCGCACTGGCGGAGCTTACAGTAGAAAAGCTCCGCCCGATCGGGGCTCGGTTCGCAGAGCTCCAGCAAGATCCGGCGGAACTGGACCGCCTGCTGAAGCTCGGCGCCGAGAAGGCCAACCGCGTTGCAGCACCTACACTTGGCGGCGCCTACGCCGCATTGGGCCTGTGAGTCGCACGACGAATCGAGCAACTGACCGCAGGTTCGGAACGTTCAATCGTGGTTAAGTAATTTCGCTTTAGCTTCGACTTCCAAGCCTTTCGGGACACAAGACTATGTCTTTTCGCCGCTCGCTTCTTACCATCGCTGCCCCCGCCGCACTGCTCCTTCTCAGCGCGTGCGCTACGCCCTTCAAAGCCGATGTGTCCCGCTTCCAGATGATGCCGCCTCCGCAAGGGCAGACCTTTGTCGTCCAGGCAGCCGATCCTCGCAAGCAAGGCGGGATCGAATTTCAGAATTATGCGCAGCTGGTCAGTTCGCGCCTGACCGCGCTGGGCTATCGCGAGGCATCGGGTGACGCCAAGCCGACCTTTGTCGTGTCGATGGATTATGGCGTCGACAATGGCCACGAAAAAGTAGTCACCACCCCCGGCATCGGCCCATCCTGGGGCTGGGGCCCGTACGGCAACTGGGGCGTCGGATACCGGCGCGGTTTCCGCGGCGGTCTGTACGGTCGGGGCTTCTATTACGGCTGGGCAGATCCCTTCTGGTATGATCCGTTCGGCTATCCGCAGGTCAACAGCTACACCTATTATGTCAGCCAGCTGGAGATGAAGATCCGTCGCACCTCCGACGGGCAAGCCTTGTTCGAAGGCCGTGCGCGGGCGCGTTCTACCGATCAGGCATTGCCGCGGCTCGTGCCAAACCTGGTTGAAGCCATGTTCGCCGGCTTCCCCGGCCGTTCCGGTGAAGATGTGATGATCACCATTCCGCCCCCACCGAAAGGTGGCGAGGCACCGCAGCCGGCAACGATCCGGCCGACACGCGGCAGCTGACCCTTCTCTCCGGCATCGGGTGCGGCTAGACCCCGCCCGATGCCGCGCCAGATTACCGCCTTTTCCAATCCCCTCATCAAGCGCGTCCGCGGATTGCGCGACAAGCGTCACCGCCGCGAGGAGCGCCTGTTCCTTGCAGAGGGGTTGCGTATCCTTGCCGAAGCGGAAGAGGCCGGCACACTGCCGCAAATGCTCTTCTTCGCGCGGGAAAGCGGCGATCATCCGATCGTCCGACGCTTGTCCGCGAAGGTCGAAGGGCAAGGCGGGGACGTTATCGAGACGAGCCGCGACATTCTGCACAAGCTCTCCGGCAAGGATAATCCGCAGGCCGTCTTGGGCGTATATCGCCAGTTCGATACAGCCTTATCACGTGTCGATCGCGCCGCATCGGGCATCTGGCTCGTTGCCCAGGCCATGCGGGATCCCGGCAACCTCGGTACGATGCTGCGCACCGGCGACGCGGTCGGCGCCGGCGGGTTGATCCTGATCGACGATACAGTCGACCCTTTTTCGGTGGAGGCCGTGCGCGCCAGTATGGGCGCGATGTTCACGCAGCGCATCGCCCAGGCGCGATGGCCCGACTTTATCGATTGGCTACGCAGCGGCGACGGGCAATTGGTCGGCCTGAGCCTGGACAGCAGCGTGGATTATCGCCTTCCGAACTATGTCGCCCCCACCTTTCTGTTGGTCGGCAACGAAGCCCAGGGCCTTCCCTCCGATTATGCAGCGGCGTGCGACCTGCGCGTCAAGATACCGATGCTCGGCAAGGCGGATAGTCTGAATGCCGCCATATCCTGCGCCGTGATGGCGTATCAGGTTCTGGGGCAGCGGCTGCCCTAAGCTTGCTAGCCGCCGAATTTCGCCTCGCACGCCTTGATCACCGCGACAGGCTGGCCGAGCTGGGCTGCGGCCGCCAACGCGCTATTCTTTCTTGCGGTCAGGGCATCGCCATTCGCGATGCCCGCGGCGCGCAAAGCCGGCGTCATCTTGCTGTCGAGCTTGCTCGTGAGCAACCCATAACGGTCTTCCGTCCCGGTTGACGCGGTGCGCAGGAAATCGGCCATCGTATAACATTGCAGCATCGCATCGAGCGGCTTGGGCGGCAGGGTTGGCGTGGCAATCTGAGCCGGCGGGTACGCGCTGGCGCACGCCGGACGCAGCGTCTGCCACTTCCCTTTAAGGAGCGAATCGGACAAGGTCGGCATGCGCTTCGATACCGCGTTGAACTTGGTCCTGTCGAAGGAACCGCCTTCCGACGCATAAAGCATGGCATAATGAAGGACGCGGGCTTGCGCCTCGGCCGGCAGTTCGCCTTTCATGCCGAGAGCTTCACGCGCACTGCCGGCCTCAAGCACGCCGCAGGCGGCGGCACGGTCGAGCGGCTCCGTCGGCAACACGGGCGTCTTCTCCCCGCATCCGGCGAGCAGCAGGGCCATCGTCGTCATTGTCGCCGCTACCACGCGCATGGTTCAATCCCGGTATCGTTACGGACACGCAAGATACGCGTCAGATCGGCATCGGTTGCCCCGCAACGAACGCTGCGCGGCGTCGGGCGGAGAAAGCAAGGCGGGCGCGAACCCGCCCACAGCTCAGATGTGGATCGGCTTTCCCGTTACCGCCATCGCCGCTTCCTTGATCGCTTCCGAATGGGTCGGATGGGCGTGGCAGGTATAAGCGATATCCTCGCTCGTTGCCCCGAATTCCATCGCCTGGGCAGCCTGTGCGATCATCGTGCCGGCGAGCGTCGCGATGATCCAGACGCCCAGCACGCGATCGCTATCCGCATCGGCGACGATCTTCACGAAGCCGTCCGGTTCGTGATTGGTCTTGGCGCGGCTGTTGGCGAGCATGGGGAACTTGCCAACCTTGATCGGGCCCCGTTCCTTGGCCTGCTCTTCGGTCAAGCCGACGCCGGCAATCTCCGGCGTGGTGTAGACGACGCTCGGGATGACGTCGTGATTCACGATGCCCGTGAGCCCGGCAATGTTTTCGGCCACCGCGATGCCTTCATCCTCGGCCTTGTGCGCCAACATCGGGCCGGGAACGACGTCTCCAATCGCCCAGATGCCGGGGACGGAGGTACCGAAATCATGATCGATCTCGATCTGGCCACGCTTGTTGACGGTCAGGCCGGCCTTGTCGAGGGCCAGCCCGTCCGTATTCGCGCGGCGGCCAATCGCCACCAGCACCACGTCGGCTTCGATCGTCTCGGCGGCCCCGCCTGCAGACGGTTCGACCGTGAGGACCGCGCCCTCGCCCGAACGTTCGACCTTGGTGACCTTGGTCGACAGGCGCAGCTCCATGCCCTGCTTCTTGAAGATCTTGTTCGATTCCTTGCGGACCTCGGCATCCATGCCCGGCAGGATCTGATCGAGGAACTCGACCACGGTGACCTTAGCGCCGACCCGGCGCCAGACTGAACCCAGCTCAAGGCCGATCACGCCGCCGCCGATCACGACGAGATGCCCCGGCACCTTCGGCAGTTCGAGCGCACCGGTCGAATCGACCACGACCTGCTGGTAGATCTCCACACCCGGCAACGGGGTGACGGAAGAGCCGGTCGCGATCACGATGTGCTTGGCGCGCACCGTACGATCGCCGATCTTCACCGTATCGGCGCTTTCGAAGGCAGCATGACCCTTCAGCCATTCGACCTTGTTCTTCTTGAACAGATATTCGATGCCGCCGGTGAGTTGCTTGACGGCATCGATCCGCTGCGCGTGCATGGCATCGAGATCGAGGCTCATTCCGTCGATCTTAACGCCAAGCTTCGCGAGCTTGCCGGATGCGGCTTCGTCGAACAGCTCGGACGCATGCAGCAAAGCCTTGGACGGGATGCAACCGACATTGAGGCAGGTCCCCCCCAGGGTCGCGCGGCTCTCGGCGCAGGCCGTCTTGAGCCCAAGCTGCGCTGCACGGATCGCCGCCACATAGCCGCCCGGACCGGAACCGATCACAAGGACGTCGAAATCATAGTCAGCCATTCGCCACTCCGTTCGCCCTGAGCTTGTCGAAGGGCAGTATCGTCTCGGTTCCGTTCCGCAGATAGGTACGGGGCTTCGACAAGCTCAGCCCGAACGGAATATGGGGATTACGCCCTGATCTTACAGATCGATCAGGAGCCGCGTCGGATCCTCGATCGCGTTCTTGAGGGCGACCAGGAAGGTCACCGCTTCGCGACCATCGATCAGGCGGTGATCGTAGCTCAGCGCCAGATACATCATCGGACGGACAACAACCTGGCCGTCGCGGACGACCGGGCGCTCCTCGATCCGGTGCAGGCCGAGCACGGCCGACTGTGGCGGGTTGATGATCGGGGTCGACATCAGCGACCCGAACACGCCGCCGTTGGAGATGGTGAAGGTACCGCCCTTCATCTCGTCCATCTTGAGCGTACCGTCCTTGGCGCGCTTGCCGAAATCGCCAATCGTCTTCTCGATCGTCGCAACCGACAGGTCCTGCGCGTCGCGGATCACCGGGACAACCAGGCCGTTCGGCGCGGAGACCGCGACCGAGATGTCGGCATAGTCATGATAGACGATCTCATCGCCTTCGATAGAGCCGTTCACCGCCGGAATATCGCGCAATGCCTGACAGGCCGCCTTCACGAAGAAACCCATGAAGCCAAGGCGCACGCCATGCTTCTTTTCGAATAGATCCTTATATTTCGCGCGCGCGGCGATCACTTCGCTCATGTCGACGTCGTTGAACGTCGTGAGCATCGCCGCCGTGTTTTGCGCTTCCTTCAGCCGCTTGGCGACCGTCTGACGCAGGCGCGACATGCGAACGCGTTCTTCCTTGCGGCCGCCTGACGCGGCCGGAGCAGAGACGCTTGCTGCGGGAGAAGTCGACGCGGCCGCCGCCGGGGCGCGCCCCTGCGCCGGCGCCGATTGCGCGGCCAGAAGGACATCTTCCTTGGTCAGCCGGCCATCCTTGCCCGTACCCTTGATCTTCGATGCCTCAAGCCCGTGCTCCAGTACGGCCCGGCGGACCGACGGGGACAGAGCCTGGCTGCCGCTGCCGCCTTCTTCCGCCTCGCCATGGTTGCCGTAGCCCGCCGGTGTCGCTTCGACTGCGGGGGCGGCTGCCGGCTCGGGCGGCTGCGCCGCTTCGGCCTGGCCAACGGCCGTGCGATTTTCCACCGCAGGCGTAGCACTGGTCTGCGCCGCGGCACCTTCCTGGATCCGCGCGATCACCGCGCCAACCGCAACCGTATCGCCTTCGCTCGCAACCAGCTCGGCAAGCACACCCGCCGTGGGCGCATTGACCTCGACTGCGACCTTGTCGGTCTCCAGACTGGCGATCGGCTCATCAGCCTTTACCGCTTCTCCGGGCTGCTTGAGCCACTGGCCCAAGGTCGCTTCGGTGATCGATTCGCCCAGCGTGGGGACGATTACGTCGGTCGCCATCGTTTTTCCTTATTGCTTCGGTTCGTGGCCAAGAGCTTCGGCGACGAGCGCCGCCTGCTGCTTGGCATGATTCTTCATGAGGCCGGTGGCGGTGGATGCAGAGGCCTTGCGACCTGCATAGACCGGACGCATGCCGGGCTTGCCCGCCTGCTTGAGCACCTCTTCGATCTGGCATTCGACGAAGCCCCAGGCGCCGTTGTTGCGCGGCTCCTCCTGAGCCCAGACCACGGTCTCGACATTCTTCATCGACGCGATCCGCGCCGTCAGCGCGTCCGACGGGAAGGGGTAAAGCTGCTCCACCCGCAAGATTGCGGTGTTCGTATCCCCGGCGGCATCACGTGCTTCCGCAAGGTCATAGAATACCTTGCCCGAGCACAAGACCAACCGCGTCACATCCGCGTCCGCCGGTGCGCTGGGATCGCCGAGCACGCGATGGAAGTGGCTGTCGCCCAGGAATTCATCGATGTTCGAAACCGCCGCCTTGTGACGCAACAGCGACTTGGGCGTCATGATCACCAGCGGCTTGCGGAACTTGCGCAGCATCTGCCGGCGCAGGATGTGGAAATAATTGGCCGGCGTCGTGCAGTTCGCGACCTGGATATTATCCTCGGCGCACAACTGCAGATAACGCTCAAGACGCGCCGAACTATGCTCCGGCCCTTGCCCTTCGTAGCCGTGCGGCAGCAGCATCACGAGGCCGTTGGCCCGCAGCCACTTGGATTCGCCCGCGGCGATGAATTGATCGATCATCACCTGCGCGCCGTTGGCGAAATCGCCGAACTGGGCTTCCCACAACACCAGCGTGTTGGGCGATTGGCCAGCATAACCATATTCGAACCCGAGCACGCCAAACTCGCTGAGCGGACTGTCGAGGACCTGGAACCGGCGGTCGAGATCCGACAGCGGGATATATTTATGGCCGTCCGTCTGATCGACCCACACCGCGTGGCGCTGACTGAAGGTACCGCGGCCGACATCCTGGCCGGACAGGCGCACCGGGAAATCGTCCAGCAACAAGGTGCCGAAGGCGAGCGCTTCCGCCGTTGCCCAATCGAAGCCCTCGCCGCTGTCGAACATGCTGCGCTTGGCATCCAGAATGCGTGCCAGCGTCTTGTGGATGACGATATCACCCGGGACGGTCGTCAGCTTGGTTGCGACCTTATCGAGCGCCTCCCGCGTCACGCCGCTCGCAGCGGCGCGGCGCTCTGTAATCGGCTCGCGCGGCGCCGCAAGACCGGCCCACTCGCCTTCGAACCAATCCGCCTTGTTGGCCTTGTAGCTCTTACCGGCTTCGAATTCGTCTTCCAGGCGGGCGACAAATTCGCCTTCCGTCTGATCAACCCAGGCCTGATCCACCTGCCCCTGCGCGATCAGCCGCTCGGCATACAGCTTGGATACCGGCGGATGCTTGCGGATCGCCTCATACATTTGCGGCTGGGTGAAGCCGGGCTCGTCGCCTTCATTGTGGCCGAACCGGCGATAGCACCACATGTCGATCACGACGTCGCGCTTGAACTGTGCCCTGAATTCGGTGGCGACCTTGCAGGCGAAGGTCACCGCTTCAGGATCATCGCCATTCACGTGCAGGATCGGCGCCTGTACCATCTTGGCGATATCGCTGGGATAAGGCGACGAGCGTGCGAATTGCGGGCTGGTAGTGAAGCCCACCTGATTGTTGATCACGAAATGGATCGTGCCGCCCGTATTGTAGCCGCGCAGGCCGGAGAAGCCGAAGCATTCCATAACGATGCCCTGGCCGGCAAAGGCCGCATCGCCGTGGATCAGGATCGGCATGACCTTCGCACGCTCATTGTCCTTGAGCTGCGTCTGCTTGGCGCGCGCCTTGCCGAGGACGACCGGATCCGCGGCTTCAAGATGCGAAGGATTGGGGGCGAGGCTGAGATGGATACGATGCCCGTCGAAATCGCGATCGGTCGACGTGCCCAGGTGATATTTGACGTCGCCGGAACCGCCCACGTCTTCAGGATTCGCCGATCCGCCGCCAAATTCGTGGAAGAGTACCCGATACGGCTTCTTCATCACGTTGGTCAGCACGTTCAGGCGGCCGCGGTGGGCCATGCCGATCACGACTTCCTCGACACCAGCCTGACCGCCATATTTCAGAACGGCTTCCAGCGCCGGTATCATGCTTTCGCCACCGTCGAGACCGAAGCGCTTCGTGCCGACATACTTGCGCGCCAGGAATTTCTCCCACTGCTCGCCCTCGATCACCTTGGCCAGGATCGCCTTCTTGCCTTCCGGCGTGAAGCTGATCTCCTTGTCCTTGCCTTCCATCCGCTCCTGCAGGAACTTGCGCTCCTCCACGTCCTGGATGTGCATATATTCGAGCCCGACCTTGCCGCAGTAATTGCGGCTCAGGACGTCGATGATTTCCCGCACGGTTGCGCGCTCGAAGCCGAGCGTGCCGCCAAGGTAGATAGGGCGATCCATGTCGGCGGCCGTGAAGCCGTGATATTCGGGCTTCAGATCCTCAGGGGATTCCTGATGGGCTAGGCCCAGCGGATCGAGCTCCGCCAGCAAGTGGCCACGCACCCGGTAGGTGCGGATCAGGATGGTCGCACGGATCGAATCGAGCGCCGCAGCGGTGATGTCGGCTGCGGATGTCGCTGGAGCGGCTGCCGGCGCCGGTGCAGGCTTGCCGCCCTTGGCGGGCTTCGGCGCAGGCTCCATCTGGGTCGGGTCGAGCCCCGCCGTCAGAGCGTCCGTATCGCTCAGCGGCCAGTTGGCGCGCGCCCAGCTGGGGCCCGACACGGTCGATTCGAGCGCCGCGAAATAGTCGCGCCAATCCTGCTCGACCGACTGCGGATCTGCGCGGTATCGGCGGTACAGCGCCTCCGCGAAGGAGGGGCTTACGCCCTCCAGCTCGTCAAAGCCGATACCTTCGATACCCATCGCACGTCCTTGTTTCGCTTCGCCGCCGGATTGAACCGCTCCGTCGCGGCGGGCCTTATTCAGGTGAGCGTTACCAGCAGCTTAATCAACCCTTGAGCAGCGCGGAAAGCGTCGTGCCCAGCTCGGATGGCGAGGCTGCGACACGAATGCCTGCCTCTTCCATTGCCGCAATCTTGTCTTCGGCGCCGCCCTGACCACCCGAGACGATCGCGCCGGCATGGCCCATGCGACGGCCCGGAGGCGCCGTACGGCCGGCGATGAAGCCCACCATCGGCTTCTTACGACCGCGCTTCGCTTCGTCCTTCAGGAACTGCGCCGCTTCTTCTTCCGCAGATCCGCCAATCTCTCCGATCATGATGATCGATTCGGTGGCATCGTCGGCGAGGAAAAGCTCCAGCACGTCGATGAAGTTGGTCCCATTGACCGGATCGCCGCCGATGCCAACCGCCGTTGTTTGGCCGAGGCCCGCATTAGTCGTCTGGAACACGGCCTCATAGGTCAGCGTGCCCGAACGCGACACGACACCGACCGAGCCCTTCGAAAAGATGCTGCCGGGCATGATGCCGATCTTGCACTCGTTCGGCGTAAGCACGCCCGGGCAATTAGGGCCAATCAGGCGCGACTTGGAGCCGGTCAGCGCGCGCTTGACCCGCACCATGTCCAGCACCGGGATGCCCTCGGTGATGCAGACGATCAGCGGCACTTCGGCGTCGATCGCCTCTAGAATCGAATCGGCGGCGAATGGCGGCGGCACGTACACCACCGAAGCATCGGCGCCAGTCGTCTGAACCGCCTCAAGAACGGTATCGAAGATAGGCAAACCCAGCTCCTCGTGGGTCGTTCCACCCTTACCGGGCGTAACGCCGCCTACCATCTGGGAGCCATAGTCCAGCGCCGCCTTCGTGTGGAAGGTGCCGGTCTTGCCGGTCATCCCTTGCGTGATGACCTTGGTGTTGGCGTTGACGAGAATGCTCATGCGAAATTTCGATCCTTTGGTTCCCCGGCCATGCCGCGGTCCAGACTTTGTCAGCGTCGGCGCTGGTCAGTACCAAGCGACCCCGGCAGCGCCGGGGTCACGACTGCCTTATTTCAGGCTTTCGTCGATGCCCTGGCAGGCAACCAGCAATTCCTTAACCGCATCGACCGAGACTTGAAGGTTGTTCTTGGCCTCGTCATTCAATGCGATCTCGACAATCTCTTCCACGCCGCCGGCGCCGATCATGACCGGAACACCGACATAGAGGCCGTCCACGCCATATTGGCCGTCGACATAAGCCGCACAGGGAAGGATGCGCTTCTGATCGTTAAGATAGGCTTCGGCCATGGCAATGCCGCTGGTCGCAGGCGCGTAGAAGGCCGAGCCGGTCTTGAGCAGTGCGACGATCTCACCGCCGCCGCCGCGCGTACGCTTGACGATCGCGTCGATCCGCTCCTGCGTCGACTTGCCCATCTTGATCAGGTCGGGAACGGGGATGCCGTTGACCGTGGAATATTCGACCACCGGAACCATCGTGTCGCCATGGCCACCCAGGACGAACGTGTTCACGTCCTTGACCGACACGCCGAATTCCTCGGCCAGGAAATGGCTGAAGCGGGCCGAGTCGAGGACGCCTGCCATGCCGACCACCATGTGATGCGGCAGACCGGAAAATTCACGCAGCGCCCACACCATCGCATCCAGCGGGTTGGTGATGCAGATCACGAACGCGTCAGGGGCGTTGGCCTTGATGCCCTCGCCCACCGCCTTCATCACCTTCAGGTTGATGCCGAGGAGGTCGTCGCGGCTCATGCCGGGCTTACGCGCCACGCCGGCCGTGACGATAATCACGTCAGCGCCGGCAATGTCGGCATAATCGTTGGAGCCGGTGATCTTGGCGTCGAAACCCTCAACCGGGCCGCACTGCGACAGATCGAGTGCTTTACCCTGTGGCACCCCTTCGACCACGTCGAACAGAACGATGTCGCCGAGTTCCTTCTTGGCGGCCAGATGGGCCAAGGTTCCGCCAATATTGCCCGCGCCAATAAGCGCGATCTTCTTCCGAGCCATGCGACCCCTTCCAGGCTGATCCAGTGCGCGTGAGAGCGGTCGCAGGAGGCAACCGCGGAGCTGCCGGGGCCGCTTAGACCCATAGCCGGAGGGGTTCAACCTTCGAAAGGCGTATTGGGCCGACTCATTCCGGGATAGGCGGATATTTTCCGCCAACGGCCTCAGTTGGGGGCGATGCCATGGCCTTCTGCGAGATAATCGGCCGACTGCATCTCCATCAGGCGCGAGACGGTCCGCTCGAATTCGAACAGTCCATCGCCGGCTGGATAAAGATCCTTAGGCTCGGCCGCCGCGGCCGCGAGCAGCTTCACCTTATGCTCGTACAGGGCATCGATCAGCACTTTAAACCGCGCTGCCTGGTCGCGCAGATTCGGGCCCATGATCGGGATACCGACGATGATCACGGTGTGGAAGGCGCGAGCGATCGCGAGATAGTCAGGCGCGCCACGCGGCTCGCCGCACAAACGCTTGAAGGAGAACACGCCCACCCCCTTCAGCGACTTCGGTACGTGAAGCGTGCGCCCGCCGGGCACCTTCAGCTCGCACGACGGAACATGGACGCGGTCGCTCGGCGGATAATCGGTCAGGCGGAAGAAGGCGGCTGAAACGGCTTGAGTGGCGGCGTCGCCCAGCGGCGTGTACCAGGTTGGAAAGCCCGCCAGCCGATCGAGGCGATAGTCGCTCGGCCCGTTCAAAGGCATTACGTCCAGTTTCTGCTCGATCAACGTGATGAACGGCAGGAAGAGATCGCGGTTGAGGCCGTCCTTATAAAGATCGCGCGGCGGCCGATTGGAGGTAGCCACCACCGTGGTGCCGGCATCGATGATCGCGGTAAAGAGACGACTCATGATCGCCGCGTCGGCCGTGTTATTGATCACCATCTCATCGAAGGCGAGCAACTTGGCCTCGCCAGCGATGGCCACGGCAACCGGCGGGATCGGGTCGCCAACTTCCTTGGCGCGCTCGAATCGCAATCGATCATGCACGTCGATCATGAATTCGTGAAAGTGCACACGTCGCTTCAAGCGGACATGCGCGCAGTCGTACAGAAGGTCCATGAGCATGGACTTGCCGCGCCCCACGCCGCCCCAAAGATAAACACCTCGAACCGGATCGGGTCTTCGGCCGAGCATGCGCCACAGCACGCTGCCCCTGGTGGGCTGATCTTCCAGCGCGCGCGCCAGCACGTCCAGCCGCTCGGCAACCCGGCGCTGGTCAGCGTCGGGCTTCAGCTCGCCCGCTGCGATAAGCCGCTCGTAGCGGGCGAGTACCGTCGTCATTTACGCGCGCAGGATCAGAGCTGGCGCTCCATTTCCATCTTCTTGATCTCGGCGATCGCGCGCGCCGGGCTCAAGCCTTTGGGGCAAACATTGGCGCAATTCATGATCGTATGGCAGCGATAGAGGCGGAAGGGGTCTTCCAGCTCGTCGAGTCGCTCGCCGGTCATCTCGTCACGGCTGTCGGCCAGCCAGCGATAGGCCTGGAGCAGGATTGCGGGGCCGAGGAACTTGTCGCTGTTCCACCAATAGCTGGGGCAGGAGGTCGAGCAGCAGGCGCACAGGATGCACTCGTACAGGCCGTCCAGCTTGGCGCGATCCTCGGGCGACTGCAGGCGCTCCTTGTTCGACGGTTCGGGCGTCACCGTCTGGAGCCACGGCTTGATCGACGCATATTGCGCGTAGAAGTGCGTGAAATCAGGCACGAGATCCTTGATCACGTCCATGTGCGGGAGCGGCGTGATGCGCACCTCGCCCTTCACATCCTCGATCGCAGTGGTGCAGGCCAGACCGTTGCGGCCGTCGATGTTCATCGAACAAGAGCCGCAAATGCCCTCGCGGCAGGACCGGCGGAAGGTCAGCGTCGGATC
>NZ_JBMDXN010000009.1:0-55669 GCF_048595155.1 Sphingomonas sp.
CGCGCGCGCCTTCGGCGATCCCGAACAGCGCTTCCGCCGCATCGCCTTTACCCATGATCCGGCCTTTGCCGATATCGGCCTGAAGCGGGTCGTGCCGCGCTTCCCCTTCGTCCCCGCCGATCCCGATCGGCTGGATGAGGAGTGCTACGAGGCCTTCAATATCCAGGTCGAGGGGCTGGCCCGGCGGATGCAGGCGACCGGCGGCGACACGCTCGTCATCGGCATTTCGGGCGGGCTGGATTCCACCCACGCGCTGATCGTCGCGGCCAAGGCGTGCGATCGCATCGGCCGCCCGCGCTCCTCCATCCTCGGCTTCACCATGCCCGGCTTCGCCACCGGGGCGGAGACCAAGGCCAATGCCTGGGCGCTGATGAACGCGCTCGGCGTGACGGGGGCGGAGATCGATATCCGTCCGGCCGCGACGCAGATGCTGAAGGATATGGATCACCCCTTCGGTCGCGGCGAACCCGTCTACGATGTGACGTTCGAGAACGTGCAGGCGGGCCTGCGCACCGATTATCTGTTCCGCCTCGCCAACCAGCGCAACGGCTTCGTCATCGGCACCGGCGACCTCTCCGAACTCGCGCTCGGCTGGTGCACCTATGGCGTCGGCGATCAGATGAGCCATTATGCCGTCAATGCCGGCGTGCCCAAGACGTTGATCCAGTTCCTTATCCGCTGGGCGGTGAAGACCGGCCAGTTCGATGCCGAGACCAACCGTATCCTGACCGCGATCCTGGGCACGGAGATCTCGCCGGAGCTTGTGCCCGCCGATGCCTCCGGCGCGATCCAGAGCACGCAATCCAAGATCGGCCCCTACGAGCTGCACGATTTCTTCCTTCATTATACCGTGCGGCACGGGCTCGCCCCGTCCAAGATCGCGTTCCTCGCCTGGCACGCCTGGCGCGATGCGGATGCGGGCGAATGGCCGCTCGATTTCCCCGCGGACGGGCGCAACAGCTACGATCTCGATACGATCCGCAAGTGGCTGGAAACCTTCCTGTTCCGCTTCTTTCAGATCAGCCAGTTCAAGCGCTCCGCCATTCCCAATGGGCCCAAGGTCTCCGCCGCCGCCAGCCTGTCCCCGCGCGGGGACTGGCGTGCGCCATCCGATGGGGTCGCCAACCTCTGGCTCGATGAATTGCGTGCAAATTGAGAACTTTCCGGCCGTTACGCGTTGAACCCTCCGATCGGCGCAGTCCACGCGCCTCTTACATGGAGTGACGACATGGCCACGACCCCAGCCCCCCGGACCCGCACCACCAGCGCCAAGCGTTCCGCCAATGCCAAGACGGAGGCGCGCGACGATGACGGCCGCTTCACCAACGAAGGCACGACGTCCGCGCCCGCGCCCAAGCGCGCCGGATCGGCCTCGCGCAAGAAGCCGACCCGCTCGGATCTCAACGCCACCACCGGCCAGATGCTCGCCGCCGGCGCCGCCGGCCTCGCCGTCGGCCTTGCCGCCAATGTCGCGCGCAAGCTCGCCGTCCAGTCGCCCACTTATTTCGCCGGCGAATGGGACGAGGCGCTGAAGGCGGAGCATGAGCTGACGCTGAAGGTGTTCGACGCGATCGAGGCGACGACCGAGAGCAACACCACCAAGCGCAGCATGCTGCTCGCCAACCTCAAGCATATGCTCACCAAGCATGCGCTGGAGGAAGAGAATGCGGTCTATGCCGCCATGCGCGACGCCGGCGAGGCAGAGGCCGCCGATCACCTCAACAATGATCACGGCTATGTGAAGCAATATCTCTACGATCTTACGATGATGCCCAAGGATTCGCCCGCCTGGATCGCCAAGGTCCGCCAGTTCCGCGCCGACATCACCAAGCATATGCGCGAAGAGGAAACCACGCTCTTCCCGCTGCTCAAGGGCAAGCTGACTCCGGAGAAGAACAAGGAATTGACGGCCGCCATGAACAAGGAAGGCCTCAAGATCGCCTGACCCTGGGGTCGCCCCGGTTTCGGCCGGGGCGCCCCTCTTCCTCGACCGACGGATTATCGCACCTTCCCCGTTTAAGCCCACACCAGGTTCGCAGGGGAAGCTCCGATGACCATCCGTCCGATCGCGCCGCCGCCGCTGGCCGGCGCCCCCCTCGCCCCGTCCCGGCGCCCTGCCCCGGCGCCCTGCCCGGCCCAGGCCAGATCCCGATGCTGACGCGCGCGCCGCGCTGCGCTATGCGATCCGCCACCGCGCCGGAACAGTGACGTGTCGGCGCTATGACTGGCAGAGGCCGCCTGATTGAACCTGCAAGACCCCGACGGAGACCTGGTCCGCCGGATTGGCCAAGGCGACAGCTATGCGGTGGAAGCGCTGGTCGCGCGCAAGCTGCCGCGCATGACGGCGCTCGCCTACCGCCTGCTCGGCGACCGCGCCGAAGCCGAGGATGTCGTGCAGGAGCTGTTCGTCCGGGTATGGCGCACCGCATCCGGCTGGCGACCGGGGGCTGCCAAGTTCGACACCTGGATGCACCGCGTCGCCCTCAACCTCTGCACCGATCGCCTCCGCAAGCGCCGCGAAACACCCCTCCCGCACGACTGGGACGCCCCCGATCCCGCGCCGAACGCGGAAGCCAATCTCGCCGCGCGCGCGGACAGCGACGCGGTCGATCAGGCGCTCGCCGCCCTTGCCCCCCGTCAACGGGAAGCCATCGTGCTCACCTACTATCAGGAATTGTCGAACCAGGAGGCCGCAACCCTCATGGGCATCGGCGTGGACGCACTCGAAAGCCTGCTGGCGCGCGGCCGTCGCGCACTCAAGTTACGGCTGGAGCAAGCTTATGACTGAACCGATGACCCTCGCGCGGTTCGAACAGCTGGTCGCAGCCTATGGCGCGCAACCCAAGCGCTGGCCGCACCCCGAACGCGCAGCTGCGCACGCACTGCTCGAACGCGATCCGCAGGCAACACAGCTGCTCGCCGAAGCGGACACGCTGGACGCGATCCTGTTCGTGCACGAGGCGCCCGCGCCCTCACCAGATCTTCACGCGCGCATCGTTGCCAGCGCCCCACGCCGCCGCACCGCGCGAAACCTCCGCTTGTGGTGGAGCGGCGTCGCGCTCGCGCTCGCGGGGGGCGGTGGCGCCTTGGCCGGATCGGCGGCGACTGCGGCGCTTGACCCGACGATCGCCAGCATCCCGCTCTACGAACATGATTATCTGCCCGCCTTCGAGGCAGCGCCCGAGGAGAAAACCCCGTGAAGCGGTGGCCCCGCACCCTGCTTGTGGTCAGCCTCGTCCTCAACGTCTTCCTGGCGGGGGCGATTGCGAGCGGCATCTGGCATTGGCGCCATCATGGCGAGGAACGGAACAGCTGGCGCCGGCACGTCGCCGATGCCCTGCCGGCGCTCCAGGCCAAGGCCTTTCACCAGGCGATCAAGGATGTCCTGCGCGCCTCCAAACCCGTCATCATGGAAGGCCGCGCCGGACGCGCGGAGGCCGTGCGCCTGTTTGGCCAACCCAATTACGATGCCGCGGCGGTAATGACGCAGCTCGATCGCGCCCGCGGTGCGGACACGATCCTGCGCACGAATATCGAACGCCGCGTCGTACAATTCGGCGCGACCCTACCGCAGGATCAGCGGCAGCGACTCGCCAAAGCGCTTGAAGAAGGTCCCTTGCGACAAGGTCGCCGCCGCTAACCATCCTCTTGCGGTCCTTAATAAGGGGCGCCCGGTCGCGTGACATCAAACCTCTTGCCGACTACATGCGTAATCGCTATTGATTACGCATGTAGTCGGGAGAGCGATATGGCCGAGCGGATCAGCGAAGGCGAACATGCGGTGATGGAGGTCCTATGGGGCGAATCACCCCTGACCGCCAGCGAGGTTGCCGCGCGTATCCCTGCCAGCCGTGGCTGGAGCGAACGCACCGTCAAGACGATGCTGGGCCGGCTGCTCGCCAAGGGGGCGCTCTCGCATCAGGAAGACGGCCGCCGCTATCTCTATCGCCCGGCCGTCGATCGGGCCGAATATGCCGGACGCGAAACCCGCAAGCTGGCCGATCGCCTGTTCGGCGGCCGCGCCGCTCCTTTGGTCGCGCATCTCGCCGCCGGCGACGGACTGACAGAACAGGACATTGCCGAACTGGAAGCACTGCTCAAGGAGCTCAAGGCATGATCGGGTGGACGATCGAGGCGCTGATGGCGTCGACCGTGCTGATGTTGGTGGTGTTGGCCTTGCGCCGTCCGGTCGCTGCCCGTTTCGGCGCTCATGCGGCCTACATGCTCTGGCTGCTGCCGGCGCTGCGGATGGTGCTGCCGCGGCTACCGGAGATGCCGGAACCGGCGCGTGTCGTTCCGATCCATCTGGATGTGGCGCGCCTGATTGCGGCCGGCTCCGGCGTGCCCGCAAATCCCGCGCCGGTGACGGTGGCGCCCTCCATCGATTGGCTTCCAATCGTGCTCGCCTTCTGGCTGGCAGGCGCGCTGGGCTATCTCGGCTGGCACTGGATCCGTCACCTCCACTTCATGCGCACGGCTCTGGCCCATGGCGAGAGCAGTGGCCGCCGCGATGGCATCAACATCTGCCGCAGCGCGGCCGTCGCCGGCCCGTTGGCAACAGGCATGTTCCATCGCCACATCCTTCTGCCGCCGGATTTCGATCGCCGGTACAATGACGCCGAACAGCAGCTGGCGCTGGCGCATGAGATGGCCCATCACCGCCGCGGCGACCTGATCGCCAACAATGCGGCGCTGGTGACGCTGGCTCTCCACTGGTTCAACCCCGTGGCCCACATTGCCTATCGCGCGTTCCGTGCCGATCAGGAACTGGCATGCGACGCCACTGTCCTGCAGCGTGCACCATCCGCGCGATCCGATTATGGCCGCGCCCTGATCAAGTCGGCCCGTGCCGGGCTGCCGGCCGTCGCCTGTGCGCTGGGCCCGGCGGCGCAGTTGAAGCGGCGGATCGAAATGATCGCTCGGGCTACTGACAATCGCAGCTGGCGCCTGTTCGGCAGCGGTCTGGCCATCGCGGTGATCGGCATCGGCCTGGGCCTCACCGCGTCCGGCAGCATCGCTGCGCCGTCCCGCGTCGCGCCGGCACCGGTCAAGACCCTATTGCTGACGACATCAGCCGCTCCCCTCCGTCCGGTCGCTGTAGTCATTCCAACCAGCTATCAGCGACCGTCCACGAGCGGAAATCAGGACCGGTGGCGCGACATGCCTGCGCCTGAAGCCGCGCCGCTCCCGCCGGAAGCAGCCACACCGCCGGCACCACCCGTCGCTCTCCAGGCGCCGCAGCCGCCGATGCCGCCCATGCCTCCTGCCACGTCCTGGCGCCTGTCGGCAAAGGAGGCGCGTCAGATACGTGAAGCCGGTATGCAGGCCGGTGAAGCGGCGCGGCGCGCGACAGCCCATATCGTCGACGCAGCCGCCATCACCCGCGAAGCCATGGCGCAAACGCGCATGGAGCTAGCGCGGGAATGCACACACGCCCGCCCCGCCCCGATGCATGAGAGCGATCAGGAGGCGATTGCACGCCTGTCGGCCGGCTGCGTCGATTATGCGGCGATCAACCGCGAAGTGCAGGATGCACTGCGTGAAGCCGCCGACGCGATCCGCGACACGGAAGACCTTTCCGATGAAGCGCGTATGCGTGCCATCGAAGAGATCGATCGCGCCCGCGCCGAAACCGCCCGGCGGCTGACCCGCTGAGCGATTAAAAGCGGTCAATTCGATCAGTCGCACCAGATAGGGTTGCCGGGCCCTGCCCTGCCCCGCTATCAGCGCGTCCCAGATGCCCGCACAATCTCCCGCCGCAACCCTGCTTGTCCCGTTCGTTGCGGTCGGCCGCGCCGTTATCGCGATGTTCGCGGCGATCGGGCGGGTCGCGATGTTTGCCGCGCGCACAATCGTGCGGGCCGTTCTGCCACCTTATTATCCGACCCGATTCCTGGAGCAGCTCGTCCATATCGGTTGGTTCTCGCTACCGGTTGTCGGCCTGACCGCGATTTTCACCGGCGCTGCCCTCGCCCAACAAATCTATACGGCGGGCTCCCGTTTCTCCGCGCAGTCGACCGTGCCGGCGGTGGTCGTCATCGGCATGGTTCGCGAACTCGGGCCCGTTCTCGTCGGGCTGATGGTGGCCGGCCGCGTTTCCTCGGCAATGGCCGCTGAGATCGGCACGATGCGCGTGACCGAACAGCTTGACGCGCTGACGACGCTGCGAACCGACAGCTACCGCTATCTGATCGCCCCGCGCATGTTTGCCGCCATCGTCGCTTTGCCATTGATGGTGCTGGCCGCCAACGCGATCGGCCTCTTCGGCGGCTGGCTGCTGGCTGTCGAGAAGCTGCATTTCAATTCGGCGAGCTACCTGGCGGTCACGCGCAAATATATGAGCTTCGACGATTTCCAGATGGCGATGGTCAAGGCCGGCGTGTTCGGCTTCTTCATCGCCTTGATGGGCTGCTACCACGGCTACCGCACCAGCGGCGGCGCCGCCGGCGTAGGCAATGCGACCCGCAATGCCGTGGTCGGCGCGTTCATGCTGATCCTGGGCTCCAACTTCCTGATTACCGCCATGGTCTTCGGCTGATGCCCCAATCGAAGATCCTGCTGGAGGATGTGGCCAAAGTCTTCGCCGGCAATGTCGTGCTGGACGGCATCAATCTGGCGATCGAGCCGGGCGAGAGCCTCGCCATCATCGGCCAGTCCGGCAGCGGGAAATCCGTTACGCTCAAATGTATCCTCGGCTTGCTCCGGCCAGACCGCGGATCGATCAAAGTCGATGGCGAAGACGTCGTCGGGCTACGTGGCGCGGCACTGGATCGCATGCGGGCGAAGTTCGGCATGCTGTTTCAGGGGTCGGCTCTGTTCGATTCCATGCCGGTCTGGCGCAACGTCACGTTCGGCCTCACCCAGGGGCGCGCGGTTACGGGCTCGCGCATGCGCGCGATCGCCGAGGAGAATCTCGAGCGGGTTGGACTGGACAAACGCATTCTCAACCTGCGCCCCAGCGAATTATCGGGTGGCATGCAGAAGCGCGTTGCACTCGCCCGGGCCATCGCGCCGCGCCCCGAGATCATCTTCTTCGACGAGCCGACAACCGGTCTCGATCCTATCCGCGCGGACGTGATCAACGATCTGATCGTGAGCCTGGTGGACGATCTTGGCGTGACCGCGCTGACGATCACCCACGACATGGCATCCGCCCGCAAGATCGCACATCGCGTGGCGATGCTGTATCAGGGGAAGATCGTATGGATCGGCCCGCGCGATCGTCTGTACGACAGCGGCAACCCCTATGTGGATCAGTTCGTTCAGGGTCGCGCCGAAGGGCCGATCCAATAAGCGCGACCGGTGAAGCCGACAGGAACGGTTCCACCTAGCCGCAGGCGCCGTTAACAGGACCGCGACTAACCAGGAGTTCCAGATGCTTAGCCGCGAAATTCCCGACGTTACCCTGAAGACCCGTGTCCGCGACGAAAGCGTCGAAGGCCCAAACCCGTTCCGCTGGCAGGATCGACAAACCGGCGACATGTTCGGCAAGGGCCGCATCGTCGTCTTCGCATTGCCCGGCGCTTTCACCCCTACCTGCTCGACCGAACAATGCCCGGCCTTTGAACGGCAATATGACGAATTGCGCGCTGCCGGCGCCGATGAAGTCTACTGCCTGTCGGTCAACGACGCCTTCGTCATGTTCCAATGGGGTAAGAATCTCGGCCTTGAGAAGGTCAAGCTTGCTCCCGATGGATCGGGCGCATTCACGCGCCGCATGGGCATGCTGATCAACAAGGATCATCTGGGCTTTGGGCAGCGCTCGTGGCGGTACGCGATGGTCGTGGACGATGGCGTGATCACCGGTTGGTTCGAAGAGCCGGGCATCAATGATGAGGGCGCGGACGAAGATCCCTATGGCGAAAGCGCGCCGGATAAGGTCCTGGCCTGGCTGCAAGCCAATCCGCGCTGAGGCAGCGACTATCCGAGAGCGGGGCAGGCCTGTAGGAACAGGCCATGCCTCGCTCGCTCCACGCCGCCCTGCTCTTCAGCCTGCTTGCCGCGACCCCGGTCGCGGCCCAGGAACGATCCGTGCCTTATTGGGCGTCGATCTCGGCGGGCAAGGCATTGATGCGTACCGGCCCGGATCGCACCTATCCCGCTCTGTGGCTGTATAAGCGGCGCGATCTGCCGATCCGCGTGCTGCAGATCGTCGGCCCTTGGCGGCGCGTGCAGGAACGAGACGGTAGCGCCGGCTGGATGCTAGCCAGCCTCTTGGCCGCCCGCCGCACGGCAATTGTCAGCGGCAGCATGCGTCCGATCCGTTCGGCACCGCAGGACGACGCGCCTTTGCTATGGCAGGCCGAGCCCGGCGTCATCGGTCGCATCTCCAAATGCGACGGCCAATATTGTCGGATCCAGATCGACGAAAAGGTCGGCTTCATCGAGCAGGATGGTTTGTGGGGGTTGGATCCCAACGAGCGCCTGCCCTAATCCCCTCCCTCCACTGCAAGCCGTAGCGCTTCCGCTTCACGGCAAGAAAAAGCCCCGCCGCTCGGGAGAGCGACGGGGCTTTCTTCTTTGCCGGTTGGCTCAGCTTAGAAGCTGAAGCGTGCACCGATGCGGATCGCATAGAGCGATGCGCCAAGGCTGCCGTTGACCAGCGAATCCGCCCGCGCAACGTCCGAGGTCGGCTGCGAATATACGTAGCGGCCGCACGGATTGCCGTTGAAGGCTTCGCACGTCGCACGCACCACCGTCTTGTTATACGGGAAGTTGGCGCGAAGCTGCTGGCCCCACTTATGGTTGATCAGGTTCGTGAAATTCTCGACGTCGGCCCACAAGGTAATGCGCGACTTGCCGATGAAGGTCGGAATCTCCTGCTCGGCATGGAGATCGATGCGCGTGAACCACTTGGAATGGAAGGCGTTGCGCGGTGCAACCTGACCCCGATATTTGCTGAGGCTCGTTGCCTGGATCAGGTTTTCAACCGAGGTCTGGGTTGCCGTATCGAGATAACGAACCAGCGGATCGTTCACCGTCGGCACGTAGAACAGATAGCGGCTGGCCGAAGCAACCGTGCCGAAGATCGAGCTGCGGCCCGAGCTCGTATCCTGGAAGCCATAGCTGTAATTATAGCCCTGACGCGTTTCACCGAACAGGTCGATGCGGGTCTTGTAGTCGCCGAAGAAGGCACGCTCGAACGAAACGTTATACTTGAAGGCGTACGGCACTTCGTCGTTCGAATGGCCATAGGCGCCGGACAGGCTATTCGGATCGTTATAGGCGCCGTTGCTGTAGTTCGAGTTGGCGATCGAGGAGGTGAAGGCCTGGTTGTCCTTCACATTCTGGTAGGTGAAGCTACCCGAAGCGCTCAGGCCGAAGTTCCAGGCCTTCGACAGGCTGGCAACGGCGATATAACTGCGCCCCTTGCCGCTGTTGGTCAGCAAATAATCGGCGCCGCTATCGGTTGCCGCCGCGGTAATCACGCTCTGGTAACGCTGACGACCGTCAGGGGTGAATTGGCCGGCGATCGGAACCGAGCGCAGATCGATAACCGCAACCTGGTTGCGGACCTTCGAATAGAAGCCGTCCAGGCCAAAGCGCCAGTGATCGCCGAGCGGGCCGAGATCCGCATCCCAGCGGCCCGACAGGGTGAAGCGCCACTGCGACGGGATTTTGAAGTTCGGATCCAGCGCATTGAGCGTCGTCGTGTTGTTCGGGTTGGACGTCAGGTTGGAACCACCCTGCGCCTGCAGCAGCGGGTTCGCCCCCGACGGCAGCTGGGTCAGGTTGACATTGTTGAGCAGGCCCGCGCCGGCCACATTGTTCTGGCCGTTGATCTGGGTACGGCCCTGATCGCTCAGGCGCGCCGTCAGCGTCGTCGAAAGCACGCCGGTGTTCGAGAAACTGTTGCCGATATAGACGTCGGGCGTGCCACCGCCGAAGATGCCGCCGCCACCGCGGATGGTCAGGCGCGAAACCGGCGTGAAGTCGAAGCCGAAGCGCGGCTGCAGCAAGGACTTGCCGTTGATGTAGGAATCGTTGCCGAAGCCATAGCGCCGTACGAAGATCGGATTGAGCGCCGGGCGGCTGCCACCGCCATACATGTCGTAGCGAAGGCCGGCGGTCACGTTCAGCATGCTGTTGACGCGCCAGCTATCCTGCGCGCCGACCGTGTAGATGCTGTAGTTGAACTTGGCCGCGGCGTCGTTGGAATCCAGCGTCGGCGAATTCGTGTAGCTGAACGACTGCGCGTTGCCGGCCTGGAAGTCGGCGATCGAGTCGAAATAATAGGTGCCGAGCGCCCCATTCACGAACAGGTTGTAGCTCTTCGTATATTGCGTTTCGAAGAAGGCGCGGATGTTATGATCGCCGGTCGACAGCTTGGCCAGCGCCGACCCGCCATAGGTCTTCACGTGAAGGATGTTCGCCTGGCTGGGACCGCCGGTGCCGAGCGCGATCTGAGCGGTATTGACCGGACAGTTGGTCGCCTGCGTGAATGTATCGCCGGTCCCGCTGCCGACGCGGTCGGAGGTCGCAGCGGTGCAGATGGTCGCCTGGGAAGCCAAAGTGCCCCGCGGCAGCTGACCGGAGTCATACTGCTTGTACAGACCGCGGATTTCGGTCGAGAAACCACCGCCCCAATCCGAGTTCAGCTGGCCGATGCCGGCATAAACCTTGTTCGGCTTGACGTAGGAGTTGGAGTCCAGGCTGAGCGTGCCGGTGCCCGTATTGGTAAGGCTGATCAGCGAATCCTTGGTGTAGATGCCGGTCAGCGACAGACGCTGCGTCTCGCTCAGGTTGGCGTCGAGGCGGCCGACCAGGCGGTCGTCCTTGTCGCCATTGTTCCGGACGATCCCGCCCGCATCATAATTATATTTGGACTGGGCGATGCCGACGATCTGGGTCAGCTGCGCGTTGGTGAGGTTGGTGACCGGAACGCCGCCATTGTCCTCGACCGTGCCGTAGGGATAGGGCGTCGCAGCGCGGACGCGCTCACCGGCGATCATGAAGAACAGCTTGTCCTTGATGATCGGACCGTCGATCTCGAAGCCGTAATCCTTGTTCTTGAACTTGGAGACCGCAACGCGGCCATCGGCGCTGCCGCCCAGATAGGGCTTGGTCTTCTTACCGACGAGGCCGTCATCGGTGTAGCTGTAGAAGCCGGTGCCGTGGAATTCGTTGGTGCCCGACTTCAGGATCGCGTTGACGACGCCGCCCTGGAAGAAGCCTTCGCGCACGTCATAGGGCGCGACCTTGGTTTCGAACTGGCCAATCGCATCCAGTGGCACCGGGCCACGGCGCGACGGCAGTGCGTCCGGGTTGAGGCCGAAGCTGTCGGTGATCGGCACGCCGTCGATGGTGAAGCGGTTGAAGCGCGGATTCTGGCCGGCGAAGCTGACGGCGGCGGTCGCGCTGCTCTTGTCGATATTGGCGAAGGGATCGCGGCGCATCAGATCGCGGATGTCGCGATTGATCGATGCGACCTTGCTGATCTGGGCCGCGGTCAGAACCGTGGTCGGTCCGGCAGAAACGACACGTGCGCCGGGTACGCGAACCGCAGTCACGACGACCTCTTCGCCCGAAGGCTGCAGCTCGATCGGCAGCGACAGGGGCTGGCCTACGACCGTCTGAATGTCGGTGATCTGCGCATCGGCATAATCGGGCGAGCTGACCGCAACCGTGAAGGGACCGCCGACACGAAGACCGGAAACGCCGAAATTGCCGTCAGCGCGCGTCGTCGCGACGGAAACGGTTCCCGATGGAACGTGCGTTACGCGCACGGTCGCATTGGCAACCGGACGTCCGCCCGCAGTGACCGTGCCCTGGATGCTGGAGGTCGTTTCCTGCGCATAGACGGCGCTGGTGGCAAGCGCGGCGAACGCGCAGCCTGCAAGCAGTTTCTTCATGTAAGTGCCCCTGTTTAAGCGTGTTGCGGGCGCCTTGTGCGCCCTACATGACAGCTCGATGACTCTTTTCCGCGAGCAACCCCTGTCGCGGCCTGACAGAAACTTACACAGGCCCTTTCCGCGCCGCAACATGAGCCCCTGCGCTGCAGCGAAAAGCGACGTGCTGTTGCAGCATTGCCGCAGTTTGCAAAGCTTTACGGAACAGGATCAAAAGCGCGCGGTTCGGAGGCCATGGTGCTGATTGCTAGCTACAACATTCGCAAGGCGATCGCCGCCGACCGCCGCCGCCGACCGGAACGAATCATCGAGATATTGGCCGAGATCGGCGCCGACGTGGTGCTGCTGCAGGAAGCCGATCGGCGCTTCGGCGATCGGCATAGCGCGTTGCCGCTGCACATGCTGGCCGAACATAGCGTCTACCGCCCGGTCCCGTACGAGATGCGGCCCGGGAGCATCGGCTGGCACGGCAATGCCGTGCTGATTGGACCAAATGTGGAAATCATCCGCCACCAGCCCGTGCACTTACCATCGCTTGAACCACGCGGCGCCGTGATGGCGGATATACAATTCCACGACGCGACGTTGCGCCTGGTCGGCATGCATCTGGATCTATCGGGTCTGTGGCGCCGCAAGCAGGCACGTGCGATCCTGTCTGAGCTGGAACAGCAACCGGATCGGCTGCCGCTGCTGATGGCCGGTGATCTGAACGAATGGCGCAACAGCGGCTGCATCCGCGATTTCTGCCAGCACCACCGGATCGTGCCGCTGGGCCCGAGCTTCCATGCGCGGCAGCCAGTCGGCAAGCTTGATCGCATGTTCGTCAGCGAGGGGATCGAGGTGCTGGATTCCGGCGTCCACAATTCACCGCTGGCGCGCAATGCTTCGGATCATCTGCCCGTCTGGGCAAGAATTCGCATCGGATAATGTTTATCGACCAATTTCGGCTTTCTTTCCCCGCGATGGCGCACCATCTTCGTCGGGTGAGATTCGAAAGGACCGAATGAGCCGCAAGCCCGTCCCCGCCCAGGCCGGCGATCGCGCCCGCCTCGAGATCCTGTTCGATCGGCCGCAGCTGCTCGGGCGCCTGTTCGGCGAATATGACCAGAATCTGGTGGCGATCGAAAATCGCCTCGGCGTCTATGTCAGTGCGCGCGGCAACAAGGTGCAGATCGAGGGCGAGGCCGAGGCGGCCGGCCGCGCGCGCGAGGTGCTGACAGGTCTCTACAACCGCATCGTCAAGGGGGACGATATCGACGCCGGCATGGTCGAAGCGGTGATCAGCATGTCTGCCGAGCCCGTTCTGGACGGCATTATCCGCCAGGATGTAACCGAACCGCCGACGATCATGATCCGCACGCGCAAGAAGACGATCGTACCGCGATCGATGACGCAGACGCGCTACATGCACGCGCTCGCCTCGTCCGACGTCATCTTCGCGCTCGGGCCGGCCGGGACGGGCAAGACCTATGTCGCGGTGGCGCAGGCGGTGCAGATGCTGATCCAGGGCCAGGTCACCCGCCTGATCCTGTCGCGCCCCGCGGTCGAGGCAGGCGAGCGGCTGGGCTTCCTGCCGGGCGACATGAAAGAGAAGGTCGATCCCTATCTCCGCCCGCTCTACGACGCGCTGTACGACATGCTGCCCGCCGAGCAGGTGGAGCGCCGCATCGCCAGCGGCGAGATCGAGATCGCGCCGATCGCCTTCATGCGCGGCCGCACGCTGGCGGATGCGTTCATCATCCTGGACGAGGCGCAGAATACCACGCCGGCGCAGATGAAGATGTTCCTCACCCGCTTCGGGCAAAATAGCCGGATGGTGGTGTGTGGCGATCCACGCCAAGTCGACCTGCCCGACATTGGCAAGTCTGGCCTTGCGGACGCGGTCGGCCGACTCGAAGGCGTCGAAGGGATCGCGACGATCCGCTTCAGCGCCGCCGACGTCGTCCGCCATCCCATCGTTGGGCGTATCGTCGAGGCTTATGAAGGCGAAGGCGCGTAAGCCAGCACGATGATCCAGGTTGAAACTGCCGTAGAAACGCCCTGGCCGACCGGCGACTGGGAAGCGCTTGCTGAGCGCGCGGTGCGGGTGGCGATCGAAGCCAGCGCGCACGGCGATATCGCGACCTTGCCGGTGATGGTCGAAGTGTCGGTCCGCTTCACGTCCGATGACGAGGTGCGAACGCTCAACCGAAATTATCGCCAAAAGGACAAGCCGACCAACGTCCTGTCTTTTCCGATGGTGCAGCCCGATCTGCTCGATAGCCTGAACGCCGGCGACGATGATGGCGAAACGTTGTTGGGCGATATCGTGCTCGCGCATGACGTCACGGCACATGAAGCGGCCGACAAACAGGTGCCGATCGAGGCCCATGCGACCCACCTGATTGTCCACGGTACGCTGCATTTGCTAGGCTATGATCATGAACAGGGCGAAGCCGAGGCCGAGGCCATGGAGGAGAGTGAGCGCGCCGCGCTCGCTTCCCTGGGCATCAGCGACCCTTATGCTATTCGTGAGGACTAAGACCGGCGATGCCTGATGAAGGGGGACGATTGTGGGCGGGCCTGCGCAGCCTGATCTTCGGTAACGAGAGCGAGCCAACGCTTCGCGACCAGATCGAAGAAGCGATCGAGGAGCATGAGGATGATGCTCCCACTAAAGGTGATTTATCGAGCGCTGAGCGCCAAATGCTGCGCAACCTGCTCGACTTTGGTGATCGCACGGCCGGCGACGCCGGCGTGCCGCGCGCCGACATTATCGCCGTGCCGGAGACGATCAGCTTTGCCGATCTGGTCGCCGCATTTGCGGAGGCCGGTCATAGCCGCTTGCCCGTTTATCGCGGCACGCTCGATGAGGTCGTGGGGATGATCCACATCAAGGATGTGTTCGTCATCCTCGCCAATGGCGAGCCTGCCCCGGATACGATCGCGCCGCTGATCCGCCAGCCGCGTTACGTGCCGGAGTCGATGGGCGTGCTGGACCTGCTCGCGGAGATGCGCGCGACCCGCACGCACCTGGCCATCGTGCTGGACGAATATTCGGGCACGGAAGGTTTGGTGACGATCGAGGACATCGTCGAGGAAATCGTCGGCCAGATCGAGGACGAGCATGACGATGCGCCGGAAGCGGCCCTCGTGCCGCTGGACGACGGCGCCTGGCTCGCGGATGCCCGTGCCGAGTTGGAAGAGGTTGCCGAGATCATCGATCCACGACTGGGCGAGGTGGAAGAGGATATCGATACGCTCGGCGGGCTTGCCACCGTGCTTGCCGGCCACGTGCCGCAGGCGGGCGAGACCGTACTCCACCCGAGCGGATGGCGGCTGGAAGTGACCGACGCGGATTCGCGCCGTGTCACCCGGCTGCGCCTCCACCCCCCGATCGAGGTCGCGCCGCTCGAGTGATGCCGCTTTCCTCCTGATGGCGGCGGGCTTATGGTGATTGCATGATCAAACGCGTGCTCATCGTCTTGGTCGCAGCGCTGGCCCTGATCGTCGTCATCGGCGCCGCCACGCTCTATATCTCCTCCTATCGGCAACGCGCGCAGCTGGATATCAGCGCGGTGCAGGGCACCCAGCCCACGATCGGGAAACCGCGCACCGGCCTGATCCCGCTGGTGAATGTCGCCAAGGCCGTAGGCTGGAAGCCGGGTGAGCTGCCGACCCCCGCAGCCGGGCTGAAAGTCCAGCCGTTTGCCACCGGGCTCGATCATCCCCGCTGGCTGCTGACCTTGCCCAATGGCGACGTGCTGGTCGCGGAAACCAATGCGCCGCCCAAGCCGGACGATAGCGTCGGCATCCAGGGCTGGGTACAGAAGATGATGATGAAGCGGGCCGGCGCGGGCAGCAAGAGTCCCAACCGGATCCTGTTGCTGCGCGATACCAATGGCGACGGCGTCGCCGATCAGCGTTCGGTGCTGCTGGACAATCTGAACTCGCCGTTCGGCATGGCGCTGGTTGGCGACACGCTTTACGTGGCCGACACCGACGCGCTGCTGCGCTTCCCCTTCAAGCCTGGCGAAACGCGCATCACCGCCAAGCCGCAGAAAGTCGTCGATCTGCCCGCCGGGACGATCAACCATCATTGGACCAAGAACGTCGTCGCCAACGCGGACGGCACCAAATTATATGTCACGGTCGGTTCCAATTCCAACGTCGGCGAACGCGGCATGGCAGCCGAAGACGGCCGCGCGGCGATCTGGGAGATCGACATCAAAACCGGCGATCATCGCATCTATGCTTATGGCGTCCGCAACCCGAATGGGCTGGCGTGGGAGCCGACCACCCATGCCTTGTGGATGGTCGTGAACGAGCGCGACGGGCTGGGCTCGGATTTGGTCCCCGATTATCTCGCCAGCGTTCAGTTTGGCGGTTTCTATGGGTGGCCATGGTTCTACTGGGGCACCTACCCCGACAGCCGGCCGAAGGACCCGGTGCCGGAACTGATTGAGGAGACATCGATCCGCCCGGAATATGCGTTGGGGCCGCATACGGCATCGCTCGGGCTGACGTTCGCAACCGGACAAAAGCTAGGCGGCGGTTATGCGGACGGTGCATTTATCGGCCAGCATGGTTCCTGGAACCGGAGCCCGCCGTCCGGTTACAAGGTGATCTTCGTCAAGTTTGCCAACGGGAAGCCCGTCGGCAGACCGATCGATATCCTCACCGGCTTCCTGAACGATAAGGGCGAAGCACGCGGTCGCCCGGTTGGCGTCGTCATCGACAAGCAGGGTGGATTGCTGGTTGCGGATGATGTCGGCGGGATGATCTGGCGGGTGGCGGCGCGCTGATGTCGGTGCCCGTCACCATCGACGTGCCGCACCAGCTTGGGCGCGACGGCGCGCGGGCCCGGCTCAAATCCCGCATCGGTGAACTGGGAGGCCACATACCGGGCGGCGTTGCCGATATTCAGTCCTCCTGGCCGAGCGAGAATGAAATGGCGCTGGAGATCAAGGCGATGGGCCAGACCATTCCGGTTCGGCTCGAGGTCCTGGAGAGCCTCGTCCGCGTGCACGTCACCCTGCCCGCGATGCTCGCTTATTTCACCGGCCTCATCAGCGCCGCCGTGCGCGATCAGGGAACGAAACTGCTGCGTTGATCCAGCGGCTATGTGTCGCGCACGGGAAGGCCAAAGCCTGACGGGGGCTCACGCCGTCGCAAATAACTGATTGATGTCGCGGAAGGCTTTGAATTCCAGCGCATTTCCGGACGGGTCGCGGAAGAACATGGTCGCCTGTTCGCCGACCTGGCCGGCGAAGCGGATATGCGGCGCGATGCCGAAGATGATGCCCGCGGCGTCCAGGCGCGCTGCCAAAGCGTGCCAATCATCCCACTCCAGCACGACGCCGAAATGCGGAACCGGTACGTCATGGCCGTCAACAGGGTTCGTGACCGAAGCCGGACGGGCGGCGGGATCCAGATGCGCGACGATCTGGTGCCCTCGTAGATCGAAGTCGATCCAGTGGTCCGAACTGCGCCCTTCGCTGCAGCCCAGCACGTCGCGATAGAAAGCGCGCGCCGCGGCGAGATCATGGACCGGAAAGGCGAGATGGAAGGGCTGACGCGTCATTGAAACCTTATAGCGGGCATGCCGCCATGCGTCATTCCACCTTTGCATCGGCCACGCTAAAGGGCCTGCATGCTTCTGTCCGGCGCGCCCCGCGCCTATCCGTTCGCGTTCCTGTTGGGACTTGCCGCCGCCTGCGGCTTCGCCCCGCTGTGTCTCTGGCCGCTCACGCTGGTCGCGCTGGCCGGCCTGATCGCCGCCATCGGCCAAGCCGGCACACTGCGCCGTGCGGCGGGGTTGGGCTGGTGGTTCGGACTGGGCTTCTTCTGCCTGGGCCTGAATTGGATCGCGATCGCTTTCACCTATCAGGCGGCCATGCCGGCATGGCTGGGCTGGGTTGCGGTCGTGCTGTTGTCGCTCTTCCTCGCGCTCTACCCCGCTCTGGCCGCCGCGGCCGCCTGGTGGATCGCCCGCGGCCGACCGGGTCTGGCGCTCGTCTGCGCCTTTGCCGGATGCTGGCTCGCGGCCGAGATGCTGCGCGCGGTGCTGCTCACCGGCTTCGCCTGGAACCCGATTGCCGCGATCTGGGCACCGCTGCCCGGTGTTCTGCGCATCACGAAATGGATCGGCACCTATGGCCTATCGGGACTGAGCGTGGCCTATGCTGGTCTCCTGCTCCTGCTCTTCCGTTATGGCGTCGCGGCCTTGCGCACGCCGGCTTCGGATCGTGCGCGCCGGCTGGGCCTTGCAGCCTTGGGCGTTGGCGCAGCGCTGGCTGGCGGCACTCTCTTCGCGGTCGATTGGGCCGCACCCGATGCGCCCGCCCCAGCCGGTCCACTGCTGCACGTGGTGCAGCCTAATATCGGCCAGGAGAACAAGTGGGACGAGGCCCATAGCGCAGACAATTATCGGCGCCTGACGGGCCTGAGCGGGATGCCGGGCGCACGCCCGCGCATCATCTTCTGGCCCGAAGTCGCCATTCCTGCCCAACTGGAGCAGGATGCACTCACGCGGCGCGCCTTGGCAAACTTGCTCGGCCCACGCGACCTTCTGCTGACCGGGGCGGAAACGGTGCGCTTCAACGAGAATGGGGATCTTGTCGCGGCCGCCAACAGCCTCTTCGCTATCGATGCGGACGCCCGCATCCTCGGCCGTTACGACAAATCTCATCTTGTGCCGTTCGGTGAATATCTGCCGATGCGCCCGCTCCTGTCGCATCTTGGATTGTCGCGACTGGCGCCGGGAGATGCGGATTTTGATTCCGGCCCTGGCCCCGGGAATGTCGCCCTGCCGGGTGTGGGGCCGGTCGGTGTGCAGATCTGTTACGAGATCATCTTTTCAGGGCAGGTGATCGATCGCGCGAATCGCCCCCGCTTTCTGTTCAATCCGTCCAACGACGCCTGGTTCGGGCGATGGGGCCCGCCGCAGCATCTGGCGCAGGCGCGGTTGCGTGCGGCCGAAGAAGCCATGCCGATCGTACGATCCACGCCGACCGGTATCTCCGCCATCATCGATACCGACGGGCGGCTGCTTGCGTCTCTGCCCTGGCGAACGGCCGGCGCCATCGAACTGCCTCTTCCCGAAGCGCGTCCCCCCACTCTGTTCGCACGGTTCGGCAATCTGTTGCCGGCGCTTGTGGGCCTTTTGTTGCTTGCAATCGGATTTGCCAGTCGACGCCGCGCAAGCTAAGCGGCACATATAACAATTGCTTTATATCCGGCCTTCGGCCCTCATCCGAGGAATTCTTACCCCATGCGCAGTGACTATCTCTTCACGTCGGAAAGCGTTTCGGAAGGTCATCCCGACAAGGTGGCAGACCAGATTTCCGACGCCGTAGTGGATCTGTTCCTCGGCAAGGATCCCGAGGCGCGGATTGCGTGCGAGACGTTGACGACGACCCAGCTGGTCGTGCTGGCGGGCGAGATTCGCGGCAAGGGCATCATGGACGAGGCCGGCAATTGGGCGCCCGGCGTTCAGCAGGAAGTGGAAGACACCGTTCGCGCCACCGTGAAGCGGATCGGCTATGAGCAGGACGGCTTTCACTGGCAGACCTTCCGCTTCGAAAACAATCTGCATCCGCAGTCCGCGCATATCGCGCAGGGTGTGGACGCATCCGGCAACAAGGACGAAGGCGCCGGCGATCAGGGCATCATGTTCGGTTATGCCGCCGACGATACGCCCGATCTGATGCCGGCGACGCTCTATTACAGCCACAAGATCCTCGAGCGGATGGCCGCCGATCGTCATTCGGGCACCGCACCCTTTCTGGAGCCGGACGCCAAGAGCCAGGTCACCTTGCGCTACGAGGGCAGCAAGCCGGTCGCTGCGACCGCGATCGTGGTCTCCACCCAGCATGGCAAGGGCTATGACGAGGGCGAGAAGGAAGCCGAGCTCAAGGCCTATGTGAAGCAGGTCGTCGCCGATATCCTCCCGGCGGAGCTGCTGTCCGACGCGACGGAATATCACATCAACCCGACCGGCAGCTTCGAGATCGGCGGCCCGGACGGCGACGCTGGCCTCACCGGCCGCAAGATTATCGTCGACACCTATGGCGGCGCATCGCCCCATGGCGGCGGCGCGTTCAGCGGCAAGGATCCGACCAAGGTCGATCGTTCGGCCGCGTACATCACGCGCTATCTGGCGAAGAATATCGTTGCGGCCGGTCTCGCGCAGCGCTGCACGATCCAGCTCGCTTATGCGATCGGCGTCTCCAAGCCCCTGTCGCTCTATGTCGACACGCATGGCACGGGCACCGTCGGCGACGACAAGATCGAAGCCGCGATCATGAACATCCAGAAGCTGGGCGGCCTCACGCCACGCTCGATCCGCACGCACCTTGGGCTGAACAAGCCGATCTATCAGAAGACCGCGGCTTATGGTCACTTCGGCCGTCAGCCGGAGGGGGATTTCTTCCCGTGGGAACGCACCGACCTGGTCGAGGATCTCAAGGCCGCCCTGTAATTTCTCCCGCGAGGGCGAAACCTCAGGCAATAAAAAAGGCGGGGGCCGAAGCCCCCGCCTTTTTCTTTGGGGCCGTCGCCTGAGCAGGCAGACGCGTTCTATTTCTTCTCGCCGCGGCCCTTGCGGAATAGCGGCTGTTGGTTGGTGCGATAAAATTCCTGGACGCACTCCCAGCCTTCCTCTGCGGTCTCGCAGAAGCGGAACAGGTCCAGATCCTGAGGCGCGACGACGCCTTCTTCCACCAGTGCGTCGAAGTTGACGACGCGGTTCCAGAACTCCTTGCCGTAGAGCAGGATCGGCAGCACGGCGGTCTTGCCAGTCTGCACCAGCGTCAGCAGCTCGAAAAATTCGTCGAACGTTCCAAAACCACCGGGGAAAACCGCTACCGCCCGCGCGCGGATCAGGAAGTGCATCTTGCGCAGCGCAAAATAATGGAAATTGAAGCTCAGATGCGGGGTGACATATTCGTTCGGCGCCTGCTCGAACGGCAGCACGATGTTCAGGCCGACGGAATCCTTGCCGACATCAGCCGCGCCGCGATTGGCGGCTTCCATGATCGCCGGGCCACCGCCCGAGCAGACCACGAACTGGCGCGTGCCGTCCGACGATGACGGCGCAGCGCTTGCCAGCCGGGCAAGCTCGCGTGCCACGTCGTAGTAATGCGACTTGGCCTTCAGCCTTTCGGCAATGCGCCTCTGTGTATCGGTCTTCGCCGATTCGACCAGCAGGTCGGCGCGCTCCGGCGACGGGATGCGGGCAGAGCCGTACATGACGAAAGTCGAGCCGATGCCTGCTTCCTCCAGGTACAATTCGGGCTTCATCAGCTCCAGCTGGAAACGCACCGGACGCAGATCGTCTCGGAGCAGGAAGTCGGTATCCTGATAGGCGAGCCGATAGGCCGGATCAGACGTCTGCGGCAGGACATGGCCGGCCTGTTGTGCGGCCGAAGCCGCATCATCCTTGGCTTTGGGGAAAATGCGATTGGGAATAGTCGTGTCAGTCATTGGGCCGCCGGTAGACCTTGATCCGCGCAGGGGGAAGCGCTTTGCACGGCACGCCAAGCGGATCGCCGCTGTTTTGGAACGTGCTGCTTGGGGTGATCAGGTGCCGCCGCTCAGCGGCAATAAGGCCCGCGCCCCATATCGAAATGAAAATGATCCTGGTGATAGGCGTTCGCATCGGGGCCCAGCACCACGTTGAAACGACGGCAGGCGGCGGTGTGTAGGTCGCGCAGGAAGGCGCGCGCGCGACTGTCCGGTCCATTCCAATCGGCCTTCACGGTGATCCTGCGGCCATCGGCCAGATTGAAGGCGGCAATGTCGATCGCGTTGGCGCGACCATGTTCGGACAAGCGGCCGCCCTGAATATTGTTCACCGGCCGGCACGCAAAGGAGCCGAAGCTCTCGATCTTCGTGACATAGGTTCCAAACCGTGCGCGCGCCGCCTGTTGCACGAATTGCTGCACCCATTGGGTGAAAGGCAGTGCCATGCCGCATTTCACCGCGCCAAGATTGGTGACCGGTATGCCGATCGCGACCAGCTTGACCGACTGCGTGGCCGAACATCCGTTGGGCCAGGTCCGATCCGGCAGCGGCTCCACTTTCGCGCCCAGGGCATTCAGATCCGCTAGGCAACCGCGGAAGGCGCGCGCATCGTCGATCGGAAGCGGCAGCGGGCGCGGTCGACTGGGCTGCGGCTTCTGTCCGAGACATCCTGCCAGCATGCACAACAGGATGATCGGGATCAGGGGACGCATGGCGCACCCTAGCCTGCCCTCCCCGCCCCGACCATCCGTTTGCGGCTGATCGATCGCACGCCACGCCGCTTGACAGGATCGACGGCCGGGCACGATGCTGGACGTATAATCGAGAGGGGAATTGCCCATGAAACGCGTCGCCACGCTGGCCGCGGCCTGCCTGTCGTTGATCGCCGGCAAGGCCGTCGCGCAGGAACGGTTTCCGCTTTGGGAGCGCGGCGTTCCTGGCTTCGAAAGCAAGGCCTCGATCCCCGAACTCTCCCAGGATTATTGGACGAAGCGCGTCAATAATCCCAGCGTCACCGCCTATCTGCCTGATCCCACCAAAGCCAATGGGACTGCCGTGCTTGTGGTGCCGGGGGGTGGACATCGCCTGCTGGTCACCACGACCGAGGGTGATGCCGTCGGCAAATGGCTGAACGCGCGCGGCGTCGCGGCGTTCGTCCTGCGCTACCGCCTCTTCCGGGAGGATGGCTCCCCCTACTCGCTGGACGATGCGCGCGCCGATACGGAACGCGGTATGCGTTTCATCCGGGCGCATGCCAGCCGCTTCCATGTCGATCCCAAGCGCGTCGGCGTGATCGGCTTCTCCGCCGGCGGAGAGCTCGCCCGGATGATCACGCTCAGCCCACCGGTGCGGGCGCGGGGCAAAGGGGATGCGATCGATTTGCTGTCGGCCCGCCCCGATTTCTCTATCTTGATCTTCCCCGGTCCGCTTCACGCCGAAGAGCGGGTAACGAAGGATGCACCACCCATTTTCCTGGCGGCCGCAAACGATGACGAATGCTGCTCGCAACCACCGATCGACCTGCTGAAGCTCTATCGCGAAGCCGGCGCGTCGGCCGAACTCCACATCTACCGCGCGGGGGGTCATGCGTACAATCTGGGCGAGCGGACAGACCTGGTCGCGCTGAAACATTCGCCCCAGCAGATCGAGGATTGGCTGAGCGACAGCGGGCTGCTCGGGCATCCCGCACCACCTGCCTCACCGCACCTCGATCCCCCGCCGGCGGCCAAGTAAGGCGTTTACTGCTCCGCCACGAGCGCTGCGCCGACCGCACTATACTGACGCCGCTGCACCAGCATGTGCTGGGATATGACTTCAATATCGCGCAACCGCCGCTGCAGCGGCGACCGATCATAAACGGCTGCTCCGCCGCCCAATTCGAAGCAAGTGCGGGCCACGCGACGGCAAGTCTCCGATACCCAGACGACTGTCTGCAGCGTTTCCGGCAGCGGCGGCCCCAACGGCACGGCGCCGGCCTGAAGCCGCTGCCACATCCTTTTCGTGAACAAATCGGAATAGGCCTGCGCCGCACGCAAATCCGCGTCCACCTGCGCAACCTCATAGTGGAAGACTTCGGAATCCTTCTGCGCAGTCGGGGCGTATAATTGGCGGCGCCCGGATCTCGCGAGGGTCAAAAGATCGTCCAGCGCCGCCTGCGCAATACCCAGCGATACCGCACCATGGCTCAACGCCACGGTCTGGAACGGCGACGTATATAGGGGGCCCGGCAAACACGGCTGCGCCGTCTGCGGATCGATCAGGTCGTTCACAGGAACGAGCACATTCTCCAGCACCAGATCATGGCTGTCGGTCGCGCGCATTCCCATCGTATGCCAGCTATCCTCGATCCGCGCCTGATGCGGGGCGATCAGCGCAAAGCGCGTTTCGGGCATACCTGGCCTGGCACCAGGCTTGACCTCGCCATTCTCGACCACGACGCAATTGACGACGAGCCAATCCGCATCGGTGCAGCCGCTGGCGAATGGCCAGCGTCCATTGACACGCCATTGATCGCCGCTTGCCTCGATCGTGCCGGCCGGCTGTGCCGCCGAGCTGAAGGCAACGTCGCGGCCTGAGCCATAGAGTTGATCATAGCGTTCCCGGCTGAAGAGCGCCCCCACTACGGACGACATGGTGCGGACACTACCGAGCACCCAGCCGATCGAACCGTCGAGTCGCGAGAGCTCTTGAGTGACCTTCATCAGCGACGGCAGGTCGAGCTCCAGACCGCCATGGCTGCGCGGAAGCGAGAGGCGATACAGGCCCGCATCCCGCAATCGCCGCTCGACCTCCCGCGGCACCCGCCGTGTCACCTCCGCCTTCGCCCCGCTGTCCTTTACCACAGGCGCCAGCGCATCGATTTCTGCCAGAACCTGTTCGAGGCTAGGCGCGGTGCGGTGTTCAGGAGGCGACTGCACGTCCGGCAGTGCCTCAGCCTCTATTGCATGTGCCATTCAACATCCTTTGCATCGGTCCAAAGAAACAAGAGCGCGCGTCGCATCCGCCTTTCCCAGTTTCCGTCGTCTGTTCTCGCGTGGAGAGCTGGCATGCAGGGGGAGCGTGGGGCCGCCATTTGGCTTTGATAATGCTCCTACATTCCAATCGGGTGACCGCAGTGAGGACTTACGCTACCGCTGAAACCATCGCTGGAGCGGAGCCGACGTGACAACGCAGCGCATGTCGATGCCGTGAATCTGGCCGTTGGCGGCAGGATCTCGATTGACAGGCCGTTGTCGGACTTTAGAAGCGCCGACGGGCCACGCCGTCCCAACGCGGCGCGTGCTCTCTGCGAGGAGAGACTACATTGACGGACGTACCGAAGCCGGGCTCGAAGCCCGTTCGCCCCTATTTTTCTTCCGGTCCCTGCGCCAAGCCACCCGGCTGGCACGCTGATGGCCTGGCCAGCGCATCGCTCGGCCGCTCCCACCGCTCCAAGCTCGGCAAGAGCCGCATCGTCCATGCGATGGACATGACGCGCCACATTCTGAAGCTTCCGGAAACGCACCGCCTCGGCATCGTTCCCGCGTCCGACACCGGCGCGGTAGAGATGTGCCTGTGGTCGATGCTGGGCGCGCGCCCCGCGACGATGATGGCATGGGAAAGCTTCGGCGAAGGCTGGGTCACCGATGTCGTCAAGCAGCTCAAGATCGACGCCAGGGTGATGAAGGCCGATTACGGCCAGCTGCCCGATCTGAACGCGGTCGATTGGTCGACGGACGTCGTTTTCACCTGGAACGGCACCACCTCCGGTGTGCGCGTGCCCAATGGCGACTGGATCCCAGACGATCGGCAAGGCCTGGCCATCTGCGACGCGACCTCGGGCATCTTTGCGGCCGATCTGCCGTGGGATAAATTGGATGTCGTCACCTTCTCTTGGCAGAAGGTGCTTGGCGGCGAAGGCGCGCATGGCGTTCTGATCCTGGGCCCGCGCGCCGTTGAGCGGCTGGAAAGCTACACGCCGGCCTGGCCGCTGCCGAAGATCTTCCGCATGACCAAGGGCGGCAAGCTCAACGACACCATCTTCAAGGGCGACACGATCAACACGCCGTCGCTGCTGGCGGTCGAAGATTGCATCTGGAGCCTGGAATGGGCGCTGGGCCTTGGCGGCCTGTCCGCCCTGATCGGCCGTGCCGACGCGAACAGCGCCGCGCTCGACGCCTGGGTGCAGAAGACCGATTGGATCGACCATCTCGCCGCCGATCCGGCGACGCGGTCGAACACCAGCGTCTGCCTGAAGTTCGCCGACCATGCTGTCGAAGGGCTCGATGACGCGGCCAAGCTCGCGCTCGTCAAGAAGATGGCCGCGCTGCTGGAAGCCGAAGACGCGGCCTATGACGTTGCGGGATATCGCGATGCCCCGCCGGGCCTGCGCATCTGGTGCGGTGCGACCGTCGACACCGCCGACATCAAGGCGCTCGGCCCTTGGCTCGATTGGGCCTTCCAGACCGCCAAGGCGGCCTGAGCCAGATCTCCGTTCGCCCTGAGCTTGTCGAAGGGCCGCACTTCTCATTCGCCGTTCAAGAAGGCAGGGCTTCGACAAGCTCAGCCCGAACGGTTCTAAGCTAGGATTTAATCAATGCCCAAGGTGCTGATTTCCGACAAAATGGACCCCCGCGCCGCCGAGATCTTCCGCGAGCGCGGCGTTGAGGTGGACGAGATTACGGGCAAGACGCCGGAAGAGCTTGCCGCGATCATCGGTGAATATGACGGCCTCGCCATCCGCTCTTCGACCAAAGTGACCAAGGCGATCCTGGAACATGCGACCAAGCTCAAGGTCGTGGGCCGCGCCGGTATCGGCGTCGACAATGTCGATATTCCCGCCGCCAGCGCCAAGGGCGTGGTGGTGATGAACACGCCGTTCGGCAACTCGATCACCACCGCCGAACATGCCATCGCCTTGATGTTCGCGCTGGCCCGCGACCTGCCTGAGGCGGACAAGTCGACCCAGGCCGGCAAGTGGGAAAAGAACCGCTTCATGGGTGTCGAGGTCACCAACAAGACGCTCGGCCTGATCGGCGCCGGCAATATCGGATCGATCGTCGCCGACCGTGCGCTTGGCCTGAAGATGAAGGTCGTCGCTTACGATCCTTTCCTCACGCCGGAGCGCGCGGTGGAGCTCGGCATCGAGAAGGTCGAGCTGGACGAGCTGCTCAAGCGCGCCGACTTCATCACCCTGCACACGCCGCTGACCGACAGCACGCGCAATATCCTGTCGAAGGACAATCTCGCCAAGACCAAGAAGGGCGTCCGTATCGTAAACTGCGCGCGCGGTGGGCTGATCGATGAGGCGGCCCTTAAGGAAGGGCTCGATTCCGGTCACATCGCCGGCGCTGCGCTCGACGTGTTCGTGACCGAGCCGGCAAAGGAATCGCCTTTGTTCGGCACGCCCAACTTCATCTCAACACCGCATCTGGGCGCATCGACCACCGAAGCGCAGGTCAATGTGGCGATCCAGGTCGCCGAGCAGATGGCGGACTTCCTCGTCAATGGCGGCGTCACCAACGCGCTCAAAATGCCGAGCCTGTCGGCCGAGGAAGCGCCCAAGGTGAAGCCGTATCTCGCGCTCGCGGAGAAGCTGGGCAGCCTGGTCGGCCAACTCGCGCACGACAATCTCACCCATATCGCAATCGAGGTTGAGGGCGCTGCGGCCGAGCTCAACATCAAGCCGATTACAGGCGCGGTGTTGGCGGGTCTGATGCGCGTCTATTCCGACACGGTAAATATGGTGAACGCACCGCACCTGGCCAAGGAGCGCGGGCTCGACGTACGCGAAGTGCGGCACGATCGGGAAGGCGATTACCACACGCTGATCCGCGTCTCAGTGCAGACCAGCCAGGGCGAACGTTCGGTATCGGGGACGCTGTTCGCGAATTCGCAGCCCCGCCTGGTCGAGATTTTCGACGTCAAGGTCGAAGCCGATCTGACCGAGCGCATGCTCTATATCGTCAATGAGGACGCGCCCGGTTTCATCGGCCGCCTTGGCACCGCGCTTGGCGAAGCCGGCGTCAATATCGGCACCTTCCACCTTGGCCGTCGCGCCGCGGGTGGCGAAGCCGTCCTGCTGCTGTCGGTCGACCAGCCCGTCGACGCCGCAACGCTCGACAAGGTCAAGGCGCTGCCGGGCGTGAAGACTGTCAAGGCGCTCGAATTCCAGTAAGGCGGCTATTCCCGTCCGCGTCGCGTGGAACGAGCATGGCTCGGTTCTATGCGACGGGGGCGGGATTCCCGTTTGCTGGCATGGATTGAATGACCTCCGACGCGCCTGCCTCTGCCCCGAAATCTTCCCGTCTCGGCATGGTCGACGGATTGCGGGGTTACGCCTTGTTCGGTCTCTTCCTGGTCCACATGACCGGCTATTTCGAACTGTACAACGCCCGCCCCACGCCCAGCCTGGTGCAGGATGGCGTGCTGCTGCTGTTCCTCGGCAAATCCTTCACGCTGCTCGCCGTCTGCTTCGGCTTCAGCTTCTTCATCATGATGGATGGCGCACGCCGGCGGGGACAACCTTTCGCGGGGCGGTTCGCCTGGCGACTGGGAATCCTATTCGCGGTCGGCTGGCTTCATTCGCTCATTTATCGCGGCGATATCATCGCGGTGCTGGCGACGACGGGCTTCCTGCTCATCCCGTTCGATCGCGTCAGGTCGACCCGGCTGCTGCTGCTGCTTGCCGCCGTGCTGCTGCTTCAGCCGTTCTTGCTCATGCGCATCGCTGCCGGCCATTATGGCGCTGCCTGGGCCTTGGCGGATCCCTATTTTTATAACGACGGCGGGGCGATGGGACCTTCCTTGTTCGGATCGTTCGGCGATCTCGTTCAGGCCAATTTCGTCGCCGGCAAGGTCAGCAAATGGTCCTTCTACATCGAGACCGGGCGCATCGTTCAGATCCTCGGCCTCTATCTGGTTGGCCTCGTTCTGGGTCGGGAGCGCTTTTTCGCCGAACCCGAACGCTTCGCACGCCTCCGTTTCCTTGCACTGATCGCCGCTATCCTTGCGATCGTGCCCATGGCTTATGCGCGCCATCTGGTCTGCTGCTATCGCCATGGGCCCTATTATTGGACGGACGTCCTGCTCGCCGGCTGGCTTGACATTGCCGGCATGACGATCTCGCTGCTCCTCTTCGTCCAGCTTTGGCTCTGGGGCTCGGGCCGGATCCTGCAGCGGCTGATTCCCGCCGGACGCATGACGCTGACCCTCTACATCGCGCAGAGCCTCGTCTTCGTGCCGGTCTTCTATGGCTTCGGCCTGCATCTGTGGGACCGGATCACGCAGGTGGAATCCCTGCTGCTGGGCATTACCGCCTTTGCGGTCCAGCTGATCTTCGCGACGCTGTGGTTTCGCTACTTCCTCTACGGCCCGCTCGAATGGCTGTGGCGTGCGGCAACGAAGCTTTCGCTCGACGTCCCCTTCCGCCGCCGCGAGGAACCGCTAAAGGCGCACGCAACATGACCATCGCACCCGGCCTCCTGCCCGAAGGGCTCCGTGATCGTCTTCCGCCCGAAGCGGAAGCGGCATCACGCCTGATGCATCGCGTGATCGTTGCGATAGGTCGCCATGGCTATGAGCGCGTCTCCCCACCGCTAGCCGAATTCGAAGAAAGCCTGGTTGGACGCCTGAAATCGTCGCGGCCGCAGGATCTGTTGCGGATGGTCGATCCCGTCTCGCAGCGCATGCTGGCGCTGCGGCCGGATATGACAGCGCAGATCGGGCGGATTGCCGCTACCCGCATGGGGCATGCACCGCGTCCGTTGCGGCTCGCTTATGGCGGCCCGGTTATCAAGCTGCGGGCAACCCAATTGCGTCCGGAACGGGAACTCGCTCAGGCGGGCGCGGAGTTGATCGGCAGCGACAGCGTCGCGGCAGTGAGCGAGATCATCCGGGTCGCGCTTGATGCCTTGAAGGCGGCGGGCGTCACCGACATCACCGTCGATCTGACCTTGCCGGATCTGGTCGACACGCTCGCAGGCGACGCGTTGCCGGTCGACCCTGCCGACGTGGCGCGAGTGCGGGCCTTGCTCGACGCGAAGGATGCCGGTGGGTTGTCCGCGGTCGGCGCGGATGCTTATCTGCCGCTGCTCTCCGCCGCCGGGCCGCTGGACCGCGCCTTGCCTAGGTTGCGCACACTCGATCAGGCGCAGGTGCTCGACACGCGGCTGTCGGCGATCGAGACGATTGCGGCATCGATCGGTGACGATGTCGCACTGACGCTGGATCCGACTGAACGTCACGGCTTCGAATATCAAAGCTGGATCGGCTTCTCGCTCTTTGGCGGCGGCCTTGCCGGCGAGATCGGCCGCGGCGGCAGCTACACGATCGTCCATGGCGACGGGCAAGAGGAGACGGCTGTCGGCTTCTCCCTGTTCATCGATCCACTCGTCGACATCGGCCTGGGTGTGGAGCCGGTGCGCCGCGTGTTCCTGCCGATCGGCCACGATGCAGCCAGGGCGGCCGCGTTGCGAGCCGAAGGTTGGACGACAGTGGCCGCGCTCGCCGCATCCGACAAACCCCACACATGTACCCACCAGCTTGAAGGATCAGAGCTGGTCGAACTTCCCTGATCGTCACCCTGACCTTGTTTCGGGGCCCCTTCGGCGGCTAGGCAACTGGCCTCGCAGTGGATGCTGAAGCAAGTTCGGCATGACGGCGCATTAGCAAAGGCAGACAATGGCCAACGTCACCGTCATCGGCGCCCAGTGGGGCGATGAGGGCAAGGGAAAGATCGTCGACTGGCTCGCGAGCCGGGCCGACGTTGTCGTGCGCTTCCAGGGCGGGCACAATGCCGGCCACACCCTCGTCGTCGGCGAGGATGTCTATAAGCTCAGCCTGCTCCCGTCGGGGATCGTACGCGGTACGCTCTCGGTAATCGGCAACGGCGTCGTCCTCGATCCCTGGCACTTCCGCGACGAGGTAGCGAAGCTTGCGGCGCGCGGCCTCACTATTTCGCCGGAGACGCTGCAGGTTGCGGAAACCTGTCCGCTCATCCTGCCCTTCCACCGCGATCTGGACGGGCTACGCGAGGATGCATCGGGTGCGGGCAAGATCGGCACGACGCGCCGCGGCATCGGCCCGGCCTATGAAGACAAGGTTGGCCGCCGCGCCATCCGCGTCTGCGACCTCGCCCATCTCGACGATCTGGAGCCGGAGTTGGACCGGCTGTTCGCGCATCATGACGCTCTACGCGCCGGCTTCAACCAGCCGCCGGTGGATCGCGCCGCCTTGATGGCCGAGCTGCGCGAGGTTGCCGAATTCCTCCTGCCCTATGCCAAGCCGGTCTGGCGCACCCTCGCCGAAGCCAAGGCGGGCGGGCGGCGCATGCTGTTCGAAGGCGCTCAAGGCGTCTTGCTGGACGTGGATCACGGCACCTATCCGTTCGTCACGTCCTCCAACACGATCGCAGGCACAGCCGCAGGAGGATCAGGCCTCGGCCCCGATGCGCCCGGCTACGTTCTCGGTATCACCAAGGCTTATACCACCCGCGTCGGTCAGGGTCCGTTCCCGAGCGAGCAGGACAATGCGGTCGGCGAGCAGCTGGGCGTGCGCGGCCACGAATTCGGCACGGTCACCGGGCGCAAGCGCCGCTGCGGCTGGTTTGACGCGGTGCTGGTGCGTCAGGCAGTCGCGGTCTCCGGCATCACGGGCATCGCGCTGACCAAGCTGGACGTGCTCGACGGCTTCGAAGAGCTGAAGATTTGCGTCGGCTACACGCTCGACGGCAAAGATTATGATTATCTGCCGCCGCATCCCAGCGATCAGGCGTCGGTCGTACCGATCTATGAGACGATCGAAGGCTGGAGCGGCTCAACCGCCGGCGCGCGCAGCTGGGCCGATCTGCCGGCCCAGGCGATCAAATATATACGCCGGATCGAGGAGCTGATCGGCTGCCCGGCCGCCATCGTATCGACCAGCCCGGAACGCGACGACACGATCCTCGTGCGCGATCCGTTCAGGGATTGATGCCGAAGCGCCTTCTGGAACGGGCCAATCAATTCTGTCGCAAGTGGCTACGCGTCTCCGCGAGACGAGGCGAGATCATGATGTTCGGAGGTCGCAGGCATGTACGAACCTGATTTCACGCCGGTAAAGCCGTGGCCGCTGCCGGCGCGTGACGCGTGCTTCTTCTATACCTGCATGGACCTGCCCGATGGCGAAACCATTGAGGGCGTCAATTGGGACATTCGCGGGCGGTTCGACACCTATATCGGTGGCGTCGATGTAGCGGGCAAAACCGTACTGGACGTCGGCACCGCCTCGGGCTTCCTGGCCTTCTCGGCTGAGGCGGCTGGGGCTAGCCGCGTGGTCGCGGTGGATGCGTTACACGCCCAGGAATTCCATCGCGTCCCGTTTAAAGGCTCGCCTTATACGGAGCGGCGGCGGAAGTGGATCGCCGACACGAACCACTATCTCGACGGGCTAAAGCGAAGCTTCTGGTATAGTTGGCACAAGCGCGGCAGTGCGGTCGAAGCAGTTTACATGCCGGCCGTCGAGCTGTGGAAGTGGCACGAACGCTTCGACATTGTCATCGCCGGCGCGATCGTCGAGCACATCTCTGACCCAGTCCCGTTCATCCATACCCTGGCGCGTTTAGCCAAGGAAACAGTGGTCGTCGCGTTCACGCCCGTGGGCAGTAGCGATGAACAGATTATGCGCACCATGAACGACTGGGACCAACCCAATTTTAATTATACATGGTGGGAATTGTCGATCGGGCTGTACCGCCGCATCTTCGGCAATCTCGGTTTTGAGGTCGAACTCAGAACGGCACAGGCCTTGTGCAACGAGCTCGACCCACCAAGGATTGTTGAGCAACCGACGCTGATTGCGCGCCGGCTCCCATAATCCCCAGAATGCGCGACCGCGTAGCCGAGAACGGCGCTCTCGCGCTTACCCGCTACGTGTCAGTCGCAGTCCGGTTCGTAGCGATCGCTCGTACGATTGAGGACAAGCGGGCAATTCCGGTCGTCGGTCGGCGGCGGCGCATCTGCATTCGGATCGACGCTGCCGACGAAATCGGACGGCGCCGGTCGATCGTAAATGCCATAAGCCGGGGGCGGCGGCGGCACGTCGTAGACATAGCTGTTATAGCCCCACGGTGCCGCACCCAGCGCATAGCCACCGAACAGGCCAAAGGCGAAAGCGTCCCCATAAGCATAGCCGGGATAGCCCCACCGATACGGATAACCCCGCCAGCCATGACCCCAACCGCCGCGCCAGCCATAATAGCCGCCGCGGTAACCGCCGCGCCAACCACCACGATAGCCGCCGTGGTAACCGCCTCGCCAACCGCCGCCGCGATACCCCCCACGGAAGCCGCCGCCGCGGTAACCACCGCCATGAAAGCCGCCGCCACCGTGAAAACCGGGCCCACCGCCATGTCCGCCGCGCCCACCGCGTTGCGCAACGACCGGCGCCGCTGCCAAAGCTGCGAATGATGCCGCGGCAATCAAGATAGACGCAATCTTCATGGACGCTCTCCCAAGACGCGGCGTTCCTCAGGCCCGTCACTTGAAGCTTCTATATAGGGCAGGCTTTCCCAACGGTTAGTAGGAAACCGCAATTTTCCCTGGCCGCCTTACCGTGACGGGTCAGCCGGTCGCCAACCCTGCCCCGCCCAATGGCGTGGTCTCCGTCCTGCTGCCGAAACCGTCGATCAACGGTCGCCCTTTGGCGATCGCCGCCTGTATCGCAGGAAGCTTGAGCGAATCGGCATGACTTTGCTGGCTGTCCCACACTTCGGTGATCCACAGCGCGTCCGCGTCTGCTTTATCCTCCGCGATGATATAGCTGAGGCAACCGGGCATCGATGCCGTGCCTTCGAGAAGAATTTCCACCAGCGCGGCGCGTTGGCCCGGCACCGCCTTCATCTGTCCGATCAGTCCGTACATCGCGGAACCTCCCTTAGCAGCCGCATTGCCGGCCAACACGAAAGCGGCGCTGGTCGCCATGAGCGTGCGGCGGTCAATCATGTCCGTCCCCTAACCGAACGCATCCCCCGAGCGAAAGCGGGCGTTAGCCGACCTTCGGCCTCGGCAACCGCCCATTTCGGAGCGCGAGCTGGTCCTATCGGAGGTCCGGCGGGGTCGCCTCGGCCTTGAGCATCGCGATCGCGTCGTCGAGCTTCATCACCTGCTGACCTTCGCTGCCCAGACGGCGAATGGCGACCGTGCCCTCTTCCGCTTCGCGCTTGCCGACGACCAGCAATGCCGGAACCTTGGCAAGGCTGTGTTCGCGCACCTTGTAGTTGATCTTCTCGTTGCGCGTATCCGCTTCGGTTCGCAGGCCCGCCGCGGCGAGCTTCGCAACGACCTCACCGGCATAGCCGTCGGCATCGGACACGATCGTGGCGACCACCGCCTGCACCGGCGCCAGCCACAACGGGAAACGGCCAGCATGATGTTCGATCAGGATGCCGATGAAGCGCTCGAACGTGCCGAGGATCGCGCGGTGCAGCATGACCGGGCGGTGACGCTCGCCGTCCTCGCCAACATAGGACGCGTCAAGCCGCTCGGGCAGAACCGTATCCGACTGAATCGTGCCAACCTGCCAGGTGCGGCCAATCGCATCGGTCAGGTGGAATTCGAGCTTCGGTGCGTAGAAGGCGCCTTCGCCCGGCAGTTCTTCCCAGCCGAACTCCTCGGTCGCGCGGCCGGATGCCGCAACCGCGTCGCGCAACGTCTGTTCGGACCGGTCCCACATCTCGTCGGAGCCGAAGCGCTTCTCCGGCCGCAGCGCGAGCTTGATCGCATATTTCTCGAAGCCGAGATCGCGATAGACGCTGTCGAGCAGGTCGCAGAAGTCGCGTATCTCGTCGATCAGCTGATCCTCACGCACGAAGATGTGCGCATCGTCTTGCGTGAACTGGCGCACCCGCATGATGCCATGCAGCGCGCCGTGCGCCTCGTTGCGATGACAGCAACCGAATTCCGCCATCCGGATCGGCAGATCGCGATAGGATTTGATGCCCTGGCGGAAGATGAGGACGTGCGCCGGGCAGTTCATCGGCTTCAACGCCATCAGGTCGGCCTGACCCGACAGGATTGGGCCATCCTCCTCGGCATTGGGGATTTCGTCGGGGACGACGAACATATTCTCGCGATATTTACCCCAGTGGCCGGATTGCTCCCACTGGCGCGCATCCATCAGCTGCGGCGTCTTGACCTCGTGATAGCCCGCGCCATCCAGCCGGCGGCGCATATAGGCCTCCAGCTGGCGCCACAGGACATAGCCCTTGGGATGCCAGAAGACCGAACCCTGCGCCTCGGACTGCAGATGGAACAGATCCATTTCCTGCCCGATCTTGCGATGGTCGCGCTTGGCCGCTTCCTCCAGCCGAAGAAGATGCTGATCGAGCTGTTTCCTGTTGAGCCAGCCGGTGCCGTAAATGCGGCTCAGCATCGCATTCTTCTGGTCACCGCGCCAATAGGCGCCCGATACCCGGGTCAGCCTGAAGGCTTGAGGATCCAGTTTGCCGGTCGAGGCGAGATGCGGACCACGGCACATGTCGAACCATTCGCCCGAACGATAGACGGTTAGCTCCTCGCCATCGGGAAGCTCCGCGGCCCATTCAGCCTTGAACGCCTCGCCCTGTGCACGCCACCTGGCGATCAGGTCCTCGCGCTTCCAAACCTCGCGCACAAGCGGCTCGTCACGGGCGATGATGGCGCGCATTTCCGCCTCGATGGCCGGCAGATCCTCGTCCGTGAACGGGCGATCCTTCGGCGCGAAATCATAATAGAAGCCATCGTCGGTCGCAGGGCCGAAGGTGATCTGCGTGCCGGGGAACAGGTTCTGCACGGCTTCTGCGAGCACATGCGCATAATCATGCCGCGCCAGTTCCAACGCGTCCTTCTCGTCGCGCGCGGTCACGAGCGCGAGGTTCGCATCGCCCTCGAACGGACGCGTGATGTCGCGCAGCTCGCCATCCACCCGCGCCGCAATCGCCGCCTTGGCTAGGCCCGGCCCGATGGCGGCCGCGATATCAGCCGGCGTGGTGCCGGGCGCGACTTCGCGCACGGAACCATCGGGCAGGCTGATCTTGAACATCGCGGTCATTGGTGGGCCGATCCTGGTGAACTGAAGAGAGATAGATGGTGCGCCCTATGCCCGCGAAAAGGGCAGGAAGTCCACGTTTGGATCGGGCCCGCGCCGCGGCGGCATTCGGCCAAGATAAGGCAGCGTTTATGACCGACTTGCTCAACAACTGCATAAGTCATGCCGAGCAAAACGTGCGTTGATCGGAAGTGCTGGAAATACAAACGCCCGGACCGTTTCCAGTCCGGGCGCCTGCGTGACGATTGCTCGTCAGCCCCCTTTTTGTCGCGGGGCCCACACGCTCCGTCTTACGACAGGCGGGACCTTCCGCGTCTCCCCGAACCATGGCCAGAGCCAACGTTTGGTGAAGTTGTGCTACGACAAACTTGGCGGGCCGTCATCGCTCTTGTTACTCTGCGGTTAAGAATAGCATGCCCCTGTGCCCGATCCGCAACAGCCGCAGCGGCAGGCCCCCTTCAGACGACGACCAGCCGGTCGTTCTCCAGCTGGGCTAGGAAGCTAACCATGCCGCCAAACTGCAGCCGGCCGTCCAGCGCACCGGCCTCCAGGCCGACTGCCGCCATTCCACTTTGGCACAGGATGATCTCTGCCCCGAGCTCGAAGCACGATTCGAGCAGCGCGCCCCCGATCTGGACAGCCGGTACCGCTACATCGTCCAGCAACAAACGCGTGCGCCCGCCCAGCGCGGCATGGCTGGCAGCCAGGCGCAACGCCATGTGGAGCCGTTCCGCATCCGCCGTCGCCACGATGATCGCCAGACCGATCACGCCGCGCACCGACATCCGGGATCTTTTGGCAAGGCGAGCGTCCTGAACCGGAAGTTGAGCGCGTCGATCAGCAGCAACGTGCCCGCAGGATCCGTGCCGAAGGGAATTACCGCGCGAATCGCCTCGATGGCGGCGAGGCTGCCCATCACACCGGTCAGCGCGCCCAGCACCCCTTGATCGGCGCAGGAGGCATCCGGCCGATCCGGCGCATTGCCGACCAAGCAGCGATAGCAGGGCTTGTCGCCCTCCCACCCGCGGAAGACACCAAGCTGTCCATCAAACTGACCCACCGCCGCCGAAACCAACGGGATCCGCGAATCACCGGTGGCGTCCGCCACGATCAGCCGAGTCGCGAAATTATCCGCTCCGTCGATCACCACGTCCATGCCAGCCAGCAACATGGTGGCGTTGCCCGCGTCCAGGCGTTGGGCGACTGAGCGCACCTCCACGTCCGGATTGATCTTGGCAACCGCCGCTGCAGCCGCCTCAACCTTGCGGACACCGACATCGACCGTGCCGAAGAGAACTTGGCGCTGCAGGTTGGAGAGGCTGACGACGTCGTCATCGATCACCGTCAGCTGCCCTACGCCCGCCGCGGCCAGATATTGGATTGCCGGCGCGCCAATGCCGCCTGCTCCGATCAGCGCGACCTTCGCATTCAGCAGGCGCTGCTGCCCGGCGCCGCCAATCTCCTTCAGGATGATGTGGCGCGCATAGCGTTCGAGTTGATTGTCTTTCATCGTCCGGTTGAGGGCAACGCCGCTCCCTTTCCTTCCTTGCCGAGCCGTCCACAATGTTCGGCACCTGACGCATAGTTGATGCGCGATATGCGGTCGGCGCGCCCGCGATACCAGTACACGCTTCCAGCTGAGCCGCCCCCTTGCCTCTTCACCTGCCAAGCCTGCAGAGTTCGCGTCCATCACGGCGGAGTCATGAGCGATGATCACGGTGCATCACTTGGAAAATTCGCGATCCCAGCGCGTGCTATGGCTGCTGGAGGAGCTTGGCCTTCCCTATCAGGTGATCCGCTATCAGCGCGACAAGCAGACAATGCTCGCGCCCGATGCGCTGAAGCTGATCCACCCCTTGGGTAAATCACCCTTGATCGAGGATGACGGCGTGGTTTTCGCCGAGACCGGCGCGATCGTCGAACATCTCGTCGGGAAGGGCGACGGCCGATTAGGCGTCCCGCAAGAGCCCGAGGCAGCTAACCTTTATCGGTTCTGGCTTCATTATGCCGAAGGATCGCTGATGCCGGTTCTGTTCACGAAACTGGTGCTGCGGCGCGTGCCCGTCTTGGGCAAGATCGCCGCCAGGCGCTTTCAGCCGATGATCGACGTGCATCTCGATTATGTCGAATCGGCGCTTCGCCAATCGCCCTGGTTCGCCGGGATGGACATGTCGGCCGCCGACATCATGATGAGCTTTCCGCTGGAAGCGGCGCGCTCCCGGGCAGGACTCGATCATTCGCGTCCGGCGACGATAGCCTGGCTGGCAAAGGTGCATGAACGGCCGGCCTATCGGCGGGCGCTGCAGCAAGGCGGCCCTTACGCTTATGCTTAAGGGATGGCGGCGGGATCGACGGCGGGCTCAAGCGACGACGCCTCCCCAGCGGCATGCAGGCGCCCCCGCCCCGTTAAACCTATCTGCCGGTTGACCCGAAGCCGCCCTGCCCGCGCGCCGTCTCGTCCAGCTCGTCCACTTCGATGAAGCGCGCATGCTGGACGGGCGCCGGCACCAATTGCGCGATCCGTTCGCCGCGTCCGACGGAGAAGGGCTCGTTCCCCAAATTGGCGAGGATGACCTTCACCTCGCCGCGATAATCGGCATCGATCGTGCCGGGGCTGTTAAGGCAGGTAATGCCATGTTTCAGCGCTAGACCGGAGCGTGGCCGAACCTGCACTTCATATCCGACGGGGATGGCGATGGCGAAGCCGGTGCCGACCGCAAACCGTGCGCCCGGCTCCAGGATCAGTGATTCGGCCGCCACCACGTCCAAGCCAGCCGCATGCGCGGTCGCATAGGTCGGCAAGGGCAGGTCCTGGCCATGCGGCAGGCGCTTGAAGCGGATTTCGATGTCGGCGAGTGGCGTGGTCATGACCGCGCATTAGCGCAACGTTTTGCGCCGGCGCTAGGGTGCTGCGGGCGCATCGGCAGCCGCCGGTTCGAAGAAGAACCAATGTTCATGGATCCTGCCGTCGACGATCCGCGCGGCATCTGCTCCTTTGACGATGACCTGGCCGGGCGGGCCGCCCTGCCACCGTGTCACCACCATATCGTGGTGGCCCAGCGTCGGACCAGTAACTTCGAACCGGAAGCCGGGCGGCATATCGGCGAGCACGCCGGCGACCACCTTGGAAATGGCCTCATGCCCGGTCACCATTCGTGTGGGTTCGTAGATACGCGCATCGACATGATAGATGTCGGCCATCGCGCGCAGCCGCTGTTCGTCATCATGTTCGTTCCACACCCGCGCGATGCTGGCATCAAGCAGTTGGGTGATGTCCGGATCAGCCATCTTTACCTCACATCGTCTGGCCGCCGCCCGGCCGCTTTGAATTAGTGCAGAAGCAGGCTTGCCGCGATACCCGCGGCCGCAGAAATCAGCGCGACCACGGCATAACGCCACCCACCACCAATCCGCAGGACCTCGACCTGCGGGAGCGGCGGCGGCGGCGGTGCAGCCCCTGGTGGCGGGTAACGGGCTTCGATCCGACGGACGAGATCCGGTATCCGCACCAGGGTGTCCAGATTGGCGCGCAGCCGTTCCGCAAGCCACGCTTCCGGCCCGAGCTCGTCACGCAGCCATTCCTTGACGAACGGACCGGCCACTTCCCACATGTTGATATCGGGATCGAGCGTCGTCGCGACGCCCTCCACCATCACCATCGTCTTCTGCAGCAACAGCAGATGCGGCTGCGTTTCCATGTCGAAATCGCGGGTGATCGCGAACAGCCCGTCCAGCATCTGGCCGATCGAGATATCCTTCACCGGCAGGCCGCGGATCGGTTCACCCACCGCGCGCAATGCCGTGGCGAATTCCGCCTGGTTATGATGCGGCGGCACATAGCCCGCCTCGAAATGGATCGCGGCGACCCGCTCGTAATTCCCCGTGATCAGGCCGTGCAGGATCTCCGCCAACCATAAGCGCGCCTGGCGATTGACGCGTCCCATGATGCCGAAGTCGATCGCGACCAGCCGGCCGTCGCGCAACGCGAACAGATTACCCTGATGAAGATCAGCGTGGAAAAAACCATCTTCGATCGCCTGGCGCAGAAAAGCGCGGACGAGGCAGGAGGCCAATGCCCGCAGATCGTGTCCGGCAGCGATCAGTTCGGCGCGCTTGGACAGCTTGATGCCGTCGATCCATTCCAGCGTCAGCACGCGGCGGGTGGTACGGGTCCAGTCGATTGCCGGCACCGCAAAGCCGGGTTCGGCCGCCATATGTTCGGCCAGTTCGGACGCGGATGCGGCCTCCCGCCGCAAATCCAGTTCGCGCAACGTCCATTGGCGGAAGGTGGCGATGGTCAGCCGGGGCCGCAGGCGGGCAATTTCGCCGCCGAACGCCTCCGCCTGCGCGGCGGCCCATTCATAGGTCTCGATGGCGCGCGCCATCTCTTCCTCGATCCCCGGACGCAGCACCTTGATCGCAACCGGACGGCCGTCGAGCGTTACCGCGCGATGAACCTGCGCGATCGATGCGGCGCCGATCGCGTCCGGCTCGACCGCGGCGAACAGCTGGTCCAGCGGCTTTTCCAGGCTGCGTTCGATCGCCTCGCGGATGGTCGCGAAAGGCACCGGCGGAATGGCATCCTGCAGGCGGGCGAGATCGTGCGCGGCCTCTTCCCCCACCAGATCCGGGCGCGTCGCCAGCGCCTGGCCGAGCTTGATAGCGGCAGGGCCGATGGCCTGGAAAGCATCGGCGTAACGCGGCGTGGCGGGTACGCGCACCCCAATGCTTGCGATCTTGATCAGACGGCGGACGGGTGCCGGCGTGTTAAGATCACGTTCTAACCCGCGCAGCGCGCCGTGACGGGCAAGAATGCGGCCCCAGCGGAACAGCCGCCAGATGTGAGTAGCAGGACGCGTCATGCGGCGGTCAGATCTTCCAGCCGGAATGGATCGCGACGAGCCCGCCCAAGATGGGTTCGGCCTTCGCCTGCACGAAGCCAGCGTCCGCAATCATGCCGCGAAACTTTTCCATGTCGGGAAAGCGGCGGATCGATTCGATCAGATAGCGATAGCTATCCTCATCCTTGGCGATGATCTTGCCGAGCTTGGGCACGATCTTGTGCGAATAGGCGTCATAAACATCGGCGAATCCCGGCCACAGGGTGGTCGAGAATTCGAGACAGAAGAAGCGGCCGCCGCGCTTCAGCACGCGATGCGCCTCTGCCAGTGCGCGATCGATGTGCGTGACGTTCCGAATGCCGAACGCGATCGTATAGGCGTCGAACGTGGCGTCGGCGAAGCTCAGCGTTTCGGCATTCTGCACTGACCAGGCAAGATCGGTCAGACCCTTCTTCAGCGCCCGTTGCTCGCCAACCTCCAGCATCGCCGGATTGATGTCGGACACGGTCACGTCGGCGCCCCGGGCCTTCATGCGAAAGGCGATGTCGCCCGTACCGCCTGCCATATCGAGGATATGCTCACCGGCGCGCGGCTTCACGCGCGCAACGAAGCGATCCTTCCACAAGCGATGCATGCCGCCTGACATCGCATCGTTCATGATGTCGTATCGGCGCGCGACGCGGGCGAAAACTTCGCCGACCTTGGCGGTCTTCTCGGCGGGGGTGACTTCGGAATAGCCGAAGGAGACGGTGTCGGGGGCGGCATCACTCATGGGAAGGCCCATAGCGGGGCTGCGGAAGATCGGCTAGCGGCGCGACATGCCGGAGCTTCCCGAAGTCGAGACAACGATACGCGGCCTCCGCCCCGTCCTGGCGGGGCAGCGGCTGACGCGGGTGGAGGCGCGCCGTGCCGATCTGCGCCGCCCCATCCCGATCGATCTGCGTCAGCGGTTGACCGGCGCCACCGTCACAGCCCTAGGCCGCCGTGCCAAATATGGCCTGATCGATACGGATCGCGGCGACACGCTGATCTTTCATCTCGGCATGTCCGGCCGCTGGCGCATCGATCCCGACGAGATCGGCAAGCATGACCATTTCCTGCTCGAAACAGAGGCGGGGCACCGGTTGGCGCTCAACGATCCGCGCCGCTTCGGATCGCTCGATCTGATTCCAACCGCGTCACTTCCGGATTTTCCCGCTTTCCTCGCGCTTGGCCCCGAGCCTTTGGGCGCTGCGCTCAGCACGGCCTATCTTGCCGCGGTGCTTGAAGACCGGATCGCGCCGATCAAGCTATTGCTGCTCGATCAGCGCATCGTCGCTGGCCTTGGTAATATCTATGTCTGCGAGGCGCTCAATCTCGCTCGGATCAATCCACGCAAACCCGGTGGCCAGCTCTCGAGGCCGGCGCTGAAGCGGCTTACCTCCGCCATCCCGATCGTCCTCAACGCCGCGATCGATGCCGGCGGATCCACTTTGCGGGATTATGCGCGCCCCGACGGCGAACTTGGCTATTTCTCTAAGCAATTCCGGGTATATGGCCGGGAAGGCAAGCCATGCCCGTATGACCAGGGGATCATCCTGCGCCAGGTCGATGGCGGACGATCAACCTTCTTCTGCCCCCGCTGCCAGCGATAATAAGGCGCTTCTTCGGGAAGCTGAGGAATCGCATTTCGCCGCTAGTGGAACTCCCGATCGGGCCAGCGTTGACGAATCGCGACCGCTTATGTAGAGGCCGCACTTCACGGCGCGAGCCTGCTCGCCGCCGCAATCCCATTTGAGATCGAGGTCCATTACGCATGGCGAACACGCCGCAAGCCAAGAAGCGCATCCGCCGCAATGATCGCCGTGCCGAAGTAAACGGCGCGCGCGTCAGCCGCATCCGTACCTTCCTGAAGAAGGTCGAGCTGGCTTTGACGAGCGGCGACAAGGCGGAAGCCGCGGCGGCCTTGGCAGCGGCGCAGCCCGAACTGGCACGCGGCGTATCGAAGGGCGTGCTCCACAAGAACACCGCTTCCCGCAAGTTTGCACGCCTGACCAAGCGGGTTGCCGCGCTGGGTTGAAGCGCCTTCTCGCAACTGGAATTTCGAAGCCCGTCGACAGATAGTCGGCGGGCTTTTTGCTGTTGGTGCGAAGTCGACCGCATCACGCGGAATTCAAATGATTCTCTGCCATTATGACGGCCGCATTACAGCGCAGCTTTGTAAAATATCCTGATAATTCAATGTCTTAAAAGTTACGCCCGGAAAAAGCGGCGGTCTACCGCTGTCAATCTCTTTATTTCAAAATCGTGACGGCGCAGGCGCTTGAATAGCGGGTCCGGATGTACCTAAACTCACTGCGTTCGGTCGGCGATTCTCCGGCCCGAGCCAAACCAGCATCGTACGTTCTAGCGTGTGCGGGGGTTCGCACGCGTGGGGGTCGAATTTTTCAGATAGGCCGAATCCGGCGCCAAATATGGGCGTTCCGGGAATGGGAGACTTGTGGGTGGCGCAGTTGATTGACGCAGGGTTGGACGCGGATCAACTTCCGGCCGAGGCGGCCTGGAGCAGCATCCGATCGAGCCTGCGCAAGAGCTGCGGCGAACGCATTTTCGACGGCTGGCTGAAGCCGCTCAAGCTTGCGTCGTGCGATCCGGATTCCGGCGAAGTGCGCCTCGCTGCGCCGTCGGCGTTCATGGCGACATGGGTCCAGAATCATTTTGCCGAGCAGATTGGCGCAGCCTGGCGCGCGATGCTGCCGCAGGTGCGTCACGTGGTGATCGAAGCGGGATCGGAAGCCGCCCGTGCGATCGTCGAGGAGCCCGCACCTGCACTCGAAACGGTCGAGGCAGCACCGATCCCCACCAGCCGCGGAACGGCGCTCGATTCACGCTACAGCTTCGACAGTTTCGTTGTCGGCAAGGCCAACGAGCTCGCCTATAATGCGGCGCGGACCCTGGCGGAGGGCGGCAAGCTCGCCTTCAATCCGCTCTTCCTCCACGGCGGTACCGGTCTCGGCAAGACGCACCTGATGCACGCCATCGGTCAGGAATATCGCGCGCGGCACCCGGAAGCGCACATCCTGTACATGTCGGCCGAAAAGTTCATGTTCGAGTTCGTCTCGGCGCTTCGGGCAAAGGACACGCATAGCTTCAAGCAGCGCCTGCGCGCGGCCGACGTGCTGATGATCGACGACGTCCAGTTCATCGCCGGCAAGGATTCGACCCAGGAAGAATTCTTCCACACGATGAACGAGCTGATCTCGGCCGGACGCCGGCTGGTGATCAGCGCGGACCGCAGCCCGCAAAATCTCGACGGCATCGAAAGCCGCATCTTGTCGCGCCTGTCCTGGGGCCTGGTGGCCGACATCAACCCGGCCGATTTCGAGCTGCGCTACAATATCATCGTCAAGAAGCTGGAAGCGTTGCCGGCCGGCACGGTGCCGGATGAAGTCGCCCTGTTCCTCGCCAAGCGGATCAGCGCATCGATCCGCGAGCTGGAAGGCGCGCTTAATCGGGTCATCGCGTTCGCCACGCTCAACAATCGCGTGATCGATCTCGATTTCGCGCAGGAGGCGCTCGCCGAGCAGCTGCGCGCCAGCCAGCGTCGCGTTTCGATCGATGAGATCCAGCGCAAGGTGTGCGAGCATTTCCGCATTCGCCAGACCGAAATGGGGTCGGCGCGCCGTGCCCGCGAGGTCGCCCGCCCCCGCCAGATCGCGATGTATCTGGCCAAGCAGCTCACCCAGCGCTCGCTGCCCGAGATCGGCCGCCGTTTCGGTGGACGTGACCACACGACGGTCATCCACGCCGTCCGCACTATCGAAGCCCTGCGCGTCAAGGATGCCGAGATCGACGCCGATGTGCGTCTGCTGCTGCGCCAGCTCGAGGGGTGATCGGCTAGGCATAGCCGCGCAATATTGCGGCTTGCGATCTGCAAAGCCCGGTGGTTCCGAGCTTATCCAGCGGGCGTCGCGGCGCGCACCATGATTGCGGCAACGGATCGGCGCGACTAGCGTTGCCAGATCGGGGCAGCGAGGGGAGCGTGGGCTGAGCCAGATCCAGATCTTCCTGACGACCTTGCTTGCGGCCGAAAAGGCATGGGCCTTGCTCGATGCGGTTGAGGCCCATGGCTCGCAGGAGCTCGAGGAGGCCGTCAGCCTAGGCAGCGCCAGCGCGCAGTTGCTGACGCGTGTCGCTGGCCTTCTCTCTGTGAGCCAGCCGGAACGCGCACACGAAATCCTGCAGCAGGCCGCCGCCCTGGATGGCGCGCCCGCCCCTACCCAGCTCGCCTTATCGCGCAGCTTTCGTGCTCAGGGCCACGGCAGCGAGGCGAGCCATTGGCTACAGGGAGCGATGCTGCGGGCGCGTCCCGATGGCGCGTTGCTGTTGGAATTGGCGGCCATCGAGCTCGACCATGCGCGCTCCCTGGTCGATGCGGCGCGGGCCTTCCCCTGTCGCGACGCCTCTACTGCTCAAGACGCCGCATTGGCGCTGATCGCATCCGGCAAGCGGAAAGAGGGGCGGATCGCCGGCGATATAGCCTTTAAGGCTGGCGCGCGCGCACCGGAATTCCTGTTTCACTATAGCGCGCTGCTGGCCGATCGCGCGATGCGCGCCGATCCGCCATTGCCTGCAGGACCGCTTGGCATGCCGCATTGGTGGAACATCGCCACGCACGCCGCGCAGGCACGTTTGACGGCCGACTATCCGCCGACCGGGCTCCTTCCGGTCATCCGTGCGCGGGAAGAATCCGGCCAGTGGGTGAACGTCGATGCGCTAAGCTCCCTTTTGGCAGAGCGGATTGCGCGCGCCGAACCCTTTTCCTGGATCAGGCTAGGCGACGGCGAAGCCCGCTTCCTCCTCCACCTCGATCGCGATCTTCGGAGGGCGATTGCCGAGCATGAAGCAGAGGGCATGGCGCGGCAGATCTGGCATGTCTGGTTCGGCCAGGACATCACGTCGATCCCTGAGCGGGATCTGACAGAACTCGGTCAAAGGCTCGACAGATCGATCCGCGATGCCGATCTGCTCGGTGTCACCACAGTCGATCGGCTTATCGGTGATTCCACGCATTATGGCTTCTGCGCGGGTCTGGAAGTGTATCTGCAACGCTTGCTTGCGCCTTCAACGGATAGGCTGTTCACCGACGCCCTCGCCCCCATCACGCTCAACGAGCGGGATCCGTTTCTGTCATCGCTCTTGGGCAAGCTCGATTTTCTGGGCGTCATCAGTCCGCACGCCGATCTCGGCGATCGTCTCCAGCGCAAGCTCGGCATCCCGCAGGTGAAACATTATGAGATCCCGGGCGAAGGGCGGCTGGAGCGGTCACAAGAATTTCGCAATCGCGACGCTCATTATCCGGACGTTTACCAGCAGATGATGGCCCAGATCGACGTGCCACGGCGCGGTGCTGTTTACCTGGTTGCCGGCGGCCTCCTCGGAAAAATCTATTGTGATCGGATCCGGGAGCTGGGCGGGATCGCTCTGGACATTGGCGCGATTGCGGACGCCTGGATGGGGCATAATACCCGCGGAGGCGTACTAGAGGCATCCATGCGCCGGCAGCTTCCCGCCTGAACGGCCAAGAACGCGCCCGCCAGCGCACCCGTCGATCCTACCAGGAGTTATGAGTTTGCCCTAGGCGGGCGCGTTGGCGACCCTATTCCGGATCAGGTCGTCGACCACGCTTGGGTCCGCCAAGGTCGATGTATCGCCCAGGCTAGACACGTCGCCCTCGGCAACCTTGCGCAGGATGCGGCGCATGATCTTGCCCGATCGGGTTTTCGGGAGGCTGGGCGCGAACTGAATGGCGTCGGGGGTGGCGATCGGCCCAATCTCGGTACGGACCCACTGGGCCAGCTCCTTGCGCAAGGCGTCGCTCGCCTCTTCCCCTGCATTGAGTGTGACATAGGCATAAATGCCCTGCCCTTTGATGTCGTGCGGGAAGCCCACGACCGCGGCTTCGGCGACCTTGGCATGCAGCACCAGCGCACTCTCGACCTCGGCCGTGCCCATGCGATGGCCCGAGACGTTGATGACGTCGTCGACCCGGCCAGTAATCCACCAATAACCGTCTTCATCGCGGCGCGCGCCGTCGCCGGTCGTATAGACGCCGGGGAAATGCGAAAAATAAGTCTGGAAGAAGCGTTCGGGGTCGCCCCACACGCCGCGCATCAGCCCTGGCCAACTGCGCGCGATGACGAGATTGCCCGAGGTTGCGCCCTCCAGCACATGACCATCGTTATCGAGCAGCTTGGGCTCCACGCCGAAGAAGGGCTTGGTCGCCGAACCCGCCTTTAAATCGATCGCGCCGGGCAGCGGGGTGATCATGTGGCCGCCGGTCTCGGTCTGCCACCACGTATCCATGATCGGGCAGTGACCGGCGCCGACCACGTCGTGATACCAGCGCCACGCCTCCGGATTGATCGGCTCGCCGACCGAACCGAGGATGCGGAGCGAAGCGCGGCTCGTGCGCGTGACGAAGTCATCGCCTTCGCGCATCAGCGCGCGCAAGGCCGTCGGTGCGGTATAGAGGATCTCCACCTTGTGGCGATCGACCACCTGCCAGATCCGGCTGGCATCAGGCCAATTGGGAACGCCTTCAAACATCACGGTCGTGGCGCCGTTGGCGAGCGGACCATAGACGATATAGCTATGGCCGGTGACCCAGCCAATGTCGGCGGCACACCAGTAGATCTGGCCTGGACGATAATCGAACACCAGCTCGTGCGTCATGCTGGCCCAGAGCAAATACCCACCGGTGGTGTGCATCACCCCCTTGGGCTTGCCCGTCGATCCTGACGTATAAAGGACGAATAGCGGATCTTCCGCGTTCATCGGTTCGGCCGGGCAATCCGCCGCGGCGGCCGCCATCGCCGCATCATACCAGACGTCGCGTCCGTCCTGCATGGCAATCTCTGCGCCGGTCGCGCGGACGACAATCACCGTCTTGATTGTGCAACGTTCGGCCGCGGCGTCGACATTCTTCTTCAGCGGCACGGGTTTGCCACCGCGGCGGCCCTGATCCGCCGTGATGACGACGGTCGAACCGCAATCCTCGATCCGGCCGGCGAGCGCGTCCGGCGAGAAGCCGCCGAACACGACCGAATGGATCGCACCGATCCGGGCGCAGGCGAGCAAGGCGACCGCGGCTTCCGGGATCATCGGCATATAGACGGTCACGCGATCGCCCTTGGCCACGCCGCTGGCTTTCAGCGCATTGGCGAAACGACACACGTCGGCATGCAGTTCGCGATAGCTTATGTGACGTGCCGGCTCGGACGGTTCGTCCGGCTCCCAGATGATGGCGGTCTGATCGCCGCGTTCCGCAAGGTGGCGATCAAGGCAGTTGGCAGCGACGTTCAGGCTGCCATCGGCGAACCAGCGCACCCGGAAATCATCCTTGGCGAAACTGCTTTCGTCCGCCTTGGTCGGGAAGGTGGTCCAGTCGAGGCGCTGGGCCTGCTCCAGCCAGAAGGCATCCGGATCCGCCAGCGATCGGGCATACATATCGCGATAGGCCTCGGCATCGATCCTGGCTGTTTTCGCCCATTCCGCCGAAACCGGATAGATCGCGTCTTCGCTCATTCCCGCCCTCTCAACCTCGGTCTGAATTCGCTTCTTCTGTATCGCTATATCGGCGCGCGATGAACGCGCACGCCATAAGCTGCATCTGATGGAATAGCATGATGGGCAAGAGGATCACGCCCGTCTGGCCGCCGGGAAAGAGCACTTTAGCCATGGGCACACCCTGGAGCAGCGACTTCTTGGTCCCGCAGAACAGGATCGCGATCCGGTCGGCCCGGTCGAAACCGAGCACGCGCCCCGCGCCCCAGGTGAGCCCCAAGCCCAGCGCCAGCAGGACCGCGTCGACAGCGCACAGCAAAGCGAGCGCTTCCGGCGAGAGCTTATGCCATAGACCTTCGATGACGGCTGCGGAGAAGGCGCCGTAAACCGCGATCAGGATCGTCGATCGATCGGTCATGCCCACCAGTTTGCGATGGCGTGCGACCCAACCACCGATCCACGGCCGCAGAAGATGACCGGCGACAAACGGAAGCAGTATCTCCGCGGCGATCTTGCCGATCCCGCCGAGACCGACGCCGCCATCGCCATGGGCCCCCGCCATCAGCCCCATCAGGAGCGGTGTGAAGATGACCCCCAGCATCTGGCTTGCCGATGCGCTGGCGATGGCGGCCGGAACATTGCCCTTCGCCATCGATACGAAAGCGATCGCCGACTGAACCGTCGAGGGCAGTGCGCAGACGAAGAGAATACCGATCCACAGATCGCGCGGCAGAAGCGACGGCAGCGTCAGCACGCCGATCATGCCCAGCACGGGAAAGATAACGAAGGTGCACGCCAATATCGTGAGGTGCAGGCGCCAGTGGATAAGCCCGCCCACGATCTGATCGCGGGCAAGCTTCGCGCCGTGAAAGAAGAAAAGCATCACGATGGTGATCAGCGATAGCCAACCCACCAGGTCTGCGAACGCGCCCCGCGCCGGCAAGACGCTTGCCAGCAGCACGGTGCCAAAGAGGAAAAGGAGGAAAGGATCGGGGATGAGCCGGCGTAGCATAGGGCTCCCTAAGCGGGCCCGGGAACGATGCCAATCTCAGCCCTGTAAAATTGCGAGCAGCGGTGGCCGGGCGCGCGAGGCGCCCGGCCTATCCGGTCAGATCTTGTCGCCGAGCGCGCCCTTGACCGAACCCTTCAGGTTCTGGCCCTCGCCCTTCAGTTCCTGTGCCGAACCTTCGGCCTGCACGTCCGGACGATCGGTCGCGTCGCCAACGGCCTGCTTGACCTTACCGGCGATCTCATTCGACACGCCCTTAATCTTGTCAGTCAGTTCGCCCATGATCTGTCTCCTTGCTTGACATGGGTTAAACCCCAGTCCGCACAGACTTGTTCCTGACGGTGCGGCAGGTGGAGGTGACGGCGCGACGCCTGCCTGCTAGTCGCGCGCCATCATGGCATCCTCCGATCACAATGAACGCCGCACCTTCGCGATCATCTCGCACCCTGACGCCGGCAAAACGACACTGACCGAAAAGCTGCTGCTGTTCGGCGGCGCCATTCATGCCGCCGGCGAAGTGCGCGCACGCGGCCAGCAGCGGCGTGCGCGATCCGACTGGATGAAGATCGAGCAGCAACGCGGCATCTCCGTCACCTCATCGGTTATGACGTTCGAGCGGGAGGGCATCACCTTCAACCTGCTCGACACACCAGGCCATGAGGACTTTTCGGAAGACACGTACCGGACGCTGACGGCGGTCGATTCGGCCGTGATGGTGATCGATGCCGCTCGCGGTATCGAGGCCCAGACGCGCAAGCTGTTCGAGGTCTGCCGCCTTCGCAACGTGCCGATCATCACTTTCATCAACAAGGTCGACCGCGAGGGGCGCGCGCCGTTCGAGCTGCTGGACGAGGTGGCTGATGCGCTGGCGCTGGACGTATGCCCGATGAGCTGGCCGGCCGGGATGGGCGGCACGTTCGAGGGCATTTACGATCTGTCGAAGAATATCCTGCACCGCCCTGCCGACGATGCGACCGGCGCGTTCGAGGGCGACAGCGTGCCGGTCGGCGGCTTGGACGACAGCGACCTCGATATGTTGCTGTCGGCGGACGGCGTATCCCTGCTGCGGGAAGAGGCGGAATTGGCCTGTGCCGGTTATGCACCGTTCGACAAGGCCGCCTATCGCGCCGGCGACCTGACGCCGGTCTATTTCGGCTCGGCGCTGAAGGATTTCGGTGTCGACCAGCTGATCGACGCTCTGGCCGACTTCGCGCCCCCGCCCCGCCCGCAGCCGGCGGAGCCGCGCCCGGTTCAGCCGGATGAGGCGCAGGTCGCCGGTTTCGTGTTCAAGGTGCAAGCCAATATGAATCCGCAGCATCGCGACCGGGTCGCCTTCATGCGGTTGTGCGCGGGCAAGTTCCGGCGGGGCATGAAGTTGGCGCAGGTCGGCACGGGCAAAACGATCGCGGTCCACTCGCCGCTGCTGTTTCTGGCGCGCGATCGCGAACTGGCGGAAGAGGCTTATCCGGGCGACATTATCGGCATTCCCAATCACGGCACGCTGCGCGTCGGCGACACGCTGACGGAGGGCGAAGAGTTACGCTTCACCGGCATTCCCAATTTCGCGCCCGAAATACTGCGCCGCATCCGACTGGGTGACCCGACCAAGACCAAGCAGTTGCGCAACGCGCTCAACGACATGGCTGAAGAAGGGATCATGCAGGTCTTCCACCCGCAGATTGGTTCGAACTGGATCGTCGGCGTGGTTGGCCAGCTCCAGCTCGACGTGCTCATTTCTCGTCTGCAGGCGGAGTATAAGGTCGATGCCAGCTTCGAGCCGAGTCCGTGGGATACGGCCCGCTGGATATCGGCCGACGATGCCAAGATGCTCGACAGCTTCATCGGCGAATATCGTGCCGCCATGGCCGAGGATCGCGACGGGGCGCCCGTGTTCATGGCGAAAGACACGTGGGAACTGAACTATGTGTCCGGCCGCTTCCCCGATATCCGCTTCGCCGCGACCAAGGAACGCCGCTGAGCCTCTTCCAAGCGGCCGCATGACCGCCTAGCTTGTTTCCGAAGGGGAAACAGTGTGAGCGGATTTGCGAGCAGCCGGCGGGGCTTCATGATCGGCGGGCTGAGCGGCGTTGCGCTGGCCGGACTGCCCGCCCTCGCCGCCTCGCCGGCACGGCTTGAGGATTTGGCCGGCGAGTGGGCCGAGCGCTTCCGCGCCGCCTTTGACGTGCCCGGGCTGGCCGTCGCCGTCGTCCGCCAGAACCAGCCGGATTTCACGGAAGGCTATGGCGTGCGCGTGCTGGGCCAGCCGGCGCCGGTCGACAGGCACACCTTGTTCGGGATCGCGTCCAACAGCAAAGCCTTCACGGCGGCGGCGCTGGCGATGCTGGTGGATGCCGGCAAGATCGGGTGGGAAGATCCGGTCACGCGCTACATTCCCGAATTCCGGATGTCCGACCCGATCGTGACCAAGCTGATGACGGTGCGCGACCTGCTGGTCCACCGCAGCGGACTTGCGATCGGTGCCGGCGACCTCATGGAATTTCCTGCGAGCACCCACACGACCGACGATATTTTGCACGGCCTGCAATATCTGAAGCTGGAGCGCGGCTTTCGGGCGGGCTACGCCTATGACAATATCCTCTACATCGTCGCCGGCATCCTGATCCAGCGCGTAAGCGGGCAAAGCTGGGAGGATTTCGTAACGGCGCGGCTGCTGAAGCCGCTCGGCATGACCGAGACGGTCGCCGTACGCTCCCGCATCCGGACTGATAATGTCTCCGGCCGCCATGCGCGCCTGGGGCCGCCGATGCGCGGGATGGGACCGATGCGGGTCGTCCCGCCCGACGAGCAGGACAAGATCGCCGCCGCCGGCGGGATCAACACCAACGTCAACGACGTGCCCGCCTGGTTCCGCGTCCAGCTCAACCGGGGCACGCTGCCCAATAGTCAGGGGCTGTGGAGCGCCGCGCAGGCGCAGGAGATGTGGACACCGCAGACGATCACGGAAAGCGGCCCCGGCCCCGCCGCGGATAATCCGGCCCGACCGGTGATCGAAGCCTATGCGCTGGGCTGGGACGTGCAGGATTATCGCGGCCAGCGGCTGCTGTCCCATGGCGGCGGGCTGACCGGACAGATCACGCGCCACGCACTGCTGCCGGAATTGGGCTGCGCAGTGGCGGTCTACACCAATGTGGAAGACGGCTATGTGGCAACCGGTTTGCGCAACAGCCTGCTCGATTGGCTGGTCGAGGCACCGGCTTACGACTGGCTGGCGGCGATGCAGCGGCGGCGCGCCAAGCGCGAGGCCGATGCGCTGAAGGAGGTCTCCGGCAGCGGGCTGCGGCAGCCTGCGGGAGGATTGTCCCTCCCGCTTTCCGCTTATGCAGGGCGCTATCGGGACCCCTGGTATGGCGACATCGTCGTTGCCACCAAGGGGAAGCAGCTGACGATCGATTTCACCCGCACGCCCGTCTTCAAGAGCCTGCTCGAGCCATGGGGTCCGGACACGGTCCGCACGCGCTTCCCGGCAGAAGCGGGGGAGGATGCCGTCGTGACCTTCGCCGTCAAGAACGGCGCGGTCACAGGCGTGACGATGAAGCCGCTATCGCCGCTGGCCGACTTCAGCTTCGACTATCAGCATCTGGATTTCGTGCCCGTACGCTGAGTCGATCAGGCGGCGCGGCGGCGTATCATGACGTTGCTGAGATGACTCATCACGGGAACGTCATCCTGGTTGTAGAGGATGGTGCGGAAGCGGACGATGCCACGATCGGGCTTCGAGGCGGATGGGCGGGCGTCGATCACTTCGGCCTCCGCGCGGAGGCGATCACCGGCATAGACCGGCGTGAGCCAGCGCAGATCGTCCACGCCCGCGCCACCGAGAATGGCATCCCGGCTGTCGGCCGCCGCCCAGAAGTCGGCGGTCATGCGCATCCCCATGGCGGCGGTATGCCAGCCGCTCGCGGAGAGGCGACCGAACAGCGGATTGGCGGCGGCGGCATCGTCATCGAGATGAAAGGGCTGCGGATCGAACTTGCGTGCGAAATCCAGCATCTCCTCACGCGTCACCACGATCGATCCAAAGCGATCGCGCCGCCCGACCGGCAAATCCTCAAACCAGATCATCGCCGCCGCAATGCGTGCGCAAAGGGAAGGTCGACGCCGTCGATACCCGGCTTGGGCGGCAGGCCGAGCAGATCGCGCAGCAAAGGGTAAACATCGACATTGTCGAAGGTCGGCAACCGCCCGGCGGGCTTAATGGAGGGGCCAGAGGCGATGAAGAGGGCAAGCATGTCAGGCGCCGCATTGTCATAGCCGTGGCTGCCGCTGTCCACGCCTTTCTTCGGCATCTTGTCCAGCAATAGCCATCCGATGTCCGCAAGGCAGACGAACGGCGCGATCCGCGGGTTGTGGCCGAAATGAAGCCGCTCCGGCAGCGCGCCTTTGCGCAGGCAATGGATGTGCGGATGCGGACGCAGCAGGCTGGCCGCCAGTGCATCCTCACGCCCCGGCGTTGCTGCAATCGTCGCCACGGGGCCTTCGTCGATGACGTGATAGTCAGACGGCGTCGCGATATCGCGCAGCCATACGACCCGATCGGCAGAGGTCGCAGCCATGCCATGGTCCGCGACGATGACGAGGTTGGCCGGCTGATGCAGCGCGGCCAGCCCGGACTGCAGCGCCGCGATCTGCGCATCGATGTGGCCGAGCGCGGCATTCAGCTCGGGGCTGTCAGGACCAAAATGGTGCGCGGTCGTATCGATCAGATCGAAGTAGAGCGTGACGAAGCGCGGGCGCGACGCGGCGGGCCGCCGCAACCAATCCAGCACCGTGTTCACGCGCTGGGTGGCGGTGACATCCGCGCTGTAGGGAAACCAATCCTGCGGACGGACACCATCATAGGCGACGTTGGAGCCGGGCCAGAACATGGTGCCCGTGCGGATCCCGGCTTTCTCGGCGCCGGCCCAGAGCGGCTCCGCCTCGCTCCACCAAAAGGGATCATCGCTATTCTTGGAGGTGAAGATCTCGCCCGGCCGCGCGGCGTCCTCCATCTTGTTGCCGATGATGCCGTTCCGGTCGGGGCGCAGCCCTGTGACGAGGGTATAATGGTTGGGAAAGGTCTTGGTCGGGAAGGAGGGGCGCATGGCGGCGCTGATCCCGCGATGCGCCAGCGCGCTAAGCGTCGGCGTACGACCGCGATCAAGATAGTCGGCGCGAAAGGCGTCGATTGAGACCAGGATGGTGACGGGTGACCGTGCCGCCTGCGCCGGGGCGGCAACGATCAGCGCGAGCAGCGCCCATAATGCGTGTCGAAAGGGCCAGGGCATGGCCCGCGCGATGCCCCAGCTGCAAGGCGGATGGAAGGAGGATCGCGTTCCGTCCGTAGCGCCCGCGTTACACGCCCAATGTCCGGCGGCGGCTCAGACGTTGAAGCGGAAGAGCATCACGTCGCCGTCGTGGACGACATAGTCCTTGCCTTCGGAGCGCAGCTTGCCGGCATCGCGTGCGCCGGCTTCGCCCTTGTAGGTGACGTAATCGTCGAAGGCGATCGTCTCGGCCCGGATGAAGCCCCGTTCGAAATCGCTGTGGATCGCGCCGGCGGCCTGAGGCGCCTTGGACCCCTTCTCGATGGTCCAGGCGCGCGCTTCCTTGGGACCGACCGTGAAGAAGGTCAGGAGGTGGAGCAGATCGTAGCCGGCGCGGATGACGCGGGCGAGGCCGGTTTCGCTGAGACCCAGATCCGAGAGGAATTCGGCACGATCGGCGGGATCGAGCGTCACGATCTCCGCCTCGATCGCGGCCGACACGACCACGGCGCCTGCATTTTCCGCTGCGGCCTTTTCGAACACGCGGGCGGACAGCGCATTGCCGTCGGCAGCAGCACCTTCATCGACATTGCACACGTAGAGGACGGGCTTGGCGGTGAGCAATTGTGCCTGATCGAACAGGCGCTTTTCGTCATCGTCCTTGGGCTCGGTCAGACGCGCGGGCTTGCCGTCGCGCAGGAGCTCGAGCGCCTGGCCGAGCACCGATGCACCGGCCTTGGCTTCCTTGTCGCCCTGCTGGCCCTTCTTGATCAGATTGGGAACGCGCTTTTCCAGGCTTTCCAGATCGGCGAGCATCAATTCGGTTTCGACCGTCTCGGCATCGGCGATCGGATCGACCTTGCCTTCGACATGGGTCACCTCGCCCTCGAAGCAGCGCAGCACGTGGATGATGGCGTCGCATTCACGGATGTTGCCGAGGAACTGATTGCCGAGCCCCTCGCCTTTCGACGCCCCGCGCACCAGCCCCGCGATATCGACGAAGGCGAGCTGGGTTTCGATCTTCTTGGCGGAGCCGCCGATCTCCGCGAGCTTGTCGAGGCGCGGATCGGGCACGGCGACCTGGCCGACATTCGGCTCGATCGTGCAGAAGGGATAATTCGCCGCCTGCGCCGCGGCGGTTTCGGTCAACGCATTGAAGAGAGTCGACTTGCCGACGTTCGGCAGGCCGACGATGCCGCACTTAAAGCCCATGTCTCGCCTGAATATTTGAGGAAGCGCGTCCCATAGTGGCTGTACAACGCGAAGGCCAGTGTGGGGTGATTGTGCGGCGCAGATGGCCTGGTCCACGGTGCGTCTCGCTGGTGGCTCGATGGATGCTGAAACGAGTTCAGCATGACGGGGAATTTTTGGCGCCGTTCGTCCTGAGCGTGTCGAAGGACGGTTCTTTCTTATGGGCAGAGAGAAGGCGGTGCTTCGACAAGATCAGCACGAAGGGGACTGGGAATATAGGCGCGCGCAATGGGCTGCGGGTGCGCGGAGGCGGGGCTTGGTGGGCAAGCGTTCGATCGGCGCGGGTCCGCCACCTGCTCGGGTGGTGGGAGGGCAGGCAGTCTTGGCCTGGGTTCGGATCGCTCCGGACGGCGCCGCCCGCCA
>NZ_JBMDXN010000010.1:0-37634 GCF_048595155.1 Sphingomonas sp.
AAGTGAACCGCGACGGCGGTCAGTTGCGGGTGAAGCGCATTCCGATCGCGGTCGATAATACGCCGCTGCGCATCGCCGGCCGGGTTGGATCAGGGCTCCTCGGTGCGGCGCGCGCCGCCGGAGCGCCCGCAAGCGCCATTCAGGCCTATATGCGCGCTATGGCGCAGCATGTCTCGATCGGCGGCATCCATGCGAACGACCGTTTCGATCTGATCCTGGAACATCGTCGCGCCGCCACCGGTGAAACGGAAACCGGCAGCCTGCTTTTCGCCGGACTTCAGCAAGGCAAGAAGGACCTGCGCCTGCTGAAATGGACGCAGGGCGGCGAGGAGCAGTTCTTCGACGCCGCCGGTGTGGGCGAGACACGCGGCACGATGAAGATGCCCGTGCACGGGCATCTCACGTCCAGCTTCGGCCTGCGCTTCCATCCGGTGCTCGGCTATAGCCGCATGCATAAGGGCATCGATTATGGCGCGCCGATGGGCTCGCCGATCATCGCCGCGATGGACGGCGTTGTCAGCTTTGCCGGTTTCCACGGTGGCCACGGCAATTACGTGCAGATCCGTTCGCCCGGCAATATGGGCACGGGCTATGCCCATATGAGCCGGATCATCGCCAAGCCGGGCCAGCGCGTGCGCGCAGGCCAATTGATCGGCTATGTCGGCTCGACCGGCCTGTCGACCGGCCCGCATCTGCATTTCGAGGTCTTCAAGAATAACGTCGCGGTGAATCCGGCGAGCGTGAAGTTTGTCCAGGCGGCCCAATTGGCCGGCGCCGAACTCGGCCGCTTCCGTGCCACGCTGGCTCGGCTGATGGCGATCCGCGCGCACTGACAGCCGGACCGTCCTTGACTTTGTTCCCGTAATGTTCTAGCCAAACCGGCCGCCGGCGCCATGTGCGCCATCAAGCTCGTTTCCGGTGCTTTTCCCGCTTCAGCTCTTTCAAATCGTTGAAACCCAAATCCTCCCCCGCCAGGGGGAGGTGGCGCCGAAGGCGACGGAGGGGGCGGACAGCCACGACCCCGCAGCCAGCAACCGAACGCGCCGACCACCTCCCCCAGGCGGGCGAAGAATGTATCGTCGCGGTCCTTCCACCATCCGCCCACCCCAGATCATCAAGTTCGTTTCTGAAGTTTTTCGTGTTTCGGCTCTTCGAAATCGTCCTGATCCGCCGCCTGTCGGTGCGCTGACCACAAGCTTCGATGGCCCGTGAAACAAGGTCAGCGCACCCGGAATTAGGAAGCTTGAGCATCGGCAGCGTCGGCGGCCCGATCTCGCCAGCAGAAGAATTTCCATTCCGGCAAGTCACGGCGCCACCACGCGATCATCATTTGCGGTTCTGCGCGCACTTCCTATCTTGGGTAACCATGCCTCCTTCCACGACCGACGCTACACCTGGGCCCGAGAGCGGCTTTGCCGCGCTGCGCCGCTTTCTTCCCTATTTGTGGCCGAAGGACCAACCGGCGCTTCGTCTGCGGGTGACAGTGGCGATGCTGCTCGTCATCGGTGCCAAGTGCATCACGCTGCTGATGCCCTTCGCCTATAAGGGCGCGATCGATCATATGACGCCCGGCCGCGACGCCGTCGGGCTCGCCATGGCCCTCGTCGTTGCCTATGCGGCCGCGCGCTTCGGCGGCACCTTGTTCGATAATTTGCGCAATGCGATCTTCGAACGCGTCGGGCAGGAGGCCGCGCGCAAGCTGGCTCTCGAAGTCTTCGGCCATCTTCCCCGCCTGTCGCTCCGTTTCCACCTGGAACGCCGGACGGGCGCGGTGACCAAGGTGATCGAACGCGGCACCAAGAGCATCGATACGATGCTCTATTTCCTGCTGTTCAACATCGCCCCGACCATCTTTGAGCTGACGGCGGTCTGCATCATCTTCTTCGCCAAGTTCGGCGGGGGACTCGTCGCCGCGACCGCCAGCATGGTGGCGATCTACATCATCTTCACGCGGCGGATGACCGAGTGGCGGATCGAACTGCGCCGCGAATGGACGCGCTCCGACAGCGCCGCCACCCAGAAGGCGGTCGACTCGCTGCTCAATTATGAGACGGTCAAATATTTCGGCGCCGAAGAGGTCGAACAGAAGCGCTATGGCGACAGCGTCCGGCGGCTGGTCGATACGACCACCAAGGTCGAGACCTCGCTCGCCTGGATGAATATCGGCCAGGGTCTCATCACCAACCTCATGATGGCAGGCGCGATGGCGTATAGCGTGTGGGGCTGGAGCCAGGGCCGCTTCTCCACCGGCGACGTCGTGTTCATCAACACCATGCTGAGCCAGCTTTTCCGGCCGCTCGATTTCCTCGGCATGGTCTATCGCGAGATCCGCCAGGGGCTGATCGACATGGAAGCCATGTTCAAGCTCGTCGATACGCCGCAGGAAGTCGTCGATGCGCCAAACGCGCCTGATCTGGTCGCCAAGGGCGGCGCCGTCACCTTCGACAAGGTGGATTTCGCCTATGATCCCGAGCGCGCGATCCTGAAGCAGGTCGATTTCACCGTACCTGCCGGCGGCACTCTTGCCGTCGTCGGCCCGTCGGGCGCCGGCAAATCCACGCTGGCCCGGCTGCTCTTCCGTTTTTACGACGTGACCGGCGGCCGCATCCTGATCGACGGGCAGGATCTCCGGCAGGTCAGCCAGGCCTCGTTGCGCAGCGTGATCGGGATCGTTCCGCAGGATACCGTGCTGTTCAATGACACGATCGGCTACAATATCGCCTACGGCCGCGCGGGGGCGACGCAGGCCGAGGTAGAGGCCGCGGCACGCGGCGCCGCCATCCACGATTTCATCCTCTCGCTGCCGGACGGCTATGCCACCAAGGTCGGCGAGCGGGGCCTGAAATTGTCGGGCGGCGAGAAGCAGCGCGTCGCCATCGCTCGCACCTTGCTCAAGGATCCGCAATTGCTGATCCTCGACGAGGCGACGAGCGCGCTCGACAGCCGCACCGAATCGGCGATCCAGGACACGCTCAACCTGCTCGCCCAGCGCCGCACGACGATCATCGTCGCCCACCGCCTGTCGACGATCATCCACGCCGACGAGATCATCGTCATGGACAAGGGGCGGATCGCCGAGCGCGGGACCCACGCCAGCCTGGTCGCGCGCGGGGGTCTCTATGCGGAAATGTGGGCGCGCCAGCAGGCCGAACAGCGCGAAGCCGAGGAAGCCGCCGAGGCGGAAGCGGCCTGACGCTTGACGCTGGGCCCACACATCCATAAGAGCCCGCCTTCTTCGCAAGACCGGCCCCTTCGTCTAGCGGTCTAGGACGTCGCCCTCTCACGGCGAAAACACGGGTTCGAGTCCCGTAGGGGTCACCAGCTTGAAAGACTTACGGGCAGAACCCGGTACGCGCCCGGACGTCCAAGATTCGTCTCATGTGTGCGAAACTCCGCGTCACACGGTTCTCACCTGAGACAGGCGACTGAATGATAGTCGCGCCTTCCGTATAGTGGCTTCCCAGCCCCTGCCGTTGGGAGCCTGCGAACCGCATCATGGCCCTGTCTGCCGCCGGCATCATTACGGGCGCGACGCGGCGGATGAATGGTGGCGCGATCGCCTGCCGCCCTCTATCGAAACCGCGCGCAAGTTAGTTGCCGCTCCGCTGGCGCGCTGCCTTCGTCCTCCTCTGCATCCCTGAGAGAGCCCTATGACCAGCATTCAGTACCGCACTCAGCAGGTGGGTGACGTCCGTGTTTTCTACAGGGAGGCTGGCCCGCAAGACGCTCCCATATTGCTGCTGCTCCACGGCTTTCCGACCGCGGGCCACATGTTCCGCGACCTGATTCCGGAGCTTGCCGACCGTTATCGCGTGATAGCGCCTGACCTTCCCGGTTTCGGCCAGACAAAAGCGCCGCAGCGCGGGGCCTTCACCTACAGCTTCGACGCCTTGGCGAATGTGATCGAGGGCTTTGTCGACGCGATCGGACTGGATCGCTTTGCGCTCTACATCTTCGATTACGGTGCTCCGACGGGTTTACGGCTCGCGATGAGGCACCCGGAACGTATCACCGCGATCATCTCGCAGAATGGCAACGCCTACGAAGAGGGTTTCAGCGATGAATGGGGGCCATGGCAGGCTTATTGGCGTGATCCGACCCCTGCTCATCGTGAGGCATGCCGCGCTTCGCTGTCGCCTGAGACGATCCGGGAGTGGCAGTATGGCACCGGAGCTCCGCCCGAATTATTAAGTCCCGATGGGTATGAACTCGATATCGCCTACATGGCGCGCGAAGGCGCAGAGGAGATACAGCTCGACCTCATTCTGGATTATCGGAGCAATGTCGCTCTCTATCCCGACTTCCAGGCCTATCTGCGCGAACACCAGCCTCCATTCCTGGCGGTGTGGGGCCGCCACGATCCGGCCTTCCTGCCTGCGGGAGCCCTTGCCTATCAGCGCGATCTGCCCGACGCTGAAATCCACTTGCTCGACGCGGGCCATTTCGCGCTCGAAACCCACCATGGTGAGATCGCACAGCGCATCCGGACGTTCCTTGCCAAGGTGCTTGATGGCGGGGGCCGCACCTAAGCGAGCGCCCATCCGCCTGCAGCGGCACCGGTCCAACAGATGCCGAGGATCATCCGCTGCGCGCGCCGCCTGCCTCTATCGAATTAGCGCATCGGCTCATCTTCTGACCTCCGCTGCTTGACGCGCCGTGCGAACGGCAGCGCGCGCTCGCTCCCCCATGTGTTGAACACAAAGAGGCTCATCCTCGATCTCGCCAAGAGCGGTTCGGCCACAATCGACGCAGCAAGTTGCACCTCGCCGGCTCCGCGTCAGTTGCGAACCTCGCGCAACTTCGCGGAAGGTTTGAAGCCAGATTGTCTTCACCGCTTCTGCCTCGGCGGGCGTGCGTTCACGCGCTGCAACGGTAGAATTCTGGAGGGCGTTCAAGAGCGCTGCTCCTATGGAATATCGTCCGACAAATTGCCTGGCTTGCCTCTCCAGCGGCCTGTGTTTCTGTCCCGCGTCAGTCCGGGGCTTTGGTTCAGACGGTCGCTCACTGCCGCGGCCCCGCGAAGGTACGGCGCGCGCCATAGCCACGCCTGCACTCCCTCGAGATCGAGCCGTCGGCATACAGCCATTCCGTCATCCCGGCGGGCGAGATAATTAGGCACTGTGCGTCGTCAAGACGGCGTTCAATTATTGGACATGCAGCAGGATTTGGCGCCACCCATTGCGATCCAAATAAGCATGGCCCAGATACCGGCCTCGGCGGGGCTTGGGGGGCGGTTTGAGACAAGCGTATCGGAGCGACCTTCCCTTCGCCCTCATGTCGGTAGGCATACTCCTCTTGAGCCATGCCATCGCGTATCTGACCCACGAATATTCCCATAGCGTCACGGCTTGGCTGCTCGGCTACATGCCGCACCCCTTCGCGCTTGATTATGGCGGGCTCACGCCGGCGAATATCGTGCTTCTGTCCGGGGTCGGCGACAATGTGCAGTACGATCCTATCCTCGCCACAGGGCATGGGACAGCCGCAGCGGCCATTGCGCTCGCGGGCCCCTATGTGGGCAACGCGCTGCTCTACGTGGGGCTGTGCATCGTGGCGCGCCGTCTGCCTGAGCAGGGCATTTTCGCGACGTCTTGCCTCTATTGGCTGATGCTGATGTGCGCCGGAAATGTCTGGAGCTATGTTCCCATCCGCGCGATCACGACGCATGCCGATATAGCAATCGCTGCCAACGGTTTACATGTCGGCGTGTGGACGCTCTTCCCGGTCTTGGTCGTCCCGTCCCTGATCCTGGTCGGCCACTTCTTTCTTCGGATCTGCCCATCGCTGATGCCGTCGATCACGGCCGATCAACCGGCACGGAAGGCCCTGGTCATCGCATTGACCAGCACCTGGTTCTTCACCTTCTTCGGCGGCATTGGTCTGTACGGGAGCTATGGCGCCGTCTCGGAAGCTTTGTCCGTCCTGTCGGCGGTGCTTCTCATGCCTCTGTCGGTAATCTGGTTATGGAACCGGTGTCCGCAGGCGAAAGCCGTTGGGAACCGGACGGCACCCAACGGCTAATGGCTTACGGCGCGATCAGGCAGCCTCTGCCAGTTCGTCCTCCGGCGCGAGCCGGATGAGATAGTCGAAGGCGGAGAGACAAGCTTTCGATCCCTCTCCCACCGCAATGACGATCTGCTTATACGGTACGGTCGTGCAGTCGCCGGCCGCGAAGATGCCGGGCTGCGATGTTTCGCCGCGATGATCGATCTCGATCTCGCCGCGGTTCGACAGCGCGACGGAGTCCTTCAGCCACTCGGTGTTGGGCACCAGGCCGATCTGGACGAAAATGCCCTCCAGCTCGACCTCATGCACCGTATCGTGATTGCGGTCCTTGTAGGTCAGTGAGGTCACCTTCTCGCCATTGCCGCGCACCTCAGTCGTCAGCGCAGAGGTGATGACCTTGACGTTGGGCAGGCTGCCCAGCTTGCGCTGGAGCACGGCATCCGCGCGCAGATCGCTGTCAAACTCGATCAGCGTGACATGCGCCACGATCCCCGCGAGATCGATCGCCGCTTCGACGCCGGAATTGCCTCCGCCGATGACCGCCACGCGCTTGCCCTTGAACAAAGGGCCATCGCAGTGCGGGCAATAGGTCACGCCCTTGTTGCGATACGTGTCCTCACCGGGGACGTTCATCTGCCTCCAGCGCGCGCCCGTCGACAGGATCACCGTGCGCGCCTTCAGCGTCGCGCCATTCTCCAGCGCGACCTCATGCAGGCCACCGGCGCGCTTCGCCGGCGTCAGCCGGGTCGCCTTCTGCAGGTTCATCACGTCCACATCATAGTCGGCGACATGCTGCTCGAGCGCATTCGCCAGCTGCGGGCCTTCGGTATGCTTGACCGAGATGAAATTCTCGATCGCCATCGTGTCGAGCACCTGGCCGCCGAAGCGTTCTGCCGCGATGCCGGTGCGAATGCCCTTGCGTGCGGCATAGATGGCGGCGGAGGCGCCGGCCGGACCACCGCCGATCACCAACACGTCGAAGGGGTCTTTGCCCGCAATCTTTTCAGCGGCACGGGCCGAGCTGCCGGTGTCGAGCTTCGCCACGATCTGCTCAACGTTCATGCGGCCCTGGCCGAACGGCTCTCCGTTCAAAAAGATTGCCGGCACGGACATGATCTGGCGCGCGTCCACCTCGTCCTGGAAGGCGCCGCCTTCGATCGCGACGTGGCTGATGCGCGGATTGAGGACGCTCATCAGGTTCAGCGCCTGGACGACGTCCGGGCAGTTCTGACAGGTGAGCGAGAAATAGCTTTCGAACGCATAATCGCCGTCCAGCGCCTGGACCTGCGCGATCACATCCTGGGCAAGCTTGGAGGGATGACCGCCGACCTGAAGCAGCGCCAGGACGAGCGAGGTGAATTCGTGGCCCATCGGGATGCCGGCGAAGCGGACACCGATATCGGTGCCCTTGCGACGGATCAGGAAAGACGGGCGGCGCTGGTCGTCGCCTCCGCGGACGACATCGACGTCGGGGGACAAAGCCGCGATCTCGTCGAGCAAGGCCAGCATGTCGCGCGATTTGGCGCTGTCGTCAGCCGAGGCCACGAGTTCGATCGGCTGCCGGATGTTGGCGAGATAGCCTTTGAGCTGGGTCTGCAGGTTGGCGTCAAGCACGCGCATCACTCCTCAAGAATATGGTGGCGGAGCCGGCCGAAACCGGCTCCGCAGTCAATTTAGATCTTGCCGACGAGGTCCAGCGAAGGAGCAAGCGTCTCTTCGCCTTCTTCCCACTTGGCTGGGCAGACTTCGCCCGGATGCGCCGCAATATATTGCGCCGCCTTCACCTTGCGCAGCAGTTCGACCGCGTTACGGCCGACGCCTTCGCTGGTGATTTCCACCAGCTGGATCACGCCCTCGGGATCGACCACGAACGTGCCGCGATCCGCCAGGCCCTGGCCTTCGCGCAGGATATCGAAGTTCCGGCTGATCACGTGGTTCTGGTCGCCCAGCATGTAATAGTTGATCTTGCCGATCGCCGGCGACGTATCGTGCCAAGCCTTGTGGCTGAAATGCGTGTCGGTCGAGACCGAATAAATTTCGACGCCCAGCTTCTGGAACGCTGCATAATGGTCAGCGAGATCCTCCAGCTCGGTCGGGCAAACGAACGTGAAATCAGCCGGATAGAAGAAGAAGATTGCCCACTTGCCCCGGGTATCGGCGTCCGTGATCGGGAGGAACTTTCCCTCCTTGTAGGCCTGGGTTTCGAATGGCTTGATCGTGCTGCCGATGAGCGACATTGAATTCTCCTGGAGAAAGGTTGCGCACCCTAGATAGTGCACCGCACAAATTGTCCAAGTCGATTATTCCGAACACGTCCATCGGTTTTGTCGATCAAAAGCTGTTAGAGCGGACCGAGCATTGCTCCGCTGAAAGCCGGCCATCGGCATCGATGCCGCAGCGCGATATGTGACAGCAGTTCCACTCCAAGCGTCGACTTAGGGCGCGCGAAAGCCGCTTACCCGATAACATCGGCGCGAATTGCCCATCGCTCCTCGCAGGATACGTCTTGTTCTCACCTTGGAAATCTGGCTTGTATATATGAAAGACAGAGAGTGGGATCACCTGATGAAGGCCGTCGTCTGTGCCGAACCGAGCCAGCTGGAGATCGTCGAGCGGGTCGCGCCAACGCCCGGCCCAAACGAGGCCCTCGTTCGGATCCGCCGCGTCGGCTTGTGCGGGACGGACTATCACATCTTCGCGGGCCGCCATCCGTTCCTGAGCTATCCGCGGGTGATGGGGCATGAGCTCGCCGGCGACGTCGAGCAGGCGCCAGCCAACAGCGGCTTTCATGTCGGGCAGCTTGTCGCCATCAACCCTTATCTGAACTGCGGGACCTGTATTGCCTGCCGCCGCGGCAAGCCCAATGCGTGCGTCAATATTAGCGTGTTAGGCGTGCACGCGGACGGCGGAATGTGCGAACGTCTGGTCGTTCCCCAAACTGCGCTGATCGACGCCACTGGGCTGACGCCAGACCATGCCGCGATGCTGGAATTCCTGGCGATCGGCGCGCACGCGGTCGCGCGCGGGCGCCTCCAAGCCGGCGACAGGGTGTTGATTGTCGGGGCAGGACCGATTGGGATCGCAAGCGGATTGTTCGCACGGCGTGCCGGCGCGATCGTGACGCTGGCCGACACACGCGCAACCCGGCTGGCTTACGCCCGCACGCGGCTCGGCTTCGACACCATTGTCGAAGCGGGACCGGACCTGAGCACTGCCCTTGATGACCTGACAGACGGCGAGATGTTCGACGCGGTCTTCGACGCAACCGGCAATCTGACGGCGATGGCGCAGAGCCTCAACTATGTGGCGCATGGTGGAACGCTGGTGCTGGTCGGCGTAGCGCCCGGCGAGCTGGTGTTCGCCGATCCCGAATTTCACAAGCGCGAAACCACCCTGGTGGCGAGCCGCAACGCGCTGGCCGAGGACTTCAGGCGCGTCATCGACGCGATCCGCGGTGGCGACATCCCGATCGACGCGCTCCATACCCACTCGTTGGACGCCGATGAGGTGCCGACACGGCTGCCGGAGCTGATCACGGAAGCCGATCATGTCCTCAAGGCCGTCGTGAGATTCTGAAATGGCGGTAGCGGTCTCCCCGCTCATGGCGCGGCTCACCGCGAGCGGGCCGTTCGGCTTCGGCGCATCCTCGCTCGGCAACCTGTATGTGGAAGTGAGCGACGAAGCCGCACAGCAGGCGGTGGATGCTGCTTGGGCCGCCGGTGTCCGCTACTTCGACACCGCGCCCTTTTACGGCTTCGGGCTGAGCGAACAACGGCTTGGTGGCGCGTTGCGCCACCGCCAGCGCGACGCCTACCTCCTGTCGACCAAAGCCGGGCGCCTGCTGGTGCCGACGGACGAGGTGGGCGAACGACACGGCTTTCGCTCTGCTCTGCCGTTCACGGCCGTTTACGACTATAGCTACGATGGCGTGATGCGCTCGGTCGAGGAGAGCCTGAACCGGCTCGATCTGACGCATATCGACATACTCTATCTGCACGATCTCGGCCGGGCGACCCATGGCGCGGGCCACACCGAAACCTTTGCGCAGGCCGTGAACGGCGGCTTTCGGGCCATGACCGAGCTTCGCGAACAGGGCGTGGTCGGCGCAATCGGGCTAGGCGTGAACGAGATCGCGATCTGCGCCGAGACTATGGCTTATGCGGCATTCGACGCGTTTCTGATCGCGGGCCGCTACTCGCTGCTCGATCAAACCGGAGGCCCTTTCTTCCAGCTTTGCCTGGAAAAGGGCATCGCCATCGTTGCTGCCGGCATCTTCGCGTCCGGTGTCCTGGCCGTCGGGGCCGATGATCCGCTCGCCCGCTATGATTATGCGCCGCTCTCGCCGAAAATTCAGGCTCGGGTCGCAGAGATCCAGGCGATCTGCAGCGCGTTCGGCGTACCGCTTGCCGCTGCCGCATATCAGTTCGCGCGCGCGCATCCGGCGGTGGCGCTGCCCCTGCTTGGCCTGCGCACCGCCGATCAGGTGCACGAGGCTGCCACCTTCGCCACGATGCCAATACCGTCGCAGCTTTGGGACCGTCTGGGCCTGCAGGCCAGGAGCGCTCAACCGCAGCCGATATAATCTTCAAATAGAAAAGAACGGAGATGGATCAGTATGAGGGATATAGCTGACGAAGGCGCGCGGCAGTCGCCCGGCCACTTTGTCGCGCACCCGTATCGATGGGGGTTCGCACTGGTTGTCAGCCTGTTCTTTCTCTGGGCTTTGGCGAACAACTTCAACGACATCCTGATCCGCCACTTTCAGAAGGCGCTTGGCCTGAGCCGTGGCGAGGCGGGGTTCATCCAATTCGTCTTCTATATCGGCTATTTCCTCGTCGCCATCCCGGCCGGATTGCTGATGCGCCGGTTCAGCTATCGCGCCGGTATTCTGACCGGCCTCTGCCTGTATGCCGCAGGCGCACTTTTATTCTTCCCCGCCTCATCCCTGCTGAGCTACCCGGCATTCCTGCTGGCCTTGTTCGTGATCGCAGCCGGGGCGGCCTGCCTCGAGACGACAGCCAATGCCTATATCGGCGCATTCGGCAGCCCGGACAGCGCGGTCCAGCGGCTCAACCTGGCACAGGCGTTCAACGGCCTGGGGGCATTCCTCGCCCCTATCCTTGGCGGTTGGCTGATCTTCTCGGGTGTCGAACATTCGGCGACATTCCTGCAAAATATGACGCCTAGCGACCTGGCAGCCTATCGGGCGAGCGAGGCCCACACGGTCCGATTGCCCTATCTGATGCTCGCGATTTCAGCCCTGATGATCGCGGGCGCAGTGACGATCGCGCGCCTGCCCAGCGCGGAGGAAGACGGATCCGGTGCATTGGGCGAGTTCAAACGCCTGCTCCGCAATCGTACGCTGATGGGCGCGGTCGTTGCCCAGTTCTTCTACGTTGGCGCCCAGGTCGGGATCTGGAGCTTCTTCATCGATTTCGTGAAGGACGTGCGTCCGGACATAAGCGAGCGGCAGGCGGCGCTGCTGCTGTCTGCCAGCCTGCTGCTATTCACGCTCGGCCGCTTCACGGGCACCGCGCTCATGTCGCGCATCCAGCCGCCACGCTTGTTGGGGATCTACGCCGTCGCCAACATTGTGCTGTGTGCGGTGGCGGCGAGCGGATCCGGCTGGCTGGCGCTGGGCGCGCTCATCCTCACCAGTTTCTTCATGTCCATCATGTTCCCGACGATCTTTGGGCTGGGCGTGACGGGGCTGGACCGGGGGCGTCCGCTGGGTTCCGCGCTCATCATCATGGCGATCATTGGTGGGGCGATCTTCCCGCCGCTCATGGGCCTGATCGCAGAGCGGCCGACCGGCGTTCCGCTGGCGTTGTTGCTGCCGCTGGGCTGTTTCGCGGTGATCGCGCTTTACGCATCGCGCGCGCGCCACGCCGATCGGCTGGCTTAGGCGGAGAGGTCCCGATGCGGCGCACTCCAGCCCAAGGCCTCCGACACGCGCCCTGCCGCCGCTGCGAGCAGGACCCGCGCCGCCTGCAGGTCTACCTGCTGCGATCCGTCGATCAGCTCCAGGAAGGGGATTGTCAGGGCGGCTGCGACGCGGCCGTCGAACCCGAATATGGGAAAGCTGATGTCCGTCACGCCATGGGTGATCGGGCTCTGCCGGCTATCGAAGCCGCGCGCGCGGATCGCGGACAAGTTGGTCGTCAGTGCGGCGGTGTCGATGCCGCTTTGTCCATCGGCGGGGACCGCCGCAATGATCGCGTCGGCCCGCTGCAGCGAGGAAAAGGCAAGGATGACCTGACCCGAGCAGCTGCGAAGAATGTCGACCTGCGAGCCGACTTTCAGGGCGAAACCGCGCATGCCGGGCTGCTCCTCGCGGGCGATCACCAGACCATGGCCGCCGCTCGGCACGACGAGGTGGCAGGATTGGCCGGAGGCGAGCGCAAGGCGCTGCATTTCCGGCATCGCCGCGCGGACAAGATCTTGCGCCGGCGTGGCGCGAAACGCCATCTCCAACAATTTGTAAGTCACGGTGTAGCGATCCGACCCCGGCGCCTTTTGCAGATAGCCAAGCCGCTCCAGCACAATCACCAGGCGGAACAGTTCGCCGATCGATCGGCCAAGATCGGTGGCCATCTCGCTGACCAGCGCTCCATCGGGGCGTCGTGCGAGCAGCTCGATGATCTCGAACGCCTTCTCGACCGCCGGAGCAGAGTAGGTTCCCTTTGGACCGGTGCGCGCCATAGGCAGGGTAAATGCCTTGTTCGCGGGGGCGCTGTAAAGCGGGGCCAGCGATGCGCCTGATCGACGCCCATCAGCATTTCTGGTCGTTGGAGACGCCGGGCCACGAATGGCCGACCGATGCGGAAGCGAGAATCCATCGCGATTTCGGACCGCCGGACCTGGCGGCGGCAGCGACAGGCCTTCCGCTCGAGGCGACGGTGCTGGTGCAATCGCAACCGACGAACGCGGATACCGACTGGATGCTGACACTGGCTGACCGTACGCCGTTGATCGCTGCTGTGGTCGGCTGGGTGGACCTCGCCGCAGCGGAAGCGCCAAACAGGATTTCCGCTTTGGCCGCGCATCCGAAGCTTCGCGGTCTTCGCCCGATGCTTCAGTCGATCAAGGAAACGGATTGGCTGCTTCGCCCAGAGCTGGCGCCGGGGCTGGCGGCGCTTTGCGATCATGGCCTGTGCCTCGACGCACTGGTTCAGCCCCGCCACTTGCCGATGCTGGACCACTTTGCCGAGCGCTGGCCCGATCTGCCAATCGTGATCGATCATGCCGCCAAGCCCTATGCGGCCGCCGGCACGCTCGACCCCTGGCGGGCAGACATAGCCGCGCTGGCGGAGCGCGGGCTGTGGTGCAAGCTGTCCGGCTTGCGCACCGAGCAGGCGCAGGGACAGGCCGCGGAGTTGCTTCAGCCCTACGTCGATCATCTTGTCAGCTGCTTCGGCGAACGTTTGATGTGGGGCAGTGATTGGCCGGTGCTGCTCCTGTCCGGCGATACCTACCCCCAATGGGTGGAAACCGCCGTGCGGTTGAGCGGGCTAAGCGGTGCGGCGCGCGAGCGGCTGTTCGCAGGGGCCGCCGCCGATTTCTATGTATTCGATCCGGAGAGGAAGACACTATGCGCCTGACCGTCAGCCGCCGCGCCGTGCTGCGTGCGGGCGCTGCCGCTCCCTTCGCGGGTACGCTAGCGGTGGGTGCCGCCAGCCCGGCGCAGAATGCGGATTTCGCCGCTACCTACCCGGCCGGCGCACTGCAGATCATGGCACTCGGGGAGCGTGCGTTTCGCGTTCGCTTCCGGCCTGGGCTGGGCGGGGGCGGTATGCCCCAAAGCGATATCCTGCTGACGAACTTGGCGAAGCGGCGCCCCCACCGCTCCACGCGCGACGGCGCGACCCGGCTCGAGCTGCCCTCTATCAGCTGCGAAATCGACAATGACGGCGCGGTGCACTTCTTCGATCGAACTGGCGCGCTCCTGTTGGCGGAAGCACCGGGATCGCGCCGGGTGACAGCCGCCAAGCTGGCTGAAGAAGATGTGTTCGCCGTCGAGCAAGGCTTCCTGTCAGCCCCCGACGAGCATCTGTTCGGCACCGGCTGCTTCCAGGACGGTGCGCTCGATATCCGGGCGCTTCCGCGTCGGCTGACGCAGGTGAACACGCAGATCAGCCTGCCCTTCCTGCTGTCCAGCAAGGGTTATGGCCTGCTGTGGCATAATCGGGGCATGGCGGAGCTCAATCCGCCACCGCACCAACTCGTTTTGACCAAGCAGGCCGTCGGCGCGTCGCGCCAGGAGGATGTCACCACCGCCAGCGGCAACGGACGCGTGGCACGGCGTCTCGCTACGTTTGAGGGCACGTTCACGCTCGACACGCCTGGCCGCCAAGCGATGCTGCTGGATATCGGCGCGAAAATGGCCTCGATCCACCATGTCGAGATCGACGGGAAGGTGCTGGTCGATTTCGCCAACCTGTGGTTGCCCCCCACCACCAGCTTCTTTGCCGACCTGGACGCCGGCGTTCACAAAGTGAAAGTGTCGGCGAACGATGCCGATCAACCCGTGCTGCATTATGGCCCGGCAGAGGATCGCACCGTGTGGCGCTCGCCGGTCGCCGAGGCGATCGACTATGTCGTGATCGCGGGGCCAAGCGGCGATGAGGTGATGGCCGGCTACCGCGCGTTGTTGGGCGAAACCGCGATGCTACCGCGCTGGGCCTATGGCTACATTCATTGCCGCGAGCGGTTTCACTCCTCCGCCGAGATCCTGGCCAATCTCGACGAGTTTCGCCGCCGCCGCCTGCCGATCGACGTCATCGTTCAGGACTGGCAATATTGGGGTAAATATGGCTGGAACGCCATGCGTTTTGACGAAGCGAATTACCCCGATCCGGCCTGGCTGGTCACAGCACTGCACGACCGCAACACCCGCTTCATGTTGTCGGTCTGGTCCAAGGTCGGCAAGGAGACCGAGCTGGGGCGCCAGGTGGCGGAACGCGGATTCTATATTCCCGGCACGGAGTGGGTCGACTTCTTCGATCCTGCGGCCGTGCGTTTTTATTGCGCCAATCATGATCGACGGCTCGGCCGGTACGGCATCGACGCCTGGTGGCAGGACGCGACCGAGCCGGAAAATGACGACCTGGTCGGCCGGACGACCGCCGCGGGCCGGGGCGAGCATGTTCGCTTGGCCTATCCACTGCAGGTTGCGCGGGCGGTGTATGAGGAGCGCCGCGCGGCGGAGCCCGACAAGCGCCCCATGATCCTGACCCGCTGCGCCTTCCTGGGGCAGCAACGTTATGGTGCCGCAACCTGGTCTGGAGACATCGGCAACGGGTGGGACACGCTGGCCCGACAAATATCGGCCGGGCTCAACATGGCGGCGGCGGGCTATGCCTATTGGACCGTCGATGCGGGCGGCTTCTTCCGGCCCGGCCCTGGCCAGTATAGCGATCCCGCTTATCACGAACGCTTCCTGCGCTGGTTCCAATATGCGACGTTCCTGCCGCTGCAGCGCGTGCACGGCTATCAGACGGATACGGAATTCTGGCGCTACGGCCCACAGGTCGAGACGATCGCGCGCGAATATCTGGAGCTGCGCTATCGCCTTCTGCCCTTCATCTACAGCTCGGCAGGCGAGACCAGCCGCACCGGCGTCCCCATCATGCGCCCGTTCGTGTTCGATTTCCCGAACGACGAAGCGGCGCTGCGGGAACGGCACAGCTACCTATTCGGGCGGGCGTTGCACGTCGCGCCGGTGCTGGCGCCGAACATTGCGACGTCGAGCACCTATTTGCCCGATAGCGTCGGGGGGTGGATCGACCTTTGGACCGGCGAACGGCGCGAGGGCGGCCGACGCCACGAGGTGCCGGCACCCATCGGACAGATACCGCTCCATGCGCGCGCGGGCAGCATCCTGCCGATGGGGCCTGTTCTGCAATCCACCGCCGAAGCGACGGGTGCGGAGATCGACCTGTTCGTGTTTCCCGGCGCCGACGGTAGCTTCGATCTTTACGAGGATGATGGCCTGAGCAACGCCTATGAGCGTGGGGCCTATTCGCTCATCCCACTGCGCTGGAACGACGCGCAGGCCGTGCTGGAGGTCGGCGAGCGCAAAGGCAGCTTCCAAGGCATGCGCCCGCACCGCCTGTTCAAGCTGCATCGGGTGACGCCAAGCGACACACCGATGCAACCGGCCTCTGCCAAGGTGCTCAGCTATCAGGGCGCGGCGGTGCGGCAGCATCTGGGCTGAACAAGCCGCTGCCTGGGCATGAAGAGCCCTGAAGGCAGGCCGCCGGGCGGGTCCGCGCCCGGCGCCCAACTCAGAAGTGTTCGCCGACCAGTGCCTCGCTCTTCGCCCACAGCGCTTTCGCGCGCTCCTGATCCAGCGCATAGCGCCGCACGCCGCCGCGAATGCCCTCGCCTTCCTGCAGATCGGCGACATGGCAATCCTCGCAATACCGACCGCCTACGGCATCGGCATCGGCTACTATCGCCGCCCAGACGGAGGTCGCTGCCCCCTGCGGGATCGTCTTGAATTCGAACGGCGGCAGGTCCGCTGCCGCGTGCGCGGCGTTGATCGAGCCGATCAAGGCGTCCTCGTCCGCCTGGGTCATATGGCGCGACAGCTCGGTCCGGATGCCGCCGGGGTGCACCGCCGTCGCGCGGACGCCGCGCGCCTTGTGGCGGCGATCGAACTCGACCGCGAACAGGATATTGGCCGTCTTGGATCGGCCATAAGCGACCCAAGGGTCATAGTCGCTCCGCTCGAAATTGGGATCGTTCAGATCGACGTCGGCAAATCGATGGCCGGCCGATGATAGGTTCACGAGCCGGCCGCCGTCGCGGATCAAGCCGGCGATGCGGTTGACCAGCACGAAATGGCCAAGATGATTGGTACCGAACTGCGTCTCGAATCCATCCGCCGTACGGCCAAAGGGCGGTGCCATCACGCCTGCATTGGCGATCACGACGTCGAACGGCCGGCCGTCGGCGAGGAGTGCGTCGGCACTGGCACGTACGCTGGAAAGCGCGGCAAGGTCGAGCTCGACAAGATCGAAGGTGGCGCCGTCGATCACGGCGGCGCGGACACCCGAGGTCGCCCGCTCCGCTTTGGCAAGATCGCGCGCGGCCCCGACCACGCTGGCCCCATGCGCCACAAGGGTGCGGCAGGTCTCGACCCCCAAGCCGGCTGAAGCGCCGGTCACGAGGACGCGCTTTCCCGCAAGATCGACCCCGGCCAGCACGTCATCCGTGGTCGAGGTAGCCCCGAAAAGCTCGGTCACATTGGTCTCCTTGGCTGATGGCGCCTGGCTTCATTGCCTGCCGCCACACGGGAGATGGCGATGCGCCGCATGCATCCGATGCCCGATCATCTCGATCGTTTGCCTAATCCTATCAGGAGACTTGCGAAGACCATCGCCGCGCCCGATCTTCCATCCATGCAGGATTTGCTCGATCGTATGTGCCAGCGGGTGCGCCGTCATACCGATGGCATGCAGCTCGAAACGCCGCTTCCGCGCGTCGCCATGGGCGTTTCGGAGGTCAGTCACGTGCCTGTTGCAGCGGTCTATGAACCGATGATCTGCATGGTGCTGCAGGGCGCCAAGCAGGTTATGATCGGCGATCGCCTGCTCCGCTATGACGCGGCAAGTTGCTTCGTCGCCTCGATCGAACTGCCCGCGACCGGATGCGTTATCGAGGCGTCGCGCGACACGCCCTATGTCGTCGTCGCGCTTGGCCTCAATCGCGATTTACTATCCGAGCTGTTGCGGGATCTGCCCCCGGAAACGGGAATACAGGCTGCGGCCGGCTTTGGCGTAGCACCGGTGACGCCCGCGCTGCTCGAAGCGTGGGAGCAACTGCTTGCTTTGCTGGACACGCCTGTCGACATTCCCTTCCTTGCACCGGCACGCGAGCGTGAGGTTTTGTATCGGCTGCTGCAAGGCGGACATGGTGCCATGCTGCGTCAGATCGGTCGCGAGGACAGCCGGTTGTCCCGGATCCGCCAGGTGATTGATTGGATTCGCAACCATTTTGATCAGGCACTGCCGATCGGGACGCTGGCCGACATGGCGGGGATGAGCATCCCGTCTTTCCATCGCAACTTCAAGGCGGCAACGGCGATGAGCCCGCTCCAATATCAGAAGACGTTGCGTCTGCAGGCGGCGCGGCGCATCCTCACTACCAGTGCCGACGCCGCCAAGGCCGCTTATGCGGTCGGCTATGAGAGCGCGTCGCAATTCAGCCGCGAATATGCGCGTTTGTTCGGCGCGCCGCCCTCGCGCGACCGGATAAGGCAGACGGAATTGCCTCAGACCATCGGCACGTTCTGATCGATCTTAGCTCGGCCGCAGGATCGAGGATGCGTCGTGGCCGACGACCGTGGTCCACTCGCGGATATTCCAGCTCCGCACCAGACCGTTATTGATGTAGGGATCGTCCTTCGCGAACTTCTCCGCCACCTCCCGGCTGTCGCCTTTGAACAGGATGACGCCGGTATCGACCGGATCCGTCAGAGCGCCCGCCAGGACGAGTTCGCCGCGATCCACCGCGGCCCAGGCTTTGGTCAGATGTTCGTCCCTGAATTCCGGCCGGCGCGCCTCGTAGCTGTCACTGAACTCAAGAAACAGAATGTAATGTTTCACTGTGGCCACCCCTTTTCATCGCGCGGACTGGACGCGCAGGAGAGCTTTTCCCGTACCCCGCCGCGCGGATCGATGCGCGCGCGTAAGTGTCCGCACTGCTGGGACGATATTTCAACACACACGGTGCCGGACACGCTTATGGAGCGTGCCTCATCTTGGATCTCTCAGGATGGGCATGCTAGTCTCCGCCAGCTTGTCGGCGTGCGCGTTGTGTCAACTTTCACCGGATCGACCAAAAGCCCGGCTATCCGGCATTCAGAGCGTCCGATAACAGGGCGTCTTCCTAACGGCAGCGTCTCTCCCGAGTGTGAGGTTCTGCCATCATCATCACCTCTCCCGTTCCGGCACCGCCTGGGACGTAGGAACACCTAAGGAGAAGACTTGCTGTTCGACGGTAGGATAATTGCGGGGATCACCGTGTTCGTCGCGGTGGCCCGCGCGGGCAATTACGCACGGGCGGCCGAACAATTGGCGCTGTCGCGCTCAGGCGTCGCCAAGGCGATCGGTCGGCTGGAAGAACGCACTGGCATGCGGCTGTTCGATCGCAATGCGCGCGCCATCAAACTGACCGATCAGGGCCGCACCTTTCTCGACGAAGCAACGCCCATGCTCGAGGCATTGGGCCGGATCGCGACACCCGCCACACCTGCCAATATCCGGGGGCGCTTGCGCATATCGACCGATGGCGCGCTCGGCCCCTATCTGCTGATCCCGATCCTGCCCGAATTCCTGGCCGAAAACCCACAGGTGAAGATCGATCTGCTGGTCCGAGACCGGGTCGATAATCTGCTGCTGGAAGGTGTGGACGCGGCCATCCGGTTCGGCGAACCCAAATCGCGCGACCTCGACAAACGCCCCCTGTTGCGCAGCCGGGTCGTGACGTGCGCGAGCAAGGCCTATGTCGAGCAGCATGGCAGACCGACCAGCCCCCGGGACGTGCTCGACAACCACCGCTGCATTCGCATGTTCGACGAGGTGACGGGGAAGCCGCACATCTGGAACTTCGTCGATGCTCAGGGGGAACAGCAGCCGATCGCACCGGATTGCGGCCTGACGCTCAACGACGCGGCGTCGCTGATCGCGGCGGCGCTCAGCGATATGGGTATCGTTCGGCTGCTGGATTGCGTCGCGGCAGAGTATCTGCGGGACGGTCGGTTGGTCGAAGTGCTGCCGGAGTGGAACAACCTCTATTGGCCGTCCTTCATCTATACCCCGATAGACAGCCACAAATCCGTGGCGATCGACGCGTTCACGCGCTTCGTGCGCAGCCGGCTCGAACAAGGCGGCACAATGCCGGATGCCGCGCGCGGCCCTTCTCGCTAGCGAGAACGCACTTCCGCGCAGGCGCGACATTTCGGACACGAACCGTTCGCGGCTAACGGGGTTGGGCATGGCGGTGCCGTCACGAAGGAGCCCGCCTTGCGCCCCCAACTGCTGCCGCTCTCCGCTGTTCTGCTCGCGATGGCCGCGCCAATCCCATCGATTGCTCAGGACATCAGACCGATGCCGACGAACGTTCAGACCGCAAACCGCGCGCTCATCCAGGATGCCTTTACCCGTTGGGGCGCCGGCCAGTTCGACATCTTCAACCTGCTGTCCGATGATGCCGTCTGGCACATCACCGGGCAGGATCCGGATATCGCAAGGACGTATCCCTCACGCCAGGCCTTGCTGGACGCAACCTCGTTCCCGCTGAAGGCGCGCCTGGCGGGGCCATTGAGGCCGACCGTCCGAAAGATCTGGGCCGATGGCGATGACGTGCTGGTCCATTGGGACGGCGTGGCCGCGTTCCGGGACGGTTCGGAATATCGCAACACCTATTTGTGGGTGATGACGGTACGGGACAGCCGCGTCGTGGCGGTCACCGCCTTCCTCGACAATGCCGCGTTCAAAGCGGCGCTCGCGAAACCCGCCGGGTGACCGCCCTTCACTTCCATCCACGAGGCGCGCCATCACGCGCGCTCTGCACAGGAGAATGACAATGAACCGATTGATTGCCGGCGGCCTTGCGTTCGCCACTGCTCTGCTCGGTAACACGGCCGAGGCGCAGACGACCAAGCCGACGATCGTGCTGGTCCATGGTGCATTCGCGGATTCGTCGAGCTGGAATGGGGTGACCCCCCTTCTTCAGCGCGACGGCTACACTGTGATCGCCGCGCCGAACGCGCTGCGCGGCGTCCGTACGGACGCCGCGATTGTAGCCGATCTTGTCCGGAGTATCGACGGCCCGGTCGTTCTGGTCGGCCATTCCTATGGCGGGTCGGTCATCAGCGAAGCCGCACACGGCCGCCCCAATGTGAAGGCGCTTGTGTTCGTATCGGCCTTCGCGCCCGACGCCGGAGAAACTGCGCTGGCACTCACGGGTAAATTCCCGGGCAGCACGCTTTCGACAGCCCTTGCGCCGCCGGTAGATCTCACCGGCGGCGGGAAGGATCTCTACATCCTTCAGGCGAAGTTTCACGATCAGTTCGCCGCTGACGTACCGGCCGCTGCTGCCCGGCTGATGGCGGTGGGTCAGCGGCCCGTGACACAAGCCGCGCTAGCCGAACCGTCGACCGCGCCCGCCTGGAAGGGGACGCCGTCCTGGTTCATCTATGGCGACAAGGATAAGAATATCCCGCCCGCTGCAATGGCCTTCATGGCGGAGCGCGCCCACGCCAAACAGACGGTCGTGGTGAAAGGCGCCTCGCACGTCGTGATGGTGTCGCACCCCGCCGAGGTGGCGACCCTCATCGAGCGTGCAGCCACCACGCACTGACCTTCGGCCCGGCGCCCGCCAGATCCGCGCGGTGCCGGGCCACCCCGAAGATGAGGTGATCGCATCCCCACAGTCACCATTGCGCCGACAAATTGGCGCGCATGGTTGGGCGGCGGATGTGCGATCCTGACGCTGGAAGATCAAAGGAGCGCGTGTGAACTGGATCGAAGCTGATGCCGGCGTCGAGCTGACCCTGAACGTCAACAATGTTCCGCGCACGATGACGGTCGACGCGCGCGTGACGTTGCTCGACGCACTGCGTGAACATCTGCAGCTGACCGGAACGAAGAAGGGTTGCGATCACGGCCAATGCGGTGCCTGCACGGTGTTGGTGAACGGGCGTCGGATCAACAGCTGTCTGACGCTTGCGGTAATGCATTGTGACGATGCGATCGTCACAATCGAAGGTGTCGGTTCTCCTGACGACCTGCATCCGCTGCAGGCTGCCTTCATAGAAGCCGACGGCTTTCAGTGCGGCTATTGCACGCCTGGCCAGATCTGCTCGGCGCTAGGCATGCTGAACGAGGTGGATGCGGGCTGGCCCAGCCACGTCAGCGAAGAAGTCGTCGATCAGCCTACCCTCAGCAGGGGCGAGATACAGGAACGGATGTCCGGGAATATTTGCCGCTGCGCCGCCTATCCGCGCATCGTCCAGGCGATCGCGACCTATGCCGACGCGCGCGAGGGAGAAGCGGCATGATCGCGTTCGACTATATCCGCCCTGCATCCACCGCGGCCGTGGTGGATGCGACGCGCGATCGTCCGAACGCGCGCTTCATCGCCGGCGGCACCAATTTGCTGGATCTCATGAAATTGGGTGTGGAGCGGCCGGCCCACCTGATCGACATCGGCGCGCTTGATCTGCGCCGCATCGAAGAAACGGCCGAGGGCGGCCTTCGCATCGGCGCGCTCGTGACCAACGCCGAACTTGCCGCCGACATGCGGGTGCGCAGCCGCTATCCGGTCCTGGCGCGCGCCATTCTGGCTGGCGCTTCCGCGCAATTGCGCAACAAGGCCACGACGGCGGGCAATCTGCTGCAGCGGACGCGTTGCTTCTTCTTCTACGACCCCGCATCACCCTGCAACAAGCGCGATCCGGACAGCGGCTGTGCCGCCATCGGCGGGTTCAACCGCATCATGGCGATCCTGGGCACGTCGCCCAAATGTATCGCCTCTCACCCCTCGGACATGGCAGTGGCGATGCGGGCTTTGGACGCTCGCGTGGAGACTATTCGAACAGGCGGCGAAGGCAAATCGCTGACGCTCGACGACCTCTATCGTCTGCCGGGCGATACGCCGCATATCGAGACCCGGCTGGAACCGGGCGAACTGATCACCGCCGTCACGCTGCCGCCACCGCTCGGCGATCGCCAATTCTATCGCAAAGTCCGCGACCGCGCCTCCTATGCCTTCGCATTGGTGTCTGTCGCCGGGATCATCAGCATTCAGGATGGCCGGATTGCGGCGGCGGCGCTCGCATTCGGGGGCGTCGGCACGATGCCCTGGCGGGATCGTAATGCCGAACGGCTGATGATCGGCGAAGCGCCAAGCACGGCTCTGTTCGGGCGCGTGGCGGATCACATTCTGGCCGGCGCCGAAAGTTACGGCGCCAATGATTTCAAGATTCCCCTGTTCAGGCGAACGCTCATTGCCTGCCTTATGGCGCAGGTCGGAGAGACGGCATGATCAAGTCCAGCATCACGATGGATGCACCGTTCGAACACAGCCTGCTCGACACGGCGCAGAAGCCGCATGTCGGGACGGCGCGGAGCAGGATCGATGGACCGCTCAAGGTGTCCGGCCGCGCTGCCTATGCGGGTGAGCATTTCCCGGACGGTCTCGCCCATGGCGTGCTGATCCGCGCACCGTTCGGCAAAGGCCGCGTGACTGAGCTTGATGCCACCACGGCAAAAACCATGCCCGGCGTTCTTGAGGTCATCACCGACGAGCGGCTGATCCGCAACGGCGGCGATTTCGCCGGTGACGCAGCGCCCCCCCAAGGGGTGAGTGACGTCGTTTATTTCGGTCAGCCCGTCGGCGTCGTCGTCGCCGAGACGTTCGAACAGGCGCGCGCTGCCGCGCTGACGGTGGAGGTCGCGTTCGAGGCCGCGAATGACGGCCTGTTCGACATGGATGGAGCGCTCGACACGGCGGAACCGCCGACGAACGACATATTCGGGCTGTTCCTCATTCATACTGAGCAAGGCGATGTGGATCAGGCGATGCACGGCGCAAAGGCGCATGTGGATGGCGTTTGGACCACACCGAGCCAAAGCCATTCCGCGATGGAGCCGCACAGTGCCATCGCGATGTGGCAGGATGATCGACTGACCCTCTACGCGTCCAGCCAGGCGCCCGCCATGGCGCGCGACCAGCTGGCGAGCGTGCTTGGCGTCCAACCGGACAAGGTGCGCATCCAATCCCCCTTTGTCGGGGGCGGCTTTGGCGGCAAGCTCGGCCTGATGCCGGAAACGGCGGCGGCCGCGATCGCGGCACAGCATGTCGGTCGGCCGGTCAAGATCGCGCTGACGCGACAGAATGTGTTTGAGATTACCGGGCGGCGTCCGGCAACCTGGCAACGCATGCGGCTCGGCGCGGACGACGCGGGTAAAATGGCAGCCATCGGCCATGAAACGATCACCGACCAGCTTGCGGGCGAGATCTTTTTCGAGCCCGCCGGCATCGCCTCGCATCTGCTCTACGAAGGCGAGAACCGCCTCGTCGATCACAAGGTCGTGCGCGTCAACAAGCTGCTCGCCGTATCGATGCGCGCACCGGGCGAAGCGGTCGGCCAACTCTCGCTGGAATGCGCGATGGACGAGCTGGCCGAACAGCTAGGTCTCGATCCGGTCGAACTGCGTCTGCGCAACGAACCGGAACGCCATCCCGAAGAGGGCATGCCCTTCTCCAGCCGGTCCCTTGCCGAATGCCTGCGGACGGGCGCGGAGCGCTTCGGCTGGGCCGGCCGCAATATGCGGCCAGGCGGCCTGCGTCAGGGTGAGTGGCTGATCGGCCATGGCATGGCTGCGTCCGCGCGCGGAAACCTGTTCGGGCCCAGCACGGCACGCGTGCGGATCCAGCCCGATGGTCAGGTCCTCGTCGAAACCGAAATGACGGACATCGGCACCGGGACCTATACGATCCTGGCGCAGATCGCCGCCGATTTGCTGGGTGTGTCGATCGACCGGATCATGGTGCGGCTGGGCGACACTGATCAACCGCGCAGCGCTGGATCAGGCGGCAGCTGGGGCGCCGCCACCGCGGGATCGTCTGTCTATGCCGCATGCAGCAAGTTGCGCGAGATGCTTGCCGAAGCGGCGGGCGTTCCTGCCGACAAGGCCAGCTTTGCCGACGATGCCCTGCTTGCCGACGGCCAGCGCCATCCGCTGCAAAGCCTGGTCGGCGACGGCATGGAGGTGGAAGGCGACGTTGCGCCCGGCGAGAGCAACAAGCGCTTCAGCCAGGCCTCCTACGGTGCACATTTCTGCGAGGTGCGCGTCAACGTGACGACCGGCGAGGTGCGCCTGACGCGCTGGACCAGCGTTCTTGCCGCCGGACGCATCATCAACACCAAGACGGCCACATCGCAGGCGATCGGCGGCATCGTCTTCGGTATTGGCGGTGCCCTCACCGAGGAGCTGGTGCACGATGCCCGCACCGGCAAAGTCGTCAATCGGGACCTCGGGGAATATCATGTGCCGGTGCACGCGGACATTCCGGACATCGACGTGCTGTTCCTGGAGGAGCGCGACCCTGTCGCCAATCCGCTGCTCGCGAAGGGCGTGGGCGAGTTGGGAACATGCGGCTCGGGTGCGGCCGTCGCCAACGCCATCTACAACGCCACCGGCGTGCGGGTGCGAGAGTTCCCCATCACGCTGGACAAGCTGCTGCCGGCGCTCCCGGATCTCGGATGAGGTGCGCCGGTTGGACGGCTGATATCCTCTCCCATCCGAAGGCCATGCGGATGCCACATCCGCTGAGACGGGGATCAGCCGCTTCAACTGCCTTTGCAGAGGCAGAGGCTTAGCCCGTCGCGGAAGCACGGGGACATAGGCGCGCCCCTTGTGCTGGGATCAGCGACGGACCGCGCAGGATGCCGCCAGCAGCGCGCAGACTGCACCGGCGAGGAGCGCACCCAGCGAAAGCGGACCTGACAGGAGCAGGACAGTCGACGCGATCAATGCGCCGACAGTCTGCCCGATCAGGCGGCACTGGGCCAGCATGCCACCGGCCGCGCCGGCACGGTCAAGTGGCCCGGTTCGCAGCATCACATTGTTGTTGGGTGCCTGGAAGAGGCCGAAGCCGGCCCCGCTTATCGCCATCGCAAGCGCGACCACCCACAAGGCTGCACCAGTTGCGATCACCAAAGCAATAAGCCCAAGCATCCCGGCCAGAAGCATCAACCCGACCGCGCTCATCCAGCCTGCCCAGCCGGCGTCGGCAAAGCGGCCTGCCCATGGAGACACGAGCCCGAGCGTGATCGGCATCGGCAGGACGATCATCCCAACCTGCGCCGCCTGGAGTGCCCGCCCATGCTCCAACAGGAAGGGCAGCGAGACGAGCAAGCTCATCTGCGCGGCAAAGGCGGCGATCGAAGCGCCATAGGCATAACGCAGCGGCGCGAGCCGCATCAGATCGAGCGGCAGCAAGGGGCGTTTTGAGAGGCGTGCGCGCCGCACCACGGTCACCGCGAGCACGGCGCCTAACGCCCCGAGAGCGGCGCCACTTTCCCAGCCGCCCTCATGGCTGATGGTGGAGGCGGCAAGAAACAATGTCGCGAACATACCGGCGTTCAGCACAGCCTCAACGACATCGAACCTGTCGGTTTCGGTCGCGGGGCGAGGCGCAAAGCGGACGGACAGCAGCAGCGCGACAAGGCCGAGAGGTATGTTGATCATGAACAGCCACGGCCAGCGTGCATAAGCCAGGATCAGCCCAGCGAGACCCGGTCCGGCTGCCGCAGTGCAGGCGATCACCATCGCATTATAGCCGATGCCGCGCCCCAACATGGCCTTGGGCCAGACATAGCGGATCAGCGCGCCGTTGACGCCCATCATCCCGGCCGCGCCAAGGCCCTGCACGAAGCGCGCTGCGGCAAGGAAGGTCAGGTTCGGCGCCAGCGCGCACGCCAGCGACATCGCGATGAACAGCAGCAAGCCGCCGCTATAGATTTGCCGATAGCCGTAGCGTTCTCCCAACGCGGCGGCGGGGAGCAGGCTCATCACGATCGCAATCTGATAGGCGGTGACGACCCAGACGGTGTCGGCGGGGTTGCTCGCCAAATCCTTCGCGATCGTCGGAAGGGCGACGTTGGTCACCGAGCTGTCGAGTACCGACATGCCCATTCCGATCCAGAGCCCGGCCAGCGCCCAATAACGGCGTGGCGGCGGCAGCCCGTCCACGCGCGGCGGGCTCACTCTGCCGGCGATCGGGCGTAATCGTCGGTCGCGCGGATCAATTGATCCAGAATGCCTGGCTCGGAAAAGGCATGGCCCGCATCCTCGATCAGGTGGAAGCGCGCTTCTGGCCACGCCTTGTGGAGCTCATAGGCGGTGCGGGTCGGACAGGCCATGTCATAGCGTCCCTGCACGATCGTGCCGGGAATGCCGCGCAGCCGATAGGCATCGCGCAGCAGCTGGTTTTCCTCGAGCCAGCCATGATGCACGAAATAATGGTTTTCGATCCGGGCGAAGGCGAGCGCGAAATGCGGATCGCCGAAGCCGGCCGCCATCGTCGCGTCCGGCAGGATCGTCAGCGTCCGCCCTTCCCAGAGCGCCCAGGCTTTCGCCGCCTCCAAGCGTTGCTCCTCATCCTCTCCGACCAGTCGGCGACGATACGCCGCGCGCAGATCGCCGCGTTCCTCTTCCGGGATCGGCGCCAGGAATTCGTCCCATTTTTCGGGATGCACTTCGGAGGCGCCGAACTGATAATACCAGTGGAGCTCGCTCTCCCGCACCGTGAAGATCCCGCGCAGCACCAGCTCGCTGACACGCTCCGGGTGCGTTTCCGCGTAAGCCAGCGCCAACGCAGAGCCCCAAGAGCCGCCGAAGACCAGCCATGTCTCCACGCCTGCATGTTGGCGCAGCCGTTCGATGTCGGCGACCAGATGCCAGGTCGTATTCGCATCCAAGCCAGCATGGGGCGTCGATCGCCCACAACCGCGCTGATCGAATAGAAGCACGTCGTAGCGGTCTGGATCGAACAAGCGCCGATGCGCTGGCGATATGCCGCCGCCGGGGCCGCCGTGCAGGAACACCGCGGGCTTCGCACCCGGCGTGCCGCTGCGCTCATAGTAAAGGACGTGGCCGTCGCCGACGTCCAGCATGCCGGTCTCGTACGGCTCGATCGGCGGATAGAAGGTGCGCAAGTCTGTCATGCGCCTGCTATTGCAGACGACGGGGTACCAATTCCAGTGAAGAGGATGCCGCCGCCCGGTCGACCGCTTGCTCCATCAGATAATTGTCAGGCGAACGCTGGCAGGCTGGATCGGTGCGCGCCGCATCTCCGGCCAGGGCGAGCGCCTGGCAGCGGCAACCACCCCAATCGATCTCGCGCCGATCGCAGGATCGGCAAAGCTCCGGCATCCAATCGGTCCCCCGGAAACGCGCGAAGGCATCCGACCGCCGCCAGATCTCATCCAGCGACTCATCGCGCACCGACGGGAAGGTGAGGCCGGGCAGCGTCTCTGCCGCGTGGCAGGGCAGAGCTTTGCCAGACGGCGATATGTTGATGAAGCGATTGCCCCAGCCGCCCATGCATGCCTTGGGCCGCGCTGCATGATAATCCGGAACGACATAGTCGATCGCGATCCGCCCCTTCAGCCGCAGCCGCGCCGCTTCCACAATTTGGGTGGCGAATGCCAGCTGTTCCCGGCTGGGCAGTAGCGCGTCACGATTGAGCAGCGCCCAGCCATAATATTGCGTATGCGCAATCTCGATCCGCTCGGCGCCCAATGCCTCACCCAGCGCGATCATCGCCTCGACGCGTGCGACATTCTGGCGATGGATCACAAAATTCGCGGTCAGCGGCAAGCCGGCCTCGCGGATCCGGCGGGCTGCCTCCAGCTTCTTCGCATGGCCGCCGCGATAGCCGCCATAATGATCGGCCTGGGCCAGTTCGGCATCCTGGAAGCTGAGCTGGATGTGATCGATCCCGGCCGCCAGCAACCCCGCCATGGCCGCGTCGCTCAACAGGACGCCGGACGTGATGATATTAGTATAGAGGCCTGCCGCGGACGCATGGGCGACCATGTCCGACAGGTCTCGCCGCGCCATCGGTTCGCCGCCGGAGAAATGAACCTGCAGCACGCCGATGGCGGCCGCCTCGTCCAGGACGCGTAGCCATTCGCCGGTGGACAATTCGGACGCAGGGGCATCCATCTTCAACGGGTTTGAGCAATAGGCACATTGCAGCGGGCAGCGATGGGTCAGCTCCGCGATAAGCCCCATCGGCGGGGCCGGCATAATCACAATTGAACTGCGCCACGCGCGGAGAGATCCTGCAGGGCCGCTACGACGTCCGTTGCGATCACCTCACGCGGCGCATCAAAGCGGGCGGCCAGATCGTCGACGATCGCGTCGATCGAACGCACGCCGTCTACCAGCTTCAATATCTCCACGCCGATCTCGTCGGGCATGAACAGCTTCTCGGGTGCCAGCAGCACCCAGGCATCGCGAACCGTATCGAAACGGAACTTCACACCGCGCCGAAACGCGGGGACGGTCGTGCCATCGCTCATGCCGACGCCTCCGGCACGAAGGCGCCCGGCGGGATCATGCCAGGCGCGACATAGGCGAAGTAAAGGCCGTCGAGCTGACACCACAGCACGTCGCACTTGAACCGAAGCGCCGCCAGCGCCGCCTCCTGCTTCTCCGCCGTATCGGCATGGGCCTTCACATATGCTAAAGCCCAGTCGCTATCCTGCGGCGCCTGGGTCAGCCGCGGCGTGAAATAAGCCAGCGTATCCTCGGTGATGAAATCATAATGCGCCAGCATGCCCGATACGCGTTCGGCGATGATCGTCGGCGAGAAAAGCTCCGTCAGCGAGGATGCGACCGCCTCCAGCAGCGTTCGGTCGCGAACGAAATGGACATAGGCGTCCACCGCGAAGCGCGTCTCCGGCAGGATCAAGGCCGCGCTCTCCACCACGCCGCGATCGAGCCCTACCCCTTCCGCCAGCTTCAGCCAGCGTTCGATCCCGCCCGGGCTCGATCCGTCGCCATCATGATCCTCGATCCGCCGACGCCATTCGCGCCGTTCCTGCGCGGTCGGGAGGCGGGCCATCAGTGTCGCGTCCTTGGCCGGGATCGATGCCTGGTAATAATAGCGGTTGAGCGCCCACGCCTGGATCTGTCCGCGCGTTAACTTTCCGTCGTGCAACAGGCGGTGAAAGGGATGGTGGATATGGTAGCGCTCCGCCCCGATCGCACGCAGCGCGGCTTCCAGTTCGTCGGATGTACGCACCGCATCGTTCACAGCGCAAACGCCATGCCGTCTTCGGCAATCGTCCACCCGGCCGCCTCCGCCGTCGCGCGTTCGGCGCTGTCGGCGAGCAGCACCGGATTGCTGTTGTTCATGTGGATCACCACCTTGCGAAGGACAGAGATGGTTTCGAAGGCAGCGATCGTCCCGCTCGGCCCGGACAAGCTCATATGGCCCATGCGCGCGCCCGTCTTTGTGCCAAGACCAGCGACCACCATTTCATCATCGCGCCACAAGGTGCCGTCGAAGAAGAGGAGGTCGGCACCCTCGATCCGCGCGGCCAGCTCGGGCGTCATGGCCGCACAGCCGGGTATGTAGATCAACCGCGTGTCGCCGTGACGCAGTTCCAGGCCCACCGTGGTGTCGTCGACGACGATCGGTGGCGGCTCCGTCCCGCTTTCCAGATAGAGCGGCACTTTGCCCGGCACGGCGAACAGGGTCGCGCCCAGCTGATCGTCCAGCGCGAAAGGCACGTCCAGCTGCTGCGTCGTGCGGGTGACGACCGTTCGGGCCAGTACCTCGAAAATCGGATTGGCGTCCAGCACCGCGTGAATGCGCGCCGTAGCATGCAGGTCGAAGGGCTGCCGCTCGCGCAACGTCAGCAAGCCCGCGATCACATCAACATCACCGCCGGTCAGGACGACACCGGCGATCGGCGAGTGGCGCAGTCCGGATTGCGGATGCAAGGCTCGAGTCGCGTTGATCTGCTCGCGCAGATCGGGGGACGCGTTCACGACGAACCAACGCGCGCCATCGGCGCTCACCGCGATGCTGGCTTGGGTGCGGGCTTTGGCGGCGGGATCACCCCGCCTGGCACGCCGACAGCCTTCGGCATGCGAGTTCCACTGGGGGAAGCCGCCGCCGGCAGCCGCCCCCAGGACGATCACCTTCACCGCTGGGGCTTAGGCACTGATCTCCGCGCACGCATAGCAGTTGATCTCGGCGCCGAGCGCGATTTCGACGATCTTGGGAGTCTTCCACGTCATAACTCTCTCCTCACGCATGGCTCCTGGACAGCGAACATCCGGGCCACACGCAGTCATAGGCCTATCCCACGGTAATGACATAAGGATTTTGACCGACATCGGGTTGAATTTGCGCCGCGCCGGTCTTCGCCATGGCGGTGGAGTAGATGACGCTGCCCGGCTAGAGGTCCACCTGTGACGATATCCTCCGGACCTGACACGCTCGCGCGCGTTGCCGAACGCCCGGCCGTCGACGCGGCAACGTTCGAGCGCGAGGTGGCGGCGGCCTATGTCCCGGTTATCCTGCGCGGCCAGGTGCGGCATTGGCCGGCGGTTCAGGCCGGCGCAGGCGGCGATCGCGCCATGGCCGCCTATCTCGCCGGCTTTGACCAGGGCGATCCGCTCGACGTCATGATCGGCGCGCCGGAAATTGGCGGCCGCTTCTTCTACAATGAGGATCTGAGCGGCTTCAACTTCCATCGCCAGAAGGTTGCCCTGCGCCAGTTGCTTGGTGAGTTGCTGCGCTTTGCGGAAGAGGATGTCGCCGCCCCGCACGCACTCTATGCCAATGCCGCGACCGCCGCCGCGCACCTGCCGGGATGGGATGCGGACAATGTGCTGGATCTGCCAACCGGGTCCGCGTCGGCACGGTTATGGATCGGCAATGCGACGCGCGTCGCGACCCATTATGACCAGTCCAATAACATTGCCTGCGTGGTGCATGGCCGCCGGCGCTTCACCCTGTTTCCGCCGGAACAGATCGCCAATCTCTACATCGGGCCGCTCGATCACACGCTCGCCGGCCCACCGTCGAGCATGGTCGATCCGGACGCGCCCGATCTCGCGCGCTATCCCCGCTTCGCCGAGGCGCTGGCGCATGCGCAGATTGCCGATCTGGAGCCAGGCGACGCGATCTTCGTGCCCGCCATCTGGTGGCATCATGTCAGCGCGCTCGATCGGTTGAACGTGTTGGTGAACTATTGGTGGAGCTACGAAGAGACGGCATCGCCGTTTGGCGCGCTGGTGCATGCGCTGATGAGCATCCGGGATCTGCCGCCCGCGCACAAGGCGGCGTGGCGATCCTGGTTCGACCTCTACGTATTCGGGCCGGAAGCGGATCGGGCCGCGGCGCACCTGCCCGAGCAAGCGCGGGGCATCCTGGGCAAGGCCGGCCCTGCCCGCACGGAACGGCTGCGCGCTTTCCTGATCAGGCTGCTCGGCGGCCGCCCCTGATCGATCTGCGCCGCACCTCCATTACCAACGCCCGATCGCATCGAGCAGCGTGGCCCGGATCCTGGCCACGGTCGGCGGGTCGATCCGCCCCAGCACGCCGCGGGCCTCGTCCGGCAGATGTGCGGCGGGGTCGCCATCGGGCCGGAAGATCAGATGGTCGAACATCGCGCGGTACGCCGCACGCTGATCGTCGGGCAAGGCCGCGATAGCGACCAGCGCGTGCAACAAAGCGTCATAGGGGTTGGCCGCACTCGGCGGCGCCGCGTTCCACCAATAATTGACGAAGGCATTCACCGGTTCGAGCGACCGCACCGCATGCCACCAGTGAAAGGGAATGTAGATGCCGTCGCCCGGTTCCAGCGTCGCCGATTGGGCAACGGCCGCCGCCTTTGCAAAGAGCGGGAAGCGATCCAGATCGGGTGCATCCGGATCGACCATGCTCACCGGCGTTCCCGCCGGAGTCAGTTCCAGCGGCCCCATATAGAGATTTGCGATCTGATCGGGCGGGAACAGCGTAAAGCGCCGCCGGCCCATCACGACGATGCCGATATTTGCCATTAGATCATAATGAGTCGCCACGCGGATGGCATTGCCCAACCATATGCGGGGCACCACCGATGGCGGCAGGAGCGGGCAGCTATTTTCCTCCGCAAAGCCGGGCAGCAACTGTGGCAACGGCAGCGACTGGATCGCCATCGCATAGGGGCGGTCATGACCGCGATCGCGTAGCAGCCGATCGAGAAAAGGAGCGATCGGTGTCTGCCCGCGCACGAAATTCAGCCCCGTCACATCCGGCGTGTAGAAGAAGCGACCGTCGATCGTCGGTTCGCCCAGGATCGCCGATACTGGCTCCGCATTCGGACGATCGAAGCGCTTGAGATAGGCGATGCCCCCATCGACCGAGCCTCGTGCCGCGTGGACCGCCGGCCAGTCGCGCGCAATACCACGCAGGACGACGGGCCGAGTGGCAGACCGGATCTCCGTCTCGAACAGAGACCGATCGATCCTGTCGACTTCCGGAAGAGGCGCGTAGGTCATGCGAGCGCGCAGCCCTGCGTCGCCAGATACGCATCCTGCCGCGGCAGCAGCGTCGCCGTTTCCGCCACGACCCGACGGATATGATCGAGCCGCGACAAGGTCTCGGCATCGGACAGGAGGTCTGCGGCGGGATGATAGCCGCCGGGCACGATGCCCTGGCCCACCATCACCGCCAGCCAGTTTGTCTCGGTGAACAATTCGCTGCCCTCGCGGAAAATGCGCCCGTTGGCACGGAACATGGCGAGCTTCTCGGCAAGACCGGGTGGCGGCTCCAGCGTGCGGCAATAGTCCCAAAAGGCGGTGTCGGCACGCTCGGTCGCCTTATAGTGCAGGATCAGGAAATCCCGGATGTCGCGATAGTCGGTAATGTGGGCGCTATTGAAGCGGTCAATCTCCACCTGGTCGAATTGCCGGGTCGGCCAATAGGTCAGCAGCCGCGCAACGGCGGATTGGACAAGGTGGATGCTGGTCGATTCCAGCGGCTCCAGAAACCCGCCGGCCAGGCCAAGTGCGACCACGTTGCCGATCCAGGCGCGTCGGCGATGGCCAGCCGTGAACCGTAGCGGTCTCGGATCCCCCAGCGGCACACCGTCGAGATTGGCGAGCAAGGTCGCCGCCGCTTCGTCATCGCTCAGATGCGTGGAGGAATAGACATACCCATTGCCGATGCGGTGCTGCAGCGGGATACGCCACTGCCAGCCCGCCGCCCGTGCCGTCGATCGCGTCAACGGCTGTCGCAGCCCGCCGGGCGCGCAGGGCACCGCCACCGCCCGGTCGCACGGAAGCCAGTGGCTCCAATCCTCGAAACCCGCGGCCAGCTCTTCCTCGATCAGCAGGCCGCGGAAGCCCGAACAGTCGATAAACAAATCCCCTTCGATCCGCGTGCCTGCTTCCAGTATGACGGCAGCGATATGGCCGCTGTCCGGCGCCCGCTCGACCGCGACGATCCGCCCCTCGCTGCGCCGCACGCCGTTCGCCTCCGCCAGGCGGCGCAGGAAACGCGCATAGAGCGCGGCATCGAACTGAAAGGCGTATGCCAATTGGGACAAAGGGGAACCCGGCTGGTCCGCTCGGGGATGGCCGAACCGCTCCCGCAGGCCGGCAACAGCGGAGATCGAATAGGCGTCGAGCGGGGTGGTATCGCCCAGCGATCGGCCCTTCAGCCAGAAATGGTGGAACTCGATCCCCTTCATGTCGAGGCCGTAAAAGCCGAAGGGATGGACATAGCGGTGGCCGGGCCGCACCCAATCGACGAACTCGATCCCCAATTTGTAGGTTGCGCGCGTCTCGCGCAGGAATTCCGCTTCGTCGATGCCGAGCATCTTGTTGAACAGCACGATCTGCGGGATCGTTGCTTCGCCGACGCCGACGGTTCCGATCGCTTCGGATTCGACCAGCTCGATCGAAAGCCCAGGCATGTCCCCGATCACGCGCGATATGGCTGCGGCCGCCATCCATCCTGCCGTTCCCCCGCCCACGATCACCACGCGGCGGATCGCGTCGGCTCTCACAGGGGATCGGCCGAGAAGTTGAACGGCGTTTCCGACGCGAAGGAGAAAGTCGGGCCGGCATCGTCGGGCGCCGGCGCAGCCTTCGCCTGGGCCGCGCCTGCAATATGGCGCAGGAAATCGCCATGGCTGGGGAGACGACCGGCCACATCCAGATAATCGCGGCGCATCTGCTCCAGCGCGGCGGCGACCTTGTCCTCGTCCAGCGCATCGACGGCGGGCTCATAGTCGTCGGGCACGATATGTTGGCCCAGGCACACCGCCACCCAACTCGTGGTCGCAAACAACTCGCGGCCTTCGCGAAACACCCGGCCCTTGGCGCGGAACAGGTCGATCTTGCGCTGCAGGCTTTCGGGTACGTCCATCTCGCGACACCTGTCCCAGAAGGGCGTGTCGGCCCGGCGCGTCGCCTTGTAATGGAGGATCACGAAATCGCGTACGTCGGCGTAAAGATCGTGCATCTGATCATTATATTCGTCGCGCTCGATCGGGTTGAACCGGCGATCCGGAAACAGCGCGATCAGCTTGGCGATTCCCGATTGGACTAGGTGGATCGATGTCGATTCCAGCGGCTCGACAAAGCCTGAAGCCAGGCCCAGCGCGACCACATTCTTGTTCCATGCGAACGCGCGGCGGCCGGTGGTGAAGGCAAGATGGCGCGGATCCGCCAAGGGCGGGCCTTCCAGATGCGTCAGCAGCTCTCGCTCGGCCGTGCCTTGATCCAGGAAGGCGCTGCAATAGACCAACCCGTTGCCCATCCTTTCCTGCAGCGGGATGCGCCATTGCCAGCCGGTCCCACGCGCGGTGGCGCGGGTAAATGGATCCGGATCGCCCTGGTACGCGCTGGGCACGGCGATCGCCCGGTCGCAGGGAAGCCAGTGGCGCCAATCCTCATAGCCGGTCGCCAGCGTCTCCTCGATCAGCAGGCCGCGAAAGCCGGAGCAGTCGATGAACAATTCGCCCGCGACAATCTCCCCCTGATCCAGCTTCAGTGCGGTGACGTAGCCGTCGTCAGGCCGTTGGGCGACGGCCGAGACCTTGCCTTCGATCCGCCGCACCCCGTTGGCTTCGGCATAACGGCGAAGGAAACCGGCATAGCGCGCCGCATCGAAATGATAGGCGTAAAGCAGGTCTTTGACGGCCGATCGCGCGCCTTCCGCGGGAGGCGCGAACTTGCCCGCCTGCGCCGCCACCGCGCTCATCGACCAGGCCGAAATATCCTGCATCACCCGCCGCTGCCGTTCGCGCAGATACAGCTGATGAAAATGTACCCCACCCAGATCATGCCCATGCGCGCCGAACGGGTGGAAATAGCGCTCGCCTGGGCCACCCCAGTCGACGAATTCGATGCCCAGTTTATAGGTGCCGCCGGTTTCCCGAATGAATTCATGTTCGTCGATGCCGAGCATGCGATTGAACGTCAGCAGCGGTGGGATCGTCGCTTCGCCTACGCCAACCGTGCCGATCTCTTCCGATTCAACCAGCGTGATGCGCGTCACGCCATTGTTCAGGAAGCGTGACAGGGCCGCCGCCGCCATCCATCCCGCCGTACCGCCGCCGAGGATGACGACGTTGCGGATGCTATGTTCGTTCATCGGGCGAGCTGTCCTGTAAGCGTTGCATGATAGTCCTCCGCCGTTGGGCAGGCTCTGACTGCCTGCACGATAGCGGCGCGATAGGCGGCCATGGCGCGATCACTCTCCGCCGCCGGGCTGGTGTCGATCAGCGGATCGATCCGCCGCGGCAGAACGCCCTGGCCCAGCAGAATGGCTAGCCAGTCGTCGCGCGCAAATGTCTCCTCCTCGAAGAAGGGCAGCCGTCCCCGCTCGGCGAACAGCGCGAGCGTCCGCGCCAGGCTGTCCGGCACAGGCTCCGGCACGTGCCAGAAAGCGCCGGCCCGACGCGCCGTGGCGTAATGGCACAAGGTGAAGTCGCGGATCCGCATCACCTCGGCCTGCGCCTGCCGGTTATAATCCGCCGTTTCTAGCGGATGGCAGTCCCGCCCGGGGAGCATCGACACGATCCGGTCGATCGCGCTTTGCGCCAGATGGAGGTTGGTGAAGTCGAGCGGCTCGGTCACCGTGGCCGCGTCCCCCACCGCCACGCAATTGCGCGCCCACGGGTTCGGCCGGCTGCCCTGCCGGAACGGGATAGGATCAGCCGCGATCCTTCCGCCCGCGGCAGCCAACGTCGCCGCGGCATCATCATCGGTTAGGAAGGCCGCGGCATAGCATAGGCCGTGCAGCGTCCTGCCCGGTGCTGCCGTGCGCCAACGCCAGCCTGCCTCTTCGGCAATCACATGATCCAATGTCGCAAGCGTCTCCGGCGGCCCTTCCGCTTCCAGCAAGCGGTCGCAGCGCAGCCAGCCGCGCCAATCGTCCCAGTCCGCATCGATCGCGCCGCGCACGACGCCGCCCGGTCCGCTGGCGTCGACGAACAGGTCGGCGGCCAGCGTGCTGCCATCCTTTAAAAGGAGCGCGTCGATATAGCCGTCCTCGCCTCGCAGCCGGACCTCCGCCACCTCGGCATCGCGCAACATGACCCCGATATGCCGCCCGAACGCCGCCAGCATCGCCTGATACCGCCCGACATTCAGCACCAACCCAGGCTGGACGCTCGCAAGAATGCCGCTGGCTGCTGCCCCCGCGGCCATGCGGCCGGCCCGGGCCAGCATCGCCGCGGGCGCATGCGCATCGAACGGCGCTGCGCCGCCCGCGCGGGCGGCGCGGGCCCAATGATGATGAAAGGAAGCGGTGCCGAAGGGCTGACCATAAGCGCCATAGGCGTGGACATAGGCCGGCAGCCCATCCACCCACCCGTCGAACAATGTACCCAGCCGCCAGGCGCCCCCCGCGCGCAGCACCGCATCCTCTTCGCCGAGCCCCAGATCGTCATGGAAGCCGATCGTCGACGGCAGCGTGTGCGACATGCGATCGGCCAGCGCGTCGGGCGGCGGCGGCGTGGTGTCGATCGTCACCGCAAGATCCGGCACGCGCCCGCGCAGCGCCCCCGCGGCCGCCCCCCCCCCCAACCC
>NZ_JBMDXN010000011.1:0-23458 GCF_048595155.1 Sphingomonas sp.
GTGGCGGGAACGCAGCTACCAGCTAAGCTCGCAATCCTTCGGCAGCTGGCTGGGCGATACGGCGAAGGCGCTGCCCATCTCGTTGATCGTCACGTCGCTATTCCTGCTGGCGCTGTACACGCTGATGCGCCGGGCGCCGCGCAGCTGGTGGCTATGGGCATCCGGCGTCGCGGCAGGCGGCGTGATCCTGCTCGTGATCATCGCACCCCTCTTCATCGAGCCGCTGTTCAACCAATATACGCCCGCACCTGCGGGCCCGGTTCGGAGCGAAGTCGTCAAGCTGGCCGAGGCGACGGGCGTGCCGCACGACAAGATCCTGATCTATAACGGTTCCAAGCAATCCGATCGCTATACGGCCAATGTGTCCGGCCTGTTCGGAACCGCGCGGGTCGCGATGAGCGACACGATGTTCAAGCAGCATGCCGACATGTCGGAAGTGATTGCGGTGGTGGGTCACGAAATGGGCCATTACGTGCACAAGCACATCCTGTGGTTCGCCGCGTGCATGTGTCTGATGGCGGTGGTCGCCTTCTGGCTGATCGACCGCCTCTATCCGGTAGCGAGGAATGTCGTGCCAGGCAGTGCAGGCATCGGCCCCTTGTCGGATCCCGCCGGGCTTCCGTTGCTGATGATCATTGCGTCGGTGCTCGGGCTGTTGTCGACGCCCTTCAGCACGACCATGACGCGGGTTGCGGAGAGCGACGCCGACCGTTTCTCGCTTGCCAATGCCCATGAGCCTGACGGGCTGGCCAAGGCGCTGGTGAAGACGATCGCCTATCGCGCATCCTCCCCGGGCAGGCTGGAAGAGATCATTTTCTATGACCATCCCTCGGTCGAGCGGCGGGTCCATCGGGCGATGATGTGGAAGGCTGCCCATCCGAATCGCGTCGGCGCTCCCTACGGCCCGCTGGCGGCGAGCGAATAGACGATCCAATCCTGCCCAGCCTGTGCAGGCGGCCTGATATTGCAGGATGTTAAGCCGTCAATGATCTGGCGCGCCTGAGCCGGGATCGCTGTTCAACGCCGCTGCTGCTCGGCTAAGAGCGAGATATGCTGACTGGCCTCGCCATCCGGGATGTCGTGCTGATTGAAGCGCTCGAACTGGAGTTCGGGCCGGGCCTGGGCGCGCTTACCGGAGAGACCGGCGCGGGCAAATCGATCCTGCTGGATGCGCTCGGCCTCGCCCTGGGCGTGCGGGCGGATACCGGCTTGGTACGGCAGGGTGCGGCACAGGCGAGCGTCACTGCTACCTTCGAGCTTCCGCAAGATCACCTCGCCTTGGCTCTGCTTGCCGATGGCGATCTCCGTCATGAACCGGGCGAACCGCTCGTCATCCGGCGTTCGGTGCGGGCCGATGGCGGCAGCCGCGCTTTCGTCAATGATCAGCCGGCCTCCGCTGGGTTGCTACGCATCCTCGGTGCGGCGCTGGTCGAGATCCACGGCCAGCATGACGATCGTGGCCTGCTCAACTCGCGTGGCCATCGCGCCTTGCTCGATACGTTCGGCCGGATCGATACGGGCGCGGCGGTCTTTGCCTATCTGCGTTGGCGAACCGCGGAAGAGGCGCTTTCGAGCGCCTCGGCGGAGCTGGAAAGCGCCGCGCGCGACCGCGAATGGCTGGAGCATGCGGTCGCTGAACTTGCCGCCGCCGCACCTGAGCCGGGCGAGGAGGCGCTGCTCGCCGAAGAGCGCGCCACCATGCAGAAGGGCGCGCGGCTTGCCGACGAACTGGAAACCGCCGCGTCTTTGCTGGAAGGATCCGACGGCGGGCTGGCCCAGTTGCGGCAGGCGGCGCGGCGGCTCGACCGCTTGGCGTCCGAGCATGAGACATTGGCCCAGGCGTTGGCCGCGATCGATCGCGCGGTGATCGAGGCGGCCGAAGCGGAAGACTATCTCGCCGCCGCTCGCACCGCCTTCGCCTATGATCCGGCGCGACTGGATGCGATCGAGACGCGGCTCTTCGATCTTAGGGCGCTCGCGCGCAAGCATCGGGTGGACCCCGACGATCTGGCGGCGCTGGCGCGGGAGTTGGCAGCACGATTGGCAAGGATCGAGGCGGGCGGCGAAGGGCTTGCGGCGCTCCAGCAAGAGGTCACCTTGGCGCGGTCCGTCTATCTGGAGCAGGCGGAGCGGCTGTCGACGGCGCGCCAGGCTGCCGCGACGCGCCTGGATGCCGCAGTCGCCACCGAACTGGGGCCGCTCAAGCTGGACGCGGCACGCTTTCGGACGCGAATCGATGCGCTCGGCGACGGAAATTGGAGCGCGGAGGGGTGCGACCGGGTCGAGTTCGAGATTTCGACCAACCCGGGGGCGCCGTTTGCCCCGCTGGTAAAGATCGCCAGCGGGGGCGAATTGTCGCGCTTCATCCTTGCGCTCAAGGTCGCGCTGGCAGAAGAGGGCGGGGCCGGGACGATGATCTTCGACGAGGTTGATCGCGGCGTTGGCGGCGCGGTTGCCGCGGCGATCGGCGACCGCCTCGCCCGGCTGGCGCAAAATGCACAGATCCTGGTGGTGACGCACAGCCCGCAGGTCGCCGCCCGGGCGGATCGTCACTGGCTGATCGCGAAGCGCTCGGACGGGCTGGTGGCCCGCACCGGCATTCATCGCCTCGATTCGGCGGAGCGCCGGGAAGAGATTGCGCGGATGTTGTCCGGCGCCGAAGTTACGGACGAAGCCCGCGCCCAGGCCGAGCGGTTGCTCGCCGCAGCCTGAACATGAGAAGGGCGGCGCAGGCTGTGCCCGGCCGCCCTACAATCCCACAAGTCCGGCCTTAGCCGGGCGACGCACGCCCTTACGGGCGAGGCATCACTTGATCTTGGCTTCCTTGAAATCCACGTGCTTGCGCGCAACGGGATCATATTTACGGAAGGACATCTTCTCGGTCTGATTCCGCGGATTCTTCTTCGTCACGTAGAAGAAGCCGGTATCGGCCGAGCTGACGAGCTTGATCTTGACGGTGGTCGGCTTGGCCATGACCCAAATTCCTGCGCTATCTGAAGGCCGCCATCCCAGGCGGCCAAAAAATAAAGCGGCGTTGCCGCCGCTCGATCGGAAGGGGCTTTGCCGTCCGAAAGGCGAAAAGTCAACCCGCGCAAGCGGAGTTAAAGATCGTTGCGGATCGCCAACGTTCTCGCCGATCATAGTGATCAAGATTATTGGGGGAGCAAAGAGCGCGATTCGCGGTTTAGGCCCTCTGAACCCTGTTTCTATGGAGATGAATCATGGCGGACACCCCTGCCCCCAAGTTGGCCACGCCGACCGATTTGCCGTCGAACGAGCTTTCGAATGTGGCCGACGCGCTGAACGCGTCGCTGGCGGATTGCTTCGCGCTGTACATCAAGACGAAGAATTTCCACTGGCACGTGTCGGGCCCGCACTTCCGGGATTACCACCTGCTGATGGATGACCAGGCAACCCAGATCTACGAGATCACGGACGCGATCGCCGAGCGTGTCCGCAAGACGGGCAACACCACGCTACGCTCGATCGGCGACATTGCGCGCCATCAGACGCTGAAGGACAATGACGCCCAGTTCGTCGACGCCGCCGCGATGCTGAGCGAACTGCGCGACGACAATCTCAAGCTGGTTGAAAGCTTCCGCAAGGTGAAGGAGCTGGCCGAGGAAGCCAAGGACAACGCCACCAGCGGGATCGTGGACGAATGGACCGATCAGGCCGAAGAGCGCGCCTGGTTCCTGTTTGAGGCGAGCCGCAAGGCATAAGGATCAGCGGGCGGAACAGCGCCGCCGGTAAGTCGTTGAGCCAGCGAAAGGAGTCCTTTCATGCTCAGGCTCGCACTTATCTTCCTGGTCATCGGCCTCGTGCTCGGTGTGCTAGGCTTTGGCGGTATCGGCGGCGCGTTCGTCGAAATCGCCAAGATTCTGTTCTTCATCGCGCTGGTTCTGTTCGTGATCTTCCTCGTGCTGGCCTTGTTGGCCGGCCGGGCAGTCACCTGATCCTGTCTATCGATGGATGAAGCAAAGGGCGGCACGATGTGCCGCCCTTTGTGTTTGATCGAACATGCGCCAATTCTCTCAGCTGCTCGACGGACTGGTCTATACGCGGTCGCGCAATGCGAAGCTGAAGCTGATCGCGGACTATCTGCGCGAAACGCCCGATCCGGATCGGGGATGGGCGATGGCGGCGCTGACCGGGGGGCTCGATCTTCCGGGGGTGAAAGCCTCCGCGATCAAGGCGCTGGTCGACGAGCGTGTCGATCCGGTATTGTTTGCGATGAGCCGCGATTTCGTCGGCGACCTGGCGGAGACCGCGGCCTTGTTGTGGCCGAAGCCGCCGGGCGTTCCCGCGGAGATCGATAGCGGCGCACTGGGTTTGGCGGCGCTCATCAACCGCCTGATGACGCTCGGCCGGGCAGAAGCGCCACGCGCGCTGGCGAGCATGCTCGATCAGCTGGATGCATCGGGGCGCTACGCGCTTCTGAAATTGGCGACCGGGGAATTGCGCGTCGGGGTTTCGGCGCGCCTGGCGAAGACCGCTCTGGCACAGGCTTTCGGGCTGGACGTCGATCAGGTGGAGGAGGTGTGGCACGGGCTCGAGCCGCCCTACGAACCGCTCTTCGCCTGGGGCGAAGGCGTCGGCGCGCAGCCCACGCCGGCCGACGTCCCGGTGTTCCGGCCGTTCATGCTGGCGCATCCGCTGGAGGACTTGCGGGTCGATCTGGCCGACTATGCGGCCGAATGGAAATGGGACGGGATTCGCGTTCAGATCGTCGGGGTGGGAGGCCAGACGCGACTTTATAGCCGGGCCGGCGACGACATTACCGGCAGCTTTCCGGATGTGGCCGCCGCCTTTGACGTGGCCGGCGTGCTGGATGGCGAGCTGCTGGTCAAAGGCGAGGTGCAGGGCGGCGGGATCGAGCATGAGGGCGCAGCGAGCTTCAACGCGCTGCAGCAACGGCTGGGCCGCAAGAATGTCTCCGCCAAGATGCAGGCCGACTATCCCGCTTTCGTCCGGCTCTATGACATCTTGTTCGATGGGGCGGAGGACCTGCGGGCGCTGGGCTGGACCGATCGGCGGGCGCGCCTGGAGCGCTTCGTCGGGCGGCTTCCTTCCGACCGCTTCGACCTGTCGGCCGTGATCGAGGCGGAGAGCTTCGAAGCGCTGGAGGAGATTCGCGCCAATGCCCGCGATGCCGCGATCGAGGGCATGATGCTCAAGCGGCGCGATTCGCCGTACATTGCCGGCCGCCGCGTCGGCCTCTGGTATAAGTGGAAACGCGATCCGCTCACCGCCGACTGCGTGATGATGTATGCCCAGCGCGGACACGGCAAACGGTCCAGCTATTATTCCGATTATACGTTCGGCTGCTGGACGGCGCCGCCTGAAGAAGGGGGCGAGCTGCTGCCGGTCGGCAAAGCCTATTCGGGTTTTACCGACGAGGAGCTGAAGTGGCTGGATCATTTCGTGCGCACGCGAACCGTGCAGCGATTCGGGCCAGTGCGCGAGGTGGAGAAGAGCCTTGTTCTGGAGGTCGCGTTCGATTCGCTCCATCTGTCCAAGCGGCACAAATCGGGGTTGGCGATGCGCTTTCCGCGGATCGCGCGGATTCGCCGCGACAAGCCGGCTGCGGAAGCGGATCTCATTGAAACCCTACAGCGCATGACCAGCTAGGCTGATCGAGGTTGTGGCCCGACAGTCACAGTCGGGAACCATCCGCGCATTTTAGAATTGGCGTGAAACCCTATGAACCGAAAGGCGTTCAGGGTCGATCGTTTCGCGATCGTATTACTTCTGCTCGCCACGGAACAAGGCCATCGCTAGAAAGGCCGGCATGCAGAAAATCAAAGGGAAGACCATGGGCGTTGCCGAATTTTCGCGCCAGCTCTCCCGCACTGACCGTTCAGATCTCATCGCCTACGGGCGAGAAGTGATCGAAACAGAGGCTGAAGCCCTGAATTCGCTGGTCGGCGCGCTGGATGACAATTTTGCGCGGGCTGTCACCACGATTCTGAACATTACGGGGCGGTTGGTTACAACCGGCATCGGAAAATCGGGCTATATTGCACGCAAATTCTCGGCGACTTTGGCCTCGACCGGAACCCCGTCGCTGTATGTCCATCCAGTCGAGGCCGCGCATGGCGATCTCGGCATGTTGATGGCCGGCGATGGTCTGCTCGCTTTCTCCAACTCAGGCAGCACGGCGGAGCTGCAGCCGATCCTGGATTATGCGGCCAAGCTCGGCCTCAGCGTGATCGGGATCGCCTCAAAGGCGGATTCGCTGCTGATGCGGCAGGCTGACGTCAAGTTGTTGCTTCCGCGCGTCGATGAGGCATGCCCTGCCAACCTCGCGCCGACGACATCCACGGCGATGATGATGGCCTTGGGCGATGCCTTGGCGATGACGACGATGCGGGCACGCGGCGTCTCGACCGCCGGCTTCGCGGCGCTCCATCCCGGTGGCACGATCGGCAAGCGGCTGATGCGGGTTGCCGCGATCATGCATCGTGAAAGTGCGATGCCGTTCGTCGCGCCGGAAACCTCGATGCGCGACGTGATCGTGACGATGACGTCGATGAGCTTCGGAATTGCCGGGGTTGTCGACGAGAGCGGTGCCCTGATCGGCGTCATCACCGATGGCGACTTGCGGCGTCATCTCGACGGCCTGATGGACGCGACCGCCGCCGATGTCATGACCTGCGATCCAGTATGGGTATCGCCCGGTACGTTCGTCGAGGATGCCTTGACCGCGATGAACACGCACAAGATCACGGCGATGTTCGCGATCGAGGATGCGGAAACGCGCCGCCCCGTAGGATTGGTACATGTGCATGATTTCCTGAGGTTGGGGATCGCTTGAAGAGCTTGTCATGACGACGACGATTGTCGTCCCCGCGCGCTACGCTTCCACCCGCTATCCTGGAAAGCCGCTGGTCGAACTGCGCGGCGCCGGCGGCGTGGCCAAGCCGCTGATCGAACGCAGCTGGGAGGCGGCCATCGCCGTGCGCGACGTCGCCCGCGTCGTCGTCGCGACCGACGATGATCGGATTGCGCAGACTGCCCAGGGCTTCGGCGCACAGGTGGCGATGACACCCGCGAGCGCGCGCAACGGCACGGAGCGATGCGCCGCCGCCGGCGATGCGCTCGGCGACGCCGATCTGATCGTCAATTTACAGGGCGATGCGCCGCTGACGCCGCCCGGCTTCGTGGAAGCGTTGATCGCGCGGATGACGGCGGATCCGTCGATCCAGGAGGCGACGCCCGCGGTGCGGGCGACGCCGGAAATCCATCGGCGCCTTCTGGCGGATCAACAGTCCGGGCGGGTCGGCGGAACCACGGTGGCGATCGGCACGAACGGCGACGGACTGTATTTCTCCAAGTCGGTCATCCCGCACGTGGCGGAAGATCGCGTCGGCGATCCTGCCTTGCCGGTCTTCCTCCACATCGGCGTCTACGCCTATCGCCGCGCGGCTTTGGATGCCTATGCGGCGCTGGAGCCGACGCCGCTGGAACTGCTCGAAGGATTGGAGCAGTTGCGCTTCATCGAGAGCGGCATAAAGGTGCGGGTGGTCGAGGTGGAGACGCCCGGCTATGACATCTGGGAATTGAACAATCCGCACGATGTCGCCCCGATCGAGGCGGCTTTGGCAGCCAGAGGCGTAGCATGAGCGTATCGACGTGGGATCTTTGTGGCCGTAGCATTGGCCTGCAGGAGCCCCTGTTTCTGATTGCCGGGCCATGCGTGATCGAGAGCGAGGTCATGGCCCTGTCGGTCGCGGAAACGCTGCGCGGGATCGCCGATCGGCTGGGCATCCTGGTGATCTACAAGAGCTCGTTCGACAAGGCGAACCGGAGCGCCGGCAGCTCCTTTCGTGGTCCCGGCCTGCAGGAAGGCCTGCGCATTCTGGAAAAAGTGCGGGCCGAAACCGGTCTGCCGGTGCTCACCGATGTGCATGAAGTGCATCAGGTGCGGCCCGTCGCGGACGTCGTGGACGTGCTGCAGACGCCCGCCTTTCTGGCCCGCCAGACGGACCTGATCGAGGCGGTGGCGACATCCGGCAAACCCGCCAATATCAAGAAGGGGCAGTTCATGGCCCCGGGCGACATGGTCAACGTGATCGCCAAGGCGCGTACGGCGGCCGAGACGGCCGGCACGGCGGCAACGCTGATGGTGGCCGAGCGCGGCGCATCGTTCGGCTATCACAATCTGGTCGTGGACATGCGCGGCCTGGTGATCATGCGGGATACCGCCTGCCCGGTCGTGTTCGACGCGACGCATTCCGTGCAGCTGCCGGGTGGCAATGGCACAAGTTCCGGCGGCCAGCGCGAATTCGTGCCGGTACTGTCCCGCGCCGCCGTAGCAGTGGGTGTAAGCGGCCTGTTCATGGAAACGCACCCGGATCCGGCGCAGGCCAAGTCCGACGGTCCGAATGCGTGGCCGCTCGATCAACTGGAAAGCCTGCTGGTTTCGCTGTTGGCGATCGATCGCACGGTAAAGGGCGATCGTAGGTGAACATGCAGCCGGGGACGATCGTCGCCTCGGACGAGCTGTTTCGTTCCCAGGAATTGCTGGTTCGTCGTGTCGGCGGCTTCGGCAGCCGGCTTTGCTACGTCACCTTCGATTCCTATACCGACAATCGCACATTGGACCGGCCCGGTTTCGGCGAGGCTTATTTCCGCGGGCGCGGAATCGACGCCATTCACGTGCTGAGCCGTGATAATCACTGGTATCAATATCCCGAACTCGACCTCGCGATCGCGACGATCGCAGCGGCAACAGCGGATTATGATCAGGTGATCGCCTATGGATCCAGCATGGGGGGCTTTGCCGCCTTGCGCTACGGCGCGGCCTGCCGGGCCCGGATCGGCATCGCGCTCTCGCCGCAATTCAGCGTCGATCCGGCGGTGGTGCCGTTCGATCGCCGCTGGGCCGACGATGTGGCGCGGATCCAATTCCGTGCCGATCCGCCGGCCCCGCTCGAGCAGCAATATATCGTCTATGACCCACGCGATCCGCACGACCGCCGGCATTTCGATCTTCTTGCCGCGCAAGCCCCGACCTACCCCATACCTGTCCCCCATGGCGGCCATCCAGTCGGGGGATATCTGGTTGAGACGGACATGATGCGCCGGCTGCTGGGCGAGATTGAAGCGGGCGCGATCGACCATGCGGCGTTCGCGCGGGAATTGCGCCAACGTCGGCGCCAATCCGGCCATTATCTCTTCATATTGGCGCAGCGCATCGCGCCCCGTCGCGCCAGGCAGAAGGTGGCAGTGGCGTCCCTCGCTGTCGAAACGCAGCCGGACAACCCGGTGTATCACACACAGCTCGCTGCCGCGCTGGACGCTGCCGGTGACTATGCCGCTGCCTACGAAGTCCATCAGCGCGCGGTCGCGATGAGCGGGCAGGGGCTGCATGCGCTGCACGCGATGCTGCTGCATCACGAAGCGCGCGGTCAATTGGAGCAGGCGTTGCATATCGCCGAGCGCTTGATCGGCGAGCATCCCGACGTGCTCTGGCTGCCCAACTTGCGCCTGCGCCTGCGCCGAAAAATGCGGCATCGGACCTGGCTGGGCCAGATCGCCTCGCGTCTGTACCTCGACCGGCTGCTCGATCGGTGCTTCGCTTAGGCGAGCGCTCGCTTCGCGATTGATCGGCGGTTAAGGCGCGCCGATGGCGCTTTTCGCATTATGGCAAGATGAGGCCGGGGACGAGGCAGCGGCGCGTCTTCACGGCATACTTCAAGACGATCTGCCGATCGTTGCCGAGCGCATAACCCACAGCGCGATAAGGACGCAGCGAGGCTGCTGGCAGCTGAGCGCCTATGCCTGTGCGACGCACTTTTACAGCGCGGACGCGCAGGTTCTCGTGGATGGTGCCGGTAACGCATGCGTCATCCACGGCCTCGTCTGGCGTGTCGCCGGCGATACCGGAATGCTGATGGATGCGCGTGCTATCGCCGCGTTGCTCAGCCAGCCCGGGATGACATTGCCCGATGATATAGCCGGCGAATATGCCATCCTGCGGGTGTATCCCTGCGGCACGCTGGAGGCCTTTGGCGATCCCGCCGGTCTCCATCACATCTTTTACAGTGCGGACGGGCGTCCGATCCTGGGCAATCGGGCCGGCTTCGTGGCCTCCATTGCGGGGTTACGGGCGCCCGATGCGGAAGCGGGTTTATGGCTGGGCGCAATCGGCTACCGAGCAGGAAATGGAAGTTCGTGGAGCGGTGTCCGTCAGCTCGGCCAAGGAGAGCGGCTGGCGGTCAAAGGCAGCGATCTCCGGATCGCGCCTGCCGCCGCGCCGCTGCCGCGACTACGCGGCTATGATCATGGCGGCGACGAACTGCTCTGCGAGGGACTGGATCAGGCCAAAGCGGCCATCCGCCTCGCTGCGGGTGACGGCACTCTGGACCTGCCGATCACGGGCGGCAAGGATAGCCGCGCCGTGCTCGCCGTGGCGCTGGCGGCGGGCTTACGCAATCGCCTTACCTTGTTCACGCGCGGCTATGCCGATCATCCCGATGTCGTTGTCGGCGCGCAGATTGCGGCCCGGATCGGCGTCCCTCATCGCCGGGAACCCCCGCTCGGCTCCGATCTGCCGCCGGATCTTTCGCCGCGCGACTTCCTTCGCCTGCTGGCGACGATTGCGTGGCAGGCCGACGGGGTGATGGGCGGCTGGGACAATGTCACCGGCCGCACGGTCGGCACGGAGACGATCGTGAGCGGTCATCTCGGCGAGGTGCTCAAGGCCTATGCCAAGCGCTTGCCCGAAGGGCCGCTCGATGCGGTCGGGATGGTGCGGCTGCAGGCGCCGTTCGATCCGATGGCCTTGCTGCGCGAACCGGCACGCGCCCGTCTGGTCGACACCTTGTCTCGCCAGATGGCCGCGTCCGTCCGCGCCGGCGCTGAGGAGGCGGATCTTCCCGACCTTTTCTATTGGCAGAACCGCGTTCCCAATTGGCTTGGCGGGATCCGCAGCATAAAATCCTTCGAGCGACAGCCGATCCTGCCGTTGGGCGTGCCGGCGCTGATGCGCCTCGCCTTCCAGATGACCGCGGGCGAGCGCAAGGCGGAGCTCGCCCATTACAGGCTGATTGCCAAGGCCGCGCCCGAACTAATCGATCTCCCCTTCGCGCATCAGAGCTGGGATCCGGGGCTCGGCGCCCCCTCCGTTCCGCCTGTGCTTGCCCCCGCCGGTTCGGCGCTGTTCGGCAGCTGGCAATGGTCGATCAATCGGGTGCCGGCGGTTCGCGCCTCTCTGATCGCGCTGTTTGCGGCCCTCGACATCCCGTTATGGAATGATGTGGATCGCGCACGGCTGATCGAGGCGCTGCGTCAGCGGCGGTTCGACTATTTCGACGGGATCAGCCTGCTCGGCTTTGCGGTCGGCGCCCTGCATCAGGCGGGCCTGGGCCTTCAGCAGCGGCTCGGCGGCCCGCAGCTGACCGAGGCATTGGTCGATCAATTCGTGCAGACACCCGAGCTTGATGCGGCCGGTCACCTCGACGCCGTTACTGGCGCCGCAAACTGGAGCGACGGAACGCTCCGGATCCGGGAGGATGGCATCATCACGTTCAGCGGCTGGGTACATCTACCGGAATGGCCGGGCGCTACGCCCGTGATCGAGGCGCGTGTCGATGGACGGGTGGTCGCCGCGGCGGCGGCGGACCTACATCGCGCCGATCTGGCACAGGCCGGGATTGGCGATGGCCACCATGGCTTCCGCCTGACGATAGATGCGGCGAGCCTAACAAGGGGGGATGAGGTGCTGCTCGCCATCGCGGGCGGCATGTCCGGCCCGGCGGGCGGTCGGATGGTCATTCGCTAACCAGGACGGCGCGACCGGTTGCTCCGCTTTCGATGACGTGAGAGATGCGCGGCATGGCCGATCATCCCTACCGCCATCTTCCCGACAGCGCCTTCTGGAAGCGCGCCGTGGCGGCGGCCGGGGCGGGTCTGGATCCGCTCGCGGGGGATTTCCTGCGGATCGCCCCGACCGACAGGATCGCGACGGCGGGCAGCTGCTTCGCCCAGCACGTGGCGCGCCATCTGGCGGCGTCGGGCTTTAATTACCTCGTGACCGAGACGGCGCACCCGATCGTGCCGAACGAAGCGGCACGGGCCGCCGGCTACGGCGTCTACACGGCACGCTATGGCAATATCTACACGACGCTGCAGTTGGTTCAGCTGTTCGACCGCGCGTACGGCCAGTTCACGCCTGCGGAGGATGTATGGCAGGCAGATGGCGGCGGCATCGTGGATCCCTTTCGCCCAACCATCCAGCCGGGCGGCTTTGTGTCGGAGGCGGAGATGCGCGCGGACCGGGCGCAACATCTCGGTCACGTCCGCACCGCGTTCGAGACGCTGGATGTCCTGATTTTCACCCTGGGTCTGACGGAGGCCTGGGTGTCCCGACGCGACGGCGCGGCCTTTCCGCTTTGCCCAGGCGTTGCGGGCGGCGTCTTCGATCCCGCGCGCCATGCCTTTCACAATCTCCGCGTCGGTGAGGTGCGCGCGCAGATCGAGGGATTTGCCAAGCGCTTACGGTCGGTCAACCCTTCGGCCCGGATCGTCCTGACCGTGTCACCGGTGCCGCTGGCTGCGACCGCGTCCGGCAATCACGTTCTGCCGGCAACCCTCTATTCGAAGTCGGTATTGCGAGCCGCGGCGCAGGAAGCGGCAGAGGATCTCGAACGCGTCTTCTACTTCCCATCTTACGAGATCATCACGGGCCCGCAGGCGCAGGGGCGGTTCTTTGCCAAGGGGCTGCGTGAGGTGACCGAGGAAGGGGTCGAGCATGTGATGCGCGTTTTCCTGCGCCATGCCGCCGGCATCAATCTGCGGTCGGCCGAGCTCGTGTCCCCCGAGCAGCCGCACGATGCGTTCAGCGCGGATGCGGCGCGCTGGGTGGAAACGATGTGCGACGAAGCGATGGTCGACGATGAAAATGCCTGATCGCCGGCCACAGGCGATGAACCTGCTGGTCGTAGGGCAAAGCCATGTCGCTGCGATCCGTGCGGCTGCGAAGAGCCATCGTGAGACCTATCCGGACGAGCCGCGCACGCGAGTCATTCACCTGTCGGAGCCGCTGTATGAGCCGGAGCTGATCAGCAGCGAGGTTAACGATTATGGCGGCGCGCGGCTCGGCCCGAAGCTCACCGCGGCCATCGAGGACCAGATCAGTCGCCACCAGCCGCGGGTTGCTTCGGTAATAGGTGGCAATGCCCATAATATGCTCGCTTTGCTGCGGCATCCCAGGCCGTTCGATTTCGTGCTGGCGGGTGAGGCCGGACCGCCGCTCGACCCCGGCGCGGAGCTCGTGCCGCAAGCTCTGGTAAGGGCGGCTTTGGCGGAAAAGATGCAGCCGGATTTCGCGCGGATACGGCTGCTGCGCGGCTTGGCAGGCGAACTCATCCACATCGAAAGTCCACCGCCGGTGCGTGATGAGGGCTTCATTGCGGCGCATGCGGAAAGCTGGTTCCGGGAGCGGAGCGGCGATGAGGTCCATGTCGCGGGCGTCGGTGTGCGGTGGCGGATATGGCGACTGGCCTCCCAGCTGATGCGCGAGGTAGCGGATGCGGCAGGTATAACCTTCCTGGCCGTGCCGGCGGCTCTTGCCGATGCATCCGGCTTCCTCAAAGCGGACTATGCGGCCGATCCGACGCACGGCAACGAAGCCTATGGCGCGGCGCTGATCGAAGCCCTGCTGAATTTTCAAGTTCCGGCTCGCGACGCATAAACTGGACCTGCTCCAACCGCGCCGCTACCGATCCGCCGATGGCTGCAGGATTTCCCAGGATCAGCGCGGAGGATGCCTATCGCGCGACCATGGGGCAGCGCGCGGCGAAATGGCCGATGCGCAGCTCCAACCGTGTGGAGCCCGTGGCGGCGCCCGTCGTGACGCCGAGCTTCCAGCTTCAACCGGGTGCATCGGTCTTCACGATCGGCTCTTGTTTCGCGCGGAATATCGAGATTTCCTTGCGCGACCACGGCCTGCGTATTCCAACACTTGATCTTCAGGTGCCTGCGACCGAATTGATGCAAGGCTCGGCGCTGCGCACCGGTATTCTCAACAAATACACGCCCTTTTCCATGCTGAACGAGATCGAAAATGTCGGCGCGGAGGATGATGGCGGACGCTTCCTGATCGATCTGGGCGAGGACGCCTGGTGGGATGGACAGTTGCACAGTCATGAGACGGTCAGCCGGGAGCGGGGGCTTAAGCGCCGCCGTCGAATCCGCCGGCTCTACGCCGAATCCATTGCCGAGAGCGCATTGGTCATCGTCACGCTCGGCCTGGTGGAGGCTTGGTGGGATGAGGCGGAGCAAATCTACTTGAACGACACCGTGCCCCGGCACGTGATCGATCGTCATCCGGGGCGCTTCTTCTTCGAAGTTCTCTCGCCGGAAAAGGTGATCGACGCCGTGATGCGGCTGGTGAGCTCGCTTCATGCGCTTAATCCGACGCAGCATATGCTGCTGACGGTTTCCCCCGTTCCGCTTCATCGCTCCTTCACGGGCAATGATGTGCTGAGCGCCAATGCCTACAGTAAATCGGTGCTGCGGGTCGCGGCCGAGATCGCCACGCGCAGCTTCGATCATGTCGATTATTTCCCATCGTTCGAATCCGTGACCTTGTCCGATCGCGCGATCGCCTGGGAAGACGATTTGGCACACGTGACGCCGGCGATGATCGAATTGAATGTCAGCCGCATGATCGCCGCCTATATGCCAGCAGCCTCGGAGACGGCCGCATGAGGCGCACGGCCATCCTGATTCTGGGAATGCATCGATCGGGCACCTCGGCTCTGACCTGGTTGCTTGGCCGGCTGGGCGCGACACTGCCTGCAGATGCCATCGCCGCCACCGATGATAATGCACGCGGTTATTGGGAATCGCAGGCGCTGGTAAAGGCCGACGACCAGCTTCTCCGGGTGGCGCGATCCAGCTGGTTCGATCCGCGCGCGCTGGATCTCTCGCGCCTGCCGCTCGACGGGCTGCGCTCCCGCAAGAGCCGTATCCGCGAGGCGATAGCAGCGGGGTGGGGCGAGGCGCCGTTCCTCGCGATCAAGGACCCGCGGCAATGCCGCTTCGTGCCGATCGTCGCGCAGGTGCTGGAGGACATGGAGATCGAGCCCCGCGGCGTGCTCATGTTGCGCAAGCCCGGCGAGATTGCCCGATCGCTGGAAAGCCGAAACGGGATCACGCCGGCTTATGCTCACCTTCTGTGGCTGCGCCACATGATGGATGCGGAACGCGCCACCCGGGGGCGATCGCGCGCAATCGTCGATTATGATGGGATGCTGAGCGATTGGCGGGAGACGGCCGCACGCCTTGCTCCGCTGGTCGACCAACCGGGATGGCGGCCGGATCCGGCGGAAAGCGCCTTGATCGATGGCTTTCTAGATCCGTCGCTGCGACATCATCGTGGCACGCAAGTGCCGTTGGAAGAGCCGTTGGCCACTCTTGTGCAGGCAGTCGACACAGCCTTGCACGGACTCGTCCGAGCGGACGACGAGGCGGCGCGTGCTCGGCTCGACGAAGCTTATGCCATGTTCGACGATGCGCCATGGCTGGAAGGCGATATCGTTCATGACGCTCTGCGCCATAGGCTTGTCGATACGCAGTTGGCTGCGCCGGAAGAGGATGCATCGCCCCAGGAGCCTGTCGCGCTGCCCCCAACCGCCGGGACGCCGCCATCGAACGCGGCGCCGGATCCTTCGGGCGACGCGGATCTGGTGCGCAGGAGCGGGCTGTTCGACGTCGATTATTATCTAGCGCGCTATCCGGACGCCGTGGATAGCGGCCTCGATGCCGTCGATCATTATCTGAAGATCGGCGCGGCCAAGGGTTATCAGCCAAGTCCCTTGTTCGACACCGGCTATTATGCCCGCCAGATGGCCCGACGCATCAATGCGGCAGGGCATTCCCGCTGATGCACGCCGCGATCCACATCCATCTTTTCTATCCCGACGTCGCGCGCGAACTGATCGATCGCGTTGCCAAATTGGGTCGGCCGGACCTGGACGTCATTGCGACCTTTGCCGGTACGCTCGATCCCGAGCTGGATCGGGCGCTCGACCAGATTCCAGGGCGGATCATCCGGATCGAGACACCCAATCGCGGATGGGATATCGGCCCGCTATTCCATCTGCTGCCAAGGATACGGGAGGAGGGCTATCAGGCGGTCTGCCATCTTCATACGAAGAAAGGCGATTCAGGTTATGCCGCGGAATGGCGGGCCATCGCCTATGATGGACTGATCCGCGACGACGCGCTGGTCACCCGCCTGTTAGAGGCCTTTCAAACACAGCCTTCCTTGATGCTAGCGGGACCGTCGGCCCTTTATAAGTCCGCGGCGACCCACCAGTTCGGCAATGCGGATATCCTGGCCACGCTGGCGCCGCGCCTGATGGCGCCGCTTTATCCTTTGGCAGACTGGGGCTTTTTCGCCGGGACGTTCTTCTGGGCGCGTCCGGAACTGCTGGAACGGGTTGCCGCGCTCGCCGCGTTCGAGGGACATGATGCCGGGCGGGACGGAACGCTTGCCCACGCGCTCGAGAGGTTGATCGGCCTGGCGCCCGTTGCGCTCGGTGGTGAGGTAGGACTGGTGGATGAGGAAGGGGTGCTGACCTCCCTTCATGCGCCGGGATCACCGGATCACACGCCGATCATCCGCACCCTGGTGCAGCGTGCAGAGCGCTTTGTTGCGCCCTTGGACCACGATTTGGCGGCGCTGATAGCCGCTCATAATCCGCTGGTGGATTATCTGCGGCACGGCCGGGATCCAGATGCGCTGGATCCCAATCCCTACTTCTCGAGCAGCTATTATCTGCGGATCCATCCCGATCTTGCGGCGGCGGGCGTCCATCCGCTCGAACATTACGCCCATCACGGCGCGCAGGAAGGCCGACCCACGGGGCCCTTGTTCAACGGCGCTTTTTATCGCGCCACCTATGACGACGTGACGGGTGATCCGTTGCGTCATTTCCTGGAGGTCGGCGCTTCGGAGGGGCGCATCGCCATTCCCGTCAGCCGACCCCGCTATGAATCGCAGGAAGACCGTCCGCGACGTTTTTACCGGCATTTCGATGTCGCCGGGGAAGAGGCTTTCCTGCGGCATATCGCCGAGCTGCCGCCGGACATGGTTCAACAGTCGGCCGACACGCGCGTGTCAATCATCATGCCGGTGTGGAACCGCGCCGCGACGATCGCGGCCGCGATCCGATCGGTCCTCGCGCAAAGTCACGCCAATTTCGAGCTGATCATCGCGGATGATGGCTCAACCGACGAAACGCGCGAGGTGGTGGAACCCTTCCTGGCCGATCCGCGGGTGCGCTGGCTGGACGGCGACCATGGCGGCGTATCCGCGGCGCGCAATCGCGGCCTTGCCGCCGCGACCGGTGATGTGATTGCCTATCTGGATAGCGACAATCGCTGGATGGGCTGGTTCCTGGAGGTCATGACGCGCTTCCTGGCGTCCGGGCGGATCGACGCAGCCTATAGCGCGATCGCGATGCGCGACGATCTGGGGCATTTGACCGGTTATCGGGGCGACGAGTTCGATTGGAACGCCTGCCTCACCGCAAATTATATCGATCTGAACGCCTTTTGCCATCGCCGGTCCCTGATCGACGAGGTCGGTGCGTTCGATCCCAAGTTGCGCCGCATGGTCGACTGGGATCTGATCCTACGGATCGGAAAGGGGCGCACCGTCGGTTACGCGCCGTTCGTCGGTTGCGATTATCATGACGGCAAGGGCGATGCCGGACGGATAACGACCAGCGAACCGATCGCGTTCGAGAAAGTCGTTCGCCTGAAGAACCGCGACGCGTTGGAAGTGGGATCGCCCGCTTTCCTGGAGCGGTTCAGGCTGAGCTTCGCGATCAAGATCGCGGCGCCCGAAGAGGATAAGGATGCGTGGGGCGATTGGCATTTTGCCGACTCGCTTGCGGACGCCATTCGCCGGCTTGGGCATGACGTGCGGATCGACTTCCGCCATCAATGGGCCGGACATAATCTGGTGGACGAAGAGGTGGCGATCAGCTTGCGCGGGCTGATCGCGTATGAGCCGCGTCCGGGCCAGCTCGCCTATCTATGGAATATCAGTCATCCCGACCAAGTCTCGTACGATGAATATGACGGCTTCCAGCGCGTCTATGTCGCTTCGGAATCCTATGCCGGTCTGCTTGACCATATCGTCCGTCCGCCGGTGCGGCCGCTGCTGCAGGCGACCGATCCGGCGCGCTTCCATCCGCTGGAGCATCCCGAAGCAGGGCCGGACGTGCTGTTCGTGGGCAATTCGCGCGGCGTGGAGCGGGACATCGTCAAATGGGCGATCGAGGCCGATCGTCCGCCCACCATCTATGGCGGCGGATGGGACGGGCTCGTTCCCGACAGGCTGGTGGAAGCAGAGAATGTGAGCAATCGCGCGCTCGGCCGGATGTATGCCGGTGCAGGCGTGGTGCTTAACGATCACTGGCCGTCCATGGCCGCCTTCGGCCTGCTCTCCAACCGGCTGTTCGACATTATGGCGGCCGGCGGAAAGGCGATTTCCGATCCCGTGCCGTCGTTGCGGCGTATCTTCGGTTCCGCGGTTCTGCCCGTATCCGGGCCGGACGCGTTGCAGCATGCGGTCGATCGCCAAGTCCGCGCCCGCCGGCCGGCCGGCGCGGCGGAGGCTGTCATGGCCGATCACAGCTTCGACGCGCGGGCGCGGCGGCTGGTGGGTGACAGTCTCATCGCACTTGGCATGGAGCCACCGTTCGCGTTGCCGCCGGAGACGCCGCCGCAGCTCCCCACGGCGGAGATAGCGTTGCCGCCGATCCGCGTGCACCTGATCGTCACGCATGGCCGATATGGACCGCAAAGCTCGGCGACCATCCGGCTGCTCGCTCCATTGACGGACGACAGCGTGGCCGGCCGCGTCCGCATCAGCCTGGGCAGCGCCGATCAGGATGTGCCGCCCTGCGATATATGCATCGTGCAGCGCGCGGCCCTGCCTTCGGTCCGCGCGGTAGATGCCCTGGTGGCGCGGTTAGGCACGCTTGGCGCGGCGCTGATCGTCGATGTGGATGATGCCTTCGTCGCGATGGGGGATCATCCCGAGGCAGCTTCCTATCGCCCCCTGAATGCGGCGATCGAACGGGCCATCGCCGCCTCGGCCGAAAGTTGGTTTTCCACGCCCGAACTGGCCCACCTCTATGGCCATGTCGCGCATCGGCATGCCGTGATCCCGAACGGGCTCGACCCGCGCCTCTGGCGGGATTGGCGCCGCGCGCGCGCCGAGCCTTTCCGGCAGGAAAAGGTGCGCATGCTGTATATGGGAACGGCAACGCACGCTGCCGACTTTGGCAGTATCCGGCCGGCGTTGGAACAGCTCGCCAGCGAGCGCGCGGGCCAGTTCGATTTGACCGTGATCGGTATTGCACCCGACATTGCGCCGGCTGACTGGCTTCACCGCCTTTCGCCGCCCGCCGAGGCTATTCCTTATGCGCGGTTCGTGCGGTGGCTGCGCGATCAGGGCCCGTTCGACCTGGGGTTGGCGCCACTGGTCGACACGGCGTTCAATCGAGCGAAATCAGATATCAAGCTGCTGGATTATGCAGCCCTGGGCCTGTTGCCGGTGGTGCAGGACTGCCCGGCCTATCGCGGCGACGACAAGGCCGCGGATATCGCCGTCTATGCATCCGATTGGCTGCAGACATTGCGTGATGTCATGGACGATCGGGACCACGCGCGCGATCGGGCGGCCGCGGCGACATCCTATCTGTGGGATCAGCGCAGCGTGCGGGCGATCGCCTGCCCGATGGTTGCGCGCTTGGAGGCGTTGTTATGAAAAGCCTGATCGCGGCAGTGCCGATGCTCCTCTTGGGCGCGGCGGCACCGGTGGCCCCGCCGCTGCGCCTTTCCTTCCCGGTCGCGTGTACGCTCGGCACGGACTGTGTGATCCAGAATTATCCGGACGACGATCCAGGTCCGGCCGCGCGGGATTATGCCTGCCATGGACGAACCTATCAGGGGCATGACGGCACCGACATACGTTTGCCCAGCATGGTGGCACAGCGCCGCGGCGTGAACGTTCTGGCGGTAGCGGCCGGAACGGTGCTCCGCGCGCGAGATGGCGTGGCGGACCGGTCGATCCGGGACGCGCCGCTAGGCGCCGCGTCCGGCCAGGAATGCGGCAATGGACTCGTGATCGACCACGGTGGCGGCTGGGAAACGCAATATTGCCACATGGCGCAGGGGAGCATCGCCGTTAGGCCCGGCGCTCAGGTGAAGGCAGGCGCCGTGCTGGGTAAGGTCGGGCTTTCCGGCAACACCGAATTCCCGCACCTCCACCTGACGGTGCGGAGCAATGGCAAGGCGGTGGATCCGTTCGCCGCCGGCGCACCAGCGGGCTCGTGCCGCGGCGGCAAGAGCCTGTGGGCGACGACGCCCGCTTATCGCGAGGGGGAAGTGCTCGTGACGGGGTTCGCAGACGGCCCGGTCACGATGGGGCAGGTACAGAATGCCGGAAGCACGCCAACCCCGCCACCCGGCCGGACCACGCCCTTGGTGGCCTTTGCGCAGGCGGTCGGCCTGCAGGGCGGAGACGTCCAGCGGTTGATCCTGAGCGGGCCGGGCGGTGCCGTTGTGGCAGACAATCGCGCAGAGCCGCTGGACCGCGACAAGGCGCAGGTCATCCTGTTCACCGGCCGAAAGGCGCAGGCAGGCGGCTGGCCGGCCGGGCGCTATACCGCCGCCTATAGCGTCACGCGCGGCGGCAAGGTCGTGATTACGCGCAGTTGGGCGATGACGCTCTGATGGCGAATATCCTGCTGGTTCATCAGAACTTTCCTGGGCAATTCCCCCACATCGCTGCCGCCTTGCTGACCCGTGGCGACAAGGTGGCCGCTATCGGAGGGAAGACGGCGCAGGGGCAGCCTGGTGTCGATTTGCGGCGATGGTCCAATGAGCGTGGCTCGACCAACGGGTTATTCGATATCGCCACGCGGGCGGAGGCGGACATGATCCGGGGCAGTGCGGCGGCCGCGACCGCGCTGAAGCTGAAGGCGGATGGCTTCACGCCGGATGTGATCATCGCCCATCCCGGATGGGGCGAGTCGCTGTTCCTGAAGGAGATTTGGCCGGCGGCGCGCGTGATCAATTTCGGCGAGTTGCTGTATCGCAGCCGCGGGGGCGACATCAATTTCGATCCGGAGTTCGGGCAGGAAAGCCTGGCCGGCAATGTCCGCGCCCATGCCAAGAATGCGACGCAGGTTCTGGCCGCGGCCTATGCCGATCTGATCATCTGCCCGACCCGCTTCCAGGCAGACAGCTATCCGCCGGCGCTGCAAAGCACGATCCGGATCATCCATGAAGGCGTCGACATGGAGCGGGCGCAGCGGCGCGCCAAGGCCACGATCAAACTTCCGGACGGTCGGGTGCTGGACGGTTCGACCCCGGTGATCACCTATGTCAGCCGCACGCTGGAGCCGATGCGCGGCTTCCACATCTTCATGCGCGCGCTGCCTCAGTTCTTGGCGGCATGCCCGAATGCCGAAGTGGTGGTGATCGGCAGTGCCGGCCTGAGGGGCTATGGCGCGGCTAGCCCGAATGGGCGCGACTGGAAATCCTGGCTGTTGGAAGAGCTAGGCGACCGGCTGGACACCACGCGCGTCCATTTCCTGGGTAAAGTGCCGCATCAGACGCTGATCGACGCTTTCTCCATCTCCTGGGCGCACATCTATTATACCTATCCCTTCGTCCTCTCCTGGTCGTTGGTAGAGGCGATGGCGGCCGAGTGCCTGATCATCGGATCGGATACGGCGCCGGTGCGGGAAGCGATTACCGATGGGATGGAGGGCGTGTTGCTGCCCTTCTTCGATGTGGAAGCCTTGGCGCGAACGATGGCGAAGGCGGTCCAAGAGCATCGTAGCCTGACCCCCTTTCGAGCAGCGGCACGACGCCGAGCGCTTCAGGATTATGATCGCGCACGGGGCACGGCACTTTGGCTCCAGGCAATCGATGAGCTGATCGCGCGCTGAAGCGCGCTGTAGCCCGGCATATTCCCTCGGTGCGCTTCATTTTCAGCGCACAAAAAAAAGAGCCGGTCCCAAAGGACCGGCTCTCCATTTTTGGTCGAAGCGGTAGTTACGCTACCAGCTGCGAGAACCAATCGGTGTCAACATTGGCCGCCGTGGTGTTCGCGAGGTGAACGACCTCGTCGATCGTGCCGCCGTTGCTCCAGAACAGGTAGGTATCAGCACCCACCTGAACGGATACGACGTCATCGGTCGGGCTGCCAGCCGTGAGGAAGATACCTTCCGCGCCCTGCAGAGCCTGAGCAACATTGGTGTAGGTCGTACCGGTCTTGTCGGTCAGAACCTCAGCAACTTCAAAGCCGAGATTCAGCGTGTCGCCGTCGGCAGCATTGAAGTCCAGGATCTGATCGGTGACGGTGCCGCCATCCACAACGGCTTCCGTCGATGCGTCGCCTGCCTGGAAGAAGAACGTGTCGGCACCAGCGCCGCCCGTCAGCGTGTCATAACCAGCACCGCCAGCGATGCTATCGTCGCCGAGGTCACCGAAGATCACGTCGTTGCCGTCGTTGCCGAGGAGGCCGTCGTTGCCCTGGCCGCCATGCAGCTCGTCATTGCCCAGGCCGCCGTCGAGGCTGTCGTCACCCTTGTTGCCCTGGAGGTAATCATTGCCGTCGCCGCCAAGAATGCTGTCGTTGCCGGCGCCGCCGTACAGACGGTCATTGTCCGCGCCGCCGTCGATCGAGTCATCGCCAGCATTGCCGTTGATGTAGTCGTTGCCTGCACCGCCGCTCAGAACGTCGGCACCATCATCCTTGCCAGCCGAGCCAAGGGCCAGGTTGCCGTAGATGTGGTCGTTGCCGTCGCCGCCGGTGATCGTGTCGGCACCGTTGCCGCCCTGAAGATAGTCGGTCTCGGTGAAGTCGCCTGCACCGTTCACGCTGCTGGACGAGCCCGTGATCGTGTCATTGCCAGCGCTGCCGGTGATGGTGTCGTCGCCAGCGGTGCCATCAAGCGTTGCGCCGTCGCCGATGCCGAAGATCGAAACATGGCTGCCAGCCACTGCTCCAGCAAGCTGTGCATAGCCGCCTGCGCCCTGGTCACCGGAGACAATTGCCAGCGCATCGCCCGGCTCGCCAGTGGTGAAAATCAGGTTATCCGCAGCCGACGCGCCAGCCAATGCCGATGCAACGAAGGTGTGCTCAACATTGCCCGAGGCGAGCGTGATCGTCTCTACCGTGGTGCCCAGCGGGCCGGTGGTTGCGGGATTGTCCGTGACTGAAAGAGTATTGACCGTGGCAGTGTTGAAAATCAGGCGATCGCCTGCACCGAAGCCAACTGCCGACGAGTCAGCCATCGTTTCAAAAGTATAAGTAGCCATTTAAGCCTCCAAATGAACCTTACAGTCCGGGCGTAATTTCAAAGCCCCCCCCTCCCGAAAGATAGCCGGAGGCGCCCCCCGCTCATGCCCAACT
>NZ_JBMDXN010000012.1:0-96720 GCF_048595155.1 Sphingomonas sp.
GAGGTTGGAGGCGTATCCGGGCAGCTTCGCGAAGCCGAGCGGCCCGACCTGCAGCGATGCGAGTTCGATCGGCTGCAGCTGCTGCGCCTGCGCACCGCCACCCGCAACCTCCCCGATCGACTGCGCGGGCACGAGGCCCAAAGCCGCCGTCGTGCGCCGATCGACGAGGAGCGCCCCGGACCCGCTATCGACCACGGCGGACTGGCGGCGGCCGTTGAGCGTGACATCGATAACGACAAGGTTGTCGCGGAGTTCGAACGGGATGCTGACGGGCGTGTCGGGCAGCTGCGCGGGACGATCGGGTGCATTGGCTTCGGACTGCGATTGCGCCTGCGGATCATGCTCCGTCGCTGTCTGGGACTGTGCCGACCCGGTCCAGAGGCCGGCCGCGAGCGCCGCGCCGAGCAGGGGCCGAAGAGTTTTCTGCACTGATGTTCCAATCCTTGTTTCGCGCCTTGGCCCTAGGCGAGATGGGTTATGCGGGGATCCCGGATCGCGAAAATGACGCGCTCCGATCCGAACGGTGTCTTACGCACGGGGCCGGGCGTTGGTTACGCCGAGATGTGGCGGCTCCGCGCGGCGCAAGCTAGTGCTGTCTCGGGTGGTTCTGCGTTGCTCAAACAGGAACGGTGCGCGCGGCCGGCTCGCAGATTACAACCCTCAGCCGCGAGGGGCGGATGATGCGTCAACGCGCCTTTCGCCGGCGGGTCGGAGCCCGGAAGCTGGGCGGCTTGCCGGCAATCCATCGCAGGAAGCGGGCTACGTCGTCCCGCGCGCGCAGCTGATCCATCGTCGGATAGGAGGCCGCGAGTTCGCGGTTGGTGACGAAGGCATGGATGGTGCGATGACAGATGGGGTGCACAGGCACGGTCTGCGTGCCGCCTTCGCTTTTGGGGACAAGGTGATGCTGCTCCACGGCTTGCCCGAGCGGCCGGTCGCAGAGCGCGCAGCGGGCGTCCTCGGGCGCCCGCGCCAGCCTGGCTTGCGCCTCTGCCATCCCCTGCCTTCGTTTGACGCGACCGCCCATACGGGGAGGATATAGGAGGTACGGGCGCCCTTTCGAGCGGAATGGCGGTTGGACGGCGGCGCTCAAGCGAGGGTGAGGTACAGCTCCGCTTCGATCACCCAATTCTGCCCTGAATGGCGCCATTTGGCGGTGTAGGTGCCGGTGGCCCGCACGCCGTTGCCAGCGGCGGGCACGCCTTTCCAATCGCCATATTCGAGCGCGATTGGTTCGACCGGCGACAGCGTGATGGCGGTGGGCGTGCGAATGTAGATCGTCCGATCCGCGGCGGCGAACTCCCGCTTCCACGCCAGCAGCTGCGCCTTGCGACCCGAGAGCAACGCGCTGTCGGTTCCGGTCACGAGGATCGCGGCGGGCGCGAGAATGTCCTGGATCGGCTCCAGGTCGCCCCGCGCCAGTGCCGCGTTGAAGGCGGCGCGTCGCATACGGATGTCAAGGTCGGCGGGTGTGCTCATGAGGCGCTTCTACTGCGCTTCGGTGGGCAGGCCAGCCTGGCGTCCGGCGCGAGACGCTGCATCCCCGGCGATCCTCCGCTAGGCAGCGGGCCATGGCGCGGACTGGCAGGAGATATGGCGGCAAAACGGCACGGGCACGCCGAGCGCGCCGGCGGGCGATCTGGCAGCTTGTGGTTGTCGGTGCCGTCGCCGTCATAGCGGGCATCGTCCTGTCCGGACGGTGGCCGTGGCCGACGCCGCCGCCCAATGTCGATCGGCCGATGACGATGGCCGCGGCGCGGGCCTCGAATGCGCTGATCCCGATCGATCCGAGCCGTCGCGGGCGGGCAGCCGGCTTCCATCTGCGCAAGCGGCCGGCGGCGGCGCGGCGGGCGGTGGAATGCCTTGCCACCGCGGCCTTGTATGAGGTGGGCGATGACCCGCAAGGGCAGCGGGCCGTCATGCAGGTGATCCTCAATCGGGTGCGCGCGCGTGGCTTCCCCGGCACGGTCTGCGGCGTGGTGTATCAGGGTTCCACGCGGGCGACGGGCTGCCAATTCTCCTTCACCTGCGATGGATCGGTGCAGCGCCGCCCGATCCGGGCCGGCTGGGCCGGCGCCCGGCGGAGAGCACGCGCCGCGCTTACCGGCGCGGTGGACGAGGATGTCGGCCGCGCCACGCATTATCATGCCGACTGGGTGGTGCCGTACTGGCGCGATTCGATGGTCAAGATCGCGCGGGTGGGGCCCCATCTCTTCTATGTGCGGCGGCGCTGAGGGGATGGCTAGAGCTGCCTGCGGTTGCGCGGTGCGGCCCCGATCATGCCGGCAACAGAACCGGGTGCGAGGCGTCGGGCCGACATCGACGATGGCTTGCTCTCTGCGGATCGACATAGCATCACACGGGCGTGACCAAATATCTCATCTCGTTCCCAAGCAAAGCGATGGTCGTCACCGATGACGAGCTGCCGATCGTGGCTGCCGATGCGCATGCCGTGATAGAAGACGCCAAGGCCGCTGGCGTCTACGTCTTTGGCGGCGGCATTGCAGAGCAGGTCGACCCCATATTGGTGTCTGGCGACGGCACGGTTTCTACCAGCATCTATCCCGGCAGTGATCTAAACGGCGGCTTTACCGTGCTGGAACTGCCCACCCGCGACGATGCCGTGGCATGGGCGAGGAAGATCGCGGTCGCCTGCCGCTGCGCTCAAGAGCTGCGCGAGTTCATGGACGATCCGAGCAGCTGAGACGCGGCGGGCTTCGCGCCTTGGGCGCAGCCCCTGCTCATCTGCCGCGCGCCGGATCGACCGTCCGTCCACCCCTCCGGACGAGAGGAACCTTCGAGAGACGCCGTTTGGGTTCAAGCGGTATCACGCTCGTCCAACGGATCATGAGGCACTGCCAAGAAACTCCCCCACTTCCGTGAAGAAGCGCCTGGGCTGCTCGATCCAGGGAAGGTGACCCGCATTGACATAGACCGACAATCGGGAACCGGGGACGGCGTCGTGAAGATGCAGTGCCGCCGGATACGGACACATCATGTCGGCGGTGCCGTTGATGATGAGCAGCTTCGACGTGATCGTGTGGGCTAAAGCGAGCTGGTTCTCGTGTTTCTCGAGGTCGGCATCCTGTTCGGCAGAAAGCGCCCAGGACGAATAATGTAGGTTGCGTTGGGCCGCGTTGAGGATGGGGACGTATCGCGCTGGATCCGAAAAATAGATGGGGGTCATCGTATCGGCGGCCCGCGCCATGGCGTCATCGGACATCTTCGGCGGCATGGCCTGCAGCTGATGGACAGCCGCCGCGTATCGCGGATCGAGCTTCCATAGATCGAGCATGGCCGATCGCGTCCGACGCGCATCGGGGTCCCCCGCGACCCACCCATCGACGACCACCAGCTTGTTCAGATGGCGCGCATAATGTTCCGCATAGGCCAAGACGATCGTACCGGCGTCGGAGTGGCCGAACAGGTTGATCCTGTCCAACCCGAGCTTGATGCGCAGCGCATCGATATCGTCCGCCATCACGCGCTGCGACATGCGGCTCCGATCGGCCGGCCGCGACGATCCGCCGCTCCCGCGCGGATCGATATAGACGAGCGTCGCGCTCCGTTCGAGCGGCTGCAGCGTGTTCAGCAGATATTGGGAGGTGACGCCCCAGCCCGGTGCTTCCACGAAGGCGATCGGGCCATGGCCGCGCACGACATAGTGGATGTCGACCTCCCCAAGATGGACGGTGTGCGATCCGGGCTTGAGATCGGGCGATATCGGGGCCGCGGTGGCGGCCCCACAAAAGGCGATGGCCAGGATCCTTGCGGCCATTGAGGCCAATCGAACCATCATCTTCATCGCACGTCCCCGCACCGCCGATCAGGTTGCCCACCGCACATTGGCCAGCGCAGTTCCACAGACAGCCCTCTTTATTCAGGTGTATTGCCGGCAAACAATCAAAGACAATGAATTATATTCATTCGGGTTTGATAAGAATGATAACAACATTCTTGCAAGAATGATTATGCAGATCTTGGCTGCACTAGCAAAGTAGCGCGGTCGCCAACGTCGTTTCAACCGAAGATTGAACGTGAACAGTATGATGGGTGCCATCGAATGACGCGTCGGCGCACAGCGCCCACCCGGCGCCAGTTCCTGCATGCCATGGGCCGCGCGGGCGGCTATTCCGCGACCTATCTGTCGATGCAGGCGATGGGTCTGCTCTGCGATCCTGCCACGGCCCAGACGACGAAGCCCGATCTTCCCACCGGATCGGGCATCGGCAAACATGTGATCATCCTCGGCGCCGGCATTGCCGGGCTCGTTTCGGCCTTCGAGTTGCGCAGGGCCGGTTACCGGGTGACGATCTTCGAAGCGCGTGACCGGGTCGGCGGGCGCGTGTGGAGTCTACGCGACGGCGACCGGGTGGAGCAGATCGATCGGCCGGACCAGATCTGCCGCTTTTCGCAAGGCCTTTACATGAATGCCGGCGCCGCTCGGCTGCCGACGGCGCACCGGACGATCCTCGGCTACGCCAAACAATTCGACGTGCCGCTGGAGGTGATGGTCAACGTCGATCGCTCCACGCGGTGGGATTATCGCGGCAATGAGGTCGAGGATCGACAAGCCATCAACGACACCAAAGGCCGCATCGCTGAGCTGCTGGAGAAGAGCCTTGCCGGCGACAGTCTCGATACGGCGATGACGCTGGACGACAAGGAAAAGCTCAAGACCTATCTCAGGCTATGGGGCGCGCTCGGCAAGGATGGCAGCTATTCGGGTTCCAGCCGGGCCGGGTATAAGGTCGCTCCGGGCGGATATGCCCATCCGCCGCAGCCGATGGACCCGCTGACCCTGCACCGGATCATCGAGGACGGCTTCTGGAGCGGCAACGTCTCCTTCGAAGAGGTGTTCGAACAGCAGGCGCCGATGTTTCAGCCGATCGGTGGCATGGACCGTATCGCCGAAGCTCTCCATCAGCAGGTGCGGGATCATGTTCGCCTCCACACCCCGGTGGAGGGGGTGGACCAGCTGGAACATGGCGTCCGCGTCGTACTGGCAGACGGCCGCATGGTCGAGGGCGATTACGTCCTCTGCACCTTGCCCGCGACGATGGTGAAGAGGCTGAAGATGCAGCTATCTCCGGCCAAGAAGACCGCCCTGGCGAACACGGCATATGGCATATCGACCAAGGTGGCGTGGGAGGCGCCACGCTTTTGGCAGGATGTGGGCATCATGGGCGGCCTTGCCTTCACCGATCAGCCGAGCGTGCAGGTCTGGTATCCCAGCGGAGACTGGTACAATCCACGCGGCGTGCTGATGGCGGCCTATTCGTCCGGATCCTATTATGGCGATGCGGTCGCAAAATTCGCCGCCATGACGGCCGACCAGCGGTTCGCGATCACGAAAGACGTGCTCGAACGGATGCACCCGGGCAAGTCGGGTTTACTGGAAAAGCCGCTGACCGTTTCGTGGACGCAGACGCCGTGGAGCGAGGGCGTAGCCGCCGAGTGGAAATCCGAGCAGCGCGCGACCGATTATGCCGAACTTTGCAGACCCGAGGGCCGCGTCTTCTTTGCGGGCGAACATCTGAGCTATATCGGATCGTGGCAGGAAGGCGCGGCGCTGTCTGCCTTCGAAGCGATCAAGCTGCTGGCAAGGCGTGTGGCGGACGACCATGTCGTGACCCTCAAAAAGGCCTAAACGAAGGCCGCGTAACGCGTGGCGGCACATGCTCATCACGTCTCGAGCGGTGCATCAACCCCGGCGTGATAGCGAGCGAACCGTCAAGGCGTTCACTGGCGTTTCGAACGACCATGCGTTCGACAAGTCGCCGATGTTACGTTTGTACGCTCACGACATGGGCGGCTCCCGACATGGAATGGTCGAGAAAATCTACCTCCTAAGCGGGAGCGGCATGAAGCCGGTGATGGCCAGGGCGCGTCCTTGCGGATCTACGGCGATGCCGACCATCGCCGTGCCGTTGTCGAACGTCGCGAGGTACATGTCGGCGCCCATCCTGACATCGCGGAAGGTCAGGGATTTTAGGGCGCCGTAGCGGGCGCGCTGTTCCAGGACGAACGGCAGCGAGCGATGCGCCATTTCGACCGCGTCGGGAGCGAACAGGGCGTCGTCGATCTTGCCGGTCGCGTACATGGCGATGACGCGTTTCAGTGCCGCTTCGCTCCCCGGAAGCGGCACGGTGCGCGGAGCGAATGTTTGCTCGCGCGATGCGGCGGCGATATCCGCGGCGGGCGCCTGGCCGAGCGCCTTCAGCGCGGCAGCAAGCGCGTCCGCCGACGGAACCTTGATGTCCGGCGCGACGCCTGCGCCTTCCCAATTGGTCTTGGTGATGGGGCTTTCGGGCCTTCCGGCGAGCATCGCCACCATGAAGTCATGGCCCAGACTGACCGGACCGACGGGGTTGGCGCCGCCGCCCGTTACCTCGCCCACCAAGGTGGCGCGTTTCATCGTCTTCATGTCGTAGGCGAACTCTTCGCCGCCCGAGAAGGTAGCTTTGCTGGTCAGGACGTAGACGGGCACCTTGGCAAAGGTGAAGGGCGTGGAGACGGTGGTGGTGCGATCGCGCGTGAATTCGCGCGTAGCGGGCGTCCGGTTGACGAACTCGATGATCGTGACGGGCGGTCCCGGCGGGAGCAGGTAGCTGACGAGATAGGCGACCGCCTCCGGCGCCCCGCCGCCGTTGCGCCGCGCATCGATTATCAACGCGCGGCTTCCCTTGAGCGTGGCAAGGGCGCGATCCAACGCCGGCTTGAACACTGGCGGCGGCGGGAATCCCGAAACCTCGACATAGCCGATGTCGTCGGCGAGCTTGTCGGCGCGGACGATGCCGGCCTCGTCGCGAAAGGGCGGACCCGCGCCTGGCCTTGGACCGGGCGATCCGGATGTTTGCGAGATGACGCGCAGGTGCTTGTCATGCGCGACGGCGGCGAGATCAGCGGTCAGTCGGGCAGCAAGCGCGGCAGTATCGTTCAGCGCATCATAATCCCCTCGCGCGAGCGCCGCCGTCAGGGCGGCGGCGGCCTGTTCGCCGACTTCGGGAAAAACATAATTGTCGCGCATCGCGTCGGCGAGCTTCTGAACCACCGCCTGCCGCACGACAGGATCAAGCGCTTGGGCGGGGGCGGTTGCTGGTGGCGGAGCCGGCTGCGCCACGGCGACAGCGGGCAGAAACGCCCAAAGCGAGGCACAGGCGATTAAGCGGAGGCGAAGGGTCATGGCGAAACTCCTCTCTCTCATGCGGGCGCCCGTCGACGTGACCGCCGATCCTGTCGCCTCTCCTATCCACTACTTATGTAGATTTACAAGTCAAGCCAGCCGATATGGGAGATATGCCATGGCGGCCTGACCCGACAATCGACAGCCTATGCCGCCGCCGCTACACGATAGCGCATGAGGGGGAGCGATATGGGGCAGGGTCATCCGGGCGCGTACATAGGGTATCTGATCACCGCGATCGTGGTGTGCATCATCCTGGTCTTCCGCTTCCGGTCGATGCGGCGGGTGCAAAAATTGCGGCTGGAGCGGTTGTGGGTGGTGCCGGCGCTGTATGCGCTGGTGACGGCGACGGTGCTGTACCAATCGATGCCAAGGGGTCTGCAATGGCTGTACGTGCTGATCGCTTTGGCCGTTGGCGCGTTGCTGGGATGGCGGCGCGGGGCGATGATGCGGATCAGCGTCGATCCCGAGACACACGCGCTGAACCAGCAGGCATCGCCCGCGGCGATGCTGTTCATCCTGGTTCTGATCATCATCCGGCAGGGCTTGCGGATGGAAGCCAGCACGCTGGGCTTCAACCTGGCGTTCGTGACCGATCTGCTGGTCGTCTTCGCGTTGGGCCTGTTCGCGGCCACGCGGCTGGAAATGTATCTGCGGGCGCGACGCCTGCTGGAACAGGCGCGGGCTGCCCCGGCGCAGCGGTGAGATCATCTAATCAGAAAAACGGTTCCCGAAAATTCCGGCGAGACAGAAGAATAAGCCCATGGGGAAGAGAAAAATGGGACCGTCCCAAAGAGCCCCTACGGCATCGATGCTGGCACCGATCCGAGGGTCTTCCGGGCGATAGAGCACGGTGACGCGATCGCCGACCTTATATCCCCCGATCCACCCGCCTTGCGGAAATTGCTCTTTTTGACCGCTTCGAGTGACGAATTCGATCTGAGGATGGCTGCCGCCAAAGGGGGTCGCATAAACGAGGCCGGGCGCGCGTGCCGCTTCCTGCACGAAACGGCGGGTGGATAGCGCCGACAGGGCTGCACCGATCAGCATTGCGATTCCGGCGATCGAAAAGATAATCGACTTCATGGCCGCTCCTGCGTGTACCATTATCCCCCGTGAAATCATGCACAAGGGATTGAGGATGGCAGGGTGGACGAAGGCAGCCGCGGCGATGTGGGCGGGGGCGGCCCTGCTTGGCACCGCCCTGCCCGCGGCGCCGCCCGCCGCGCCGGTCACCGCCCCCGCGGACGGCCACGGCGCCTATGCCACCCAGACGTATCGCAACCTGTTCACCGAACAGCTTGGCCATAGCCAAGCGGAGAGCCGTGCCAAGATCGAGCATGCCTTCCGTCAATTCTTTCACGGCGACGGCCAGGAGCAGCGCGTCTATTTCGAGACCGGCGCCAATGCGAAAGGCCCGCTCGCCTACATTACCGACTGGGCCAACAACGACGCGCGCAGCGAAGGCATGAGCTATGGCATGATGATCGCCGTCCAGCTCGACAAAAAGCGCGAATTCGACGCCTTATGGAACTGGTCCAAGACCTACATGCTGACGACGGACCCGAAAAACCCGTCGATCGGCTATTTTGCCTGGTCGATGGGTACCGACGGCACGCCACGTGCGACCGGCGCCGCCCCGGATGGCGAGGAATATTATGCGATGGCGCTGTATTTCGCGGCGCATCGCTGGGGCAATGGCAAGGGCATCTACAACTACCAGGCGGAGGCGGACACGATCCTGCGGGGTATGCGCCACCATCCGACGCTGACCGCCACCCCGCCCTTCCGCATCCATCCCAGTGATCCGCCGTTCGTCGAACCGGCGACGCCGTGGCCAAGCCCGAACAACCGCGCCGCCCAGGCGGAGGCCGAGAAAGCGGGCAAGCCGTGGCCACCGGTGCGCCCGGCCCGCGTGCCGCGCCCGGTGACGGTCGGGCCGATGGTGGACGAGGCGAGCGCGATGGTCCGCTTCGTGCCGGAAACAAGCATCGGCGGCACCGACGCCTCCTATCATCTGCCGGCTTTTTACGAGCTGTGGGCACGCTGGGGCCCGGCGGAGGATCGGGCTTTCTGGGCTCGCGCGGCGCGGGTCAGCCGCGACTTCTTCGTGCAGGTGGCTGACGCCAAGACCGGCCTGGCCCCCGATCGCAGCCATTTCGACGGCCGGCCAATGCCGGGGTGGGACGGCGAGCCCGGATCCTTCGCCTATGACAGCTGGCGCACCGCCAGCAACTGGTCCGTCGACCATGCCTGGTGGGGCAAGGATCCGCGCCAGCAGGCGCTGAGCGACCGCATCCAGGGATTCCTGCACGGGCAAGGGATCAAGACGTTCGCCGATCGCTACACGCTTGACGGCAAGCCGCTCTCCACCCGCCATTCGGCCGGCATGGTCGCAGCGACCGCAGTGGGCGGATTTGCGGCGACCCCGGGGCCCGTGTCCAAGGCCTTCCTGCAGGAATTGTGGGACATGCCCGTGCCCGCCGGCGAACAGCGTTATTTCGATGGGATGCTGTATCTGATGAGCCTGATGCATTGCGCGGGCGAATTCCGGATCATCGCGCCGCGATCGCAGGGGTGAGATAGTGGCGGATATCGAACTCGAAATCGCCACGTTCGATAATTTCAACGAAGCCAATTACCTGCGCGCCAACCCCGACGTGGCGCGGCATGTGCAGGCGGGAGGCGACGCCTTCACCCATTTTCGCCGCCACGGGCAGAAGGAGCAGCGCAAACAAATCCGGCCTTCGCCGGAGGAACGCGTGCGCCGAGGGGAGAGGCGGTATGAGCGGTTCCGGCATCTGCTGGATCCGGCATGCGGCGCCGGCGGCGACTTCCGCTTCCTGGATATGCCGAGCATTTTCCCCATTCTCTATGGGCTCAAGGCGCTGGACCTCAGCCTCTATGAAGGGGAGTCCGCAAATTGCGGCTTCGGGCCGTTCATCGACGACATGCGGGCCAATCCCGACAAGCTGTACATGGATATCGGCTGCGGCCGGCGCGAGCGGATCGAGCCCAACTGCCTCTATCTGGACGTGTATCGATCGGTTTCGGCCGATATCGTGATGGAGCCGGCCTGCCGTTATCCGATCGCGTCCAGCATGCTGGACGGCATCGGCTGCTTCGCGGTGCTGGAACATGTCACGCGGCCGTGGGAAGTGGCGCGGGAATTCCATCGGATGCTGAAGCCCGGCGGAAAGCTGTTCATCGATTGGCCGTTCCTGCAGCCGGTCCACGGCTATCCCAGCCATTATTATAATGCGACGCGCGAGGGCCTGCGCACGATGTTCGCGGACGGCTTCGATGTGGCTGAACTGCGCACATTCGACAATCAGACACCCGATCACATGGTCAGCTGGATTTTGCACGACCTGATCGACAGCGTGACCGACCCCGCGCTGAGGGCACAGGTGCTGGACATGAGTCTCGGCGCGTTGCTCGCCGAGCGACCGGGCGGCGCCTTCTGGCAGCAGATCCTCGCGCACTTGCCGCCCGCCTGCATCGAACGGCTGGCATGCGGCAACACGCTGGTAGCGACGAAGATCTAAGACCGGCGGCCGGTTAGACGCCTTCCGGCATATCCACCGGCCCGATCACCTCGCGATAGCGCGAGACGGCATAGCGATCGGTCATGCCGGCGATGAAATCCCCGATATGGCGGGTGCGGGCGGGCTCGTCGGCCGGCAGGCGGGCGGCCCATTCGGACGGCAGCATGGCCGGATCCGAGAGGTAAGCGCGCGCGAGACCGGCGACGATCACGTGTGCCTGTTCCGCCACCGCCACCTGCTGGGGGTGGTGATAGAGCCGCGCATACATGAAGCGCTTCAGCGTGCGTTCGGCCGCGGCCATGTCGGGCGAGAAGGCGATGAGCGGCGTAGCGGCCCGATGCACGTCGGCGATCGAGCGCGGGTTGGCGACGGCGATGCGGCGGCGGCTTTCGGCGAGCAGATCGGCGACCATGCGGCCGATCTGATTGCGGATCAGCTCGCTGCGGAGCGCGCTGTCGCTGCAATCGGGCCAGCGCGCGCGCGCCGCCTCCCAGCCTTCCGCCACCAGCGGCACGGTGCGCGCCTCGTCCAGCGACAATAAGCCGGCGCGGATGCCGTCATCGATATCGTGATTGTCGTAGGCGATATCGTCGGCGAGGGCTGCGACCTGGGCCTCGAGCGAGGGTTGCCCGGCCAGATCCAGCGGCCAGTCGGCGTCGATCTCCGCCAGCGCCCAGGGAGGATCGGCGACCGGGCCATTATGCTTGGCCAGCCCTTCGATCATCTCCCAGCTCAGGTTGAGGCCGGGGTGATGCGAGTAAGGCGATTCGAGGCGCGTCAGCACGCGCAAGGTGTGGGCATTGTGATCGAAGCCACCTGCCCCGGCCATCGCCTCCTTCAGGGCATCCTCGCCCGCATGGCCAAAGGGCGGATGGCCGATATCATGGGCCAGGCACAGCGCCTCGGTCAGATCCTCGTTCAGGTCGAGCGCGCGCGCGATCGTGCGGCCGATCTGCGCAACCTCCAAGCTGTGGGTCAGCCGGACGCGGAAATGATCGCCGTCGGGCGCCACGAACACCTGCGTCTTGTGGCGCAGCCGGCGAAAGGCGATCGAGTGGACAATACGATCACGATCGCGCTGATATTCGTCGCGCTGGCCGCGATTGCTGGCGGACGCCAGCGCATAACGCCGTCCGCGGGTGAGCGCCGGATCGGCAGCGAAGGGGGCGAGCGCCATGCGCGCCAGATGGGAGCTGCGCGCCGGAAAGTCGAGCTTAGTTCACGCGCTCGACCGGATCCCCCGCCGCCGTTTCGACGCGGAATGTGCCAAAGCCCTCTTTCTTGCGCGCCGTCACCCAATCCTGCGCGGCGTCAGAAGTTGGGAACGGCCCAATCATCAGCCGGTTGGTGAAGCGATAATGGGTGGTCCACGGCGTCCTGCCGGCCAGCTGCTTGGGCCATTTGGCCTTGAGTTGATCCCATGCGCGATCGAGGTCGTTCTTATTGGCCCCGCCCGCGACCTGAACCCAATGACGCGCGGGATTCTTCTTCTCGGCGGCACGTTTCTCCGCCTCCTCCTCGCGCTTGGCCTTGGCGGCGGCGAGCGCATCGGCCTTGCGCTTTTCGGCGGCACGCGCCTTCGCATCCTGCCGGGCCTGTGCCGCCAGCTCTTCGCGCGTGGGCGCAGGTGGGCCGGCGCTTACGGCCGGGGCCACGGTGGCAGTAGCGGGCATGGTCGCCTGAGGCTGGCGGATCGGCGACGCCGCCTGGGCCTGGACCTGCGGCCGCGGCGTGGGTTGCGCCGCGGCGGCGGCCCTCACCTCTGAAAAGGTCTGGACGGGCGCCGACGGAGCCAGCGTGGCCTGATCCACCTGGATGCGGGGCGCGGCGATCTGCGCCGGTTTCGCTTCGGGCGGCGTATCGCCCGGGAAGCGGCCAAGATGAACGGCAGCGGCCTTGTCCGCCATTTTCAGGGTCGCCAGGCGCGGCAGATAAGGTGCCAGCATCGCCACCTGATTGGACGGCATCACCAGGGGCGCATCATGCTGCGCGCTGGCGAGATCGCCGGTCATGGCGTAGACAAAAACGCGATCGCGCCAGGCGGGCACGTCCTGCTTGCGCAGCAGCGGATCCAACGTCGCCATGGCCGCCGCGCGATCGCCGCCGATGGCCTGGCTCAAGGCCAGCCTGCGGGTCAGTTCGTCGCTGGGGTGCGCCTGCAGCGCGAGCATATAATCGGCCTGGGCCCGCCTGGGAGAACCCCGCAGATCATAAGCGAGGCCGCGATCGCCCGCGATATCGATCACCGGCACGCCCAGATTGACGGCATCGTTGAACAAGCGGAGCGCAGCCCGCGCATTGCCATTGGCAAGCATCGTTTCGGCAAGCCCGGCCTTCACCTGGCCATTGCGCGAATCCAGCACGTCCGCGCGCGAGAAGAAGCCCGCCGCGGCATTGGTATCGCCGACATCCAGCGCGGCCTTGCCGGCGCCCGCCAGGGCCGCCACATCATCCGGGGCCGTGGCGAGAATGCGCAGGTAGCGCGACAGCGCTTCGGCCGAATCGCCTCGGTTGGCCGCAGCCTGGGCCAGCTGCAGCATGTTGGACACGGCCGTCGAGGCGGTTTGGGCGGGCTGCAACACCTCATCCTGCGCGGCGGCGGAGACGGGCGAACAGAGCGAGCTCGCCATCAGGGCAAGCGCAGGAATCATCGATCGGGGGGACACCCCGCTCTTCAAGCGACTTGGTCGCCTAGTTGCAAGGGTTGCACCTGCGCCCGTCGTTCAACCGTGGCGGGGCGGCGACGAAGCCGCCCCGGCCAGATCATTGATTGTTTTGACGATTCAGGAAGCGCGGAATGTCGAGCGGATCGCGCGGGCCTTCCTCTTCCTGCTCGTCCGTGCCGCTCATCTTGGCGGATCCGCGTGCCATGCTGGACATGCGTTCGAACAGCGTACCGCCACGCGCAGGAGCCGGTGCGGGCGCAGGAGCCGGCGCAGACGCCGCATCCTCATCGGCGTCCTGCAACCAACGGCGCGGTCCGGACCGAACCGGCGCCGGCTGGGGTGCAAGGGCCGGCGTCGGATCGGCCTCAACCCGCGGCGTGCTCACCCGGGTATCGTCGCCCAAGACCAGCTCGTCCTCGTCGGCCGGGCTGGAGGCCGTGGTGGGCGCAGGCGGCGTCGGCTCGTTGAGGTTGAGCGTCGGCGCGTCCGGCGCACGGGCCGGGGCCGGTGCGGGCTCGCTGCCCGGAGCGCGCGCCTCCGTCCGGCTGCGCGGCGGGAAATTCAGCGGCTTGGCCGGTTCCGGCATCGCGCTGGCTTCCGCCTCGATCCCGGTGGCGACCACGGACACGCGGATGCGGCCTTCCAGATCATTGTTGAAGGCGGAGCCCCAGATGATGTTGGCATCCGGATCGACCAGATCCTTGATGTGGTTGGCGGCCTCGTCGACCTCCAGCAGGCGCATATCGTCGCCGCCGGTGATGGAGACGATGACGCCCTTGGCGCCCTTCATGCTGACGCCATCCAGCAGCGGGTTGGCGATCGCCTTTTCGGCCGCCTCGATCGCGCGATTGTCGCCCGACGCTTCGCCGGTGCCCATCATCGCCTTGCCCATCTCGCTCATCACAGAGCGGACGTCGGCGAAGTCGAGGTTGATCAGGCCGGGCATGACCATCAGGTCGGTGATGCCGCGCACGCCCTGCTGCAGCACCTGATCCGCCATCAGGAACGCTTCCTTGAAGGTCGTGTTCGGATTGGCGATCAGAAACAGATTCTGGTTCGGGATGACGATCAGCGTGTCGACATGCTTCTGCAGCTCATTGATGCCGGCATCGGCCGACTTCATCCGGCGCGAGCCTTCGAAGCTGAACGGCTTGGTCACCACGCCAACTGTCAGGATGCCCTTTTCGCGCGCAAGCTTGGCGATGACGGGCGCCGCGCCGGTGCCGGTACCGCCGCCCATGCCGGCCGCGATGAAGCACATGTGCGCACCTTCCAGCGCTTTCTCCACCTGATCCATCGTCTCTTCGGCGGCGGCGCGGCCGATCTCCGGACGCGAACCGGCGCCGAGACCTTGCGTGATCTTCATGCCGAGCTGGATGCGGCTTTCGGCGGGCGAGGCGTTCAAGGCCTGCGCATCCGTATTGGCGACGATGAAGTCGACGCCCTGCACTTCGGACGCGATCATGTTGGCGATCGCATTGCCGCCGGCCCCGCCGACGCCGATCACACTGATGCGCGGTTTCAGCTCATCGACCTCGGGCCGGAGGAATTCGATCGCCATGTTAGTCTCCAATTCGTCAGCATCTAGCTGTGTTATCGCAAAGTGCCCCAAGTGATTCGCCGGTGCGAGCGCTTTTTGGGGTTAGGGCTATCTTTCCTGTTGATCGTTTGCGGTCAGTAGCTGCTGCGCACCGCCGCAATAAGCCTTTGCACCATCCCCGAAGGGGAGACGCGCGTGACCGATTGGGGGTGCGGCACCTGCCGCAGGTCGATCGGCTCGGACGCCGCATAGAGGACGAGGCCGGCCAAGGTGGCGAAGCTCATGCCCGAATGCGCCTCCGGCATGCCGATCAGGCCGCGCGGGCGGCCGACGCGGACGGCGCGGCCCAGCACGCTCTGCGCATAATCGGCAATGCCCTTCAGCTCGGCGCCACCGCCGGTGAGGACGAGACGGCGCGCGATCGGGCCGGTGAACCCCAGCGCCTTCAACGCCTCCTCGATCGCGGCGAACCAATGTTCCAGACGCTGGCGGATCACGGCGATCAGCTGGGCGCGGCTGATGCGGAGCGGCTCGGCGCCATCCGGACCGCCGGCCACCTCGATCATCTCGTGATTGTCGCGTGGGGAGGTCTGGGCCGAGCCGTGGAAACATTTGAGCCGTTCCGCCTGCGCGCGGCGCATGCCGAAGGTGGAGGCGATATCGTCGGTGATCTCGCCCGCCCCGATCGGCAGCGAGGACAGGCCGACCAGCAGCCCGCCCGCGAACAGCGACACGTTGGTGACGCCCGCGCCCAGTTCGACCAGGGCGACACCAAGTTCACGCTCCTCTTCGCTCAGGCAGGCCATGGCGGTGGCGATGGGCGATGCCACGATCGACTTCACCGCGAGGTGAGCGGAGCGCACGCACAGATCCAGATTGCGCACCGGCGACGGATCGGCCGAGACGACGTGGATGTCCACGCCCAGTTTCTCGGCATGGAGACCAAGCGGCTGGCGCACGCCGTTCAGGCCATCCAACGTGTAGAGCGCGGGCTGGGCATGGAGGACGAGCCGGCCTTCCGGATCGATCGAGTTGCGGCCGGCGCCCAGCAGCTCATCGATGTCGCGCTGCTCGATCCGCTGGCCTCCCAGCGCGACTTCGACTGACGCGACATCGCTGTAGAGGCCGCCGGCGGAGAAGCTGACCCACACTTCCTCGATATTGGTGCGCGCGATCCGTTCCGCCTGCTCGACCGCTTCGCGTACCGCATGTTCGGTTCGCTCCATGTCGGCGATGAAGCCATGCTTCACGCCGCGGCTCTCGCGCTGGCCGGTGCCCAGCACCTGCAGGCCGCCTTCGACCGGTTGCGCGATCAGGGCGGCCACCTTGGAGGAGCCGATATCGACTGCGGTGATCAGGCCGTCCGTACGGGGTGGTGCCATCGTCTATATGCTCTCGCTCACGCCTGCGTCGCGGCCGGCGGCACGGGATCTGTAATCTTCGTTCCGGGATCGCGCGAGGTGCGGATCACCATTTGTTTCGGATCGCGCATGTCGATGCGGACATAGCCCTGGCCGAGCAGGCGCGCTTCCTGATCCTTCTTCACGAACGTGGCCAGCGCCTGCCGGGCGGCGGCATCGCCCTCCGGCAGCGACAAGGTCTCGCCCGACTGGAAGCGCAGATCCCAGCGACGATTGCCCACCCAGGTCGCGCCATCGATCAGCTGCTTCAACGGGGCCTGGCTGGCGATCAGTTCGTGGAGCGCGTTGATATGGCCTTCCACGCCCTCACCGATCACGAGCGGCAGCTGGACCGGCATGGTGTGCGGTTCGACCGGGGCGAGGATATTGCCCTCCGCATCGATCAACGACAGCTGCTGGTTGCGCTGAAGCACGGCGGCGGGCACGCGTTCGACCAGATCGATCGCCAGCGTATCGGGCAACCTGCGCGACACGCGCGCATCGGCAATCCAGCCGAGCTGCAGCAATTGCTGGCGGACCTGCTGCAGATCGACCAGCGGCATATCCTGCCCGTGCGCTTCCGAGACGATCCGGTAGACGGTGTCGCGATCGACCTGTTTCAGCCCGGTGAGCTGGATATTGCGGACGACGAAGCCCATGTCGCCGAGCCCGTGCGCCGCGGCCAGCCCGACCATCTGGGGAATGCCCATGGCGATCACGCCGCCGATCAGCGCAGCGACCACGAACAACGCCAGCGTCCAGTTGCGGATCTTGCGGACCAAGCCTTCCGGCAGCGGGATGCGCGGCAACTCGCTGGTCTTCGCGGGCGGACGGCGCCGCGCCGGCTTGGCCGAACGCGCGGCCGGGCTGCGACTGCTCCGCGTCGTCACCTGGGCGCGCGCACGGCTCACGCCAGCGCCTCGTCGATGATTTCCTGAACCAGCTGCTCATAGGTCATGCCGACCAGCTTCGCCTGTTCGGGAACCAGGCTCAAGGGCGTCATGCCGGGCTGCGTGTTGACCTCGAGCAGATAGAGGCCGTCGACGCCCTGTTCGTCGTCCCAGCGGAAGTCCGAACGGGACGTGCCCTTGCAGCCGAGTAGGCGGTGGGCATCGAGCGCCATCTGCAGGCAGGCTTGCGCAATGTCGTCCGGGATATCGGCCGGGCAGACATGCTCGGTCATGCCGTCCGTATATTTGGCATCGTAATCGTAGAAGCCGCTCTTCGGGCGCAATTCGGTGACGCCAAGCGCGCGTTCGCCGACGACCGCCGTGGTCAGCTCGCGGCCCTTGATGAAGGGTTCGGCGAGCAGCTGATCGAAATGCGCCCAGGGGCCCTCGACATCGCGGCCGATCGGGCTGCCATAATTGCTGTCGGCGGTGACGATGGCGACGCCGACCGACGAGCCTTCATTGACCGGCTTCAGCACATAGGGCCGCGCGATCGGATCGCCGTCGAACAGGCTCTGCGAGGCAACGATCTGCCCTTCCGGCATGCGGATGCCATGGGGCACGAGCTCATTCTTGGTGAGCTGTTTGTCGATCGCGATGACCGAGGTAGCGAGACCCGAATGGGTATAAGGGATGCCCATCAGGTCGAGCATGCCCTGGATCGTGCCATCTTCGCCGGGCGTCCCGTGGAGCGCGTTGAAGACGACGTCCGGCCTGGCCTCGTGCAGGCGCAGGGCGACGTCACGGCCCATATCGATGCGGGTCACGCGATGGCCGAGGCTCTCGCAAGCCTTGGCGACGCCTTCGCCCGAGACCAGGCTGACTTCGCGCTCGGCCGACCAGCCCCCCATCAGCACGGCAACGTGAAGGGTCATCGCGCGGCCCCCAGGAGCAACGGCCGCTGCGATAGGAGGGATGCTGAAACACGTTCAGCATGACGGGTGGTGGATTGGACGATCATACCGCCCTGCCCACGCGCTGGATTTCCCATTCGAGCATGATGCCGCTTTGATCCTTCACGCGACGGCGGACCTCTTCGCCCAATTGCTCGATCTGCGCCGAGCTGGCGGAGCCCAGGTTGAGCAGGAAGTTGCAATGTTTTTCGGACACCTGGGCGTCCCCGATCTGCAAGCCGCGGCACCCGGCTTCGTCGATCAGTTGCCAGGCTTTCTTGCCCTCCGGATTCTTGAAGGTGGAGCCGCCGGTACGGCTGCGCAGCGGCTGGGAGGCTTCGCGCTCGGCGGCGATACGGTCCATCTCCGCGCCGATTGCGGCCGTGTCGCCAGCAGTGCCCTCGAACAGGGCCTCGACCACCACCGCGCCCTCGGGCAGATCCGAATGGCGATAGGTGTAGCCCAGTTTCGCCGCCAGCCAGGTCTCGACGGTGCCGTCGCGCAGCACCAATGTCGCCTCGATCAGGATGTTGCTGGCGTCGCGGCCGTAGGCGCCTGCATTCATCCGCACCGCACCGCCGACCGTGCCGGGAATGCCGCGCAGGAATTCCAGCCCGGCAATGCCGGCATCGCGGGCGGCGCTGGCGACGGTGATGCCCATCGTCGCTCCGCCGGCACGGACGCGGTGGCCCGGCTCGATCGCGACTTTGGCGAAGGCCTTGGGCAGGCGCACCACCACGCCCGGAACGCCGCCGTCGCGCACGATCAAGTTGGAGCCGACGCCGACCGGCAGGACCGGCGTCGCGGGATCGAGCCCGGCCAGGAAGCTGGCGAGATCGTCCAGATCGCGCGGCCGCACCAGCCATTCGGCCGGGCCGCCGGTGCGAAACCAGATGAAGTCGGCCAGACTGCCTTGGTGCGTGGCGTCGCCGTGCAAAGGCGGCAAGGCTTCGCAGACGGTCATCGCGTCTCCTCCCCCGCAGGGGGAGAGGGACCGCCGGCGGAGCCGGTGGTGGAGGGGTTTGGCCCAGCGGTAAGGGATTTCCACTCCACCAGCCTGCGGCTGGTCCCCCGCCCCGTTCCCGGGAGGAGAAATTGGCGCGGGATCATCCGGCGCGGGCTTTGGCGATGGCGTCGGCGAGACCGGCGGCCCATTTGGTGATGTCGCCGGCGCCGAGGCAGATGATCATGTCGTCCGGCTTGGCGACCTCGGCCAGCTCGACCGCGAGCGCGTCGGCGCCGGCGATTTCCTGCGCGGCGCGGTGGCCGCGCATCTTGAGGCCCGAGACCAGGGCCGCGGCATCGACACCTTCGATCGGCTGTTCGCCGGCGGGATAGACCGGGGCGACATAGACGATGTCGGCATCGTTGAACGCGGTCTGGAATTCTTCCATCAGGTCCCGCAGCCGGGTGAAACGGTGCGGCTGCACCACCGCGATGACGCGGCCCTTCACACCTTCCCGCGCCGCCGACAAGACCGCACGGATCTCGACCGGATGGTGGCCATAATCGTCGATCACGGTCACGCCGTCGACTTCGCCGACATTGGTAAAGCGCCGCTTCACGCCGCCGAATTTGGCGAAACCGGTGCGGATCACATCATCCGGCACGCCGAGTTCCAGCGCGACGCCAATCGCGGCCAAGCTGTTTTGGACATTGTGGCGGCCCGGCATGGGCAGTTCGATCCCTTCGATCGAGCGGGTCGTGCCGTCGCGCTTGCGGACGATGCATTCATAGCGATTGCCGCCCGGAATGGGCGTGACGTTGACGCCGCGGACATCCGCCTGGGCGGAGAAACCGTAGGTCACCACGCGCCGATCGCGCACGCGCGGGATGATCGCCTGCACTTCCGGATGATCGAGGCACAGCAAGGCGGCGCCATAGAAAGGCACATTCTCAACGAACTCGACGAAGCTGTCCTTCACCTTTTCGAACGAGCCGTAATGATCGAGATGTTCAGGATCGATATTGGTCACGACCGCGATCGTGCCGTCGAGACGCAGGAAGCTGCCGTCGCTTTCATCCGCCTCGACCACCATCCAGTCGGACGCGCCCAGGCGGGCGTTGGAGCCGTAGCTGTTGATGATGCCGCCGTTGATCACGGTCGGATCGACCCCGCCCGCATCCAGCAGGGCCGCGACCATCGAGGTGGTCGTGGTCTTGCCGTGCGTGCCGGCGACCGCGACGGTCGATTTGAGGCGCATCAGTTCGGCCAGCATTTCCGCACGGCGCACGACCGGCACGCGATTTTCGAGCGCCAGCTCGACTTCCGGATTGCCGCGCTTGATCGCGGTCGAGGTGACGACCACGGCGGCATCGCCCAGATTCTCCGCCGCATGGCCGATCGCAACCGGGATGCCGCGCTTGCGCAAGCCTTCGATCACATAGCCTTCGGCGACGTCCGAGCCCTGCACCTTGTAGCCGAGATTATGCATCACCTCGGCGATGCCGGACATGCCGATCCCGCCGATCCCGATGAAGTGGATGGTGCCGATATCGGTTGCGACGCCCTTCATGCCAGCGCTCCTCCCCGAGCTTGCTCGGGGAGGGGGACCAGCCGCAGGCTGGTGGAGGGGAAAAGCCCGCCCTCCCGGATTTCCTCTCCACCGTTGCCGCGCAACGGTCCCCCTCCCCGTTCCGGGGAGGAGAGTTTGGCGTTGCCGATGGCGAGACCCTTGGCGGCCTTGGCGGCGGCAGGCTTGCGGGCGCCGACCGCATCCACCACCGGCGCGCGGCCAAAGCCTTCGATCAGGTCGGCCAGATCCTCGGTCGCATTAGGGCGGCCGCATGCTTTGGCATGGGCGGCGGCCGAGATCAGGGCTTCGGGATCGCCGGCGAGGCTGACGATTTCGGATGCGAGCCGTTCAGGGGTGAATTGCGCCTGCGCGATGGCGCGGGCACCGCCTTCTACCGCCATCTCATGCGCATTGGCAGTCTGATGATCGTCCATCGCGCTCGGCAGCGGCACCAGGATGGCGGGGCGGCCGGCGACGGTCAGTTCGGCGATGGTGGAGGCGCCGGCACGGGCGATGACAAGATGCGAAGCGGCAAGCACGGAGGGCAGATCTTCCAGATAGGTGGTGAGTTCGGCGACGATATGAAGCCGCTGATATTCGGCGCGAACCGTCTCGATATCCTCAGGCCGGCATTGTTGCACGACCTTCAGGCGGGTGCGCAGCGCGTCCGGGAGCAGGCCCAAGCCCGCGGGCACGACACTGGACAGGATGGTTGCCCCCTGGCTGCCGCCGGTCACGAGCAGGTTCAGAGGCAGATCCTCGCCGTAAGCGGGGAAGCGGGCGCGGCCGATCGCCTTCACTTCCTCGCGCACCGGATTGCCGACGAGGAAGGTCTTGATGGCGTAATTGGGCTTGAGCCGCTGAACCTCCGGATAGGCCGTGGCGATCGCATCGACCCGGCGGGCGAGCAGCCGGTTTACCCGGCCAAGCACGGCATTCTGTTCGTGGACCGCGGTGGCGACGCCCGTATCGAGCGCGGCCAGCAAGGCGGGAAGCGCGGGATAGCCGCCAAAGCCGACCACGGCTGTGGGACGCAAATCCCGGTAGAGCCGCCGCGCCATGGCGCGTCCGGCGCGGATGCCGGCCCATGCCTTCAGCCAGCCCAACGGGCCGCCCGCCACCCGGCCGGCCGGCATGACATGGGTTTCGATATCGTCGAACAAACCGGGGATGCGCTTGCCGCGCTCATCGGTGACCAGCGCGACCCGATGGCCGCGGCGCGCCAGTTCGCGCCCCAGTGCGTGCGCGGGGACCATATGACCGCCGGTACCACCGGCGGCGAGAACGAAGTGGCGACGAATGGTCATGTCTTGGCGCTCTGGCCTCCCCAGGTCACGACGTAAGGCGAGCGCATCAGGTACGGATTCTTCCGCGTGAAGGCGAGCAAAAGCCCGAAGCCGATCGACAGCGCGATCATCGACGAGCCGCCATAGGAAATGAACGGCAGGGTCATGCCCTTGGACGGCGCCAGGTGAACGTTGACGAGCATGTTGATCAGCGCCTGCAGCCCGAACTGGGTGACGAGGCCGGCGCTGGCGAAGAACAGGAACCTGTTTTCCTCATGCAGCAGCTTGACGAAGGTGCGCACGACGATGGCAAGGAAGATGAGCGCGATGGCAAGACAGGCGATCAGGCCGAACTCCTCGCCGATCACCGAGAAGATATAGTCGGTATGCGGCTCCGGCAGGCCGAACTTCATCGTGCCCGCGCCCGGCCCGGTGCCGATCAACCCGCCATGGGTGATGGTGCGGAAGGCCGACACCATCTGATAATCGTCGACCTGCTTCGACGCGTCGCCGATCTTGAGGAAGGCATTGATGCGCATCGTCGCAACCGGATAGAACAGATAGGCCATGATGATGGCGCCGATGCCTGCCCCACCGAGCGCGCCCAGCCACTTCATCGGTACGCCCGACAGCGTCAGCAGGACGAGCCAGACCGAGACGAAGATGACCGCTTCGCCAAAATCCGGCTGCTTCATCAGGAAAACGGTGATCGCGGCGAGCAGGATGAAGCTGAGCGGCACGACCGGCAGCTTGGCGTCCTTTTCCTGCAGCGAGAGCAGCCAGGCGACCGACACGACGAACAGCGGCTTGAGGAATTCGGACGGCTGGATCTGCAACGGCCCGAGGAAGATCCAGCGTTGCGCGCCGTTGATCTGCGCACCGCCCAGGATCGGCACCATCACCAGCATCAGCATGAAAACCACCGCGCCGGCCAGCGCCAGCCGCCGCGCCATGACCTGCGGCAGCATCGAGACACCGATCATCACCGGCACGCCCAGGCAGGTCCACACCAGCTGGCGCCAGAAATAATAACGCGCCGGCATGATATGGGTCGCGTCCGAATATCGTTGCGCCGCAGCCGGGGCGGCGGCCGCCACCGCGATCAGGCCGATGCCGATCAGCAGGGTGACGAGCAGCAGCAGGACGCGGTCGATCTCCCAGAACCAGGTGCCGAGCGCCGAGCGGTCGCCACGGCCGAAGCGCTCGCCGCGCCGTCGCGCGCGGGCGCGCCGCCGCAATTCCGCCTTGTCGATCCCTGGTGCCGCGCTAGCCATCAGAGTGCCCCCGCCGGTAAGCGTTTCCGTTCGGTTCGAGCAGCATCGAGCGAAGTCGAGATGCGCCCGTCGAGAACTAGCGGTACGACTTCTCGACTACGGTTCTCGACTGCGCTCGAACCTTCGCTCGAAGCGAACGGTGTGTAGGTCATAAAGCCCCCACCGCGGCGCGGAAGGCTTCGCCCCGCGCTTCGAAATCGGTAAACTGATCAAACGAGGCGCAGGCGGGTGACAGCATCACCACCTCACCCGGCTGCGCGGCCGCGGCCGCATCCTGGACCGCCTGCGCGAGCGTAATGCTTTCCGTCACCGGCTTGCCGGCGGCGCGCAAGATGTTCGCGAACATCGGCCCGGCCTGGCCGATCGTATAACCGGCGAGCACATGCCCGAAATAAGGCGCGCAATCGTCGAGATCGTCGGTCTTGGGCAGGCCACCCAGGATCCAGTGGATCTTCGGATAGGCCGCCAGCGCCGGCGCGGTCGCGGTGGCGTTGGTCGCCTTGCTGTCGTTGACGTACAGCACCCCTCCCTTCTCAGCCACGCGCTCCATACGGTGGGGTAGGCCTGGATAGGTGGCGAGACCACGCTCGATCTGATCGTCGTTAAGCCCAAGCGCCTTGCACGTCTCAATAGCAATGATAGCGTTTTGCGCATTGTGCGGACCCTGCAGAGAAGGCCAGCGGGATTGATCGCTGATCGCGGTGGAGGCGACTTCCACAAGACTCCCTAAGGTGCGCGAAGCGATCGCCCGCGTCTGATCGTCCTCGGTGGCGATGACCGCGATGTGCGCTGCCGACTGCATACCGAACAGCCGCTCCTTCGACGCCGCATAACCTGCGAAGCCGTCATAGCGATCAAGATGATCGGGCGTGATGTTGGTCAGGACGGCGACGTCGCAATCGAGGCTGAAGGTCAGGTCGATCTGGTAGCTGGACAGTTCCAGCACATAGACGCCGCCCTGCGGCAGCGGATCCTGGCTGAGGATGGGCAGGCCGATATTGCCGCCCATCAGGGTCGGCACAGCTGCCGTTCGCAGGATGTGGTGAATGAGCGCGGTGGTGGTCGACTTGCCGTTGGTGCCGGTGATGCCGATCACCTTGTGCGGCGGCAGGCTGGGCCTTGCGAGCGCGAACAGTTCGATGTCGCCAATGACGGGCACGCCCGCCGCGCGTGCCTTCGCCGCGATCGGATGCTTGTTGAGCGGTACGCCCGGCGACACGACGACGCCGTCGAAGCCGGCCAGATCGATTTCGAGGGGATCGGCGAAGGTAAGGGAATTCCCCTCCACCGCGCTTTGCGCGCCCCCCCTCGCCGTTCCGGGGAGGAGAGCGTTGCGGGCTTCTTCGCGGCTGTCCCAGGCGGTCACGTCGGCGCCGCTCCCCAGCAAGGCTTCGACCACGGCTATGCCGGAACGGGCGAGGCCGAGGACGGCGTAGCGTTTGCCGCGGAAGACGGGACTTGTGATCACCGCAGCTTGAGGGTCGCGAGACCGGCGAGCGCGAGGATGAAGCTGACGATCCAGAAGCGGATCACGACAGTCGGTTCGCTCCAGCCGATCTGTTCGAAGTGATGGTGGATCGGTGCCATCCGGAAGATGCGCTTCCCGGTGCGCTTGAAGAAGAAGACCTGCAGGATAACCGACACGGCTTCGACCACGAACAGGCCGCCGACGATCCCCAGCACGATCTCATGATGGGTGGAGACCGCGATCGCGCCGAGCGCGCCGCCCAAGGCGAGGCTGCCGGTATCGCCCATGAAGACGGCAGCGGGCGGCGCGTTGAACCACAAGAAGGCCAGCCCCGCACCGATGATTGCGGCGGTCAGCAACACCAGATCGCCCGCACCGGGCACGTGCGGGATGCCGAGATAGGCGGCGAACTTGGCGTTGCCGACAAGATAGGCGATGACGAAAAAGGCGAGGCTGGCGATGATCACCGGCATGGTCGCGAGCCCATCCAAGCCGTCCGTCAGGTTCACCGCATTGCCGAAGGCCACCATCGTGAAGGCGGCGAAAAGCACGTAGAAGGGCCCGAGATCGATAACCGGGCCATTGTAGAAGGGCAGATAGAGCGTCGTATCGTTGCCGGACACGATGATCCAGGCGGCGACGCCGGCGACCACGAACTCCATCAGCAGGCGGACCTTGCCCGACACGCCCTTGTGGCTGCGCTTCGTGACCTTGTCATAATCATCGAGGAAACCGATCAGACCGAAGCCCAGCGTCACCAGCAGGCAGGCCCAGACATAGCGGTTGTTGAGGTTCATCCACAGCAGCATCGAGACCGTGACCGAGGTCAGGATCATCAGCCCGCCCATGGTGGGGGTGCCGACCTTGGCGAGGTGGGTCTGCGGACCGTCGCTGCGGATCGGCTGCCCCTTGCCCTGGCGAATGCGTAACCAGCCGATGAAACGGGGGCCGATGATCAGGCCCAGGAACAGCGACGTCAGCGCCGCCGCACCCGCCCGAAAGGTGATGTAGCGGATGAGGTTGAGCACGTGGGGGAAGCCGAGATGCTCGGCGAGAAGATACAGCATAAATCCTAACCCCCGGCCAAAGCGTCGACGACGCCGGCGAGCCCGACCGAGTTCGATCCCTTGATGAGAACCGCGTCGCCCGGTGCGATCAGGCTGGAAGCCTGCGCGGCGGCGGCAGCGGCGTCAGGCACATGGACCAAATCGATCCGCCCCTCAAGCGCCCGTGCCAAGGGTTTCATCTCGGGACCGACGAGCAGTGCCAGTCCGACGCCCGCCGCCGTGATCGGCTCGGCAAGTTCCGCATGATGGCGCTCTTCCTCCGGCCCGAGCTCCCGCATCGCCCCGAGGATGACGATCTTGCGCCCGCGCTCCTGCCCGAGCATCGCCAGAGTGGCGCGCATGGAGGCGGGATTGGCGTTATAGCTTTCGTCGATCAGCAGCGCGTCACCGCCGTCGAGCGGGATCGTCATGCGCCGGCCCCGGCCGGCGAGACCGTTCAGATCGGCCATGGCGAGCCCGGCGGCAGCCAGATCGCCGCCCGCGGCTTCCACGACCGCCAGGACGGCCAGCGCATTGGTCACCCAATGATCGCCCGGCAAGGCGACGGTGAAGCCAAGCTCCGCATTGCGCAGCCTTGCCTGGACGAACGTACCGCGCGGGCCGGCCTTGCCCTCGCGCGCGTAGATGTCGGCGGCCGGATCGCGTCCGAATGTCACAATCTGGCCGGCGAATTTTTCCGCCGCTGCGATGAGGCGGTCGCGATGCACATTGTCATAGGGGATGATCGCGATACCGCCCGGTTCCAGCCCCTCGAAGATCTCGGCCTTCGCATCCGCGATCGCCTCTTCATTGGGGAAGAAGGCGCCATGCGCGAGCGCAACCGTCGTGACGAGCGCGACATGGGGACGGACGAGATGCGTGAGCGCGCGCAGCTCGCCGGCATGGTTCATGCCCATTTCGAACACGCCGAAGCGCGTATCCCGCGGCATGCGCGACAGGCTGAGCGGCACGCCGACATGATTGTTATAGCTTTTGAGCGATCGGTGGGCGTGGCCCGGCACGGCGCGGTCGAACGCGGCGAACAGCGCCTCCTTCACGCTCGTCTTGCCGACCGAGCCGGTCACGCCGATCACCTTGCCTGTGGTGCGGGCGCGGGAGGCGGCACCGAGCGCGTCGAGCGCGGCCGTCGTATCGGGTACGAGCACATGCGGCCCCTCGACCGGTTGCGACACCAAGACCCCGGCCGCCCCCTGTCCGCGCGCCTGCGCGACGAAGCGGTGACCGTCTGTGCTATCGCCCTTGAGGGCGATGAACAGATCGCCCGGGCCGACTTCACGCGAATCGAAGGCGACGCCATTGACGTCGAACGGAGCCGACGCCGTACCGCCGGTGGCGGCGGCGATTTCCGTGGAGGCCCAGAGCGTGTTCATCGTGCCATCCAGCCCCGTTCGTGCTGAGCGAAGTCGAAGCACGTGACTAGAGGCGCGCAGCAGCGTCCTTCGACTTCGCTCAGGACGGACGGTTGAATTGCAACGCTCATCCCGCGCACTCCCGCGCGACCTGGACATCGTCGAACGGCAGGACTCGGTCGCCGACGATCTGGCCCTGTTCGTGCCCCTTGCCGGCGAGCAATATGATGTCGTTGCTGCCTGCCTCGGCGATCGCGGCAGCGATGGCGTCGCGCCGGCCGTCGATCTCGACCGCGCCGGGCGCCCCGGCGAGCACTTCGCGACGGATGAAGGCCGGATCCTCGGAGCGGGGGTTGTCGTCGGTGACGATGACGTGATCGGCGAGACGGGTGGCGACGTCGCCCATCAGCGGGCGTTTGCCGCGATCGCGATCGCCACCCGCGCCGAACAGCACGATCAGCCGCCCGGCCGTATGCGGCCGCAAGGCCTGGATCGCGGCCTCGAGGCCGTCGGGCGTGTGGGCATAATCAACATAGATCGGCGCACCCGCGCGGCTGATTGCCGCGCGTTCAAGCCGTCCGCGAACCGGCTGCACCCGCGCCAGCCGTGCGAGAATGTCGGCCAATTCGCCGCCAGTCGCGAGCACCAGACCCGCCGCAGTCAAAGCATTGGCAGCCTGATAGGCGCCGATCAGGGGCAGTTTGACACTGTGGGTCTTGCCGTCCGCTTCGAGCGTCAGCGTCTGCCCCAACTGGGTCGGCTGGCGCTCCACGATCCGGATCGACTCTCCCCGGGTGCCAAGGGAGATCAGGCGCAGCCCGCGCTCGCGCGCGATCTCGGCGACCCGGGTCGAGGCCGGATCGTCCATCCAGACGACCGCCGCGCCATCGCCTGCGACCACCTCACTGAACAGGCGCAGCTTTGCCTCTAGATAGGCTTCCATCGTGCCGTGATAATCGAGATGATCGCGCGACAGATTGGTGAAGGCGGCCGCCTGGACGGGCAAACCTTCGGTGCGGAATTGCGACAGGCCGTGGCTCGACGCCTCGAACGCGGCGTGCGTCACGCCCTCCCGGCGCAGGCCGGCCATGTTCGACAGGAATGTCGCGATATCGGGCGTGGTAAGGCCGGTGGACACGGAATCGTCGGCGGTGGTGACGCCGAGCGTACCGATCGAAGCGGCGTGAAAGCCCGCCATGCGCCACAACTGGCGCGTAAGTTCGACGGTCGAGGTCTTGCCGTTGGTTCCGGTGACCGCAACGACATGATCCGGGAAAGGCGCGAAGAATTTGGCCGCGGCATGAGCAAACGCGCGCCGTGGTTCGGCATCGGCGACATGGATCGCGCCTTCCACCACTGCTTCGGGCCGCGCGTAGACCGCCACCGCGCCGGCGGCGATCGCATTCGGGATATAATCCTCGCCGTTGACGAGCGTGCCCCGGAAGGCGCCGAACACCGTTCCCGGCGCCACCTTGCGGCTATCGATGGCGAAGCCCGTGACGCGCGTGTCTACGCCGGTGCGCGCATCGCCGAGGATCTCATTCAAGAACATTCTTACCGGGCACCTTCTTCTCGGCCAGCAACGCCATCAGCTCGGACACATCGATGTCCTTATCCAGTTCAGGTCTGATGCCAAGCAATGGGCCGACGCGGGCGGTGATGCGGCGCATCAGCGGCGCGGTCATCCAGCCTGCCGTCTTGAACCCTGCCGTCTGCTTGCTGCCCTTGGCGTCATCCAGAATCGTGACCACCGCATAACGCGGATTGTCCATCGGGAAGGCACCGGCGAATACCGTGATATTGGCGCTCTTGCTATAGCCGCGACCGACCACCTTCTCCGCCGTGCCGGTCTTGCCGCCGACGCGCAGGCCGGCCGCGTTCGCGTTGGTGCCCGTGCCCTGGAGCACCACCAGGCGCATGAACTGACGCATGCGCGCACTTGTCGCCTCCGAGATCACGCGCTTGCCCGGAACCTGCGCGTTGGGCGGCAGCTTGAGCAAGGTGGCCGGCCGCAGGATGCCGCCATTGGCAAGCGCGGAATAGGCCACCGCCAGATGAAGCGGCGTCACCGCGATACCGTGGCCATAGGCCGTCGTCATCACCGTCGTACGGGCCCAGTAAGAGGGGAATTGCGGCATGCCGCGCTCGCGCAGCTCGATCGGGATGCGGCGATCCATGCCGAGCAGGCGGAAGAAGGCCTTGGTCCGCTCCGGCCCGAGCTCGTCGGCAATCTGGGCGGTGCCGATGTTGGACGAATAGGTCATCACCTCCGGCACGGTCAGCGCACGGTGCATGGGCTCGTCGTCGTGGATCGTGTGGCCGCCAACATGGAGCGGGGAGGAGACGTCGAACTTCTGCGACATATCCGTCAGCACGCCCGACTGGATGGCGTTGGCGAAGGTCAGCATCTTGAAGGTCGAACCCAGCTCATAGGTCGACTGGGTGACCTTGTTCGACATGTTGGCCTGGTCACGCAGCGGCGCGTTGGGGTTGATGTCCGGCAGCGAAGCCATGGCCAGCACTTCGCCGGTATGCACGTCCAGGATCACGCCCGCGCCGCCGACGGCCTGTGTCTCGACCATGCGCTTGGAGATCTCGCTTTCGAGAGCGGCCTGAACGCGGGTGTCGATCGAAAGCGTGATCGATTTCCCAGCCTTCAGATCATTGTCGAAATAGCGTTCGATCCCGATGCCGGTGAGCTCCTGCTTGTGAGTGCGCGGATTTTCCACCTCCTGCGAATAGCCGAGGACATGACCCGCCATCGCGGATTGCGGGAAGAGCCGATGGGATTCGCTCAGCAGGAGCAGGCCCGGATCGCCCAAGGCATGCACCGCCGCGGCCAATTCGGGCGGCGCCGGCTGGCGCAGATACAGGAATTTGCGCTTGCCGAAGAGGATGCGGCGATAATCCAGCACCGACTTTTCCGGCATGAGCTGGTTGAGCTTCACCGCCAGCGCGTTCTTGTCGCCCAGGATCTTCTGCGGATTGACCGCAACCGCCCACAATTTGATCGTCGTCGCCAGCGGCTGGCCGTTGCGATCCAGGATCTCTCCCCGCTGCGCATTCTGCGCGCCGCCATTGTTGCCGTCCGATCCGGTGAAGAGGCAGATCTGCACCAGGCGCAGGCCGATGATGGCCGTCACCAGCATGAACATCAGCATGATGCCCATCAGGCGCTGCTGGGCGACCTGCATCGGCGTGCCCGGCGCGGCCGGCTCACGCAATCCAACCCGCACGGCGCGATCCAGGCGCAGTCCCGCGGGCGCGTTCACCGCTCTGCCTTGGCGTTATCCCTGGACCCCTTCGCCTCGCGTGCCGCCAAAACGCTGATATCGGCGGGCAGAAGCGACTTGGGCGACTGAAACGCGACCTTTACCACAGGGGCCGGCGCAGGCCGGGCAACCGGCTTGTTGGGCTGAAACGAGGCCTTGGCGATCAACGGCGCCGTCGTCGGGCCCGCAGGCGCCGGCCCCAGCCGATCGGGAACAGGGCGGATATAGGTGGCCGTGCGCAGCAACGGCTGCGCGGGTGCGAGTTCGGGCGTGTGCGGCGCGGGCGCCGCGGATGGCATCGCCGGCGCCGGCGCAGCGGCCGGAGGTGCATAAGCGACGCGGGTCACGTCACCCTGCTGGCGTACGATCGCGGGATCCAGCTGCAACGCCGGCTGGCCCTTGCGCCCGTAGAGGCTGGCAAGCTGCACGCCGCTGGAGACGAACTGGCTCGGGCGCGGCGCCTGCAGCGCCAGCACTTCGGAATTCCACCGCTCCAGCTGCCCCATGCGGCCACGCACACCGATTTCGGTATGCAGCTTCGCAATCTCATCCTGCGTCTGCGCGATCTGGCGATCCACCTTGAGCAGACCGGCGCGTTCGGAGGCCACCGACTGCGACACCAGATAACAGCACAGGGCCGCAGCGGCGACGCCGGCGACCTGCCACACCGCGCTTAGACGCGTCGCGACGATCATGACGCATGACCTTTCATCGCCCAGGGGCTGGCCGCGGTGCGCCGGGCGACGCGCAACGTGGCGGAACGGGAACGGGGATTGCGGGCAAGCTCCGCCTCACTGGCACGGACCGGCTTGGCGACCGCTTCGAAGCTGGGCGTACGCGTCGCGACCTCGGGCAGGTGGCGCGAGCCGGCGGCCGTACCGCTACGCTCTTTCAGGAAGCGTTTGACGATACGATCCTCAAGGCTGTGGAACGAGACCACCGCGAGCCGGCCGCCGGGCGCCAGCGCCTGTTCGGCTGCGGCAAGGCCGTCTTCCAGCTCACCCAGCTCCCGGTTGACGTGAATGCGGATGGCCTGGAAGGTGCGGGTCGCCGGATCCTTCTTGTCATGCTCGCGATAGCCAAGCGCGCGGCGGACCACCGCCGCCAGTTCGGACGTCCGCGTGATCGGGCGCGCGGCGACGATGAAGCGGGCAACCCGGCGCGACTGGCGTTCTTCGCCCAAATGGAACAGCACGTCGGCGATTTCGTCCTCGTCCGCTTCATTGACGAAATCGGCAGCGCTCATGCCCGACCGACCCATGCGCATGTCGAGCGGCCCGTCGGCCTGGAAGGAAAAGCCGCGATCGGCGCGATCCAGCTGCATCGACGAGACGCCGACATCGAAAGTCACTCCGTCGACCGTGTCGATCCCCCGCTCGGCCAGCGCCGAACCCAGCCGCGAGAAGACGTCCGGCACGAGCTCCAGCCGGCCCTCGCTGGCCGTCACCAGGGCTTGGCCCTCGGCAACGGCATCGGGATCACGATCAAAGGCGATCACGTGCACGCCCGCATCCAGAAGCGCACGGCTATAGCCGCCCGCGCCGAACGTGCCGTCGACATGGGTTTCGCCCGGCTGCGGGCTCAGCCCGGCCATCACCTCATCGAGCAAGACCGGAATGTGCGGTGCCGGGGCGGTCATGACGCGCTCCGCTCTTCCAGGTACATGTCGAGCATCTCGAGCACGACGGGATTGTCGGCGAAGCCGATCCGGGCGTTTTCCGGGCTCCAGATCTCGAAATAATCCTCCATGCCGACGAAGAAGGCGAGCTCGCCGATCTTACCGAGCTTTCGCAGGATCGGCGAAAGCACCATGCGGCCCGCGCCATCGAACGTCACCGGGGTCAGAGCGGTCAGTTCGTTGCGGCGCACGCCTTCATGGGCTTCGCGGCGGGCGGCCGCGGGCAGATCGGCGACGCTGTCCCGCAATTCGGCGGACAGGTCGCGCAGGCCGATCGCATCATAAGCGCGCAGGCGATCACGCTTGGGATGCGGGGCGATCATCAATTCCTTGTCGGCGTCCTTGCCGCCGTCATCCTTGGCGCGTCGATCGATCTGCGAGCGGAAGGCAGCAGGCACAGACACGCGTCCCTTCGCGTCGACCGCGTTCAGGGCATGCCCAACAAAGAATGTCTCCCTGACCAAGTGTTTCGTTCCGCCCTGCTGCCGCGGAAGTGACGCGCCCCGTCCGTCCGTCGGTTCGGCGCCGCGACGCAGTTCGTGCGCCACCTTGCCGGATGAACGTGGATTAGCATGGGTTGCTTATGGGTATCAATACCACTGTATGGGGAGAACTGTGTATGCCGTGGTTGTATCGATTCCGTAATGACACGTGAAATTGGCGCGAAACTGCCGTTTCCCGCAGAGCGAAGCCTGTGGATAAAAATGTGGGGCGAAATTTAGCGGTAGGTGGGTGTTTTGGCGCGACTCAATGCGTCGGCGCCGCCGGTTTCACCGGCGCAGGCTCTGCCTTCGTGTCGGGCGGGGTGTTGCCGGGCGCCACCCCCAGCTCCGCCAGCGGCTCGCTTGGCGCGGCATCGTTGGTGGCGGCCTGGCCACGCGACGTGCCGCGATCCGGTCCGGCGACATGCAGGAAGGTGGTGGCGAGCATGACCAGCAGGAACACCCAGGCCAGCCCGATCAGGCCGATGCGCACACGGTGCATACCGCTTCTCCCGCGACGCGCTTAAGGGCCCTCATCGCCACAGAATAGGGATGCGCCCGCCGCTTGGAAACCTTTGTTAGCGCCGTAACCAATCCGGCGCGTGCAGGCCCTTGGCCCGCAGCCATGCCGGATTGAAGATCGTTGACAGGTAGCGCATCCCGGAATCGCACAGGATGGTAACGATCGTATGGCCCGGCCCCATCTCCCGCGCGAGTGCCATCGCGCCGGCGACGTTGATGCCGGACGAGAGACCCAGGCAAAGCCCCTCCTGCTTCAGCAAAGCGAAGAGCTGTTCGAGCCCGGCCTCGTCCGAAATCCGGAATTGGGTGTCGACCGGCGCGCTTTCCAGATTGGCGGTGACGCGGCTCTGGCCGATGCCCTCGGACACCGAGGATCCTTCGGCGCGCAGCTCGCCATGGGCATAATATTCGTAGAGCGAGGCACCGTGCGGATCCGTCAGACCAATGACGATATCATCGCGCTGCTCCTTCAAGCCCAGGCCGACACCGGCCAAGGTGCCGCCGGTCCCGACCGCGCAGGTGAAGCCGTCGACCCGCCCCTCCGTCTGGGCCCAGATTTCCGGTGCGGTCGTACGGATGTGGGCAAGGCGGTTCGCGATATTGTCGAACTGGTTCGACCATAAGGCGCCCGGCGTTTCTTCCGCAATGCGGCGAGACGTGTGCACATAATGGGCGGGGTTGGAATAGGAGGTCGGCGCGACCTCGATCAGTTCGGCCCCGAGCGCACGCAGCGTATCCTTCTTCTCCTGGCTCTGCGTTTCGGGGATGACGATGGTGGTGCGATAGCCTTTGGCATTGCCGATCAGCGCCAGCCCGATTCCGGTATTGCCGGCCGTCCCCTCCACGATCAGCCCGCCCGGCTGGAGCGTGCCGTTGGCTTCGGCATCCTCAATGATGAACAGAGCGGCACGGTCCTTCACCGACCCGCCGGGGTTCATGAATTCGCACTTGCCGTAAATCTCGCAACCGGTGGCTTCGCTGGGACCGGCCAAGCGAACCAACGGCGTATTGCCGACCAGAGCCGGCACATTTCGAGCGATAATTGTCATAAACAGCCGATAGGCAAGGGCTTGGAACGGAGCAAGCAAGCTTCGATTTCAGCGGACAAGGCAACGCTTCGGCGCATCCCCGAAATTCGAACTTCAGAAAGAGCGTCAACACTCTTGACGTATATCCCGCAACTGCGAAAGAAAGATCCGCTATGAACCATCCCATGCTCCGCGCTCTGCCGCTCGCCGCCCTGTTCCTTCTCGCCGCTTGCGATACCAAGCCAACCACGATCGTGGCTGGCGGTCCGGCGGATCCCACCGCCAACGAAATCGCGAATGCGCCCCCGGTGAAGCTGCCGCCGGCGATGCTGGCCAGCAAGTCCTATCGCTGCAAGGACAACACCATCGTCTATGTCGATTGGTTCAACGACAATACGACCGCCAATCTGCGCCTGAAGGAAAAGACCGCCGATCCGATCGCGCTGGCCGCGCCGAGCGCCGGTGCGCCCTATACCGGTGGCGACTATACCCTGACCGGCGACGCCAAGGCCTCGTCCGTCACGCTCGCCAAGGGCGGCGCAAGCCAGACCTGCGAGGGCTGATTTTCCCCACAATCCATTTTTCGAGGCCGGCGGGACCATCCTGCCGGCCTTTTTCTTTGGACGATGCGCCAGGCTTCGCTATCGGCTCGCGACATGAGCGAGATCACGCCTGCCATCGTCGCCGAACACGGCCTGTCCCCCGAAGAATATGAGCGCGTCCTGCATGCGCTCGGCCGCGAGCCGAACCTGACCGAGCTCGGGATCTTTTCGGTCATGTGGTCGGAGCATTGCAGCTACAAATCGTCGCGGCTGCATCTGAAGAAGCTGCCCACCACCGGCCCACAGGTGATCTGCGGCCCGGGCGAGAATGCGGGCGTCGTCGATATCGGCGACGGTCAGGCCGCCATCTTCAAGATGGAGAGCCACAACCACCCCTCCTACATCGAACCCTATCAGGGCGCGGCGACGGGTGTCGGCGGCATATTGCGGGACGTCTTCACGATGGGCGCACGCCCGGTCGCGAACCTCAACGCGCTCCGCTTCGGGCGGCCGGATCATCCCAAGATGCGTCACCTGATCGCGGGCGTCGTCCACGGGATCGGCGGCTATGGCAATTGCGTGGGCGTGCCGACCGTCGGTGGCGAGGTGAACTTCCACGCCGCCTATGACGGCAATATCCTGTTCAACGCGATGACGGTGTGCGTCGCGGAAACCGACAGGATCTTTTATTCGGCCGCTTCCGGTGTCGGCAATCCGATCGTCTACGTCGGTTCGAAGACCGGCCGCGACGGCATCCATGGCGCGACCATGGCGTCCGCGGATTTCGGCGAGGATTCCGAAGAGAAGCGCCCGACCGTGCAGGTCGGCGATCCCTTCACCGAAAAGCTGCTGATCGAAGCCTGCCTGGAACTGATGGCGTCCGATGCCATCGTGGCGATCCAGGATATGGGCGCTGCGGGCCTCACCTCCTCCAGCGTCGAAATGGCATCGAAGGGTGGCGTCGGGATCGAGCTCGATATGAATGCGGTGCCGTGTCGCGAGACCGGCATGACGCCCTATGAGATGATGCTGAGCGAGAGCCAGGAGCGCATGCTGATGGTGCTCAAGCCCGGCCGCGAGGATTTCGCCGAAGCGATCTTCCGCAAGTGGGAGCTCGACTTCGCCGTGATCGGCCATGTCACCGATACCGGCCGGATGGTGCTGACCTTCAACGGCGAGACGGTCTGCGACATTCCGCTGGAGCCACTGGCGGATGAGGCGCCCTGTTATGATCGGCCGCATGAAAAGACCGACGTGCCCACCCTCCCCGCCGACCTGCCAGACAGCAGTGACGTGGCTGCCGATCTGCGCAAGCTGATGGCCTCACCCGATCTCGCCTCGCGGCGCTGGATCTGGGAGCAATATGACCACATGGTCGGCGGCGATACAGTGCAGCGGCCGGGCGGCGACGCCGCCGTCGTTCGCGTCCACGGGACGGACAAGGGGCTGGCGGTCAGCACCGATTGCACACCGCGTTATTGCTATGCCGATCCGTTCGAGGGCGGCAAGCAGGCGGTGGCGGAATGCTGGCGCAACCTGACCGCGGTCGGCGCCAAGCCGCTCGCCACCACGGACTGCATGAATTTCGGCAACCCGCAGCGGCCCGAGATCATGGGCCAGTTCGTCGGCTGTATCGAAGGTATGGCCGAGGCGTGCACCGCACTCGACTTCCCGATCGTGAGCGGCAACGTCTCGCTCTATAACGAGACCAAGAATGACGATGGTAGCGGCAGCGCCATCCTGCCGACGCCGGCGATCGGCGGGATCGGCCTGCTGGCGGACTGGAAGCGATCGGTCGGCATCGGCTTTCGCGAACGCGGCGACATCATCCTGCTGGTGGGCGCCCGCAAGGGCCATCTCGGCCAGTCCCTGTGGCTGCGCGAGTTGCATGGGTTGGACGGTCGCGATGCCGGCCCGCCGCCGCCGGTGGATCTCGCGGCGGAACGCAAGACCGGCGACTATATCCGCGCCGGGATCGAGCAAGGCTGGATCACCGCCTGCCATGACGTGTCAGACGGCGGCGTCGCCGTCGCGATCGCGGAAATGGCGCTGGCGGGCAATTGCGGCGCGTTGATCGACGGGCCGACGCCGTTTGGACTGGCGGGTTCCTACTTCGCCGAGGATCAGGGGCTCTATCTCGTCACGGTGCACGATCCGGCGCTGCTGGGTTTCCTCGCGGGCGCCAACGCCAATGGGATCGAGGCCGAACCGATCGGCCGCACGATCGCCAACCGGATCATCTTCGAAACCGAAGGCGGCGATCATTGCGTGACGTTGACGGACCTGCGCAGCGCCCATGAAGATTTCTTCCCCAAGCTGATGGGCGCCGACGCCGCTTTGGCGTGAGGGATCCCAGCCGTATCGATAAGGCGCTGAGGTTCCGGCAAATCCCCTCCACCATCCTGCGGATGGTCCCCCTCCCCGTTCCGGGGAGGAGAGGGAATTCTCCTCCCCGAGCTTGCTCGGGGAGGGGGACCATGCGAAGCATGGTGGAGGGGAATGAGCACTTGTTGCATTGAGGGCACCGAGGGCGACAAGCCGTCGCCCCGATGTGGGCCGCGGCAGGCGCTAGCTTGAACAAAGACCGCATCCTCGCCCTCGACGTGATCCGCGGCTTCGCAGTGTGCGGCATCCTGATCATGAACATCGTGTCGATGGGCATGCCGACATACGCTTATGTCGATCCGCGCTTCTATGGCGGCGCGCATGGAGCTGATCTGGCGGCCTGGGCGAGCGCCTATATTCTAGCGGACGGCAAGATGCGCGCGCTGTTCACTATGCTGTTCGGCGCGTCGCTATTATTGATCACCGATGCGGCGGAGGATCGCACGCCGGGGCCGGCGCGCATCCATTATGCGCGCATCTTCTGGCTGTTCGTCTTCGGCATGCTGCATGCCTGGTTCGTCTGGTATGGCGACATCCTGGTGGAATATGCGATCTGTGGGGCAATCGCCTTCATCGGCCGGACCTGGACGGCGAGCGCGCTCGCCTTCACGGCGATCTGCCTGATCGGCTATGACGGCGTGCAAAGCCTGATCCAATGGCATGACGTGAACCTGCTCCAGACGCTCGCGACCGGCCCCAACCCGCCCCTGGACGCCGTCAGGGAATGGAACAAGGTGCTGGCCCAGGTCGTGCCGAACCCCGCCGCCATCGCCCACGAAATCCAGCTTTATCGCGGCAGCTTCGCCGACGTGTTCGCCGCGCGCGCGCCGACCACGGGCCTGTTCCAGTTCCAGATCGTGCCGGCGACCTTGCCGGGTACGCTGGGATTCGTTTTCCTAGGCATGCTGCTTTACCGGCTGGGCTTCTGGACGGGGCAATGGTCGCATCGCGCCTATCGACAGATCGTGGTCGCCGGCGTGGCCGCGCTGCTGCTCTACATACCGTTGACAGGATCGATCATCGCGCACGACTTCGACCCCGCTTTCCTGCCGCTCGCCGACGTCCTCACGCTGATGCTGCGTCCGTTCGTGGCGCTGGGCTATGCCGCGCTTCTGATCCTTGCCCTGCGCGCGGGCGCCGCGCGGGAGCTGATGGACCGGCTGGGGGCCGCGGGCCGGATGGCCTTTTCCAATTATCTGCTGACGAGTCTGGTCATGACGACGATCTTCTATGGCTACGGCCTGGGCTGGTTCGGCAGCCTCTCGCGTGCCCAGCTCTATTGGCTGGTGGCCGGACAATGGGCGCTGATGCTGCTGTGGAGCCGGCCCTGGTTGCGGCGCTTTCACTACGGTCCGTTCGAATGGGCCTGGCGCAGCCTGTCGCGCGGACAGCTCGTTCCGTTTCGCAGAGCTATTGCGAGTTAGTCGCAGTATCGCTAGATGAGCTCCCCAAGGAGTCGTCGATGGTCGTCTGCCACTGCAATGCGATTCGTGAACGCGAAGTACGGGAGGCGGCGCGGTCCGGCGCGCAATGCCCCTATAGCGCTTATGCCGCGCTGGGCCGGCGGCCCCGCTGCGGGCAATGCATTCCCTTTGCACGCGAATTGATTGCAGAAGAGCAGCAGGCCGCGGCCTGACCTTCGCTGTCGCGATTTTCTGAGAACGACTCGCGCGAGTCGTTTGCACTTCGTTTTCGCCCCTTCCCTGGTTTAAGCGGCGTCATCATCGCCATCGGGGAGTTGCGCCATGAAGGGCGACGACAAGGTCATCGAATATCTGAACGCCGCGCTCAAGAATGAGCTGACTGCGATCAACCAATATTGGCTGCATTACCGTCTGCTCGATCATTGGGGCATCGAACGGTTGGCCGATTACGAAAAGCATGAATCGATCGACGAGATGAAGCATGCCGACTGGCTGTCGGAGCGCATCCTGTTCCTCGACGGCCTGCCCAATTTCCAGATGCTGGGCCGCCTGCGCATCGGCGAGACGGTTGAGGAAGTGCTGCGATCCGACCTCGCCCTGGAAGGCGATGCCATCCCCCTGCTGCGCGACGCCATCGCCCATTGCGAAGAGGTGCGCGACTATGTGTCACGCGATCTGTTCCGCCGCATCCTCGACAATGAGGAAGAGCATGTCGATTTCCTGGAACGCCAGTTCGACATGATCGAGCGCATGGGCATCCACAATTATGTGCAGTTGCAGTCGCGGCCCGCGCCGGAAAGCTGAGTTCGCTTTAGCTGCGGGCGACGACGAAGCCGCCGTCGCGTTCCTGCAGGGACCATCCCTGCGTGGCCGCCAAAGCGGCGATCTCCGCCGGTGCGGCCGGATCGTCCGCCAAGATGTCGACCCGGCTGGCGCTGCGCATGGCGCGCGCCAGCCGTAGCACCGGCCACGGACAGCGCATGCCGCGCGCATCGACCAGCATGCTTACGCTGCCCCGAACGGGTTCTTGGGCGCGCGCACCGTCAGACGCACCGGCACGCCGCCAAAGCCAAGCTCGCGGCGGATGCCATTGATCAGATAACGGCGGTAGCTTTCCGGCAATTGATCGACACGCGTGCCGAACAGAATGAAGGTCGGCGGTCGCGTGCGGGCCTGCGTGAGGTAGCGCAGCTTGATCCGCCGCCCGCCCGGCGCCGGAGGCGGATTGGCCTCGATCGCCCGTTCGAACCAACGATTGAGTTCGCCGGTGCCGATGCGGCGCGACCAAGCGTCCCGGATCTCGAACGCGGCTTCCAGCAGCTGATCGATGCCGCGACCGCTGAAGCCGGAGACGGTGATCAACGGCAGGCCCTTGACCTGCGACAGACCCTCATCGAGCGCGGCGCGGATGCCCTGGAACAACGCAGGCGCATTTTCCGCAACGTCCCATTTGCTGACCGCGACGATCAGGGCGCGGCCTTCATCGATCACCTGGCTGGCGATGCGCAGATCCTGCGCCTCCAAGCCGCGGGTCGCGTCCAGCAGCAGCACCACGACTTCGGCAAAGTCGATCGCGCGCTGGGTATCGGCAGCGGACAGGCGTTCCAGCTTGTCTTCCACCTTGGCGCGGCGGCGGAGACCCGCCGTGTCGATCAGGCGGACCGGATGTGCGCCGCCTTCCTTGTCCTTCCACTCCCACTCGATGGCGATGGAGTCGCGCGTGATGCCGGCCTCGGGTCCGGTGATCATCCGCTCCTCACCCAGCATCTTGTTAACGAGCGTGGATTTGCCAGCATTGGGACGGCCGACGATGGCGAGCTTCAGCGGCCCCTGCCGGCCGTCCTCCCCGTCATCCTCCTCATCGGCATATTCCTCTTCGGCTTTTTCGATATGCGGGCGCAGAGCCTCGAACAGATCGACCAGGCCCTCGCCATGTTCGGCCGAGAACGGGATCGGTTCGCCCAGGCCCAGCGCGTAGGCTTCGAGCAAGCCGCTCTCGCCGGCTTTGCCCTCCGCCTTGTTGCCGATCAGGATGACCGGCGTGTCGCTATTGCGCAGCCAGCGCGCAATTTCCTCATCCAAGGGCACGACGCCGGCGCGCGCGTCAAACAGGAACAGCGCGGCATCGGCCTCGTCCACCGCGGCCTGGGTCTGCATCCGCATCCGCCCGGGCAGGCTCTGCGGATCCTCATCCTCGAACCCGGCCGTATCGACGATGCGGAAATCAAGGCCGAGCAGGCTCGCCTCGCCCTCGCGCCGATCGCGGGTGACGCCAGGCCGATCGTCGACAAGCGCCAGCTTCTTGCCGACGAGGCGGTTGAACAGGGTCGACTTGCCGACATTGGGTCGGCCGATAATGGCAACGATAGGAAGTGGCATGGAGCGCCTTCTAGGGTCCGGACCCGCCATTTACGAGTCCGGACGTCCGACAGGGTTCCCGCCGCGTTCGGCGATGCGCGCGGGGGCTAGCGCCAGGTGGTGATCCGCCCCTTGGCGTCCAGCAGATAGAGCGTACTATTGGCGACGACCGGCGGCAGGTAGAATCCCTTGCCGGCCTTGACCGACGTGCCGATCTTGCCATCGGCGACCGCCACGTTGGTCATCTGCCCCTGATCGCTGACGACCAGCAACCGGCCCCCGGCCAGCGTCGGCCCGTACCAGTTGATCGGCTTGTCCTTCTTCTTGGGGTCGCGATAGCGCGGCAGCTGCGAGATCCAGCGGATCTTGCCGGTCGTGCGCGCGATGCAGATCAGCTTGGCCTCATCGGTCATGACGAACAGCCACTCGCCCGCGAGCCAGGGCGTGTTGATCCCGCCGATCGTCAATTCCCACAGACGCTGGCCGCTGACGAGATCCATCGCCACCATGCGGCCGCCCAGCCCGATCGCATAGACCTTGCCCTGATCGACCACGGGCGAAGCGTCGATGTCCGAGATTGCGGAGACGGAGGTTGAGATCGAGGTCCGCGAAAGCTGATCCTGCCACACGATCCGGCCATTTTCGAAGCGCAACGCGGACAGTTCGCCCGACGAGAAGCCGGCCACCACCGTGCCCTGCGCGATGGCAGGCCCGCCGACCCCGAAGACGGCGGACGTCTGCAGCGTGGCGGACACGGTCCAGAGCGTCGCCCCGGTTGCCGGGTTCAACGCCAGGATCTGATTGTCCTGCGTCAGCACATAGATGTTGCCGCCCCCGATGGCGGGGGCACCCCGCAGCGGGCCGGCCGGGCGTACCTTCCACAACAGCTTGCCCGTTGCGGCTTCCAGCGCCACCGCGTCGCCGCGCCCGGTCGTCGCATAAACCTTGCCGGCTTCGACGCTGACGCCGCCGCCGAACAGGACGGCCTTGTCTCGCTTCACCCCGTCGATCGATGTCTGCCAGACATGCGCGCCGGTCGCGCCATCGAAGGCATGGACGACAGCATCGGCATCGATGATGAACAGCTTGCCGTCGGAAATGACCGGGGTCGAGCCAATGCGCTGCGCGATGTCGCCGCCCTTGATCGTGGCCGACCAGGCCTGATGCAGCGCGGCTGGCAGGGCCGGGTTGCCCATCGACTTGGTGGCGTTGCCGCCCGGCTGGGTCCATTCGGTGTTGACCACGGGTTCCGGCACGGTCACCGGCACATCGGCCAGGCTGGGATCGACGACGACATCGCTGCCGGTGTTCAGCACCGATACGCGTTGCCCCAGCACCGCCGTCTTGGGACCCCGGTCGCCGCGGCCCTTGAACAGCCCGCAGCCGCCCAGCGTGGCCACGAGGGTCAACGCAACCATAGCGCGCGCACGGCGCGAACTCATCGTCATGATCATTCCTTGGATGCGCCGTCAGGCGTGATGACGCCAACGGTCTGGCCGAGCGCGGTCGCGAGCCCGGCCGCACGGCCCCGCAGGCCGGTAGGCACGTTCGTGTCGCGCGCGATGGCGGCAAAGAGCGGGCCGGCCAGATCGCGGCGTCCCATCTTCATATAGGCGATGCCGGTCAGTTCACCGGCGCTGCCGAACCACGGCGCGTTGGCCACCGCCAGCGGCTTCATGCGCGACACCACCTCCGTTGGCGCAATCGTATCGAACTGGAGCGTGGTGGCGCGGATGAGGGCAAGGTCGCGCGTCGCCTGCGGCAGGCCATCATCCTTGGCGATCTCCAGATATTTGGCGGCGGCCGCCGGGGCATCGGTTTTCGCGAGGATGCCAGCCTGGGTGAGCCGCGCCATCGCACGATATCCATCGCGCGAGGAGGATGCCAAGGCGGTCAGCCGGGCATCGTTGGGCTGCGCGCGCCCGATATCGACGTCGCTCAGCACCTGCGTCAGCTGCTCGCCCTCAAGCCCTGCCTGATGCGCACGATGGCTCCGCCACCACAGGAACGCGGCCAGGCCGATCAACAGCAGAAGAACCAGCACGCCGATCACGACGCCCCACTTCTTAGCGAGACCTGTCATCTGGTCGCGGCGGAGATTCTCGTCGACTTCACGTCGAAATGCTTCAGTATCGATGGGCGTTAGCGCCAAACGGCCTCTCCTGGAATCCGCGCGCAGCGCGGGCATACGGCGCCTCTCTAGCGCCGAGTCCGCCTGAACGGAAGCTGTGCGAACGCAGGAAGATTGCGGGACGCCCGATTGGGGCCCAGCGATCGCGATCGTCCGCGATAACGACAGCCAACGATGGTCTCATCGGCCGCATCGGGTATAGACTAGCGGCACAGGGAGTGAAGCGATGCGCAAAGCCATTTTTCTCGGCCGGTCGGCCGACAATGACGGGATGACCCGCGCATGAGCGCGGCCCGGCGCGGGGCGCCCCTGGAGCGGGGTTTTCTGCTGCTGCTGGTCTTCCTTGTCACGATCCTATTCCTATTGCTGGTTGCGCCATTCGCGGGCGCAATCCTGTGGGGCGTCATTGCCGCGGTCCTGTTCACGCCGCTCAATCGGCGCTTCCTGCGCAAGATGCCGGGTCGCGCCTCGCTGGCCGCAGTAATCACCTTGCTGATCATCATCGCGCTGGTGATCGTGCCGGCAATGTTGCTGGGGGCGGCATTGCTGAACGAAGCCTCCAGTGCCTATGCCCGGATCCGCGGTGGCGACATCGATCTTGGCCGCATGTTCGTGCAGATGGAAACGCATCTGCCGGGCTGGGCGCAACGTTGGCTGGAAAGCGTCGGCCTCAACGATTTCGAGGGCGTGCGCAGCCGTATCTCGCAGAGCTTCTCCAGCAGTTTCCGGACCATCGCCAGTCAGATCCTGAGCATCGGCCAGAGTGCATTCGGGTTCTTCCTGGCGCTGGGCGTGATGCTGTACCTCACTTTCTTCCTGCTGCGCGATGGCGATGCCGTAGCCGCGCGGCTGGAACGTGCGCTGCCGCTTCCCGACGGTCAGCGCAAAGCCCTGATCTCCACCTTCGTCACGGTGATCCGCGCCACCATCAAGGGCACGCTGGCCGTCGCCGTCCTGCAGGGGATGATCGGCGGGATCGCATTCTGGATATTGGGCATCCCCAGCGCGCTGTTATGGGGTGTGGCCATGGGCGTATTCTCGCTCTTCCCGGCCGTCGGCACCGGCCTCGTCTGGGTCCCCGTCTCCATCTATCTGCTGGCGACCGGATCGGTCGGGCAGGGTATTGCGCTCGCGCTATGCGGCTTCCTGATCATCAGCAGCGTCGACAATGTCGTGCGCCCTATCCTGGTCGGCCGTGACGCGCGCATGCCCGACTATCTTGTGCTGATCTCGACGCTTGGCGGGTTCGAAATGATGGGTTTCAACGGCTTCGTCGTGGGACCGGTTATCGCGGCGCTGTTCATGGCCATCTGGCAGATCTTCACCGCCGCGCGCGAACAGCCGGACGGCGCCTGGTCTTGACGCGGCGGGTGTCGTCGGAGGACCCGACGACTTAGTTTCGTTGCGTGACGCTACCGTCCGCCGCAACGGACATCTGCGTGCTCGGCTCCGACAATGTTCGCACGGTGAAATCCGCGCCGTCGCCGGTCCATGTGGCGACCGGGTCTCCCGGCTGGATATCGTGCAGGCAGCTTTCGACACGCTTGTTCCAGCGTTCGGTGCGGGTGCGCGTATCGATCAGGCGGACCCAGGTTTCATGCCCCGCCTGGCACCGCGACATGGATTGTCCGCGCGAGGCATAGCTGTCGGTCAGCAGCATGAACGGTCCGCGCGTGCCCAGCAGCGTGATGCTATGATCATTGGCCGGATCCACCTCGGCCGCAGGGAGCGCCACCCGGACCACCGCCGTCCGACCCGCCAGCTCCAGCTTCAGCGCGCCCGCCTGCGCCGCGCCCCCCGGCCGCGCAGCAGCGCAGCCGGCCAGCGTCAGCCCGAGTGCCGCCGCAAGGCTAACCCAGGATCGCATCGGCATAGCAGACCCCCGACGGCTTCCACAGATCGCCCTTCTTGTGGCCGCGCTTATATTCGTCCTTGTCGCGCTTGTGCAGCTCAGCCTCGGTCTTTCCGCTATTCTCCGGCTTCGTCATGTCCCAGCCATTGTTGCCGGTGGCCGTGTCGCACAGAATGTCCGGATTGCGGACCCAAGCCTTGCCGTCCCAGGTGTGATAGGCGCCACCGTTCCACCGGCACACCGCCTCGTGCTGCAACTGCGCGTCGGTGAACGTGCGCCCGCTTTGCGACAGGTAATTGCGCGCGTCCGTGACCTTGCTGGCGAACAGCTTGAGACCGCCGTCGACGTTGCGCTTCCAACTCCACACCTGTTCCATCGTTGGCTTCGGCGTGGTCAACTGGCACATGCCATAACCATTGTCGTAGGATTTGATCGGCTCGCCCGCGGTGTTGAATTGCCGGCCGCGCGATTCATGCTCCAGGATCGCCGAGAAACCCGCACTGTCCGCCTTGGTCGCGAGATAGACCGTGACGTCGTGGATCGTCGGGTTGGTGCCGGTGATGGTGACCTTGACGGTAGCCACCTGGGCCGGCTTGCCGGCAGCCGCCGGCATCGTGGCGCGCACCTCCAGCGTGCCGCCCAGGTCCTGGAGGAACGTCGCGCCGTCCAACTTATTGTCGGGGGTTTCGACCTTCCCCTTCTTGGTGAAGGTCTTCCAGGTGATCGTCCATTCCCAGCTATGGGGGCCCGTCCCATCGGTTTCGAACGGGATCGTCGGTGGCGTCCCATCTGCCGCAATCGTGAAATTCGCCTTCGCAGCCGGAGTGACAAATTTCATGCCGGTCTCCCTCTACCATATCATTCGGACGAATGATCCTTGCCCGAAAAACGCACGAACCGCCTAATCGGGCACAATCGTGATCTTACCGTTACGGCGTGCGTAAAGGTAAGGCGACAGCAGATTGAAATCCTCAGCGAAGGTCGCTTCGATCAATTGCCGCGCGCGGCGACGCGCCTCTTCCTCATCGTCGAAAAGGAAGAGCTGATCCTTGCGCGGCAGGGCGATGATCACGTCACCAGGAAATCGCTTCGCTGCCATCGCCCAAAAATCATCGAGCAGCAGCAGGCTCGGCGACAGCATCGTATTGTCTTTAATATAATAAAGTATGCCGAACTTGAGCGACTCATCGCTCACAAGTTGGGACAGCCACCGGCGCTCATTGTTCATCGCGATGGCACGAAGACTCGCCAGATCCTTGCCGGGCACATCCTTCGGGCTGAGCGGCGCCATCGAATCTTGCCGGTCGGCCATGTAGAGAATCTGGAGGTCCGCCCCCAGCGGCTCGTGGAGAAGCTCCCCGCCCGCCTTCAGCGCCGCATCGATATAGGGCTGAGCCCGGATAACTGCGACAATATGGGGGTCGTCTACCCCTTCAAGCTGCGCTTCCGCGAATGAATTGAGGAAACGGCTGACGAGGAAATCTGGATCCTCCTGCGGATTCCCCCGCATATAATTGAAGAGGTTCGTGACATCACCCACCACCGACCAATCACCAATTGCCAGCTGAAACTTCGCTGGATCGTTCCGGTCAGATGTTACTTTGAAGTCCTTTTGCGTGCGCAATAGTCGTACGACGTGGTCGCGCAGCGCCGCAACATCGGAAAAGCTGCGCGCTTCGGCTTTGCGCCCAAAGAGCCATGCAAGACCAAAAGAGAACATTCCTGCGGCCACTAATCTTCGTCTTTCGAATCGCATCATGTGCCCCCCTGGGGACCATCTTGCGCAATCCAACAACGTAGAGAAAGTCGCCGAGTGAAACATGGGCCTATTGGGCTCTCATGCGCCCAGAATGGCTCAGACGGCCCCTACGCCTTTCAATGGCAAGGCATCGCAAAGCCGCACCAGATCCGGCAGCGATCTGGCGCCCATCTTCAGCATCACCTGGCGGCGGCGCACCTTGACCGTGATCTCGCTCACCCCGAGTTGTCCCGCAATCTGCTTGTTGAGCAGCCCCTGCACGACCAGGAACATCACGGCCTGCTCGCCTTCGGTCAGCTCGGCGAAGCGGCGGGTCAGATCCCGGCTCTTGCGATTGCTGAATCGTCTCTGTCGATCGATCTCGATCCCGCGATGGATAGCATCCAGCAGATCCTGATTGGCAAAAGGCTTGGCCAGGAATTCGATCGCGCCCGCCTTCATCGCGCTGACCGACATGGCGATATCGCCATGGCCGGTGACGAAGATGACCGGGATTGCGGTGCCGTATCGCACCATCTGGCGGTGAAATTCCATGCCGCTCTGTCCAGGCATGCGCACATCCAGCACCAGACAGGCCGGCCGATCCGGCTTTCTCGCATCCAGAAAATCTCTGGTCGATCCAAACAGCATCGCTTCCAGCGCCACCGAGGCTAGCAGATCCTCCAAAGCGGCACGGACCGACGCATCGTCATCGACGACATAGACGATCGCGGCGTCCTCAATCGAAGACACGTCCCGGCTCATGCCGCGGCCGCATGGGCAGGCAGGCGGACATGGAAACGTGCCCCGTGCGGCTTCATCCGATCGACCCACATCACCCCACCATGGGCTTCCACGATCGTGCGGCTGATGGTGAGGCCGATGCCCGTTCCGCCTTCCTTGGTGGTGAAGAAGGAATCGAACAAGCGCGCCAGATGATCGTCACGGATGCCGATGCCGGTATCGCTGGCAGAAATTTCCACATCGCCATTGACGTCCACCATCGCGGCGATCGTCAAGGAGCGGCGGCTGGGCGGAACCTGTGCCATGGCTTCGATCGCGTTGAGGATCAGGTTGCAGACGACCTGCTGTAGCTGCACCCGATCGCCCAGGACGGTGGGCAAAGCGTCCGCAAGTGCCAGTTGGACGGCGATTGCGTGGCGCTGCAATTCGCCGCCGGACAATTCGACCGCCTCTTCGATCACGTCGTCGACGCGGATCAGCCGCAATGCCGGCGGATCGCCCCGGGCATGGTCACGCACCCGCGCGAGAACGGTGCTGGCGCGACTGGCATCCTCCACCACCCGCACGAGCGCCGAGCGCGCGCGATCGACATTGGGGGGCGTCGCGCTCAACCAGCGCAACGCGGTGTCGCCGCTGGTGGCAATTGCGGCGAGCGGCTGGTTCACCTCATGCGCGATCGACGCCGCCAACTCGCCTAGGCTTGTGACGCGGGCGACACGGATCAATTGCGCGCGCGCGGCATGGGCGGCGCCCTCCGCCGCAACCATCTTCAGCCCCAGATAGGTGGTGATGGCGATGGTCGAGACGCTGATTGCCAGGTTGACCAGCCCGGCCTCGCGCGATCCTGTTTTACTGATGAAGAAACTGATCAGCGTCAGCACCACGCATGCTGCCGCAAGAGCGATGACATAGCGACCCGCAAACCGCCCGATCGCAAGGAGCACGACCGCGATGTAGAAGACCGCGGTCGCTATCTCCAAATCGGTCAGCGTATCGAACACGAAGATGGCGAGCATCACGAGCGCCATCGCCGGAACCCTGATGATCGGCTTGCGGAAGATCCGGTGCAGCCCATGCAACGCTGCGGATGCTCCGGACGCTTTTTCTACGATCGTTTCGGACATCTTCGTGCATCCTCGCCTACCGCGGTCAAACGGGACGTGAACCGTCGCCTGTTCGCGCTGGCCTCGCATAAGGCGCCGTCCCTGCGCATCCAATCGCGCGCGATGGCCCGATATACCTTCGTATAATCCGGCTTTCCTGATGCATTGTCGATCGGGCGCAGACCGCCGCCTATCGGCGCGATGCTGCCGAAGCGGCCCTGCGGCAACGCCCGGACGGCAGCGTCTTGGTGTCGCACGCCATGCAGACTAGCCTGGGAATTCCTGATGCCATTCCATGAAGAGCCAGTGCGCCGTCGCGGCGTTCGGCCCATCACGTCCGCCGCGCCCATCGGCATACTGGCCGCGCTGCTCTGCACCTTGTCGTCCTGTGGATCGAAGACGCCGACGGCCACCCCCGACGTGCCAAGCTTTATCGCACAAGGCGGCCGCGTGACAATTCCCGCGCAGTCCCCTCTTCGTACGCGCCTGGTGATCGCGCGGGTGGGCGATAGCGACCTTGGTCGCCAGATCGCTGCCCCGGCGGTCGTGGAGGCCGATCCCGGACATCAGGCCCGCATCCTCACGCCGATCGCAGGTCGGATCGTCACGCTGGGTGCACGGCTTGGCGATCATGTCCGGGCCGGCGAGATGCTCGCCACCCTCGCCTCGCCCGATCTATCATCCGCCCTGGCCGACGATGCGCATGCCCAGGCGCAGTTGCGCCTGACATCCGCCGCCCGCACCCGCGCGCTCGGCCTGAAGGCGATCGGCGGCGCGGCCGACAAGGATGTGCAGCAAGCACAGGCCGATTATGCCGCCGCGCAGGCCGAGGCCACCCGGACGCACGCGCGGCTGCGGCAACTGGGCCAATCGCGAATGGTGAAGGGCGGAGGGCTTGCGCTGGTCGCGCCGGCGGCTGGCGTCGTCACCGATCTCGCCGCCGCGCCCGGTGCCTATTGGACCGATCTCACCGCACCGCTGATGACGATTTCGAATATCGGGACGGTGTGGGTCACCGCCAATGTGGGCGAAGCGGATATCGCGTCCGTCCATATCGGCCAACCGGTGCAGATCCGCTTCGATGCCTTTCCGGACCAAGGAATTGCGGGCCGCGTTCAATCGATCGCGCCGATTCTGGATCCGGATAGCCGCCGCACCAAAGTCCGGATCGCGATCGCCAATCCGGATGAGCGCTTCAAGCCCGGCATGTTCGCAACAGTGCGCTTCGCGGCAGCGGCCGAGCGGGCACCCTCCATTCCCACCAGCGCCCTGCTGCTGAAGGACGATGCGACGACCGTGTTCGTGGAGATCGCGCCCTGGACGTTCGAGCGCCGCGTGGTCGACACCGGCGACGAACAAGGTGACCGCACGACGATTGCGCATGGCCTTGCGACAGGACAGCGGATCATCGCCAAGGGCGGCGTACTGCTCGATGATTGAGCGGTTCATCCGGCTGGCGATCACGCGGCGCAGGATCGTCCTGCTGATCGCGGCGCTGGTCGCGGCCTATGGCTGGTATTCGTGGCGGCAGCTGTCGATCGAGGCCTATCCCGACATCGCCGACGTCAGTTCGCAGGTGATTACCCAGGCCCCCGGTCTCGCGGCCGAAGAGGTCGAGCAGCAGATCACGATCCCGCTGGAACGCGCGCTCAACGGCACGCCGGGCCTGACGATCATGCGGTCCAAGAGCACGTTCGGCCTATCCCTGATCACACTCGTGTTTCGCGACGGATCGGAGGATTATTGGTCGCGCCAGCGCATCCAGGAGCGCATCCAGGGCGTGACCTTGCCCACCGGGATCACGCCGGGGCTCGATCCGCTCACGTCGCCGATCGGCGAAATCTATCGCTACACGCTGGAATCCGACACGCTGGGCCAACGCGAATTGTCGGAACTGCAGCAGTGGGAGGTGATCCCGGCCTTGTCGCAGATCCAGGGCGTGGCGGGCGTCAATAATTTCGGCGGGATCACCACCCAATATGAGGTGGAGCTGGACCCCGCCCAGCTGCAGCGCTTCGGCCTGTCGCTGAAGGCGGTCGAGGATGCGATCACCGCCAACAATCACAGCACCGGCGGCAGCGTGATCACGCGCGGCGAGCAGGGCTATGTCGTGCGCGGCGTCGGCGCGCTGCATGATCTGAGCGATCTCGGCAATGTCGCGGTCACCCAGAAGGGAGGCTCGCCCGTGCTGGTGCGCGATCTCGGCAAGGTGCGGCTGAGCCAGATGGAACGGCACGGCATCCTCGGCAAGGATGAGCATGGCGATGCGATCGAAGGGATCGTGACGTTGCTGCGGGGCGAAAACCCCTCGCGGGTCATGGACGACGTCCATGCCAAGGTACAGGAACTCAACGTCGAGCTGGCGCGCAAGGGCGCGCGCATCGTGCCTTATCTCGACCGGTCGGATCTGGTGCACACCACGATCGACAAGGTGTCGCATACCGTCCTGGAAGGCGTCGGGCTGGTCCTGATCGTGCTGATCCTCTTCCTGGGCAGCGTGCGCAGCGCCCTGATCGTCGCGGTCGTCATTCCGCTGGCGATGCTGATCGCGTTCATTCTAATGAACGTCACGCATGTGCCCGCGAACCTGCTGTCGCTCGGCGCGATCGACTTCGGGATCATCGTCGACGGTGCGATCGTGATGATGGAATCGCTGCTGCGGCGACGGGAGGCGCGGCCCGACAAGCCGTTGACGCGTGCCGAGGCGGTGGATGCCGCGGTCCAGGTCGGCCGACCGATCTTCTTTGCGACGATCATCATCATCACGGCCTATATGCCGTTGTTCGCGTTCCAGCGGATCGAAGCGAAACTGTTCACGCCGATGGCCTTCACGGTCAGCTATGCCCTGCTGGGCGCGCTGCTGGTGGCGATGACCCTGGTGCCGGGCCTGGCCTATATCGCCTTCCGCAAGCCCACGAAGACCTTCCACAACCCGGTACTGGTGCGGATTGAGCGCGGCTATGGCGTCGCCCTGCGCCGTTGCCTTGCCACGCCGGCGATCATCTATGGCGTGGCCGGTGTCGCCGCGGTCGCCGTGCTGCTGCTGGGCGCGACGGTCGGCCGCGAATTCCTGCCGGCGCTGGATGAGGGATCGATCTGGCTTCAGGTTCAGTTGCCGAGCGGCATTTCGCTGCAGGAAGGCAAGGCCATGGCGGACGAGCTGCGGCGCGCCGTGCGGACCTTCCCGGAAACCTCCTATATCGTGACGCAGCTCGGCCGGAATGACGACGGCACCGATCCGTTCACGCCATCGCACATCGAAGCGAGCGTGGGCCTGCACCCGCCCGGCACCTGGCCCTCCGGCGAGACCAAGGCCGATCTGATCCGGCGCATGGATGCCAAGTTCAAGACGATGCCGGGCTTCACGGTCGGCTTCAGCCAGCCGATGATCGACGGTGTCTATGACAAGATGGCGGGCGCCCATAGCGAGCTGGTTATCAAAATCTATGGCGACGATTTCGCCGAGCTGCGCCGGATCGGCAATGCGATCGTCACTGTCCTGAACAAGACGCCCGGGTCGGCCGATGTGGCGCTGGATCAGGAACCACCGCTGCCGCAGCTGGTGATCCGGATCGACCGCGCCGCCTGTGCCCGCCTGAACGTCAATGCGGGTGATATTGCAGACCTGATCCAAACCGGTATCGGCGGTGCCGGCATCGACCAGCTCTATGTCGGCGATCGCCGCTACGATATTGCCGTCCGCTTTCCCGCCGCGGCCCGCAGTACGCTTGGCGAGATCCGCAACCTGCCCATCACGACCGGCACCGGCGCGCAGGTTCCGCTGTCCGCCGTCGCCGATATCCAGCTGAAGATGGGCGAGAGCACGATCACGCGCGAGATGGGGCATCGCCATCTGACGGTGAAGCTCGACTATCGCGACCGCGATTTGAGCTCCTTCCTGCATGACGCCCAGCGGAACATCGCGGCGCAGGTCAAGTTCGACAAGACAAACTATCATCTGGAATGGGGCGGCCAGTTCGAAAATCAGGCGCGTGCAGAGAGCCGCCTGCGCGTGATCCTGTGCGTCATGTTCGCTGCGATGGGGTTGCTTCTCTACATTCAGTTCGCGCTGGTGCGGCAGGTGCTGCTGATCCTCGGCGCGGTCCCGCTGGCGACGCTGGGCGGCCTGGTCGCGCTGCACCTGACCCATTCGACGCTGAACGTCGCTTCCTCCGTCGGCTTCATCGCGCTGTTTGGCGTGGCGATCCAGAATGCGATCATCATGGTGTCGAACCTCAATACGCATCGGGTCGACGGCGAGGGTCTGCTGGAAGCGGTGCTGCGCGGCGCCAATGAGCGGCTGCGGCCGGTCTTGATGACGGCGACCGTTGCCACGATCGGCATGCTGCCGGCCGCAGTCCACACCGGTGTCGGCAGCGACGTCCAACGCGGCCTCGCCACGGTGGTAGTGGGCGGCCTGATCGTCGCCACGGCGCTGACCTTATTCGTCGTGCCGACGCTGTATTATGTGATCGAGCGCGCCGCTTCGCGCCGGGCAGCACGGCGGCAAGGACGGCCGCAAGGCGCGGTGACCGCCGAGGGAGCATGATGATGGCGACCGCATTTCCACGCCGCACAGGCGTCTGCCTGGCCTTGCTGCTCCTTTCGGGCTGCGCCGTCGGGCCGAACTTCCACCAGCCGGCCGCGCCGGCCGATGCAGCCTATGCCAATGTGCCGGCGGACGGCCGAACCGTGGTAGAGGCGGATATTCCGGGCGACTGGTGGAGCTTGTTCAAGTCGCCTGCGATCGATGCGCTGGTGCGGCGTAGCCTGGCGGCCAATCCCGATCTGGCAGCGGCTCGAGCCGCGTTGCGCCAATCGCAGGAACTGGCCGCCGCCGACCATGGCGCCTATCTGCCGAGCGTCGATGTGGCAGCGTCGACCTCGCGCGCCCGCAACCCCAACGTCCTCGCCTCCCCGCTTCAATCCAATCAAAACCTCTACACGCTGCATACGGGGCAGCTGAACGTCGGCTATCAGCTGGACCTGTTCGGCGGCGTGCGGCGGCAAGCCGAAAGCAGTAGCGCGGCGGCTGAGGCACAGCGTTTCCAGATGGAAGCCGCCTATCTGACGCTCACCTCAAACATCGTCACCGCCGCGATCACGGAGGCGTCGCTACGCGCGCAGATCGCGACGACCCGCAACAGCATCACCGCCCAGACCCAGATCCTTCAGATCATGCGGGGTCGGCAGCGTCTGGGCGACGCGGCCGAAGCGGATGTCGCCGCCCAGCGGGTCCTGCTGGCGCAAACCGAACAGAGCTTGCCTGGACTGCTCCGCCAGCTGGCCCAGCAGCGCGATCTGATCGCGGCATTGACCGGTCAGATGCCCGATGCGCAACAGCCCGACATCGACTTTGCGCAATTGTCCTTGCCGCAAAGCCTGCCCATCAGCCTGCCGGCGCAGCTGGTCGATCAGCGGCCCGATGTACGTGCCGCCGCCGCCAATCTGCATGCCGCGGCCGCCCAAGTGGGCGTCGCCATCGCCGCGCGCCTGCCGGCGATCACGCTGAGCGGCAGCGTCGGCGGCGCATCCACCGACTTCGCCTCCCTGCTCGCCCACGGCAACATCTTGTGGAGCATCGTCGGCGGGCTGACCGCCCCCATCTTCGACGGTGGCACATTGCGCCATCGCCAGCATGCGGCCGAGGCCGCCTATGACGAGGCCAAGGCCCAATATCGCAGCGCCGTTCTTGCCGCTTTCCAGAATGTGTCGGACACGCTGGCGGCGATCATCACCGATCGTGACGCACTCAAGACCGCGGAGCAGGCCAAGCGCGCCGCATCGGCCAGCGTCACCATCGCGCGCGGCCAGGCGCGGCTGGGGGCGATCGCGCCTTTGCAGTTGCTGAATGCCGAGCAGGCTTATTGGCAGACGGATCTAACCCTGCAGCAGGCGCGTGCCGCCGTGTACAGCGACAGCGCCGCTCTGTTCCAGGCGATGGGGGGCGGCTGGTGGCACCGCAACGATGTCGTGGCCGGGTGATGCACCGGGCGCTCGCCTGCCTCTGCCTTGCCGTCGCGGGCGTAGCGGTATCAGCCAACGCCCAGGACCGCCGGCTGGTGCGCCAACCGGCTTTGCCTAGCCAGATTTGCGCAACGGTGGCGCCCGAACCCGGCGATGCCACGCATGCGCTGCAATCCGCGATCGACGCTTGTCCTGCCGGATCCGCGGTCCGGCTTGCCGCGGCGGAGGGGGCGGCCCGGTTCGTCAGTGGTCCGCTGGTGATGAAGTCCGGGGTCACGCTCTGGCTGGACCGGGATGTGGTGCTGGCGGCATCGGCTGATCCGCGCGCTTACGATAGCGGAACCGGCCGCTGCGGGACGATCGACGATACCGGCAAGGGCTGCCGCCCCTTCCTCCTGTTTCGGCAGACGAAGGGCGGCGGGATCGTCGGGGATGGCGTGATCGATGGCCAGGGCGGCGCGTCGATGCGCGGCGGCACCGAAAGCTGGTGGCAGCTTGCCCGCCGCGCGCAGGTGCAGGGCGGCCACCAGAATGCCCCGCGGCTGATCCAGCTGACAGAGGCCCGCGACATCACTTTCTACCGCGTCACCCTGCGCAACAGTCCCAACTTCCACGTCGCGCTCACGAACGTGCAGGGCGCAACCTTCTGGAGCGTGCGGATCGACGCCCCGGCGAATGCGCGTAACACCGACGGCATCGATCCTGGCGGCTCGCAGGACATCACGATCACGCATAGTTTCATTCGAACCGGCGACGACAATATCGCGATCAAGGCCGGGCGTGGCAGCCGGTCGCGCTATATCTCGGTGCTCCACAGCCATCTTTACTGGGGCCACGGCCTGTCGATCGGCAGCGAGACGATCGGGGGTGTCAGCAACGTCCTCGTGCGGGACATGACGTTGGATGGCACGACATCCGGGCTGCGGATCAAGAGCGACGCCCCCCGCGGCGGCATCGTCCAGCAGGTGCGGTTCGACGATGTCTGTTTGCGCGGCAATCGCGCGCCGATCGATTTCGACACACATTATGATGCGGGTGCGGCGGGTAACGCTATCCCCGTCTACCGCGACATTCTGCTGCACGACGTGAGCGGGGGCGACGGCGATCTGATTGCGCGCGGCCACGATCCCGCGCGTCCGCTGGAGCTGACGCTCGACGATGTGCGCTTCGGCCCGGGCGCGCGCTGGCAGGTAAGCAATGCCAACGTTGCCGTCGGCCCAGGCGGCGTCACGCCTGCTCTTCCTGGCGTGAACGGGCCCGCCACGACGGGCCCTGGCCCAGATTGCACGCGCCGCTGGGTGCCCTTTCCAGACGATCCGGACCGCCCCTCGCCCGACGACGGCGACTGAAGCGCGTGGTGAAGCGCATCGCCTTTGCCGTGCTGCTGCTGTGCCTCACCAACCACGATTGCTTTCGCCAAAGCCCGCCAGAGGACGACCATGACGACTGCATCAGCCCTGTTCCGCAGCCGTCAGTTCAGCCCGCCTCACCCAGCGTGACCGTCGGCTCTTATCGCGGCAACAATCACGTCTTTACCTAGCCATCCCTGCCGCCGCCGCGGATTCAACGAACCGCGGCTGTGCATTGCGAGCGGCAAGGGCGGCAAAGCCTATCTCAGCGCGGGCGTGGCCTCTGAGGCGATTGACCTGCTGCCGGGTCAGCGCTGACCGCCCCTCGCCACTTGTCTTTACGGGCGCTCAACCGGAGACTTTCACGATTTTGCCGCACGCAATCGGCAGCGTGACATGCGATGGAACCGGGCCCAGCGATCCGACCGTGGTTGGGAGAGCGGAGTCGCTCGGTACGCCGTGCACATACAGAACCCGCCGTTCGAGATCGATCGTCTGGTCCTGATAGGTCTGGCCGAACTTCGCCGCGAGTTGGGCCAGCGGGACTGACTTGGTATAATCGAAATTCCCGCGAGCTGACGCATGCGGATAGGTGTGGGTCGGGATCTGCATTTCTTCCGGCCTGTCGTTGAACGGCACCATCGTGGTGCCGGACACGGGTTCGGTTTCCAGCAGATCGATGAAGCCATCCTGGTTCGCGTCCATATCCGGTGTCACGCACGTCGCGTTCCGCGCATCGGCGAAGCCGTGGAAATGCTCCCAATGTTCGATGTTGGCGGGCACGCCGTTCATCTTGATCCGCACTTCAAGTGTGTCGCCGACCACCTTGAGCGTCGCATTTCCCTCGGGCGCGCTGCCGATCTTGCCGGCATTCAGACTGGTGAGATGGACGCGATAGGTTTGCGCCATCGCCGCGCCGGCGATGCCGCTGAAAGTCATGCCTGTTGCGACCAATGTCGCGAGAACCCGTGACGTCATCTTCCTGCCCCTCATTGCTGCGGCAGCGCCGCACGAAACCTCACTCAGGCGATCATAATTATCTATAATGTCATATGTCAAAATATACTTTGGCATAGACTTTATGAGGCATTCGAAGCTGGGGAGTCTGTTGGAGAGGGGGCGTCGGCGCTGCGCTTTACTCGTTCGGGAGGGGCTATTAGTCGTGCCGGATGTCGCACAGCTTCCTTTCGGGCGAGACGGCCGTCGAGATTGCCGACTCGGTCGAGCGCGCCGTGCGCCTCGGATCGGTTCAACCCGGCGATCGGCTACCCAGCGTCCGCGACGCCGGCATCTTACTCGGCGTTAGCCGCAACACTGTCGCCTCCGCTTATGCCCGCCTGCGCGACGCCGGCATCCTGATCGGCGGGCCAGGCCGGGGCGGCATGCGCATCGCCAGGATTCACCCGTTCGAAGGGCGTGCGCTGGAATTGCCGAGCGGTGCCTGCGACCTGGCATCGGGCAATATCGATGCCAGCTTTCTACCCCCCTTGGCGCACGTGCTGGACCAGGTCGATCTGCGGTCCAGCGGTTATGATGCGGAGGCCGATGATCCGGCTTTGGTGGCACTGGTGCGGGAGCGGCTTGGATATGAAGGGCTGGATACGCGGCACATGTGCTTCGTGTCGGGTGCGCTGGATGCGATCGAGCGGGCCATGCGCGCGCAGCTTCGGCCCGGCGCCGCCATATTGGTGGAAGATCCCGGCTTTCCCCCACTCTTCGATCTGCTGAGATCGCTCGGCGCACGGTTGAAGCCGATGCCGATGGACGAGGAAGGCCCTGCGCCCGACGCGGTATCGGCGCTGTTGCGCAGTGGCGCGGCCGCAGTGGTGCTAACGCCGCGAGCCCAGAATCCGACCGGGGCCGACATCAGTCCCGCTCGCGCCCAGTTGCTCTCCCGGATTTTCGCGGACTATCCCGATGTGCTGATCGTACTCGACGATCATTGGGGGCCTTTGTCGGAAAATAGCCTGGCGCTGCTTCCACCCCGGCATGGTCGCTGGCTGTTCGTGCGATCCGTCTCCAAATTTCTCGGCCCCGATTATCGGCTGGCGATCGCGCTTGGCGACGAGGTAACGATCGACCGGATTAGCCGCCAGCACGCCTTGGGCCCGCGCTGGGTCAGCCGCTTGATCCAGCGCATGGCGCGCACACTGTGGGCATCGCCCGAGACCGACCGGCTGATGGAGGCGGCGCGCGCTGCCTATCGGGAACGACGCGCAGCATTTCTAGGCGCCCTGGACGAGCATGGTATCGCGGCACAAGGGCGTTCAGGGGTACATATCTGGGTTCCCGTGCGTCGGGAGAGCGACGTCACGCAAGCGATGCTGGGCTTGGGCTGGGCGGTGCAGCCGGGCGAACCATTCCGGATCGAAAGCCCGCCCGCGATCCGGATCGGCATGGCGAACCTGACCGCAGCGTCGGCGCGATCCGCGGCACATGATCTTGCGCGCTGCCTCGCAGGACCGCGGCGCTTCCTTAGCTAATTCCGGAACGATCGCGTCAACGTCCGCTAGCCGGGCGGGAACTGCCGTATATCACCTTTACAATGTCATGTGTCATTTTAATTAATGTTGCGATCAATATCGAAGATCGATCTAATGGCCTCACCTGAAACCGGGAGGGGTATGTGAACAAGCTGACGACTGCCTTCGGCGCGCCTGTTGCCGACGATAACAATATCATCACGGCCGGGCCGCGCGGGCCGGCGCTGCTGCAGGACATCTGGTTCCTGGAGAAGATGGCGCATTTCGATCGCGAAGTGATCCCGGAGCGACGCATGCATGCGAAAGGGGCCGGAGCGTTCGGCCGCTTCACCGTCACGCACGACATCACCCGCTTCACCAAGGCCCGGATCTTCTCGGAGATCGGCAAGCAGACCGAGATGTTCGTGCGCTTTTCCAGCGTGGCGGGTGAGCGCGGCGCGGCCGACGCCGAGCGCGACATTCGCGGCTTCGCAATGAAATTCTACACGGAAGAAGGCAATTGGGACCTGGTCGGCAACAACACGCCGGTCTTCTTCATTCGCGATCCGTTGAAGTTCCCGGATCTCAATCATGCCGTGAAGCGCGATCCACATACCGGCCTGCGCAGCGCGGAGAATAATTGGGATTATTGGACCTTGCTGCCGGAGGCGCTGCACCAGATCACGATCGTGATGAGCGAGCGCGGCATCCCGCAATCATGGCGCCATATGCATGGCTTCGGCAGCCACACGTTCAGCTTCATCAACGCCGCGGACGAACGATTTTGGGTCAAATTCCACCTGCGCACACAGCAGGGTATCGCCAATCTGACCGATGCCGAGGCGCAGCAGACGATCGGCACCGATCGCGAAAGCCACCAGCGCGACCTGTTCACCAGCATCGAAGCGGGTGACTATCCCAAGTGGACGATGTTCGTGCAGATCATGACGGAGGACCAGGCAGCCCAGTCTCCCTTCAATCCGTTCGACCTCACCAAGATCTGGCCGAAGGGCGATTATCCGCTGATCGAGGTCGGCGAGTTCGAGCTGAACCGGAATCCGGAAAACTTCTTCCAGGATGTCGAGCAGGCCGCGTTCGCACCGTCCAACATCGTGCCCGGTCTCGGTTTCTCGCCCGACAAGATGCTGCAGGGCCGCTTATTTTCGTATGGCGACACCCAGCGCTATCGGCTGGGCGTCAACCATGCGCAGATCCCAGTAAACGCGCCGCGCTGCCCCGTGCATATCTATCACCGCGACGGCGCCATGCGCGTGGACGGCAATGGCGGGCGTAGCGTCCATTATGCGCCCAACAGTAAAGGCGTGCTGCAAGACCAACCCACTCTCGCCGAGCCGCCGCTCCGCGTCGATGGCGCAGCGGCGCACTGGGATCATCGTCAGGACGAGGATTATTTCAGTCAGCCGGGCAATCTGTTCCGCCTGATGACCCCTGCGCAAAAACAGGCCCTGTTCGACAATACCGCCCGCGCGATCCACGGCGCCGCCGACGCCATCATCGCGCGTCACGTCGCCCACTGCATGCGCGCAGACCCGGCGTACGGCGCCGGCGTCGCCGATGCGGTGGCACGGCTGCACATGGCTAAGGCAGTGCCTGACGGAGTTACCGACCAGGCAGCCTGACCATTGTTGCGACCGCCGGCAGGCGCCGGCGGTCGTTCCACATGCATGGAGAGAGCGGCGCCTGTCAGGCGGCCATTTCGGGCAGAACCGGCGAGGTTTCGGCCTGACGGATCGGTGCCCATGCCAGATCGCCGGTGTAGCGCCATGCCATCCGGCCCATCTCGTCCAGCGCGAAGAGAGAGAGCCACCGATTGTCGAACAGGGCGCGGACGCCAGGGTGGCGTTCCAGGACCGCCGTCATCGCCTCCCGTGGCGCCTCGATGCAGACCGACAGCCTCAGCGGCTCGTGCACCAAGCGTTCGCCGTCATGGACAGATTGCCAGGGCAAGCCGGCGCGCAGAGTACCGCCATTGCCCTCCACGACGCCGATGCCGCCAACGACATTGTGCAGCAGCTTGTTGCCGCCGCCGAACACCGCCGGCGCCACCGTCGATCCATAATATTGCAGGCTGATCCAGCTTGCCACCACCACGGGCGCGGTCAGGATCAGTTCCAGGACGCCGAACTCCTTGTCCCCCTTCCAGTCATAGTCGTGCAGGAAAGCACGGCCTTCGAGGTTCCGTCCTGCCGTCCGCGAGCGTGGCGCCGCGATAAAGGCCTTGCAGCCTGCCAGCGCCCATTCCGGCCGCACCTCTGCCCAGTCGCGGCTGCGCTTGACGAGGCTGCTCTCACCGGTCCCCCGTGGTAGCCGCAATGCCCGTTCACCCCGAGCGATCTTGCCGGCTGCGGCGAGCCAGATCCGGGCTTCGTCCAGCGCCGTCCCGTGCGCAGAGGACACGCAGTCGTCGGAGTAGAGCGTAACCGCGTCGGTTGTCGTGTCGTGCAGAGCGGCAACGAACAGTGTATCGGCCGGTATGGCGATGCCTTTCCGATCGAGGCTGCAGCGAACCTTCGGATCGTTCAGCAAAGCGGCAAGCAGGCGCGCATTGACCTCACCCGAATATCCCCCACAGGCGCCGCACTGGAGACCGCTGGCATGGGGGTTGTTGACGACGTTAGCGCCGTGGCCTGCCAGGATCACCAGCTTCGCGAAATTCGCCGTCAACGACATGGCGCGTAGCACCGTCTCCGCTGCCGCCATCCGGGTTTCAAGATCCAGCGCAGGATCGGGCCGAGGCGCGGGATCGTTCGGCGCCGGCTTGGCGCGCAGCCCCAATGCGTCGATCACCAGCTTTCCGGTGTAGATCGGTCCGGTCGCCTCGACGAACGCAAAGGATGACACGGCGGCCAGCTTGAACCGGCCCCAGGCCCGCCTCGCCCGCGCCTTCAAGCGAGCATCCTGATCCGCACCGGCATCGTTCGCGCCGCCCGAGCAGGTCGTCAGGCCCGGGTTCAGCAGCACGGGCAAGCGGTGTTCGCTCACGTCGGAGGCAAAGCGGCGATGCGACGCCCTTAGACCAAAGAAACCCGCGAACCCCAAGGTCTGGATCGCCGGGTTCACCGACTCGAGCGCGCGCCGGAATATTTCCGACCGGACATCGATACAGAAAGCAGCCTGCAAGGCGGGCCGGCTTACGATCTCCGCGCCGCCCGGCACCGCAAGGGTGTCGGCGAGCTTGCGCTGCGCCGCCCGTTCCGATGCCTCCTGCAGGATGGTGTCGACGACATCGTCGGACGTTGCCGCAACCGGCAAGGCGTGGGTGGCGACGACGGCTGCCCAGCGTGCGCCGATGTCCTTTTCGTACCGATCGAACAAAGCCGCTTCCCAAACCAGGCGGATCGCCAAGAAGTCGGACACCGTGGCGTCGGTGCCGCCGGCAAGTTCCGCTTGCCACAGCCGGTAGCGGGCATATTGCGCCCAGCCGCCCAGCGTCATGAGCATCTGGTGAAAATAGGTCGGCGCGGCCGTAGCCGACACGCCGATCCGTTGTGCGACGCTCACCACCGCATCCACTGGGGCTTCCGGAGATTGCGAGACATGGGTCGCAAAGCCGGCAAGACCAGCGATCTCGGGCGTCAAATCGTGCGTCGCAACTGCGCGCCAGGCGGCGTAGGCCCCTCTTCCGCAGGGGGCAGCCCAGAGCGCTTGCCCCGCATCAATGTAGCCCGCCGCCCATGCACCAAAACGCTGGGCGATCAGGCCGGGCCAATCGATCCCGGAGACGTCTGCGGCAAGGTCTGCAATCGTCGGCAAGGCGATGGCGTCGGGCCTTGCCACCTGCGCCGCTGCCTTCAGTGCGCCGAGATCTGCCGGGCGGAGCGCAAGCGGTGCGGCTGCCAGAGCGTCCGAAAGATCGGCATCCTCGATATCCCCATCGGCGATCCGGTCGCGATACCAGGCGCGCGGCATGGTCACCGAAGTTCCCGCCACCCTGGCCAATCTGGCCGCAACCGTGGCGAGATCCTGATCGGCCTGGCCAAGGAACGGGTTGACCGCGACGCTGGAGGCCAGCGGCCACGCGGGCGGGATGGCCCGAACGGCATGATCGACGGCGAGATCAAGCGTGAGCACGTCTTGCTCGCAGGAAGGATGTGAATGCGCCATGAGTCTGTCTCCGCAAAAGTCAGGAGGCGTCGCGCAGCCGCCAGCCGCCGAGCAGCCGATCGAACACCGCGTTCGCATAAAAGCCGTTGGAAAGGTGCACGCGCAGTCCGGCTGCGGCGGGGTGGTAGGCCCACAGCGGGAACATCGCCTGGACCACCGCGACGAGCCCGAAACTGGCGACCGCGAGGACGATCAGCGCCCATTGCAAGGGACCTGGTGCCGGGGCCGCGGGCAGGATGCCAGACGTCAGCCACACCGCGAAAACTTGAAGCGCGAAATAGCTGACCGACGTGGCCACGGCATAGACAATGGTGCGCCGGGTTAAGGCCCATGGTGCAGCGTCGGCGAGGCCCTGTGCCAGCATATAGGCGACCCCGAAGATCAGGATTCCACCCAGGGCGATGGCCTGTGGCGACTTGTGGTGGAACCCGAAACCGACCCCAACCACGACATAGATGGCGAGCGCCAGGAGAAAGGCACGCCCGACAGCCCCCGCCTTGGGCACAGCGACAGGCCCGGGGCGGCGATTGGCGGCGACCAGATCAACAGCGCCACCCGAGGCCAGGAAGGAATGGGCCTTGTAGAGCGAGTGGGCGACAATGTGCAGCAAGGCGAGCGGGAACAGCGCCAACCCACATTCCAGGATCATGAAGCCCATTTGGGCGACCGTCGACCAGGCAAGCGATGTTTTCACCGCAGGCTGGGTCAGCATCACCAAGCCCGCGAATAGGGCCGTGAACCCGCCGATCAAGACCAAGGCGGCCAATATACCGGGCGCGAGCAACATGACGTCGGCGAAGCGGACCAGCAGGAAGCCGCCGGCATTGATGACGCCGGCATGGAGCAGCGCCGAGACCGGTGTGGGGGCCTCCATCACTTCGGTGAGCCAGCCGTGCGTAGGAAACTGAGCCGATTTCAGCAGCGCGGCGATCGCCAGAAATCCCGCCGCGGCCACCGCGAGCCCCCCGCCCATCCCGGCGCGTGCTGCGCTCAGGATCGGGGCGATCTCCGTCGTGCCATAGGCCGACGTCAGCAAGACCGCCGCTATGATCAGCGCTACATCGCCGATCCGGGCGGTCACGAACTTCTTGGCCGCAGCCCGCTTCGCCGCGATCCGATCCGGATAAAATAGCAGCAGCCGATGCAGGAACAAGCTCGTCGCGATCCAGGCCGCGACCAGCTGTTCGAGATTCCCGGAGATCACCAGCAAGAGCACGGCCGCCAGCGTCAACGACAGCCAGCCGGTAAACGCCCCCTGGCGTGGCTCCCCATCGAGATACGTCGCCGTATAGCGCACCACGACCCAGCCTATGAACGAAACCAACAGCAGCATCACGGCGCTGATGGCGTCGAGGCGGATCGAGACGCCGATCCCCCGCATACCGATCACAATGCCGTCCGACGCTCCGTGTGCGAACAGCAGAGCCGTGGAAGCGCCGGCAATCGCGAGCGCAAGCAGGGCCAAGGCCTCAGCGACGCGGCCGGCAATGCGGGGTCGGCGGCCAGGATCTAAAAAGGCGATGGCTGCACTCAGCAGCAGGGCCAAGGGGGCGGCAAATGGCAGAATATCTATCGTCAAAGGTCTTCCCCAACGCGTGATGCGGAACGGGAAGGCCAGTAGTTGCCAGCCAGATATCATAAAAGTTCATTGTTTGATACGTTTCGTTCTGTTTTAAAGAACGATATGAAGAGCCTGAATTTCAACCATCTGCGGTATTTCTGGGCGGTTGCGCATGAAGGCAGCCTCACCCGGGCGGCCGAGCGGTTGAACCTGTCGCAATCTGCGCTGTCGGTGCAGATTCAGAAACTGGAATATCAGATGGGGCACGCGCTGTTCGACCGCGTGGGCAAGCGGCTGGTGCTCACCGAAGCCGGACAGATCACGCTCGATTATGCCGACACCGTTTTTCAGGCCGGCGACGAATTGATGAGCACGCTCGATGGGCGCCCTCTGGCGAACCGCCAGGTTTTACGGGTTGGCGCGCTGACGACCCTGTCCCGCAATTTTCAGCTTGAGTTTCTGAACCCCCTGGTCGGCCGCGCCGACGTCGAGTTGATCGTGCGCTCCGGCACCATCCGCGACCTGCTGGCCCAGCTGGAGGCTCACGCGATCGACGTTATACTTTCCAACAGCGCCGCTCCGAGAGACGCCCGCGCGCCCTTCCGCAACCACCTGTTGAACGAACAGCCGGTCAGCCTTGTGGGACGCCCAAGGTCGGAGGAGATGCCCTTCCGCTTCCCGGACGATCTGCGCAGCGAGCCGGTGCTGCTCCCCAGCTTGGAGAGCGATATCCGTATAGGCTTCGATCGGCTGCTGGACCTGGCAGGCATCCGCCCGATCATCCTGGCGGAGGTCGACGACATGGCGATGCTGCGTCTCTTGGCGCGGGAGCGAGATGGTGTGACGCTGGTCCCACCCATTGTCGTACGCGACGAACTGGAATCCGGCGCACTCGTGGAGCGGTGCCGCATCCCGCAGCTCACCGAGAGCTTTTACGCCATCACCTTGAACCGCCGTTTCCCCAACCAGCTGCTTCACGAGCTACTGCCCAAGGCGGGCGTCCAGCATGATCCGATCAGCTGATCGTCGGCTGGGCCGCGGCTATTCCCACTCAATCGTGCCGGGCGGCTTGGACGTATAGTCGTACACCACGCGGTTGATGCCCTGCACTTCGTTGACGATGCGGGTCGCGACACGCGCCAGGAAGGCCGAGTCGAAGGGATATATGTCGGCCGTCATGCCGTCCGTCGAGGTAACAGCCCGAAGTGCGCACACGCTGTCATAGGTGCGGTGATCGCCCATCACGCCGACGGTCCGCACCGGCAGTAGCACCGCGAACGCCTGCCAGATCGCATCGTAGAGGCCGGCTCGACGAATCTCGTCGAGATAGATAGCGTCAGCCTTGCGCAGGATGTCGCAACGCTCCTTCGTCACTTCTCCCGGGATGCGGATGGCGAGGCCGGGGCCAGGGAAGGGATGGCGGCCGACGAACGCCGCCGGCAAGCCCAGCTCTTGGCCGAGCACCCGGACTTCGTCCTTGAACAATTCGCGCAACGGCTCGACCAATTGCATCTTCATGCGCTCGGGCAAGCCGCCGACATTATGGTGGCTCTTGATCGTGACCGAGGGGCCGCCAGTGAAACTGACGCTCTCGATCACGTCGGGATAGAGTGTGCCCTGCGCCAGGAAATCCGCGCCGCCGATCTTGCTCGCCTCGGCATCGAAGATGTCGATGAAGGTCTTGCCGATGAACTTGCGCTTGGCCTCCGGATCGGTGAGCCCGGCCAATCCCGCCAGCATCGTCTCGCTCGCATCCACGTGGACCAGCGGGATGTGATAATGTTCGCGGAACAGGCTAACGACCTGCTCGGCCTCACCCAGCCGCATCAGCCCGTGATCGACGAACACGCAGGTAAGCTGATCGCCGATCGCCTCATGGATCAGCACGGCCGCGACCGCGCTGTCGACTCCGCCGGACAGTCCGCAAATCACGCGCTTGTCACCGACCTGGGCGCGGATATCGGCGATCTTGGCTGCCCGGAATTCCGCCATCGTCCAATCGCCGGCCAGACCGCAAACATGGCGTGCAAAATTGGCGATCAGCTTGCCACCATCGGGCGTGTGCACCACTTCCGGGTGGAACATCATCGAATAGAAGCGTCGCGCCTCGTCGGTCGCGATCGCATAAGGCGCGCCCGGCGACTGCGCCACGACCGAGAACCCGTCGGGCAGCGCTTCGACGCGATCGCCATGGCTCATCCAGACCTGATGGCTCTCGCCGATCTTCCACAGGCCATCGAACAGCGCGGATTCGGCGACGATGTCGATGAAGGCGCGGCCGAATTCCCGATTGTCGGACGGCGCCACACGGCCGCCCAACTGGTGCGCCATGGTCTGCTGGCCATAGCAGATGGCCAAGATCGGCAGACCGCGATCGAACAAATGCTGAGGCGCGCGCGGGCTATTGTCCCACATCACGGAGGATGGGCCGCCGGAAAAGATGATGCCTTTTGGCTGGAGCCGTTCGAACGCGGCGTCGGCAGCGTTGAAGGGGGCGATCTCGCTATACACGCCGGCCTCGCGCACCCGCCGGGCAATCAGCTGGGTTACCTGGCTACCGAAGTCGACGATCAGGATGCAATCAGTGGGGGCGGCGCTCATGGGCGGCGGATAAGGAGGGCCGCAAAACTTGTCCAGCCAAGACGCGTCCGACGCTGCATAGGCAATGAAAAAGGCCCCGGTGCGATCACCGGGGCCTTCTCGATTGCAGCGATATTCGCGCCGATCAGGCGGCTTCGGCCTCGTCGTCGAGCACCGGTCCCGAATCCTGGCCCTTGGCGGAAACGTCACGGTCAACGAATTCGATCACGGCCATGGCTGCGGCGTCCGATGCGCGGATGCCGGCCTTGATCACGCGGGTATAACCGCCATTGCGGTCCGCATAGCGCGCCGCGATCACGTCAAACAGCTTCACCAGCTGCGTATCGTCGAGCAGACGCGCGTGGGCGAGACGACGGTTGGAGAGACCGCCCTTCTTCGCCAGCGTAACCAGCTTCTCGACATAGGGGCGAAGCTCCTTCGCCTTGGCGAGCGTGGTGGTGATCTGCTCGTGCTTGATCAGAGCCGCCGCCTGATTGCGGAACAGGGCGGTACGGTGGGACGAGGTACGCTGCAGCTTACGGCCGCCGACACGATGACGCATTATCTTCTTCCTTCAGTTCGTCAGGGCGCCGTTTGAGGTACGCCCAGCCTGGCGGTGAAGTGGGCCACCGCCCTTAGCCCTCCGATGATAAGAGGGGGCACCGCGGCACCCCCGCCCAATCAGAATTCCTGTTCGAGCTTCTTGGCCATTTCCTCGATATTCTCCGGCGGCCAGCCGGGGATTTCCATCCCCAGGCGCAGCCCCATCGAAGCGAGGACTTCCTTGATCTCGTTCAACGACTTGCGGCCGAAATTCGGCGTGCGCAGCATCTCCGCTTCGGTCTTCTGAACCAGATCGCCGATGTAGATGATGTTGTCGTTCTTGAGGCAATTGGCGGAACGGACCGACAATTCCAGCTCGTCGACCTTCTTGAGAAGGAAGCGGTTGAGCTGGTTCGAATTGGCTTCCGGCTCGGCAACGCCGCCACCGATCGGTGCCATAGCCGCAGACGACTGCGACGGCGCGGAAACGGCCATACCCTCGTCGAAATGCACGAACAGCTGAAGCTGGTCCTGCAGGATGCGCGCCGAATAAGCGATCGCATCGTCCGGCGTCACGGTGCCGTCGGTCTCGATCGTCAGCGTGAGCTTGTCATAGTCAAGTTCCTGGCCGACGCGGGTATTTTCAACCTTGTACGCGACCTGGCGAACCGGCGAATATAGAGCATCGACCGGGATGACGCCGATCGGCGCATCGGCCGGGCGATTGGCGGCTGCGGGAACATAGCCCTTACCCGACTGAGCGGTGAGCTCCATGTTGAGCGTCGCGCCGTCGTCCAGATGGCAGATCACCAGATCCGGGTTCATCACTTCGATATCGCCGCTGGTGACGATGTCACCCGCGGTTACCTCTGCCGGGCCCGTGGCCGACAGCTGCAGGCGCTTGGAGCCTTCGCCCTGCATGCGCAGCGCGATCTGCTTCACGTTCAGAACGATGTCGGTGACATCTTCCCGGACGCCGGCGAGCGACGAAAATTCATGCAGCACATTCTCGATCTTGATCGAGGTCACCGCCGCGCCCTGCAGCGACGACAGCAAGACGCGCCGCAGCGCATTGCCGAGCGTCAGACCAAAGCCCCGCTCAAGCGGCTCGGCAACGAAGGTCGCCTTCCGCTTCGTGTCGCCGCCGACTTTCTTGTCGAGCGCGACGGGCTTCTTCAGTTCCTGCCAGTTCTTGGCATTGATCGCCATCATGGTCCCCTCGGGGCTGAGGCCGCGGCGCGTCCGCTGCGGCCGGTATCGAAAACAGAACGGAGCTGGACGGAGCCCCGGGAAACAAATGTTAGACGCGACGCCGCTTGGACGGACGGACACCGTTGTGCGGGATCGACGTCACGTCGCGGATCGACGTGATGTGGAAGCCCACGGCCTGGAGCGCACGCAGCGCGCTCTCACGACCCGAACCCGGCCCCTTGACCTCGACCTCGAGGGTGCGGACACCATGCTCGGCAGCCTTCTTGCCGGCGTCTTCGGCGGCAACCTGGGCGGCGTAGGGCGTCGACTTACGCGAGCCCTTGAAGCCCATCATGCCGGCCGACGACCAGGAGATGGCATTGCCCTGTGCATCCGTGATCGTGATCATGGTGTTGTTGAAGCTGGCGTTCACATGCGCGACGCCAGAGGTGATGTTCTTACGCTCGCGCCGCTTAATGCGCTGAGGTTCGCGTGCCATTTTCCTATATCCCTATTCTGCAAGGACCGGGAGCCGGACGAGCCGGCTCGACCAGGTGATTACTTCTTCTTGCCGGCGATCGGCTTGGCCTTGCCCTTACGGGTGCGCGCATTGGTGTGCGTGCGCTGGCCGCGAACCGGAAGGCCCTTGCGATGACGCAAGCCGCGATAGCAGGCCAGATCCATCAGCCGCTTGATGTTCACCGCTACCTGACGGCGCAGATCGCCTTCGACCTGATAGCCCGCGTCGATCGTTTCACGGATCTGCAGGACTTCCTGGTCGGACAGATCCTGAACACGACGAGCCGGATCGATTCCGAGCTTGGCGGTGATTTCCTTGGCTTTGGCCGGGCCGATGCCGTGGATATAGGTAAGCGCGATCTCTACGCGCTTGTTGGTCGGGATATTAACACCCGCAATACGTGCCATATTCTTGCTTCTCCTGCTCCACAGGGCGGTTGGCCGCCGCCCCATCTCGTCGCTTAAGTCCCCAAACAGCGAAAAAACGGCGCGCGCATCTGCGCCGCCGGAAACCGGGTTCGTGGGATAGATGACCGATACGGAGAGTCGCTGGGAGAGTCAAGCACCGCCGCGCGGCCCCGCTCCCTTCCACCGCTCAGGCCGAAACCGGCACATCCTGCACGATCGCATCGATCGCAGCCCCCACTGAGGCAATATCCCCCATGCCATCGACACGGCTGACGATGCCCTTCGCCTCATAGTAAGGCAGGATCGGCGCCGTGTCCGCACGATAGACGGCAAGCCGCGCACGCACCGTCTCGGCATTGTCGTCGGGCCGGCGTTTGAATTCGGTCGAGGCACAGATATCGCACACACCCGCGACCTTCGGCAGCTTGAATGTGTCGTGATACCCTTCGTTGCAGCGCGCGCAGGTGAACCGGCCCGCGATCCGCGTCACCAACGCATCTTCATCGACCGTCAGCTCGATCACGTGATTGAGCTTCATGCCGCGATCCGCCAGCAACGCGTCCAGCGCGACCGCCTGCGCCTGCGTACGCGGATAGCCGTCGAAAATGAAGCCCGGTGCGTGGGCATGCTTGTCGAGCTGCTCGGAGATGAGCGAGGTCACGATCTCGTCCGGCACCAACTGACCGGCCTTCATGATCGCGTCGGCCTTGCGGCCGACTTCGGTGCCATCCTTGACCGCCTGGCGCAGCATGTCGCCGGTCGAGAGCTGCACCAGCCCGAAGCGCGAAACCAGATGCTGCGCCTGCGTTCCCTTCCCCGCCCCCGGGGGGCCCAGCAGGATCAGCAACTTCATCGACGCACGCCCCCCTTGAGACGAGCCTTCTTGATAAGGTCGCCATATTGATGCGCCAGCAAGTGGCTCTGGATCTGCGTCACCGTATCAATCGTGACGTTGACCACAATCAGCAGGCTGGTGCCGCCGAAACCGACCAGATGCCGCGGAATGAACATTTCCGGCAGCACGCAGATGGCGGTGAGGTAAATGGCGCCGATCACGGTGATGCGCGTCAGCACATAATCCAGATAGGTCTCGGTAGTCTTGCCTGGACGAATGCCGGGGATGAAGCCGCCGTGGCGCTTCAGATTGTCGGCGGTCTCCTCGGGATTGAACACGACCGCCGTGTAAAAGAACGAGAAGAAGATGATCCCCGCTGCATAGAGCAGGAAGTACATCGGTGTATCCTGGCCGATCCACTGGTTGAGCGAGATCACGAAATCGCCCCAGCGGCTTTCGCCGTTCAGATGCTTGCCGGCGAACTGCGTGATCGTCAGCGGCAGGGCGAGCAGCGACGAGGCGAAGATCGGCGGGATCACGTTGGCCGTGTTGATCTTCAGCGGCAGGTGGCTCTTGTCCGCCTGCATCATGCCGCGTTGCGTCTGGCGCTTGGGATATTGGATGAGCACGCGCCGTTGCGCACGCTCCATGAAGCAGATGATCAGAATGAGGCCGATCACCAGCGCAAAGCCACCCAGCACCATGAACGGCGAGCTGGCGCCGGTGCGCATCGCTTCGAACGAGCTGGCGACCGTGGTCGGCAGGCTGGCTACGATGCCCGCCATGATGATGAGGCTGACTCCGTTGCCGATGCCGCGCGTGGTGATCTGCTCACCCAGCCACATCAGGAACATCGTGCCGCCTACCAGCGTGATCACTGTCGTCAGCCGGAACAGCATCGGATCCACCACGACTGCCACCTGGCCGGCGCTATTGCCCCAGGCTTCCAGGCCGACCGCAATGAAATAGCCCTGGATCGCAGTCAGCAGCACCGTGCCGTAGCGGGTATATTGGTTGAGCTTCTTGCGCCCGCTCTCGCCTTCCTTCTTGATGGCGGCAAGCTTGGGGCTGAGCGAGGTCGACAGCTGCACCACGATTGAGGCGGTGATGTAGGGCATCACGCCCAACGCGACGATCGACATGCGCGTCAGCGCGCCGCCGGTGAAGGTGTTGAAAAAGTCCATCACGCCGCCCTTCGTCGTGTTGAAGAGCGACTCCAGCACGCGCGGGTCGATGCCCGGCAGCGGTACGTAGGAGAGCAGACGGAACACGATCAACGCGCCGAGGGTGAACCACAAGCGACGCTTGAGGTCGGTCGCCTTGGAGAATTGCGACAGGCTGGCGTTGGAGGCCAGTTGCTCGGCTGCGGATGCCATCAGACTTTATCGAACCCCGGGAAAAACGAGCGGCAAAAACAAAAGAGCGGCGGGGCAGTGTCCCCGCCTCCGCCGCTCCATATAGTGGCTGATCCGTGCTTGTCTAAGCCGGTGTCGAATTAGCCGCGTGCGGCCTTCTTGGCAGCAAGGGTCTGGCCCTTCTTGGCCTGCGCCTTTTCAGCCGCGGGCACCACCTCGATCACCGAAACCGAGCCGCCGGCCTTCTCGATCGCTTCGCGCGCCGAAGCGGACACGCCGGCAACGTTGAAGGTCAGCTTGGACGAGAATTCGCCCTTGCCGAGAATGCGGACGCCGTCCTTGCCGCCCCGGCCGACACCTGCTGCCTTGAGCGCGGCATGGTCGATCGTGCTGCCGGCGTCGAGCTTGCCGGCCTGAACCAGCTTCTCGATCTGGCCGAGATTTACTTCGGCATAATCCTTGGCGAAAAGATTGTTGAAGCCGCGCTTCGGGATCCGCATGTGGAGCGGCATCTGGCCGCCCTCGAATCCGTTGATCGAGACGCCTTCGCGGCTCTTCTGACCCTTCTGGCCACGGCCAGCGGTCTTGCCCTTGCCCGAACCGATGCCGCGTCCGACGCGCATCCGGCCCTTGCGAGCGCCTTCATTGTCCTTGATTTCGTTGAGCTTCATCGTCTGCACTCGCTTTCGCTTTTGTCGCGCCCGATGAGGTGGAGGGGTTTAACCCTCCACCTTCACCATATGCTGTACTTTGCGGATCATGCCGCGAACCTCGGGGGTATCCTCGAGCTCGCTGGTCTTATGCATCTTATTGAGGCCAAGACCAATCAGCGTCGCACGCTGCGTAGCGACACGGCGGATCGGCGATCCAGTCTGGGTAATCTTGATGGTCGCCATCTATCTTACTCCACCACAGCCGCAGCGTCGGCTTCGGCAACCTCGACCGAGGAACCACCGCGACGCAGCAGCTCGGCGATCTTCTTGCCGCGGCGCTGTGCGACCGAGCGCGGGCTCGTCTGCTCGCCGAGCGCCTCGAAGGTCGCACGAATCATGTTGTACGGGTTGCTGGTGCCGACCGACTTGGTCACCACGTCATGCACGCCCAAGCTCTCGAAGACGGCGCGCATCGGGCCGCCAGCGATGATGCCGGTACCGGCAGGCGCCGTGCGGACATAGACGCGGCCGGCGCCGAAATGGCCCATGCCGTCATGATGCAGCGTGCGGCCATCCTTCAGCGGAACGCGGATCATCGCCTTCTTGGCCGCCGCGGTCGCCTTGGAGATGGCTTCCGGCACTTCGCGTGCCTTGCCATGCCCGAAACCGACCCGACCGGAGCCGTCGCCGACCACGACCAGCGCCGCGAAGCCGAAGCGCTTGCCGCCCTTCACCGTCTTCGACACGCGGTTGATGTGCACCAGCTTCTCGACCAGCTCTTCGCCGCCCTCGTCGCGATTATTGTCGCGACGGTTACGGTCGTTGCGGCCACGGCCACCACCACTGCGATTGTCGTTGCCACCACGGCCACGACCGCCACGCGGACCACGGCCCTCGCGAGGAGCGCCTTCGGTTGCCGCGGGGGCGTCGGCCACGGGGGCCTCGTTCTGAACTTCGTCAGCCATTTAGAACTCCAATCCGCCTTCGCGGGCGGCATCGGCGAGCGCCTTGACGCGCCCGTGGAACAGGAAGCCGCCGCGATCGAACACGACGGTCGTCACACCGGCTGCCTTGGCACGCTCGGCAACACGCTTACCGACCGACTGCGCGGCATCGATGTTGGCGCCGGACGTGGCACGCACGTCCTTTTCCAGCGTCGAAGCGGCTGCGACGGTGGTACCCGCCGCATCGTCGATGATCTGCGCATAGATATGCTTGCCGGAGCGGTGCACCGACAAACGCGGGCGCTGACCGCCACGTGCCTTCAGCGCAGTGCGCACGCGGCGACGGCGCCGCTCGAACAGAGAAAGACCCTTGGCCATTACTTCTTAGTCCCTTCCTTGCGGAAGATGAACTCGCCGGCATATTTGATGCCCTTGCCCTTGTAGGGCTCAGGCTTGCGCCAACGGCGGATCTCCGCGGCCACCTGGCCGACCTTCTGCTTGTCGATGCCGGAAATGTTGACCGTGGTCTGGTCCGGCGTCGCGATCGTAATCCCTTCCGGGATCGCGAAATCGACATCGTGGCTGTAACCCAGCTGCAGCTTCAGGTTCTTGCCCTGAACGTTCGCGCGATAGCCGACGCCGGTGATCTGGAGCTGCTTGGTATAGCCCTCCGTCACGCCGGTGATCAGGTTCGCGATCCGCGTGCGCTGCATGCCCCAGAAGGAGCGGGCCCGCTTCGTGTCGTTCGCCGGCGTCACCGTCACGCCACCATCGCTGATGTCGTACGTGACGTCGTCGAGCAGGTCGAGCGTGAGCGTGCCCTTGGCGCCCTTCACGGTCAAAGTCTTGCCTTCGATCTGCGCGGTCACGCCGGCAGGTACGGGAACCGGCTTTTTACCGATGCGGCTCATCAGAATACCTCCGCGAGCACTTCGCCGCCGACATTCTGGTCCCGCGCCTCAGCGTCGGACAGAACGCCGCGAGGCGTCGAAACGATGGTCATGCCCAGGCCATTGCGGACCCGCGGCAAATCCTTGGAACCCGAATAAACGCGACGGCCCGGCTTCGAGATACGCGCAACATGCTGGATCGCAGGCTGGCCCTCGAAATATTTGAGCTCGATGCGCAGGCCGGGATGCTCGCCAAGCTGCTCTTCCGAGTAGCCACGGATATAGCCTTCGCGCTGCAGCACATCGAGCACGCGGGCGCGCAGCTTCGAGGCCGGAGACAAAACGCTATCCTTGCGGGCACGCTGGCCGTTGCGGATGCGGGTGAGCAGATCGCCCAGGGGATCAGTGATCGACATATATCAGACCCTTACCAGCTCGACTTGACCACGCCCGGGATCATCCCGCGCGTTGCCAGGTGACGCAGCATGACGCGCGCCAGGCCGAACTTACGATAGACAGCACGCGGGCGGCCGGTGATCGCGCAGCGATTGCGCACGCGCGTCGGATTTCCGTTCGCGGGGATCTCGGCCATCTTCAGGCGTGCTTCCCAGCGCTCCTGAAAGTCCTTGGACTCATCGTCCGCAATCGCCCGCAGACGGGCATATTTGCCCGCATACTTCTTAACGAGCTTCTTGCGACGCTCATTCTTGTTAATCGAACTCAGTTTCGCCATCGACTTAAGTCCTTGAACCTCCCCCGGACACGGCCGGAGGACGGGATAAATTTACGCGGCCTTCTTCTCTTCAACAGGCTGCGGGAACGGGAAACCGAACAGGCGGAGAAGCTCACGCGCCTCCTCGTCGGTCTTGGCGGATGTCGCGACGATCACGTCCATGCCGCGGATCTGCTCGACCTGGTCGTAGCTGATTTCCGGGAAGATCAGCTGCTCCTTCAGGCCGGTCGCATAATTGCCACGGCCGTCGAACGACTTGTCGCTCAGGCCGCGGAAGTCGCGAACGCGCGGCAGGGCGATCGTGACGAAGCGGTCAAGGAACTCGTACATCCGCTCGCGGCGGAGCGTCACCTTGCAACCGATCGGCATGCCTTCACGCAGCTTGAACTGCGCGATCGACTTCTTGGCCTTGGTCACGACGGCCTTCTGGCCCGCGATCTGGGTCATCTCGCCCGCGGCCTTCTCGACCTTCTTCTTGTCCTGGGTGGCTTCGCCAACGCCCATGTTCAGCACGATCTTCTCGAGCTTGGGCACTTCCATGACATTCTTGTAGCCGAACTTCTCGGTCATCGCCTTGACGATGCTGTCTTCATACAGCTTCTTCAGGCGGGGCTTGTTGGCTGCATCAGCCATCGATCTTCTCCCCGGTCTTGACGGCGACGCGGACTTTCTTGCCGTCCTGGGTTTCGAAGCGAACGCGCGTCGGCTTGCCGTCCTTGGTCGCAAGCGCAACCTTGGAAATGTGCATCGGCGCTTCGCGACGTTCCAGGCCACCCTGCGGGTTCGCCTGCGTCGGCTTGCGATGACGGGTCGCGATGTTCACGCCCGATACGACGACCTTGCCGTCCTTCGGCATGGCCTTGGTGACGTCACCCGTCTTGCCCTTGTCCTTGCCGGACAGGACGACGACGCGGTCACCCTTCTTGATCCTTGCAGCAGACATCAGAGCACCTCGGGCGCGAGCGAAATGATCTTCATGTGACCAGCAGCGCGCAGCTCACGCACGACCGGGCCGAAGATACGGGTGCCGATCGGCTCCCCGTTATTCTTGTTGATGAGTACGGCGGCATTGCCGTCGAAGCGGATGGTCGAGCCGTCGGCGCGGTTGATGTCCTTGGCCGTGCGCACGATCACCGCACGGTGAACGTCGCCCTTCTTGACCTTGGCGCGCGGCGCAGCTTCCTTGATCGAGACGACGATCACGTCGCCGACCGAAGCGAAACGACGCTTGGAGCCGCCCAGCACCTTGATGCACTGGACGCGCTTCGCACCGGAATTGTCAGCTACGTCCAGGTTGGACTGCATCTGAATCATTGTGTCAGCCCTTCCTTACGCTGCGGCGACCGGCGACTGCGCGCCGACTTCACCGATGACCTTCCACGTCTTCAACTTGGAGATCGGTGCGCATTCCTCGATGCGGACCGTCTGGCCTTCCTTGAACACGTTGCCCTCATCATGGGCGTGATACTTCTTCGAACGCTTGATGATCTTGCCGTACAGCGGGTGCTTCACCCGCCGCTCGACCGAAACCACCACGGTCTTGTCGGTCTTGTCGGAGACCACCGTTCCCGTCAGCACGCGCTTCGGCATGTGATGCTCCTACTTGCTGGCCGCAGCCGCACGGGCGGTCTGCAGCGTCTTGATCTGGGCGATCGTGCGGCGCACCTGGCGAACGCGGCTCGGCTTTTCGAGCTGGTTCGTGGCGGCCTGAAAGCGCAGGTTGAATTGCTCGCGCTTCAGCTCATTGAGCTGGCTCGAAAGCTGATCGTCGGTCGCGACCTTGAGATCGCCAAGAATCTGGGATGCCTTCGCCATTGTCTTACGCAGCCTCGTGCACGGACTCGCCCAGACGGGCGACGACCTTGGTCTTGATCGGCAGCTTTTCCATCGCGCGCTCGAAAGCGACGCGAGCGATCGGGCCGGGAACACCGTCCAGCTCGAACAGGATGCGGCCGGGCTTTACGCGGGCGACCCAGAATTCGGGCGCGCCCTTGCCGGAACCCATGCGGACTTCGGCCGGCTTCGACGAAACCGGAATGTCCGGGAAAATCCGGATCCACAAACGCCCCTGGCGCTTGATGTGGCGGGTGATCGCGCGGCGAGCCGCTTCGATCTGGCGGGCAGTGATCCGCTCCGGCTCAAGAGCCTTGAGGCCGAACGCGCCGAAATTGAGCGCGGTCCCGCCCTTGGCGTCGCCATGGATACGGCCCTTATGGGCCTTACGGAACTTGGTGCGCTTCGGTTGCAGCATGTCTTATCTAACCTTCTGACACCGTGACGACGGCCGATCAGGCAGACTGATAGGGTTATCCTATCAGCGCGCCGGACGGACCCCCGAGGTCTGAGCTTCCATCATGAGGCGGTCTTGCGCGAGCGGGTCGTGGCCCAGGATCTCACCCTTGAAGATCCAGACCTTGACGCCGCAAACGCCATAGGCGGTGTGCGCCTCGGCCTCGGCATAATCGACGTTCGCGCGCAGCGTATGCAGCGGCACGCGACCTTCGCGGTACCATTCGGTACGGGCGATCTCCGCGCCGCCCAAACGGCCGGCGCACGTGATACGGATGCCCTCGGCACCGAGACGCAGCGCTGACTGAACCGCGCGCTTCATGGCACGACGGAAGGCGATGCGGCGCTCGAGCTGATCGGCGACGCCCTGGGCAACGAGCTTGCTGTCGATTTCCGGCTTACGGATCTCGACGATGTTCAGGCTCACCTCGGACGAGGTCATCTTGCCAAGCGTACGGCGCAGCTTCTCGATATCCGCACCCTTCTTGCCGATGATCACGCCAGGGCGTGCGGCATAGACGGAAATGCGGGCGAGCTTGGCCGGGCGCTCGATCACGACCTTGGAGATCGCAGCCTGCGGGTGCGTCTTGAAGATGTACTGGCGGATCTTGAGATCCTCCAGCAGCAGCTTCGCATAGCTTTCGCCTTCGGCGTACCAGCGGCTGTCCCAGGTGCGGTTGATCTGCAGCCGCATACCAATCGGGTTGGACTTATGACCCATTATGCTTCTTCCTGCTCGCGGACGACCACGCGAAGGCGGCTGAACGGCTTGACGATGCGGGCGCTGCGGCCGCGGGCGCGGGTGGCGAAGCGCTTCATGACGAGGCCCTTGCCGACCGATGCTTCCTTCACAACCAGCGCATCGATGTCGAGATTGTGATTGTTCTCGGCATTCGCAATGGCCGAGGCCAGGCACTTGCGCACATCGACAGCCATCGCCTTCGTCGAGAAAGAGAGGATGTTCAGCGCGTCGCCGACCTTCTTGCCGCGGATCAGACCCGCGACGAGATTGAGCTTGTACGGGCTGCCGCGAACGGAGGTCGCAACGGCAAGGGCTTCCTTGTCGCCGACCTTACGGGGGGATGCTGGCTTAGACATCAGCGCTTGCCCTTCTTATCCGCAGCATGGCCGGGGAAGTAGCGGGTCGGCGCGAACTCGCCGAGCTTCATGCCCACCATGTCTTCGTTAACCGATACCGGCACGAACTTGCGGCCGTTATACACATTGAAGGTCAGGCCGACGAACTGCGGCATGATGGTGGAGCGACGCGACCAGGTCTTGATCGCAGCACGCGCGCCACCGTCCTGCGCGGCTACCGCCTTCTTCAGAAGGCTCAGTTCGACGAACGGGCCCTTCCAGACTGAACGAGCCATTGTTAGCCCTTCCTCTTGGTCGAATGACGCGACCGGATGATCATCTTGTCGGTCGATTTGTTCTTGCGGGTGCGATGACCCTTGGTCGGCTTGCCCCACGGCGTGACCGGATGACGGCCACCCGAGGTCCGGCCTTCACCACCGCCGTGCGGATGGTCGACCGGGTTCTTGGCGACGCCGCGGGTGAGCGGACGATAGCCGAGCCAGCGATTGCGGCCGGCTTTTGCCAGGTTCTGGTTGGCATTGTCCGGGTTGGACACAGCGCCGACCGTGCACATGCAATTGGAGTGTACATAGCGCGGCTCGCCCGAGTTCAGGCGCACCATCACCATGCCCTTATCGCGGCCGACGATCTGCACATAGGTGCCCGCCGCACGGGCGATCTGACCGCCCTTGCCGGGCTTCATCTCGACATTGTGGACGATCGTGCCGACCGGAGCCTGGCCGATTTCCATCGCGTTGCCCGGCTTCACGTCCGTCTTCTTGGCAGCAACAATCGTGTCGCCGACCGCCAGACGCTGCGGCGCGATGATGTAGGCGAGTTCGCCATCTTCATACTTCACCAGCGCGATGAAGGCGGAGCGGTTGGGATCATATTCGATCCGCTCGACCGACGCGGGCGCGTCCCACTTGCGACGCTTGAAGTCGATGAAGCGATACTTCTGCTTGTGACCGCCGCCAATGCCGCGCGCCGTGGCGTGACCCTGGTTGTTGCGACCGCCCGACTTGGTGAGACCGACGGTCAGCGCCTTGACGGGCTTGCCCTTGTAGAGCGACGAACGGTCGATCAGGATCAGGCCACGACGAGCCGGGCTCGTCGGATTGAAATTCTTGAGAGCCATTACTGAATCCCCGCCGTAATATCGATCTGCTGACCGTCGGCCAGCGTCACGATCGCCTTCTTGGCATCCGAACGCTTGTAGGGCTCGCCCTTCCAGCGCTTGGTCTTACCCTTGCTCACGATCGTGTTGACGCCCGTGACCGTGACCGAGAAAAGCGCCTCGACGGCAGCCTTGATCTCGGGCTTGGTCGCGTCGCCCGCCACCTTGAAGACGACCGCATTATGCTCGGAAAGCATGGTCGACTTCTCGGTGATGTGGGGCGCGAGCACCACGTCGTAGTGACGAATATCAATCGTCGAATTGGCCGGCTTCTTAGCCATTGAAACGCGCCTCCAGCTTCTCGATCGCCGCGCGCGTCAGCACCAGCGTGTCTGCTTTAAGGATATCGTAGACGTTGGCGCCCACGGCCGGCAGCAGGTTCACGCCGCGCAGGTTGCCCGACGCATGCGCGAAACTGACGTTGATCGCATCGCCGTCGATCACCAGCGCCTTGGTACCAAAGCCCAGGGTCGCCAGCTGCGTCGCGAGCGTCTTGGTCTTGCCTTCGGCAACATCCAGCGCGTTCAGCACCACCAGATTGCCGTCCTTGGCCTTCGCCGAGAGGGCCATCTTGAGGCCGAGCGCACGAACCTTCTTGTTCAGCGACGGGTTGAAGTCACGAACGCGCGCGCCGTGCGCCTTACCGCCGCCGATGAAGATCGGGGCCGCACGGTCGCCGTGACGGGCGGTACCGCCACCCTTCTGGTTACCCAAACGCTTGCCGGTCCGCGACACATCGGAGCGCTCACGCGTACCGCGAGCGGTGCCGCGACGCTTCTCGAGCTGCCAGGTGACGACCCGGTGAAGGATGTCCGCACGCGGCTCGACGCCAAAGATCGCATCGTTCAGTTCGAGATCGCCATTCGCCGACGATCCGTCGAGGTTCTTGACCTGAACCTTCATGATCAGCCCTCCTGGCCTTCGGCGGCTTCGGGCGTCTCGACGACCGGAGCGGCAGTGTTGCTATTGCTGTTGGCAGCGGACTTCAGGCCGGCCGGCTTCGGCGCGTCCTTATGGCCCGGAAGCTTGACGGCGTCCTTCACCAGAACCCAGCCGCCCTTCGAACCCGGAACCGAGCCCTTGATGTAGAGCAGGCCGCGCTCGACGTCCGTGCGGACGATCTCGAGATTCTGCTGGGTGCGGTTCTTGTCGCCCATGTGACCGGCCATCTTCTTGTTCTTGAAGACCTTGCCCGGATCCTGGCGCTGACCGGTCGAACCGAGCGAGCGATGCGACACCGAAACGCCGTGCGTGGCACGCAGACCACCGAAGCCCCAGCGCTTCATACCGCCCTGGAAGCCCTTACCCTGGGTACGACCCTGGATATCGACCATCTGGCCGGCGACGAAATGCTCGGCCGAAATCTCCGCACCGACGTCGAGGAGATTGTCCTCGGTGACGCGGAATTCAGCGACATATGCCTTGGGCTCCACCTCGGCCTTGCCGAAGTGGCCGCGCTGCGGCTTGGAAACATTCTTGGCCTTGGCCGAACCCGCGCCGAGCTGCACCGCGACATATCCGTCCCGTGCATCTTCCTTGCGGGCAATGACCTGAAGACCATCGAGCTGCAGAACGGTCACGGGCACATGGCGCCCGTCGTCCTGGAACAGCCGGGTCATCCCCATCTTCTTCGCGATCACGCCGGTGCGCATGACCAATTCCTTCCAACCAGAGGCTCGCCACCGAAGCAGCGAGCATGCCAACGAAAAAGGCTTCGGGGATCCCCGAAGCCCAGCCCAATGAAACTGCGTGCCCCCGCCTGGGCCAGTGTCCAACAAGAAGGTGACGTATCACCCGCTTGCTGAAAGCGGGGACGCAGGCAACGCTTCCTCCCGAAGGAGACAGGCGTTCGGTATCCCTTTGCTTTCCTGCTTCAACCGCGCCTCGAAAGGCTCATGCGGGAAGCAAAAGCGCCGGCTGGGGTGAATCACCCCGCCAGCGGTGAAAGCTCCTTACGCTAGCTTGATCTCAACATCAACACCCGCTGCGAGATCGAGCTTCATCAAAGCGTCGACGGTCTGCGGGGTCGGCTGCACAATGTCGAGCAAACGCTTGAACGTGCGAACTTCGAACTGCTCACGCGACTTCTTGTCGATATGCGGCCCACGGTTCACCGTGAACTTCTCGATGCGCGTCGGCAGAGGGATAGGGCCACGGGTCAAAGCGCCGGTGCGGCGCGCGGTGTCGGCGATCTCGCCGGTTGCCTGATCAAGCACGCGATGATCGAACGCCTTCAGGCGAATGCGGATATTGCTGTCCATGGTTCCTACCGATGCGAAAGAGCCTGAGACCTCTTCCTCGTTCCCCAGCGGCGCTGCGGCTTCGCGAGGCAAGCTTGTCGCCTGCCTGTTGAACTGCCCGCCTAAGCCGGCATCACGATTCGAAGTCTCTCATAAATAGCAAACCGCCCGACTCCACCGGGGAGTCGGGCGGCTGCGATGACGTACTTATATTACGCGGTGATCGCGCTGACAACCCCGGCGCCGACCGTACGGCCGCCTTCGCGGATCGAGAAGCGCAGGCCCTGCTCCATCGCGATCGGTGCGATGAGCTTGACGCCGAGCTTCACGTTGTCGCCCGGCATGACCATCTCGGTGCCCTCGGGGAGGACGACTTCGCCGGTCACGTCGGTCGTGCGGAAGTAGAATTGCGGGCGGTAGTTGGCGAAGAACGGCGTGTGACGGCCACCCTCTTCCTTCGACAGCACGTAAACTTCCGACGAGAATTCGGTGTGCGGCTTGATCGAGCCCGGCTTGCAGAGAACCTGACCACGCTCAACGTCGTCACGGCCAACGCCGCGGAGCAGCGCGCCGATATTGTCGCCCGCCTGGCCGCTGTCGAGCAGCTTGCGGAACATTTCGACGCCGGTCACGACGGTCTTCTTGGTGTCGCTGAGGCCGACGATCTCGACTTCCTCACCAACCTTGACCACGCCGGTCTCGACACGGCCGGTCACAACGGTGCCGCGACCCGAAATCGAGAACACGTCTTCGATCGGCATCAGGAACGGCTTGTCGAGCGGACGATCGGGCTGCGGGATATATTCGTCCACGGCAGCCATCAGCTTCAGAACGGCTTCGCGGCCGATCGTGTTGTCGGAGCCGTCGAGCGCCTTCACGGCCGAACCCTGGATGACGGGGATGTCATCGCCCGGGAAGTCGTAGGACGACAGAAGCTCGCGGATCTCGAGCTCGACGAGCTCCAGGATCTCGGCGTCATCGACCAGGTCGACCTGGTTCATGAACACGCCGAGGGCGGGAACGCCGACCTGACGGGCGAGCAGGATGTGCTCGCGGGTCTGCGGCATCGGGCCGTCGGTCGCCGACACGACGAGGATCCCGCCGTCCATCTGCGCGGCGCCCGTGATCATGTTCTTCACATAGTCGGCGTGGCCCGGGCAATCGACGTGCGCATAGTGGCGTGCTTCCGTCTCATACTCGACGTGTGCGGTCGAGATGGTGATGCCGCGCTCACGCTCCTCGGGAGCCTTGTCGATGTTGGCATAGTCGACGAAGGTCGCGCCGCCGGTCTCGGCGAGCACCTTGGTGATGGCGGCCGTGAGCGACGTCTTGCCATGGTCGACGTGGCCGATGGTGCCGATATTGCAGTGCGGCTTCGTCCGCTCAAATTTAGCCTTAGCCATGATTTCCTACCTTGCTTCGATATATTGGGAGAAAGGGGCGCGCCCCGCTCGCGGAGCGCGCCAATAGCAGCTTTTTTGGCTTATGCCAGCTTTGCGACGACCTCTTCCGCCACGTTCGCCGGAACCTCGTCATAGTGGCTGAACTGCATCGTGTACTGCGCACGCCCCTGCGTGAAGGAGCGCAGCTGGTTCACGTAGCCGAACATGTTCGCCAGCGGGACCATCGCCTCGACCACCTGAGCATTGCCCCGGCTGTCGGTGCCCTGGATCTGGCCGCGGCGGCTGTTCAAGTCGCCGATGACGTCGCCCAGATAATCTTCCGGCGTCACGACCTCGACCTTCATGATCGGCTCGAGGATCTTGATGCCAGACTTTTGCGCCGCTTCGCGCATTGCGCCCCGCGCCGTGATTTCGAACGCCAGCGCCGACGAGTCGACGTCATGGTAGGCGCCGTCCGTCAGGGTCGCGGTGAAGTCGATGATCGGGAAGCCGATCTTCGAACCCGTTGCCGCAATCTCGCGAATACCCTTCTCGACCGACGGGATATATTCGCGCGGGATGTTGCCGCCCTTGACCTCGTCGATGAAGATCACGCCCTGGCCGCGCTCGCCCGGCTCGACCGTGATCTTGACGCGACCGAACTGACCCGAACCACCCGACTGCTTCTTGTGGGTGTAGTCGACATCGACCTTGCGGCTGAGCGATTCGCGATACGCCACCTGCGGCGCACCGATATTCGCCTCGACCTTGAACTCGCGCTTCATGCGGTCGACCAAGATCTCCAGGTGGAGTTCGCCCATGCCCTTGATGATGGTCTGGCCGCTCTCATTGTCCGAAGACACGCGGAACGACGGATCCTCACGCGCCAGGCGATTGAGCGCGACGCCCATCTTCTCCTGGTCGGCCTTGGTCTTCGGCTCCACCGACAGCTCGATCACGGGCTCGGGGAATTCCATCCGCTCCAGGATGATCGGGGCGTTCTGCGCGCAGAGCGTATCACCGGTCGTGGTATCCTTGAGGCCCGCCAGCGCGACGATGTCGCCCGCATAGGCTTCCTGAATATCCTCACGGCTGTTCGCATGCATCAGCAGCATGCGACCGATCTTTTCCTTCTTGTCCTTGACCGAGTTCAGCACGGTCGTGGCAGCGTCCATCTTGCCCGAATAGATGCGGGCGAAGGTGAGCGTACCCACGAACGGGTCGTTCATGATCTTGAACGCAAGCGCGGACATCGGCGCGTCGTCGGCCGCCGGACGCGTATCGGGCGTCTCGCCGTCGAGCTTCAGGCCCTCCACCGGCGGAATGTCGAGCGGGCTCGGCAGTTAGTCGATGACCGCGTCGAGCAGCGGCTGCACGCCCTTGTTCTTGAACGCGGAGCCGCACAGCACCGGCACGAACGAGAAGTTCAGCGTGCCCTTGCGGATCAGCTTCTTCAGCGTCGCGGTGTCGGGCTCATTGCCCTCAAGATAGGCTTCCATGACGGCGTCGTCCTGCTCGACCGCCATTTCGATCAGTTCGGAGCGCGCAGTAGCAGCCGCATCGGCCAGATCCGCCGGGATCTCCTGATATTCGAACTTCGCGCCGAGCGACTCTTCGAGCCAGATGATCGCGCGATTCTCGACCAGGTCGACCAGACCCTTGAAGCCGCTCTCGATGCCGATCGGGAGATACAGCACCGCCGGACGCGCACCGAGGCGATCCTTGATCATGTCGACGCAGCGCTCGAAGCTCGCACCGGTGCGGTCGAGCTTGTTGACGAAGCACATGCGCGGCACGTGATACTTTTCAGCCTGACGCCACACCGTCTCGGACTGCGGCTCCACGCCGGCAACGCCGTCGAAGCAGGCGACCGCGCCGTCAAGCACGCGCAGCGAACGCTCGACTTCGATCGTGAAGTCGACGTGGCCGGGCGTGTCGATGATGTTGATGCGGTGATCGTTCCAGAAGCACGTCGTCGCAGCGGACGTGATCGTGATGCCACGCTCCTGCTCCTGCTCCATCCAGTCCATGGTGGCGGTGCCCTCATGGACTTCGCCGATCTTGTAGGACTTACCGGTATAATACAGGATGCGCTCGGTCGTGGTCGTCTTGCCGGCATCGATGTGCGCCATGATGCCAATATTGCGATACTTCTCGAGCGGATGGCTGCGGGCCATGATATTCACTCCTGGGCCGCGTCAGGCGGCGATCAAAACTGTAGGTTCAGCTCTCAAATCCGTTCGGGCTGAGCGCGTCGAAGCCCTGCCCTTTCGTTCCCCGGGTGGAGAAGCACAGCCCTTCGACAAGCTCAGGGCGAACGGTGATTTGGAGACGAGGGCCGAAACCCTCATCTCCATATAGGTATAGAATTTACCAGCGGTAGTGCGAGAAGGCGCGGTTCGCTTCCGCCATGCGGTGCGTGTCTTCGCGCTTCTTGACCGCGTTGCCGCGGTTGTTGGCGGCGTCCATGAGCTCGCCCGACAGGCGTGCCGACATGGTGTGCTCCGAACGACCACGTGCCGCAGCGATCAGCCAGCGGATGGCGAGAGCCTGGCTACGCTCCGGACGAACCTCAACCGGAACCTGGTAGGTCGCACCACCGACGCGGCGGCTGCGCACTTCGATACCCGGGCGGATATTGTTGAGCGCATCGTGGAACACGCCGAGCGGCTCACGCTTGGCACGAGTCTCGACCGTCTCGAGCGCGCCATAGACGATGCTCTCCGCGGTGGACTTTTTGCCGTCGAGCATGACGGAATTCATGAACTTGGACAGCACGACATCCCCGAACTTAGGATCGGGCAGGATTTCGCGCTTTTCTGGACGACGACGACGAGCCATCTTTTCTTCTTCCTCTAAACTTCAGCCGGGTGATCGGACGAATGTGCCGATCGGCTTACTTCGGACGCTTGGCGCCGTACTTGGAGCGGGATTGCTTGCGATTCTTGACGCCCTGCGTGTCGAGCACGCCGCGCAGCACGTGGTACCGCACACCGGGAAGGTCGCGCACACGGCCGCCACGGATCAGGACCACCGAGTGCTCCTGCAGGTTGTGGCCCTCGCCGGGAATGTAGCTGATCACTTCGCGCGCATTGGTCAGGCGGACCTTGGCCACCTTGCGCAGCGCCGAGTTCGGCTTCTTCGGGGTCGTGGTATAAACGCGGGTGCAAACGCCACGCTTCTGCGGGTTCTTGTCCATCGCAGGCACCTTGGACTTGGCGATCTGCGGTTCACGACCCTTACGGATCAACTGGTTAATCGTCGGCATGAAGCCCTTCACCTTTCACAGGGTTACTTTACCGTGCCAGCACCTCATGCTGCTGCTCGAAGACAGCGGAATGCGATAACGGCCCTAGGGTGATCTTCGCCCCAGGGCATGCCAAGCATCGGCAATGTTCAGTGCACCCGCATGAGCCAGATGGCCCGCGAGCGAGCGGCCCTATAGCCCTAGAGTCGAATAGCGTCAACGGCTCGTCGCTGTATGTATCCGCCCCTGCGCCTGCTGTAATTCCAACACCCACCGGCAATGTTCATGCGCCAGCCACGATAACGCAGCAAAGGCGCGCTGCGATGACCTACTCCGAGTCTCGCAGGAGCGATGAAACCGATCGCCGGCCACCACTGAGCGCCCCGCATGGCGGCGCAGCCGCTTCGGCACGGGACGGGAAGTGGGTGGGCTGGCTCGCCGCGCTGACCGCCTTAACCGCGCTCTGCATCTTCGCGCAAATGATCGGTCCGCTCCTTCAGATCGGCCATCCGATATCGGTCAACAACAATGAAGGGTGGAATGCCTATTGGACGGAGCGGGCACTTGCGGGGCAGCCGCTCTACACCGGCCCGGCCTCGCCGCTGAGTGACAATTACCCACCCCTCTCCTTCTACATCGTAGGCCTTTTCAATCGCGCGCTGGGCGATCTGGTGCTGACCGGGCGGCTGCTCAGCCTAGTCGCGCTGATCGGCACCGGCTGGCTGGTTGGGCTGATCGCAGCGCGCGCGGGTCGCCCGTCAGTATGGGCCTGGTTCGGAGGCGCCATCTTCCTACTGGTGGCGGTATCGATGGCCCCGCGTTATATCGCGGCCGACGACCCCCAATGGATGGCCGAGGCGCTTCAGCTGATAGCGCTCGCTCTGCTGATCACGCGTTGCGGCGGCGGCTTCACGCCGGCACGGCTGATCGGCGCTGCCTTCGTCCTGCTTGTCGCCGGGCTGATCAAGCATAATCAGGTTGCTTTGCCCCTGGCGATCACCGGCGCGCTCGCGATCCATGACCGGCGCGCCCTTGCCGTCTGGATCGGCGCCGGGGTGCTCGTGCTCGGATGCGCCTTGGCCGGGCTGCATATCCTCTACGGCCCGCTGTTCTTCGATCAGGTGCTGCATCATGTGCGCACATTGCATGTGGAGAGCCTGAAATATGGGCTGTTCGATCTCAGCTATCTGCTGCCGGGCATCGTCATTGCCGCCGTCTATCTGCCGCGTCTGCCAGGATGGAAGCAGGACAGTCGGCTGACCCTATTGGCGCTGTTCGCGATCCTGGCCCTCGGCTTCGGCATGTTCGAGCGGCTGGGGGCGGGCGTTTCCCACAATGCCCATTTCGACGCGATCATCGCCATTTCGATCTTGATCGGCGTGCTTCTTTCGGCAGCACCGCCGGCGACCTTGCCGATCGCCGCGCGGCTGAGCGTGATGGCGCTGGTCATCGCCCCCGCAGCGATCAAGGATCTGGTGGGCATCCCGCACCGGATCGAGACTGTGCGCACGCTGGCGGCGCGCGACCAAGCCTGGCGCGACACGATCCGTTTCCTGGGAACCCGCCCGGGGCCGGTCGCATGCGAGATGCCCGCTTTATGCTATTGGGCCGGCAAACCTTACACGCTCGACTTCTTCAATTATGGGCAGAAGATGCGTCGTATCGGCGACCCATGGAAGTTGCGGGCTCGCATCGCCGCCCGCCAGTTCGACGCGCTGGTCGTAGCCCGCGACGACGATTACGGCACCGACAACGGGCGTTTGCCGCCCGATGTCTACAAGCTGATCGAGGCCAATTACCGGATCGAGCGAACCTTGCCCGACAATCTCTACATCCTGGTGCCGATCAGGCCGGCCGCGCCTTCGGCTTGATATAGACGCTGTCGATCTGCGGCCATGCCTGGCGCAGCGCAGCCTCCGTTTCCGCAATCAGGCGCTCGACCGCGCCCACCGGAACGTCATCCTCGAAGTCGATGCTCGCCGAGACATAGACGCGGCGGGGCGCGATATGGATGGTGATGATTTCCTGCACCGCGGTCACCTCGGGTCGCGCTGCGAAGGCAGCCCGGATGGCCGCGATCAGACGCGGGTCCGCCCGCTCGCCGATCAGAAGCCCCTTCGATTCGCGCGCCAGCATAAAGGCGACGATTGCCAGAGCGACGCCGATCACAATCGAGGCCGCACCATCCCAGGCTGGTTCGCCAGTCCAATGCGCCAGGAATACGCCGATCGCCGCGATGACGAGACCGAACAGAGCGGCCGAATCCTCGAACAGCACGATGAACGTTGCCGGATCCTTTGAGCGCCGGATCGCCTGCCACCAGCCCAGCTCGCCCTGCGTGCGTCGGAACTCGCGCAGCGCGGTCAGCCACGATGCGCCTTCGAGCAAAAAGGAAATGGCCAATACTATATAGGCGACGGTCGCATCCTGGACCGGCGCGGGCTCCAGCACGTGATGAACGCCTTCGTAGATCGACAGGCCGGCGCCCGTCGCGAAGATCAGGATCGCGACGACGAAGCTCCAGAAATACAATTCCCGCCCATAGCCCAGCGGATGGATCTCGTCGGGCGGCCGGCGCGAGGCCCGTTCGCCGTAGAGCAGCAGCAACTGATTGCTCGAATCCACGACCGAGTGAAAACCTTCGGTCAGCATCGCCGAGGATCCGGTCAGCGCAGCGGCCACGAACTTGGCAACGGCGATGCCCAGATTGGCACCCAGCGCAGCGAACAGGACAAGCTTGTTATTGCTTTCCGCCATCAGCGCGCCGGGCTCCACACGACCTGTCCGCCTTTGATCACCCAGGCGGGATGTTCCAGCAGGCGCACGTCCTTGGTCGGATCGCCTGCCACGGCAACGATGTCGCCGAAATGGCCGGGCGTCAGCTGACCGACGTCATTGGCGCGATCAAGTGCGATCGCCGCATCGGAGGTCGCAGCGCGGATCGCCTCCATCGGTGTCATGCCCCATTCGACCATCTTGGCGAATTGCTTGGCGTTGTCGCCATGGGGGTAAACGCCCGCGTCGGTGCCGAACAGCATCTTTACGCCGGCAGCATGGGCGGCGCGGAACGTCTGGCGCTGCTTCAGGCCGATCATCTTCTCCTTGGCCAGGCTCTCGGCGAACACGCCGTTCTTGGCGCCCTCCGCCAAGATGTAATCGTCGTCATAGACGTCCATGTCGAACCATGCCCCATGCGCCTTGGCCAGTTTGAACGATTCCGCATCGGCCAGGCTGGCATGCTCGATCGTGTCCACGCCGGCCCGCAACGCATCATTGATGCCATCCGTGCCATGCGCGTGCACGGCCACGCGCAGGCCGAGCATATGCGCCTCGTCCACGATTGCCTTGATCTCGTCATAGGAAAGCTGCTGCGCACCGACCGAGTCGGTCTTCGACAGCACGCCACCGGTCATGCAGACCTTGATCACCTCGGCGCCATATTTGCGCAGCGTCCGTACGAGCCCCCTGAATTCGCCCGGGCTGTTGGCGATACCCGGCGCGGGCACTTTCACGGACGGCGGATATTCGGTGGCGTCGCAATGGCCGCCGGTCACGCCGATCGCATAGGTGGCAGGCACGATCCGCGGCCCGGCGATATAGCCATGCTCGATCGCCTGCTTCAGCGCGACATCGTCATAATTGCTCGATCCCACCATGCGTACGGTGGTGAAGCCTGCCTCCAGCGTCCTCTTGGCGTTGGGAACGCCAATCACCGTCCAGAAATTGTCGGTATATTCCAGCCCCTGATAGCCGGACAAAGTCGGATCGCTGGTCAGGTGGACGTGCATGTCGATCAGCCCGGGCAAGATCGTGACGTCACCCAGATCCACCCGCGTCGCATCGGCGGGAATATTCGGTCGCGCCGCGGGTCCGGAGGCAAGTGCCTGTACGCGGCCATCGTCCCCGATCACCACCACCGCATCGTCGATCATCACACCTTTGACGGGATCGATCATGTGGGCGGCGGTCACCACCGTCGCTGCGTGCCCCGCGCTCGCCAGCAGCCCGAGCACGATCGCCCCTGAAACAGATATCCGCATAAAGTCCCCCGTTAACGCCGCTCCCGTGTAGCGCCGACCAGCGGACTGCCAATGTGTCGAATGACACCGTATTGTCGATTATCGATATGTTGTTTACTGATAATCAATAAGGAGAGTGCAAGATGTTGCGCGTGTCTCGCTGGCTGTTGCTGATACTCAACACCGGCAACTGGCTCTTCCTGGTCGGCGCCCTAGTGGCCATGGTCATACTTCTGTGCGATGTAGGCGGCTTGGCCGCGCATGTGACGCGCACCGCCGCCGCGGGCGCACGGCCCGCGCTACTTAACGCGGTAGAGGTACTGATCGCCGTCGGGATATTGGTTGTCTTTCCCGTCTATCGCCTTTTTCGGCGCTTGCTGGCGATCCTCGCCACCGTCGAGGCAGGCAATCCATTTCAGCGCGCCAACGCACGTCAGCTACGCGACAATCTGGAAGCGACGATCTGATGCCGGTCGAAATCCGGCTCGACGAGCTGCTGCATCAACGCCGGATGACGCTGACCGAATTGGCGGATCGTGTCGACATCACCCTTGCCAACCTCTCCATCCTGAAAACAGGCAAGGCACGTGCGATCCGCTTCTCGACGCTGGAGGCGATCTGCCGCGCGCTCGACTGTCAGCCGGGCGATCTGATCACCTTTACCGATGAGGAACGGCACGATGTTTAAGGCGATCTTGCGGACCTATCGCAGCGCGGGCGCTTTCGCGATGGCCTGTCCGCTGCTGTTCTTCGTACCCGTCCTGCCCGAGCTCGCCCAGCATATCGCCGAATATAGAATGGGCCTGTTCTCGAGCTTCGCCCATTTTCAGGCCGACGCCACCACTGACACACGCATGGTATTCGGTACGATCAAGGTCCTGGTGCTGCTGCTGCCGCGTTACTGGGTGGCGCGCTTCGCATGGTGGGGCGACGGTGCGCGCGCCGGAAGATGGGAGTCTGCTGCGGTACGCGCTTACGTCGCCGTTTTTCTGTACAGCGCCGTGGTCAATCTGGGGGCATTGTGGATCCCTCAGCTGATCTCCGGTCGCGCGGGAACGATATCCGGGTTGGCATCGCTCCCCCTCCTGCTCGTGCTCGACATCCTGCTGGCGCAGTGGATCGCGCGCGCGCCGCTGGGGGATGGCAGCGCAAGCATCGGATCATCGCTCCGCCTGATCGCGCCAGACTTCCTATGGGCTTTGGGCTTCAGCCTGCTCGCGACCCTGCCGGTCATGGCCGGCCATTATGCGCTCAACTTCCTCGCGCTCGGCAAGCCACCGGCCATGACCGGGCTGGTCCTGGCCGCCGATTCCATCTTTGTCGGCTATCTCGTGGCGATATTGTGCATCATCCCGGTGACAATCACCCGCCACGCGGAGGCGCGTCGAGAGAGACGGCGTGCCCGCCAACGGATTGACTGACGGCCTATGAGGATGCCGTCGCGGGGGGCATGACCGGTATGTAGACCGGGCTTGCGGCGCCCAGCCGCGCGGCCGTGCCGATCGCGATGACGCCCAGCACCACGGCACCGGAGATGAGCGCACGCCGCCGATACAGCGCCCGCGCGTCGATCAGCAGGATCAGGGCCAGCGCCGCCGCCACCATCGACCAGAGATGGTAGCGCAGATCGCTGGCGATGCTGACCACCGCGAAACTGCCGCTCATGCACAGAGCCGATATGGCGAGCGCCCGGCCGAGCCGCGCCTGTGGTTCGGTGCGCCCGGTGGAGGCCCAGGTCAGCCCGGCCGCGACCGCAAGCCAGACGATCGGCCAGCCCAGCGGCGTCGCGAGCATCAACGTCGCCGCCGAAATCAACATCCTCGCCCCAGCGGTCGGTGGGGCGCCCAGTCCATCCTTGTTCGGCTCGCTGTCGATCGGCGGAATGGCATCCGGCTCTGTTCCGCGCACCCAGAAGCGCAGATTGGAATTGAGATGGCTCAAACGATGGCGGGCATAAGCCACCGGGTGACGCAGCACCTGACCCGCCCAGTCCCGCATCAGATGCGGCTCGGCACCTTCGGCGAACACCGCGGCCGTGCCGATGCTGCCGCATTGCCGGTCTTCCCCATAGGGATTCCAGTAATAAGGCGTGTAACAGCCCTTCTGCTCCGATTCCGCCCACAAGGCGGGCGGGATGGCAGCGATGCTCGGCAGCCGCGCATAATGGGTGATGCCGACCATGTCATAGAGCGGCAGGACCCGTTCGACGCCGCTCGGCGCCGCGAGCAGAAGACGATGATTGATGAAGGGGCTGACCGCAATCACCGCCAGCATCAGAACGATGCCGGTCGTGACCTGAACCCATAAACGGTCGCGTCGCGGCCACCCCACCAGCGCCATCGCGAACGGGACAGTAGCGAACACGGCATTGCCGCGTACGAGCGTCGCATAGATCAGCAGGATCGCGATGGCCGCCACGGCCCAGCCCGGCATGTTGCGCCGGTCGAATCGCCAGTAAGCGGCAAGCCCGGTCGCCGCCGCGAGGCAGCAGGCCATCTGGGCATCCTTGAGTACAACGGTTGTCCACCCCAGCCATAAGGGTGCGATGCCGACCAGCAGCACCAGCGCCGCCGCGCCATGCCGCCGTTGCTGACCAAGCGCCACGGATATCAGGCCAAGGCCGGACCACCACAGTAGCATCTGCACGATAAAGAAGGGGGCCGTGCCGCCATGGATATGGTTCAGCAGCGCCCAGGCATGCGCCATGATCGGCGGATGCCAATCATCATAATTGCCGCTGACCGCCTGCTGATATTGGGTGACGCTGTCATACATGGCGACGCCGGGAAACCGCATCGCCAGTGACGCAACAAACAGGAGGGCTGCCGCCAACATCCACGGCACCGGCGATCGGGAACGTCCGATCACCGATCCTGCCGAAGATCTAACATAGGTCATGCCGCCTCTTAGGGGAGGAGCACGGCAGACAGGAAGCGGCTTCCCCTTAGCCTGTCCGCGCTTCGCCGTGCGGCATGCCCGCCCGGGCTTACGCTCCCCCTGCACAGCCACTAAGGCAACATGCCGATGGTCTGCAGCCAGCGTTCCGCCAGCACCGGCCAATCCGTCGCCGGTTTGGCGGCGTCATGGCGCAGGCCGAAGGCATGGCCGCCCTTCGCGTAGAGGTGCAGCTCGGTCGGCACGCCCGCTTTTTGGAGCGCGATATAATAGACGAGCGCATTGTTCACGCTATCGACCGGGTCATCCTCATTCTGGACGATGAATTGCGGCGGCGTCGTGCCGCTGACCGGCACGTCAGGATTGAGCTGAAACCGGTCTTCATCGATCCACAGATGGCCGGGATAGAGGGCGATGCCGAAATCCGGGCGCACGCTGGTTTGATCGACCACGTCCACGGGCGCGTAGATGCGCGACAGGGTGCTGGTCGCCGCTACCAGATGGCCGCCCGCCGAGAAGCCGAGCACGCCGATCTTGTGCGGATCGATCCCCCACGCGCGGGCATGAAAGCGCGTGATCGCGATCGCCCTTTGTGCATCCTCCAGCGCGACCGGATTAAGCGGGTAGGGGCCCGATCGCGGCGATTGATGGCTACCGGGTACCCGATATTTCACCAGGATGCAGGCGATGCCCTTGGCGGTCAGCCAGTCGCAAACATCGCTGCCTTCCAGATCCATCGCAAGAATCCAGAAGCCGCCGCCCGGATAGACCAGCACGGCGGCACCCGTATTCCGTCCGCGTGGCCGATAAAACGTCAAGGTTGGGTGGGATACGCGATCGATTGCGATCACCGTCTTGCCGCCGATCTTTGCGTTAGGATCACTTCGCATGGTCTCCGGCCCATCGACCGGCAGCATATGCGGCGGAGCGCCTGGCCAGAGTGCCATTTGCTGCGTGCCCGGTGCCGGCTGCCAGGTTGCCGCGGTGCACGGCGCCGCGCAGATGAACGCCAGGGCAAGGAGCATGCGCCTCACTTGATCTTCCCTGCTTTTTCGTCGGCGATCCGCTTGTTGAACAGCGCTTCTGATTGGGCCGCATAATCGCGGCAGGCCTTGGCATCCAGATAGGGGTTCGGCTTGACGCCGGCCTGCAACTTGGCGGCTTTGATGTCGCCATCCGACTGGCCTGGATGCGCCGTGATCAGGATATCGCATGGCAGCGCCTTCATCTTGGCGAAACTCTGCCGAAAGCCGTCCAACAGGGCGCGATGGGCGGGATCGGTGAAGCGGTAATGATCGGCGGAGATCGGATTGAGACTGGCCGAAAAGACGATGGTCTTGCACTGGCCTTCCTCGCAGGATCGCCACGTCCAGCTGGTGCTGCCCGACGTGTGGCCCGGTGTCGCCACTGCGGTGACGGCAACATCGCCCAGGCGAATCACGGCGCCGTCCGCCACACCGCGCACTGTCCCAACACCATGATAATGCGCGCGATATCCCGCCTGCGGGTCATCCGAGCCTGGCCATCCGCTCTGCAGCGCCGGCACTGCCGCCTTGCCCGCTACCACGATGGCGCCCGAATCCCGCGCAAGGGCGCCAATGCCGCTGGCATGATCGAAATGCGGTTCGGTGCTGAGGATGTATTTCACATCGCGGATCGCAAATCCCAGCGCCCGAAGATTGGCCTCAATCCTATGCACGCCCTGCGGCACGGATCCGTCGATCAGTATCAATCCCTCTGATGTCTTGATCAGCCCCACGTTGAGCCCGCCAAAGCCAACCAGATAGCTGTTGCCGTAAATGTGGAGCGGCGGCTGCGGGGTCAGCCATTCGCGCGCAGCCTTCGGCGCGACCGGACGCAACAAGGGATCAAGCTGCGGTCGGGCCGCTGTCGCCAGCGTCGGCAGCAAGAACGCGGCGATGCCGGTAAGAAGCGTCTTCGAATATTTCATTGCATGCCTCCCTGATAACACCGGGATCATGCGACCTGCTTATACAAGCTGACAAAGCATCATATCTCGACAGAGCCATGAGGTTATTTCATGACAAGCCATGGATCGGGCCCAACTTCCCTTGAACGCGTTGCGGGCGTTCGAAGCAGCAGCGCGGCATCTCAATTTCACCCGTGCCGCGATCGAGCTTCATGTCAGCCAGGGCGCGGTCAGCCATCAGGTTGCCGCGCTTGAGCAGCGGCTGGGCACACCCCTCTTTCGCCGCCTCCCGCGTGGACTCGCCTTAACCGCAGAAGGCCAGGCACTGGTGCCCACGGTGGCCGAAGCGTTCGACCGGATCGGGGCGACGCTGGATCTCTATGCGGATGGCAAGTTGCGCGAGGTGCTGAACGTGGGTGTTGTCGGCACCTTTGCGGCAGGCTGGCTGCTGCCCCGGCTCGACGCGTTTAACCGCAGCCATCCCGGCATCGACTTGCGCCTGATGACGAACAACAACCGGGTGGATCTGGCCGGCGAAGGCCTCGATTTCGCGATCCGGTTCGGCAACGGCGCCTGGCACGGCATGCATGCGGAGTCGATCCTGGACGCCCCTCTGGCGCCCTTATGCAATGCAGCGACAGCCGAGCGGCTGATCGAGCCATCCGCCCTGGCGCGCGAGACGCTTCTGCGTTCCTATCGCGCAGACGAATGGCCGCTCTGGTTCGAACGCGCGGGCGCACCCTGCCCGTCTTTGCGAGGACCGGTATTCGATACATCGCTCGCCATGGCGGCCGCCGCGCAGTCCGGCCTGGGCGTCGCACTGGCCCCGCCTGCCATGTTCGCGGACGCGCTGAATGCCGGGCGGCTTGTCCAGCCCTTCGCAATCGAGATCTTAACTGGCGGCTACTGGTTGACGCGACTCATGTCCCGCAAGGACAGCGCGGCCATGGCGGCTTTCCGGGAATGGCTGAAGCAGGCTGCCTGCCCCTCGCCATCCCCGTAACCCGCCGCCTAGATCAGATGTGGATCACCCGGCCATATGCGGCGAGCACGCTCTCGTGCATCGCTTCCGACAGCGTCGGGTGCGGGAAGATCGTTTCCATCAGGTCCGCTTCCGTCGTCTCCAGCTGCTTGGCGACAGTATAGCCCTCGATCAGCTCGGTCACTTCCGGTCCGGCCATATGCGCGCCCAGCAACTCGCCGGTCTTCGCGTCGAACACCGTCTTCACGAAGCCTTCCGCCTCACCCAACGCGATCGCCTTGCCGTTGCCGATGAAGGGGAATTTACCCACCTTCACCTCAAAGCCCAGCTCCTTGGCCTTGGCCTCGGTATAGCCGACGCTCGCCACCTGCGGCCGCGAATAGGTGCAACCGGGTATCTTCAGCACGTCCATCGCGTGCGGGTGTTTGCCCGCCATATGTTCGACCGCGATGATGCCTTCATGGCTGGCCTTGTGCGCCAGCCAGGGTGCGCCGGTGATGTCGCCGATCGCGTAGATGCCTTCCACGTTGGTGCGGCACATTTCATCGATCACGACGTGACCGCGCGCGGTCTCGATACCAAGGGTTTCCAGCCCGATATTCTCGGTGTTCGGGACGATGCCGACGGCGACGATGACGTGGCTGAACTCCTGCGCCTCGGTCTTGCCGTCCGGCCGCTTGATCGTCGCGGTGACGGAGCGGCCCGGCTTCACGTCGATCTTCTCGACACCATGCTTCGGCAGGATCTTCATGCCCTGCTTTTCGAACTGCTTCTGGACGAAGGCGGATACCTCGTGATCCTCAACCGGCAGGATCCGGTCGAGCATCTCGACGATCGTCACCTTGGCGCCCATGTCCGAATAGAAGCTCGCGAATTCGCAGCCGATCGCGCCCGAACCGATGACCAGCAACTCCTTCGGCATCTCCGACGGGGTCATGGCGTGACGGTAGGTCCAGATGCGGTCG
>NZ_JBMDXN010000013.1:0-3172 GCF_048595155.1 Sphingomonas sp.
CGACGCAGCCAAAGGCCGCGGCACCGGTCGAAGTGAAGGAGGCCACCCAGCCACCCGCACAAGAGACCACGCCGCCGGCCGATGATGCCTTATTCGATCCCGCAGACGATGCAGGGCACCCGCCCGCCCCGGCTGCGTCGACCGAATCCGCGTTGCCAATCGAGCCCGCCGCGCCCGCCGCAACGGAAGCACCCGACACCGGCGCCGGTGAGACGCAGCAGGAAGCCCCGACCGAAACGCCAACGGAGACGCCGGACGAAAACCCAGCCGAACCAGGCGCGGAGACGCTGGAAGAGCCTGCCGCCGATGGGGTGGTGGAAGCCGAAACCGACCAGGCCGATCAGGACGATCAAACTGCCGGTGCGGCTGTTTCACCTGAAAGCGATAATCTTGTGCGGCTCGGACACGTCGAAGGCGTGCTTCACCGTATCCCGATATCGCTGGTTCTTGATCTCGCGGCTTCCAGCCTCGAACGAATCCGCTCGCTGCAGGGCAGCTTAGCGGTTCGCGATCTGAACGATAAGGTGCTGGCGACCGAAGGGCGGTGCGCTCCGGTTATCTTCGCGATGTCCGAAGACGGGAAAACGCCTTACCTGTTCTCGGGTATCGAGACGATCGCCGCCGCGATGAATGTTGAGCTTGACCATCTTGTTGTGTTAGTGATCGCCGCAGCGGACGCGGGGGCGGCTCAATCTTATCTGGCACAAGTGCCACATAACAAGCCAACCCCACAATCCGATGACGATCTGGTTCGGCAGGTTCTTTCCTACCGGCACGATTGATCCGCCTCGCCGGGCGTTAAGCGGTAGTCGCTTCGCCCGGCGTCAAGGGTAGTGGCAGGCACCCCGCCTTATCGGGTGCAAACGGATCGCCCACGGGACGGGCAGCGGCTCGCCAGCCTTACCGGCGCTCTCGCTTTCGTTTGCAACCTATAGCGGCCGATTTGCGGCCTGGGTCGGGGGGCCCATCATCATGTCCACCACTACCATTCCAAGCACGTCTAACGCAGCCATCAAGGTATGGTCGCGCAAAGCCTTCTCGGATGCCGTCAAAGCAACGATGTATGGCAAGATGACCGGTCAGTCGGATCGGTCGATCGTCCAGGTCAAGAGCGAACTTAAGAAGGATCGCGGCGACCGGATCACCTTCGGCCTGCGCTCGCTGCCCACCGGCATCGGCGTGCAGGACGACGAAACGCTGGAAGGCCAGGAAGAGGGCCTGGATTTCCGCGATTTCGCTCTGTACCTGGGCGAGAAGCGGCACGCCATCAAGGTCGATCTGAACCTGTCGGCGCAACGCACGATGTTCCAAGTCAAGCAGGAAGCAAAGGATGCCCTGCAGGAGTGGCTGGAAGACTACCTCGACACGACGTTCTTCGAGTATCTGAGCGGCATCGGCGTCGGCGCGGGCGGCGTTTCCAAGTATCACCCGCGCGGCTTCCTGGGCGGCAACGCCCTTCTCGCCCCGTCGAGCGATCGCATCATCTATGCCGGCACCGGCAACACGGCGCGCAACACCTTGGTCGTAACCGACACGATGACGCTTTCGGTTCTCGACAAGGCGGCGGAGCGCGTGAAGCTCGCCACCCCGACGATGCGCAAGGCGCAGTTCGACGGCAAGAGCCTCTGGGTGGTGGTGCTTCACCCCTACCAGGTGAACGATCTTCGCTCGAACACGTCGCCCGGCCAGTGGATGGATATCACCCGCGCCGTTGTGCAGGGTGGCAAGTCCAACCCGTTCGAGGGTGAGGTTGTCGGCGTCTATCGCGAAATGCTCATCCTTGAGAGCAGTCGCGTGCCGACCTTCGCGAACGGCGGTGCGGGCGGCAATCTGGCCGGTGCCCGCGCGCTCTTCCTGGGCGCGCAGGCTGCGGTGGTTGCGCACGGCAACGATACCGACGGTTGGGGCAAGATGCAGCTTGTCGAGCGCACGTTCGACTATGGCAAGCGCTACGGCGTCGCCGTCACGCTCATCTGGGGCATGGCAAAGACCCGCTTCAACAACCAGTCGGATTTCGGTTGCTTCGTGATCGAAACCTGCGCGGCGCAGCACAACTAATCGCGAGAGGGGCGGGCCATGGCCCGCCCCTTGGACGAACGGTTGATCCATTTACTCAGGATCTTGGAGTAAGATCATGGCTACGAACACCACCATCGCAATTCCCGCGACCCAGCTTAAGAGCCTGGACACGGGCCTGTATAACATCACCAGCAAGCCGGCGCTTCCGGGCGTCGCCAACGGTGATCGCATTGTGCTCATGACGTTCGGGCACGCCGCCCGCGTTTCTGCAGCGCACCTGCGCCAGACTGCCGCAATGGGCGCGGCTGCGACCATGAAGCTGCAGCGCAACAGCGGCGGCGTTTACACGGCCAGGCCCGCCGCCACCCCGGCGGCGACCGCCGGTAGCGTCGGCTCGGCCGCCATCGGACCGCTCGACTTCATCGCCGGCGACACGGTTGAAATCCTGGTCGGCGGCGGCGCCCTGACGGCGGGCATCGTTGAAGTGGACGTAATCGCCCAGCGCGCATAAGACGCGCTCTGGGGCCGAGGGGAGGGGTGGAGCGTGGCGATTACCTGGCAACAGGCGAGGGACAAAGTCCGGGGGGATCTTTGGAAACCTGGCCCATCAGCTATACCTGATGATGTTGTCGATCGCGCGATCCACTCCTCTTTGCTCAGTCTCGAACAGGGCCGCAAATGGCTCTGGCTCGAAAACCTCCTGCATACCGAGCCGGTCGAGGCCGACACGGCCGTAATCAAGCTGCCCGACGATTGCCGATCGGTCACCAGCCTCTCTTTCCAGCGCCAGAACGAAACCGCCTTTGATCCGCCGTTGGCGTTGATCGACCTGGCCCGCGCCCGCGCGCTGGCGTCTGGGTCTGATGGCGTGATCGGCTGGCCCAGCGCCTTCGCGTTTTCGTCCGGACAGGCGTACCTTGATTGCACTGTCGCCGCCGGCGCGACCTTCGATCTGGTCTATACGGCGCGCACGCCGCGCGACCTGGCATCGGCGGTAGGGGCCGACTTCAATGTCACGCTGGATCTGCATCAAGATATCGTGATCGCGGGAGCCGCCGCGAATGTGGCCATCTCCTTCCTCAAGAACGAAGGCGAGGCGTCGCGGCAACAGGCGAAATTCACCGCGGGAATGCTCCGCCTCGAAAACGAAGAG